>CANQUC010000019.1 GCA_947626945.1 uncultured Lachnospiraceae bacterium | reverse complement strand
AAGATGGTATTCTGCAAGTGCCCGAACCTGCAGAAGATCACAGTCCTTGGAGAACTGACCAACATTGGTGACAAAGCATTCCAGAAGGCAAACAGCCTGACAGAAATCTACCTGAAGAGCCAGACTCCTCCTACATTTGGCGGCAACGCGGCAGAGCAGTTCCAGTTTGACGCTCGTGACACAGACCTGACTGTTTATGTACCCGCAGGATGCGCAAAGGCATATGAAGACGCCTGGAAAGACCAGATCGCCAATGCAACTGTAGAAGTGATTATTAAGGAAGAAGAAACTTCTCAGACATATTACGGCGATGTGGATCAGGACGGCGAAGTGGCAGTGGAAGACGCTGTTGCAATTCTGAGACATATTGTACGGCTTGATACGCTTGACGCAGACGCTCTTGCTTTTGCGGACGCAGACCACAACAGCAAGGTAGAAGTTGCGGATGCGATCACAGTTCTGAAGATCGTAGTAGGTCTTGCTCAAAAAGAAGCATATACCGCAAAATAAGAATGAACAGGATGAAATCCTGATCACCGGAGATGCCTGTAATGGTTCAACCATTGCAGGCATCTTTTTTTTGAATTTTTGACATTATTGCAGTTTTTTGAGCAATCGTGATATAATAATGAACACAACAGGCCGGGGCCTCGCGCAGCGGGGCATCCGGAAAAGTTGAAGAAATGATATGTGATACAGATACTGCGGATTGTTCTACTCTTCCTACCACCCGATGGTTTAAGAAAGGCTACAACCGCAGTTTCTTTATGAAATGGGAAAGGAGAGTTGCTATGATCTATGTTGGAATCGACGTTGCCAAGGACAAGCATGACTGTGCGATCATCGATCAGGACGGAGAAGAAGTCGAGGGAGTTTTTACAATTCCAAACAACCGGGAAGGGTTTTATGAGCTGTTTCATAAGATCTTGTCCGTAAATGAGGACCTGACTCAGGTGAAAGTAGGGCTGGAGGCTACCGGACATTACTGTTACAATCTTCTAGGATTTCTTCTGGATAAGGGATGCCCCACTTATGTGATCAATCCGCTGCACACCAATCTTTACCGAAAAAGCCTGAGCCTCCGAAAAACAAAGACCGACAAGGTAGACGCCCATACCATTGCCGCCATGCTCATGTCCGATGTAGACCTGAAATCCTACTCCGAAAGCTCCCATCAGAACGAAGAGCTGAAGTCGCTGACCCGCTACCGGTTTGACAAGGTAAAGGAACGGGCAAAACTGAAGATTTCGGTTTCCCGGCTTGTAAACATCCTGTTTCCGGAGCTGGACAAGCTGGTGCCCACGCTTCACATGGCTTCTGTTTACGCGCTGCTTTCTGAATTTCCGGGGGCTTTTGCCGTAGCGGCCGCCCATCTTACAAGACTGACCAACCTGCTGACGGATGCTTCCAAAGGCCGTTACGGAAAAGACACGGCAATCCTGTTTCGGGAAGCGGCAAGAAATTCCATTGGCTCCCGGCTGCCTGCAAAATCACTGGAGCTGAAACACACCATCCGTCTGATCCAGGAGCTGAGCGCCGAGATCAGCGAGATCGAGGCGGAGATCCGCGCCAGAATGAAAGAGATCAACTCGCCGATCCTCAGCATCCCCGGAATCAACTATCGAATGGGCGCTATGATCATAGCGGAGATTGGTGATTTTAACCGGTTTGACTCTCCCGACAAAATACTGGCCTATGCGGGCATGTCCCCCTCCACTTACCAGTCCGGACAGCTGGAATCCACCCATTCTCACATGGAAAAGCGAGGATCCCGTTATCTGCGGTACGCCCTGTACAACTCCACCAGATATGTCTGTCAGTGGGATCCTGTTTTTTCCGCCTACCTGGCAAAAAAACGGGCGGAGGGAAAGCCCTATAATGTGGCCATATCCCACGCCGCCAAAAAACTGGTGCGAACCATCTACTATTTAGAGAAAACCGGCCAGACTTATGTAAAAGCCGATCCGCCCGGCGCTGTTATGGGCTGAGCTGATGAATTTTTTTCATCAAAAAAGGCGCCCCACCCAAAACGGGTGAGGCACCAGGTAATGTAACTTTTGTCTGTCAGTCAGCGATCTTTACTGTGCTGCCACATTTTCATGCTTGTCAGCGCTGCTGTACATCTTTTCTACTTCCAGACTGCTGAAGTCTTTTGCGCCTGTGACGGTTACATCGTCAATGAGAACGCCCTTTGCGGCTTCAATTTCATTTCCTGCAGCGTCTTTCTCCACATACTGTCCGTTGAAGTTCTGCAGATAGTAGGTGTCGTCGCCGCCAAACTGCCATGTCAGGTTGAAAGCGGTCTTCTCGGTTCCGCCTGCGTACAGAGTAGTCTCTGATGCGGTCAGCCAGTCGATCAGCAGTTCACATCCAGGGGTATCAACGCCATAATTGCCAAATACATACTGGTCATTAGACGCTTTTTCTGTAGTATCCGCTTTTACAAATCCAGCAATCTCATCATTGCTGAAGTTCTTCAGCACGTTCTTGAAGCTGTTCCAGATATCGCCGTCGTTTGCCGCGTCAAAGTCAGCGGTCTTGAAGCCCGCGTTGAAGTTCTTGGAACCTGATCCGCCAGAGTACATATCATCTTTCAGCTCAGCTTTTTCGCCGTTGAAGTATACGCTTACGCCGTTGTTCTGAATGCCTACGGTAATATATACCCATTCACCCTTCTTATCCAGAGGGGACTTGCCGCTTGTGTTGATCCAGCCCCATTTATTTCTTGCGGATCTGTAGTCGCCGCTGTTGTTGCTGCCGCCCACGAACAGAACGTTGCCGTTTGCCATAACTGCCAGATATCCGGTCTCGCTCATATCCTGCTCTTCACTGTTGTCTTTCTGGAATACAAACAGTGGTGTCAGATTGGTAGCGTCGGCAGGTACCTGTACCCATGCGCTCAATACGGCGCCGTTGCTGTAATCTACTGTCGGGTAGCTTTCCAGGCCCTTGATGCCTCTTCTGCCAATTGTGTCATAATCCTTCATTTCATAGGCTTTTCTCTCAGCTACTCTTACTTCCGCAGAAGCTTCTTTCTCTTCCAGAGAAACAACGATCTTCAGTACCTGAATCGCGTCCGCAATCTGAATCTCGCCAGTGTGGTCGCCGGAAACAGCTGCCAGCTTAAGACCTGTCTGATCCTTGATCTCTGTAATCTTTACAAGATGCTTCATAATCGCGAGAGCGTCGTCTACATCTACGTCCGCGTCTTTGTCAACATCGCCGTAGTCGTAGTAAATCGCCGCTGCGGGAGCAAGCAGAATATCCTCCAGCGCGGTTGTTTTGCCGATAAATCCGCCTGACAGGGCATCGGCCAGTGACTGACGGATGTCTGTCTTGCCGGCAAGCATGTTGGTCAGCTGAACCGGTTTGGTCACTTCCAGCACGTTGTTGGGAGCGCCGTCTTTTTGTGTCTGGATCGTCTTGATGCTTGCGTCTTCGGTCAGCAGACCGCCGTCGCCAAGTTCAAAGTCGATCCGGCCGGCCTTGTGCTCAGAAACATCGGCTGCCTTATGAGGATCTTTTGCAAGGATCTCTGTTGCCGCGGCAGCTGCTGCATCAGTAACGCTCTGGCTGCTGCCCAGTACAGAACCAAATACAAAGTTATCCATCTGAATACCATTGTTTCTGTCGGCAATGTCGTTGTACCACTTGCTGTCTGCGGTACTCTGGTAAGCAACGCCTTTTCCGCCGTAAGCGCCGGAATTCTGCTGTCCGTTGTTGGAGGCCTGCTGATAGTTGATCCGAATGTCATAAGGAAGGCCGCCTGCGTACAGTGTAGTGTTTTCATCGGTCAGCCAGTTGATCATGGTAACGCAGTTTGCTCTTGCAAATGTAAACTTGCTGTAATCGGTTACTGCTGAAGAAGATTTTGCCGCCTTTACAGCCGCAAGCTCGTCTGCGGTCAGGTTCTTGAACACATCCTTGTAGTTGTACAGAAGATCTGAGTACTCGCTCAGATTTCCAATTGTTCCCAGGTGGAAACCGGTGTTGAAGTTCTTGCCGGAGCTCTTGCCAGCCGCAAAGTTGCTGGCCACTGACATGGTTGCTGCCTGTCCGTCAAAGTAAACCTGTACGCCGTCATTTTTAATGGCTACGGTAACCAGCACCCATTCGCCTGCCTTGGAAACCGGATCGTTGCCCTGGCCGTCGCAGTTCCATACCATGGCGTTTCTCTTGTAGTCGCCGTCTCTGGTTCCCTGCTGGAAATCTACCTGACCGGTAACGCTGACTGTCAGAGCGCCGGCCTCATAAACTTCGCCTTCCTCAACCTCAGAGTTGCTGAACACAAACAGAGGCGTGGTCTTGTCGGCGCCGTTGGGATTTCCCTTGGGGATCTTTACCCAAACGCTTGCGGTCACACCGTTGTTATACTTGGGATACATAGGCGTGATCTTTGCGGCTTCTGATTTGGCGATCTGTGTGGTAGGATCTTCTACCTTGCCGTCATCTTTCATGTCCGTCTTCAGACCTGTGCCGTCTTTGTTCAGGATTGTTGCAAAGTCATCGCCGCTGTATGTAAGGGCCGCACTGGCATTTGCAAGACCATCGGCAATGCTCTCAGGAAGATCTGTCGCTCCCGCGAATGGATTGGCAAGCTCTACGCCTGCGCCTTCCAGATGATTCTTTACTTTGCCGAGAGTCAGAACGGTACTCTTTGTGCCGGCGTCTTTGTTCACAACGATCTCTTCTGTCTTTGCATGGTTGAGATCCTGGTTCATGTTGAGGATATTGTCCTCTGTTTCAAAATCAATATTCCCGTTGTTTTCCGGTGCCACATGCGCGTCATTTTTCAGTGTATCCGCGGCAATTTCAGCAGCAACTGCGGAAATTTCCTTTGTGCCGTCAGTTACATAATCAAACACAAAGTTGTCCATCTGGATACCTTTGTTTTTGTCGGCAATGTAGTTGTACCATTTGCTGTCTACAGTACTCTGGTAAGCACTGCCCTGTCCGCCGTAAGCGCCGCGATTCTGCTGTCCGTTGTTGGCGGCCTGCTGATAGTTGATCCGAATGTCATAAGGAAGGCCGCCTGCGTACAGAGTGGTGTTTTCATCGGTCAGCCAATCGATCATGGTAACGCAGTTTGCTCTTGCAAATGTAAATTTGCTGTAATCGGTTACTGATGCAGTGGATTTTGCCGTCTTTACAGCCGCAAGCTCATCTGCGGTCAGGTTCTTGAACACATCCTTGTAGTTGTACAGAAGATCTGAGTACTGGCTCAGATTTTCAATTGTTCCCAGGTGGAAACCGGTGTTGAAGTTCTTGCCGGAGCTCTTGCCAACTGCAAAGTTGCTGGCCACTGACATGGTTGCCGCTGTTCCATCAAAGTAGACCTGTACGTTGTCGTTTTCGATAGCTACGGTAACCAGCACCCATTCGCCTGCCTTGGAAACCGGATCGTTGCCCTGGCTGTCGCAATTCCATACCATGGCGTTTCTCCTGAAGTCGCCGTCTCTGGTTCCCTGCTGGAAATCTACCTGACCGGTAACGCTGACTGTCAGCGCGCCGGCTTCGTAAACTTCGCCTTCCTCAACCTCAGAGTTGCTGAACACAAACAGAGGCGTGGTCTTGTCGGCGCCGTTGGGATTTCCCTTGGGGATCTTTACCCAAACGCTTGCAGCAACGCCGTTGGTGTATTCCGGATACATGGGCGTGATCTTTTCCGCTTCTGATTTGGCGATCTGTGTGTCAGGATTGTCTATCGCCGCATCATCTTTCATGTCCGTCTTCAGACCTGTGCCGTCTTTGTTCAGAATCGCTGACATGTCAGTGCCGCTGTAGGTAAGGGCCGCCTTGGCATTTGCAAGACCGTCAGCGATGCTCTGCTGAAGTTCTGTCTTACCTGCAAAAGGATTGGCAAGCTCTACGCCCGCGCCTTCCAGATGATTCTTTCTTGAACCAAGAGCAAGAATGCCGCCTTTGGCGCCGGTATCTTTGTTGATGACCGTGTCTGCCTTGCGCTTTGCATTGTTGAGATCCTGATTCAGATTTACGATGCCGTCGTCACTGTCGAAAGTGATGGTTGTACGGGTGGTTGTTGCCGCGGGTTCACCATCAGCCATGGCAATTACGCCCAGATTCCCAAGAGAGGTGGGAATGATCATGGCGACAGACAGCACAATAGCCATCGTCTTTTTGGCCAAATTACTCAGCCAATTTGAATTTCTCATAGCTTCTCTTCCTTTCTTATAATATTGCGGTTTGGAAAACCGGCGTTTTTGGCGGGTTTGGCAGGAGAGAGGCATAAAAAAAGAGCGCTCAAAACAGGCGATTGTTTTGAAACGCTCTCTTTATCGTTTTTCATTTATCTTCCGTAAAAGATCTTCCGAAATATTCTTAAAAAGAAAAGGAATTGCTTTTTGGGATAAAACTGTTATAATGAATGTACTTCTTTGGACGACCCGGGAAACCGGGATCCGGCATACAAAAGAAAGGAACGAATCATTTATGATTGATCTGAAAGATAAAAAACGGATTGTAGTAAAAGTGGGCACCTCCACCCTGACCCACGGCACCGGAAGACTGAACATCCGCCGGGTGGAAGCGCTTGTAAAAACGCTGGCGGATCTGCAGAATTCCGGAAAAGAGATCATTTTGGTATCCAGCGGCTCGGTAGGCCTTGGCATGGCAAAGCTGGGACTGGTGGAGCGGCCGGAGGATACGCCGACAAAACAGGCCTGCGCCGCGGTGGGGCAGTGCGAGCTGATGTACATGTATGACAAGCAGTTTTCGGAGTACAGTATCACGGTGGCTCAGGTGCTGCTTACCAAATATATCCTGCTGGAGGATCGCCGGGTGAATGTGGAAAAAGCCATTAAACGGCTTCTGGCCCAGGGCGTGATTCCCATCGTCAATGAAAATGATACAGTTGCCATTGACGAACTGGAACTGAAAGTAGGAGAAAACGATTCTCTGGCGGCAATGGTAGCGGTGATCGCCCAAGCGGATCTGCTTGTGATGATGTCGGACATTGAGGGATTTTACGACCGGGATCCCCACCAGTTTGAGGACGCCAGGCTGATTCCCATTGTGGAAAAGATCGACAAATCGGTAAAGAAAAGCGCGGGGGGCGCCGGAACCGCTTTTGGAACCGGCGGCATGCGGACCAAGATCCATGCGGCGGAGCTTGCAGGAGAGCAGGGCATCGACACCGTGATCATGAGCGGGAATGATCCCGCCAAGCTTTACGATCTGCTGGACAACAAGCCCATCGGTACCATATTTGTGGCAAGCAAGCGCCTTGACGGGAAAGAGGCCTGACGGCAGGCAGAAAGGAAAAGGAAAATGAATCTGATAGAAGAAATGGGCGTTCGGGCAAAGGCGGCAAAGACCAGCCTGGCCACGGCGGGAACAGCGGAAAAGAACAAAGCACTTTTGGCAATTTCTCAGATGCTTCTGGACAATACAGAACAGATCCTTGGAGAAAACGGGAAAGATCTGGAACAGGCAAAGGCAAACGGCATGTCTCAGTCCATGCAGGACCGGCTGCTGCTGACAAAAGAGCGGATCCGCTCCATGGCCGGAGCCTGCGAAAAACTGGCGGCGCTGGAGGATCCGGTAGGGACTGTGGAAGGCGGACATGTCTGTCCGAACGGCATGCGGATCACAAAGGTGCGGGTGCCTATGGGTGTTGTGGGGATCATCTATGAAGCCCGTCCCAATGTGACGGTGGACGCGGCGGCCCTTTGCTTTAAAAGCGGCAACGGGGTAATCCTGCGGGGCGGCAAGGAAGCTTTCCATTCAAATCGGTGCCTGGCAGAGCTTATGAGAAAGGCGATCCGGCAGGCCGGATTTCCGGAAGACTGTATCCAGCTTGTACAGGATACCTCCCGGGAAACATCCCTGATGATGATGAAAGCAAACGGATTTCTGGATCTGCTGATTCCCAGAGGAGGCGCGGGCCTGATCAGGGCGGTGGTGCAGAACGCTACGGTGCCGGTGATTGAAACCGGTACGGGAAACTGTCACCTGTTTGTGGACGCCTCCGCGGATCTGAATATGGCCGTGGAGATTCTGGACAACGGAAAGACCCAGCGGCCCAGCGTATGCAACGCTCTTGAAACCTGTCTGGTACACCGTGACGTGGCAAAGACTTTCCTGCCCATGATGAAAGAACGGCTGGACGCTCACCAGGTGGAGCTTCGGGGCTGTCCCGTTACCAGGGAGATTCTGGGAGACTGTGTGGTCGCTGCCACCAAGGAGGATTACGCGACAGAATTTCTGGATTACATTCTGGCGGTTCGGGTAGTGGACAGCCTGGAAGAGGCCATTGCTCATATCAGCCAGTATTCCACAGGCCATTCGGAGTGTATCGTTACAAAGGATCTTTGCAATGCGGAGGCTTTCCAGAAGTATATTGACGCGGCGGCAGTCTATGTGAACTGCTCCACCCGGTTTACGGACGGAGAGGAGTTCGGGCTGGGAGCGGAGATCGGCATCTCTACCCAGAAGCTTCATGCCAGAGGGCCTATGGGTCTGAAAGAGCTGACCACCATCAAGTATCTGATCAACGGGGAAGGACAGATCCGGTAGCGGGCAGCGGCGGTATCCGGAAGCGTTACTCTGAAAAAATTGTTTGGTATTTTTGAAAAATACCGGATTGACAAAAAAAAAAGCTTATGTTACTATGTAGGGTGCACTATTATGGATAGCTATCCCCAAAATCCGGGGAAGAAAGTATGACGAGAGGTGGAACACCCTATGGAGAAGAACAGAATTAAGCCGGTACCGGCCGGAAGAGGCTCCCGCATGAGCTATGCAAGGCAAAAAGAAGTTCTGGAAATGCCCAACCTGATCGAAGTGCAGAAAGACTCCTATCAATGGTTCCTGGACGAAGGCCTGAAAGAAGTATTTGCGGATATTTCTCCGATTTCGGATTACAGCGGTCAGCTGAGTCTGGAATTTGTGGATTTCGTTTTATGCAAAGAGGATACGAAATACACCATCGAGGAATGCAAAGAACGCGATGCTACCTATGCGGCTCCCCTGAAGGTGAAAGTCCGTCTTTATAACAAGGAAAACGACGAGATCAATGAACATGATATTTTCATGGGAGATCTGCCTCTGATGACGGAGACAGGCACCTTTGTGATCAACGGCGCGGAGCGCGTGATCGTAAGCCAGCTGGTGCGTTCTCCGGGCATTTACTATGCCATCGCCCATGACAAAGTGGGCAAAACATTGTATTCCGCCACCGTCATTCCAAATCGTGGAGCATGGTTAGAGTATGAAACGGACTCTAACGATGTTTTTTATGTCCGTGTTGACCGGACAAGAAAAGTGCCCATTACCGTGCTGATCCGTGCCCTTGGCGTAGGTTCCAACCAGCAGATCCTGGATCTGTTCGGGGAGGAGCCCAAGCTGCTTGCCAGCTTTGGAAAGGACGTTTCCACAAACTATGAGGAAGGGCTTCTGGAGCTTTACAAAAAGATCCGTCCCGGAGAGCCTCTGACAGTGGAAAGCGCGGAGGGTCTGATCAACAGCATGTTTTTCGATCCCAAGCGCTATGACCTTGCCAAGGTAGGGCGCTATAAATTCAATAAAAAACTGATGTTCCGCAACCGGATCGCCGGTCATGTGCTGGCAGAGGACGCGGTAGACACTTCCACCGGAGAGATCATTGCAGAAGCAGGTACGAAGCTTACAAGAGAACAGGCCGACCAGATCCAGAACGCGGCCATCTTTTCCGTGATGATCCAGGCTGAAGAGCGGAACGTAAAGGTGATCTCCAACTGTATGGTGGACATCACCAAATTTGTGAACGTGAGCCGGGAAGAGGCAAGAAAAGCCGGCGCCACAGAGTATGTATATTATCCTGTGCTGAAAGAGATCCTGGATGAGTGCGGCGACGACACGGCTGCCATACTGGAAGCGGTTTCTCTCCGCGTCCATGAGCTGATCCCCAAGCACATTACAAAAGAAGATATTTTTGCTTCCATCAACTATAATATGCACCTGGAGTACGGCATTGGCAGCGACGATGATATCGATCATCTGGGCAACCGCCGGATCCGTTCTGTGGGAGAGCTTCTGCAGAACCAGTACCGGATCGGTCTGTCCCGTCTGGAGCGCGTGGTGAGAGAGCGTATGACCACTCAGGATATGGAAGTGATCTCTCCTCAGACGCTGATCAATATCAAACCTGTGACGGCAGCGGTGAAAGAGTTTTTCGGATCTTCCCAGCTGTCCCAGTTTATGGATCAGAATAACCCGCTGGGCGAGCTGACCCACAAGCGCCGTCTGTCTGCTCTGGGCCCCGGCGGCCTGTCAAGAGACCGGGCCGGTTTTGAGGTTCGTGATGTGCACTATTCCCATTACGGGCGGATGTGTCCTATTGAGACTCCTGAAGGTCCCAACATTGGTCTGATCAATTCCCTGGCTACCTATGCCCGCATCAACGAGTACGGGTTTGTGGAGGCTCCCTACCGCAAGGTGGATCAGACAGATCCCACCAATCCGGTAGTCACAGACGAGGTAGTCTATATGACTGCCGATGAGGAAGACAATTACCATGTGGCGCAGGCAAATGAGCCTCTGGATGAGGAGGGCCATTTCCTTCACAGAATGATATCCGGCCGTTACAGAGAAGAGACCCAGGAATATGACAAGCATTTGATCGACTATATGGACGTGTCTCCCAAGATGCTGTTTTCCGTTGCGACGGCCCTGATTCCTTTCCTGGAGAACGACGATGCCAACCGTGCGCTGATGGGCTCCAACATGCAGCGTCAGGCTGTGCCGCTGATGATCACCGAGGCGCCTGTGGTAGGCACCGGTATGGAGACCAAGGCGGCGGAGGATTCCGGAGTCTGCGTGCTGGCAAAGCGCGCCGGCGTTGTGGAGCGCTCCACTTCCGCCAAGATCGTGATCCGCGCCGACGAGGACGGCACAAGAGACGAGTATCATCTTACCAAGTTTGCCCGCAGCAATCAGAGCAACTGCTACAACCAGAAGCCTATTGTGGATAAAGACGAGCATGTGGAGGCGGGCCAGGTAATTGCTGACGGCCCTTCAACGTCAAACGGCGAGATGGCTCTCGGCAAGAATCCGCTGATCGGATTTATGACCTGGGAGGGCTATAATTATGAAGATGCGGTTCTGCTCAGCGAAAAGCTGGTGCAGGACGATGTCTATACTTCCATCCATATTGAGGAATATGAGGCGGAAGCACGGGATACCAAGCTTGGCCCCGAGGAGATCACAAGAGATGTTCCCGGCGTTGGCGACGACGCGCTGAAGCATCTGGACGAAAGAGGGATCATCCACATCGGCGCCGAGGTTCGCGCGGGAGATATCCTGGTAGGTAAGGTGACCCCCAAGGGCGAGACGGAGCTGACAGCGGAAGAGCGTCTGCTGCGGGCCATCTTTGGCGAAAAGGCCAGAGAGGTCCGGGACACTTCCCTGAAAGTGCCTCATGGCGAATATGGAATCGTTGTGGACGCCAAGGTGTTCACAAGAGAAAATAAGGATGAACTGTCGCCCGGTGTCAACCAGGCTGTGCGGATCTATATTGCCCAGAAGAGAAAGATCTCCGTAGGTGATAAGATGGCAGGCCGTCACGGAAACAAAGGTGTGGTTTCCCGGGTACTGCCTGTGGAGGATATGCCCTATCTGCCCAACGGACGGCCTCTGGATATCGTGCTGAATCCTCTGGGCGTGCCGTCCCGTATGAATATCGGGCAGGTACTGGAGATCCATCTGTCCCTGGCGGCAAAGGCGCTGGGCTTCAACATTGCCACGCCTGTATTTGACGGCGCCGACGAGATCGATATTATGGACACGCTGGATCTTGCCAACGACTATGTAAATCTGGAGTGGGATGAATTTGTCGCAAAGCACGGAGAGTCTCTGCTTCCGGAGGTGCTTCAGTATCTGGATGAGCATAAGGAACACCGGAAGGTGTGGAAAGGCGTGCCCATTTCCAGAGACGGCAAAGTCCGCCTTCGTGACGGCCGTACGGGAGAATTTTTCGACGGCCCTGTCACCGTGGGACATATGCACTACCTGAAGCTGCATCATCTGGTAGACGATAAGATCCATGCCCGTTCCACCGGCCCCTATTCGCTTGTTACCCAGCAGCCGCTGGGCGGCAAAGCCCAGTTCGGCGGCCAGCGTTTCGGCGAGATGGAGGTCTGGGCGCTGGAGGCCTATGGCGCTTCTTATACCCTGCAGGAGATCCTGACGGTGAAGTCGGACGATGTGATCGGCCGTGTAAAGACTTACGAGGCCATCATTAAGGGCAACAACATTCCTGAACCGGGCATTCCCGAGTCCTTTAAGGTGCTTTTGAAAGAGCTGCAGTCTCTTGGACTGGATGTGCGCGTGCTCCGGGAGGACAAAACGGAAGTGGAGATCATGGAGACCATCGAATATGGCGAGACCGATCTCAACTCCATTATTGAGGGAGACAAGAACTTCCGCTATGAAGATTCCTATGAGGAGCATGGATTCACCAAGCAGGAATTTGACGAAAACGAAGAACTGATCGATATTGTGGACGAGGATCCCGATGAAGATCAGCTTCTGGAAACCATTGCAGCAGATGTAGAAGATTTGATGTAGAAAGCCCGCAGCTGAAAGGAGTGTCATAAATGCCGGAAACAGCAAATGGAACAAACGCAACGAAAGAAGCTTACCAGCCCATGACATTTGAATCCATCCGCATCGGACTGGCTTCTCCGGAAAAAATCCGCGAGTGGTCCCGGGGCGAGGTGAAAAAGCCGGAGACCATCAACTACAGAACCTTAAAGCCGGAAAAGGACGGCCTGTTCTGCGAGCGGATCTTCGGACCCAGCAAGGACTGGGAGTGTCATTGCGGTAAATATAAAAAAATCAGATACAAAGGGGTTGTCTGTGACCGATGCGGCGTTGAGGTGACCAAGGCAAACGTTCGCCGGGAGCGGATGGGCCATATCGAGCTTGCGGCTCCGGTTTCCCATATCTGGTATTTCAAGGGGATTCCCAGCCGGATGGGCCTGATTTTGGATCTGTCTCCCAGAACACTGGAAAAAGTGCTGTATTTTGCCAATTATATCGTATTGGATCCCGCCAATTCCGGGCTGGAGTATAAGCAGGTGCTGACAGAAAAGGAATACCAGGACGCCCGGGAAGCCTATGGAAATGATTTCCGTGTGGGGATGGGCGCGGAAGCCATCAAGGAGCTTCTGAAAGACATCGACCTGGAAAAGGAATTTGAAGAGCTGCAGACAGGCCTCCGGGAGTCTTCCGGCCAGAAGCGCGCCCGGATCATCAAGCGCCTGGAAGTAGTGGAAGCTTTCCGCAGCGCCGGCAACAAGCCGGAGTGGATGATCCTGGACGTGATCCCGGTGATCCCGCCGGATCTGCGTCCCATGGTACAGCTGGACGGCGGCCGGTTTGCCACCTCCGATCTGAACGATCTGTACCGGAGGATCATCAACCGGAACAACCGGCTGAAAAGACTGCTGGAGCTTGGCGCGCCGGACATCATCGTGCGCAATGAAAAGCGTATGCTGCAGGAGGCAGTGGACGCCCTTATTGACAACGGACGCCGGGGCCGTCCCGTAACAGGGCCGGGCAACCGGGCGCTGAAGTCTCTTTCCGATATGCTGAAAGGAAAATCCGGACGTTTCCGCCAGAATCTGCTGGGCAAACGTGTGGACTATTCCGGACGTTCCGTAATCGTGGTGGGGCCGGAGCTGAAGATTTACCAGTGCGGTCTGCCCAAGGAAATGGCTATTGAGCTGTTTAAGCCTTTTGTAATGAAGGAGCTGGTGGCAAACGGCACAGCCCACAATATCAAGAGCGCCAAGAAGATGGTGGAAAGACTGCAGCCGGAAGTATGGGATGTGCTGGAGGATGTGATCAAGGAGCATCCGGTGATGCTGAACCGTGCCCCTACCCTCCACAGACTGGGAATCCAGGCGTTTGAGCCCATCCTGGTAGAGGGCAAGGCCATCAAGCTGCACCCTCTTGTCTGTACTGCCTACAATGCGGACTTTGACGGCGATCAGATGGCCGTGCATCTTCCCCTTTCCGTGGAGGCCCAGGCCGAGTGCCGGTTCCTGCTGCTGTCGCCCAATAACCTGCTGAAGCCTTCTGACGGCGGCCCTGTTGCGGTGCCGTCTCAGGATATGGTGCTTGGCATCTACTACCTGACCCAGGAGCGCCCCGGGGCAAAGGGCGAGGGAAAGAGCTTCCGCAACGCCAACGAGGCCATTCTGGCTTATGAAAATGACGTGGTAACCCTGCACTCCCGGGTGAATGTCCGGGTGACCAAGACGCTGGCGGACGGCCAGCAGGTCAGCGGGATCATTTCTTCTACGGTAGGCCGTTTCATCTTCAATGAGATCCTTCCTCAGGATCTTGGCTTTGTAGAGCGGAATACGCCGGAAGATTACCTGAAGCTGGAAGTGGATTTCCATGTGGGCAAGAAAGGCTTAAAGCAGATTCTGGAAAAGGTGATCAATACCCATGGCGCCACCCGTACCGCCGAGGTGCTGGACGACATTAAGGCAATGGGTTACAAATATTCCACAAAGGCAGCCATGACGGTTTCCATTTCCGACATGACGGTTCCCGAGATCAAGGCGCAGCTTCTGGCAGAGGCTCAGGATCAGGTGGACGCCATTACCAAGGACTTCAAGCGGGGCCGCTGCACAGAGGAAGAACGCTATAAGAGCGTTGTGGAAACCTGGAAAGAAACAGACGATAAGCTGACCAAGGCGCTGCTGGACGGCCTGGATGTGTACAACAACATCTACATGATGGCGGATTCCGGCGCCCGTGGTTCTGATAAGCAGATCAAGCAGCTTGCGGGTATGCGCGGACTGATGGCGGATACCACAGGCCGTACCATTGAGCTGCCCATCAAGTCCAATTTCCGTGAGGGTCTGGACGTTCTGGAATACTTTATGTCCGCCCATGGCGCCAGAAAAGGTCTGTCCGATACGGCGCTGCGTACCGCGGACTCCGGTTATCTCACAAGAAGACTGGTGGACGTGTCTCAGGAGCTGATTATCCGCGAGGTGGACTGCTGTGCCGGCAAGGATGAGATCCCAGGCATGATGGTGCGGGCGTTCATGGAAGGCAGAGAAGAGATTGAAAGCCTTCAGGAGCGTATCACCGGACGTTACGCCGCGGAAGATATTGTAGACCGGGACGGCAATGTGATCGTAAAGCGCAATCACATGATCACGCCCCGGAGGGCCGCGAAAGTAATGGCCTTTGGCGTCAACGAAAAGGGCGAGCCTGTTGAGGAAGTAAAGATCCGGACAGTGCTGACCTGTAAATCCCATGTGGGTATCTGCTCCAAGTGTTACGGAGCCAATATGGCCACCGGCGAGCCGGTACAGGTAGGCGAGGCAGTGGGAATCATTGCCGCCCAGTCTATCGGAGAGCCGGGTACGCAGCTGACTATGAGAACTTTCCATACCGGCGGTGTGGCAGGCGACGATATTACCCAGGGTCTTCCCCGTGTGGAGGAGCTGTTTGAGGCCAGAAAGCCTAAGGGCCTTGCCATCATCACGGAGTTTGGCGGCGTGGCCTCTATTAACGATACCAAGAAGAAACGGGAAATCATCGTGACCGATCAGGAGACCGGAGAGACCAAGGCCTATCTGATCCCTTACGGATCCCGTATCAAAGTCCAGGACGGCGATATTCTGGAAGCCGGCGACGAGCTTACGGAAGGCAGCATCAACCCTCACGACATTTTAAAGATCAAGGGCGTGCGGGCCGTTCAGGATTATATGCTGCAGGAAGTGCAGCGCGTGTACCGTCTGCAGGGCGTTGAGATCAACGACAAGCATATTGAAGTGATTGTCCGCCAGATGCTGAAAAAGATCCGGGTGGAGGGCAACGGTGATTCCGATGTGCTTCCCGGAACGCTGATGGATGTTCTGGATTTTGAGGACATGAATGAAAACCTGAAAGCGGAGGGCAAGAAGCCCGCGGAAGGCAAGCAGGTGATGCTGGGCATTACCAAGGCAGCGCTGGCTACCAATTCGTTCCTGTCCGCGGCGTCTTTCCAGGAGACTACCAAGGTTCTGACAGAGGCAGCCATCAAGGGCAAGGAAGATGCCCTCATCGGCCTGAAGGAAAATGTGATCATCGGAAAACTGATTCCCGCAGGTACCGGCATGAAGCGCTACCGCAATGTAAAACTGGATACAGACGCGGCAGAGGTAAACGAAGAAGAAGAGGTTATGCTCTTTGAAGAGTAAGAAGCTGCCCGGAAGTACTGAAACGGTATTTCCGGGCAGATTTTATCATTTGATTGAAAGGAGAACATGATGCAGTCTGAAAAGATACTTCCCGGCCTGGGAGGAGAACGGTATGTACCCTATGAAGAACGAACCGGCAATGAGTCGGTTGTATATTTTACCCGGGATTTGAGCGCGGCGGGGCTTTGCAGGATCTATGAACGGGTCAGCGGACAGATTTCCGGAAAGGTGGCTGTGAAGCTGCATACCGGTGAACAGAACGGGCCCAACATCATTCCAAGGCCCTGGGTGAAAGAACTGACGGAAAAACGGATCCCGGATGCCGCCATTGTGGAGACCAATACCTATTACCGGGGAGACCGCTATACCACCAGTCAGCACCGCAGGACGCTGCAGGTCAACGGCTGGACCTTTTGTCCCGTGGATATTCTGGATGAAGACGGGGCGATGATGCTGCCGGTAAGAGGCGGCAAGTGGTTTACGGAAATGTCTGTGGGCGCCCATCTTACAAACTATGATTCCCTGGTGGCCCTGACCCACTTCAAAGGGCATACCAACGGCGGCTTCGGGGGCTCCAATAAAAATCTGGGAATCGGATGCGCGGATGGACGGATCGGCAAAGGCATGATCCATACCACCCCGGGATCTGATGATATGTGGGACATTGGCAAAGAGGAATTTATGGAGCGCATGACGGAGTCCACAAAAGCGGTGATCGATCATTTTGGCAAAAAGATCACCTATATAAATGTGCTTCGGAATATGTCTGTCTCCTGCGACTGCGAGGGCTGCGCCGCCATGCCTGTGGTGACGCCCAATATCGGCATTGCCGCTTCCGTGGATATTCTGGCGGCAGACCAGGCCTCCATCGATCTGGTCTACGCGCTGGAGGAGAAAGATCACGCGGATCTGGTGGAGCGGATTCAAAGCCGTCACGGCCACCGTCAGCTTTCTTATATGAAAGAGCTGGGAATGGGCAACGACCGGTATATCCTTTTGGATATTGACAACGGAGACATGCGGATCACGGCCAAAGAGGCTGTAAAGGACGTGGTTCCCTTTGCGGGATAAAACCGGGAACGGGCAAAAGGGCTTTCTTGAAATCCACCGTATGATATGGTAAAATAGACAGGTAGTGAGAATCCTTTTATGAAACAGAAAAAAACGCGCAAACTTTTGACAGGCCTGCTGCTTGTGCTGGCTCTTCTGGCAGGAACGCTTACCGGCTGCGGCCAAACTCACAATCACACAGACCCGGTTCCAAAACAGACGCAGCAGACGGCGGTGACGGAGGACGGAGAATATACCGCCCGGGATCAGGTAGCCCTGTACCTGCACACTTACGGACATCTGCCCTCCAATTACATTACCAAGGAGGAGGCAAGGGCTCTTGGCTGGGTGAGCAGCAAGGGCAATCTCTGGGATGTGGCGCCGGGCAAGAGCATTGGCGGCGACTCCTTTGGAAACCGGGAGGGAAAGCTTCCGGAAGAAAAAGGCCTGCGGTATTATGAGTGTGACATCAATTTTGACGGCAGCTTCCGGGGCGGAGAACGGCTCATCTACTCCAACCGGGGACAGATCTATTATACCGGCGATCACTATAACACGTTTACGCTGCTGTATGACAAAGAGTAATGCCGGCGCCGGAATATGGAAAAGGAGACGCTATGATCCGATACCGATTGCGGGGCAGCTGCCTGAAAGAGGCAAAAAAAGCCCATGAATATCTGAAAGAAACGCTGGGGCTGCCGGACTGGTACGGCGTAAATCAGGATGCCCTGTATGACTGCGTGATGGACATTTCAGAAAAAACCCAGGTGATCCTGGAGACAGAGGAAGCGCCGAAAGGATATATGGAAAAAATATGCAGCGTGTTTGAGGATGGGGCGAAAGCCAATCCCAACATCTGCTTTAAAATCAAAATCATTCAAAAAGAAAGTGAGGCGTATACGCACATGAGCAGAAAAGACCTTTACAAAATCGTACTGGGAGAATCGGAGATCCCCAGACAATGGTACAATGTCCGGGCAGACATGAAGACCGACCACTGTCCCATTTTGAATCCGGCCACGCTGAAGCCGGTGACGGTGGAGGATCTGAGTCCGGTATTCTGTACAGAGCTTGCCAAACAGGAGCTGAACAACACAGACCGTTATATTGACATTCCCGGCGAGATCCTGGATTTTTACAAAATGTACCGGCCCTCACCTTTGTACCGGGCTTATTTTCTGGAAAGAGCGCTGGATACGCCCGCAAAGATCTATTACAAATATGAGGGGGGCAATACTTCCGGCAGTCACAAGCTGAACAGCGCCATTGCCCAGGCCTATTACGCAAAGGCGCAGGGCCTTAAGGGCGTCACTACCGAAACCGGCGCCGGACAGTGGGGAACCGCCCTTTCTATGGCAACAGGCTATTTTGGCCTGGACTGTAAGGTTTACATGGTAAAGTGCAGCGCGGAGCAGAAGCCTTACCGGAAAACCGTCATGGAGACCTACGGGGCAAGCGTCATTCCCTCCCCCTCTGACACCACTCAGGTAGGCCGGCAGATGCTGAAAGATTTCCCGGATTCCACAGGAAGCCTTGGAACGGCGATTTCCGAGGCGGTGGAGGTGGCGGTGACCACCGAGGGTTACCGTTATGTGCTTGGCAGCGTGCTCAATCAGGTTCTGATTCATCAGAGCATCATTGGCCAGGAGGCCAAGCTTGCCATGGAAAAGGTTGACGCTTATCCGGATATCGTCATTGGCTGCGCCGGAGGCGGTTCCAATCTGGGCGGCCTGATGGCGCCGTTCATGGCGGATAAGCTTGCGGGAAAGAACGCGCCTTACTTCATTGCCGTAGAACCCGCCTCCTGTCCTTCTCTTACAAGAGGAAAATTTGCCTACGATTTCTGCGATACAGGAAAGGTAACGCCGCTGGCGAAAATGTATACCCTGGGCGCCACCTATATTCCTTCGCCCAGCCACGCGGGCGGGCTCCGTTATCATGGCATGAGTCCGATCCTTTCCCAGCTGTATCATGACGGCTATCTGGATGAGGCAAGGGCAGTGGAGCAGACGTCGGTATTTGAGGCGGCTACCCAGTTTGCCAAAGTAGAGGGAACGCTGCCTGCGCCGGAGAGCGCTCACGCCATCCGGGTTGCCATTGACGAAGCGCTGAAGTGTAAAGAGACCGGCGAATCCAAGACCATTCTCTTTGGCCTGACCGGAACCGGCTATTTTGATCTGACGGCTTACGCGTCTTACAACAGCGGCGCGATGACAGACTATATCCCCACAGACGCGGATCTGGAAAAAGGATTTTCCGGCATCCCGTCTCTTCCCGGCATTCAATAAGATCTGCAGGAACCAAAACACCCTTCCCGACATAAACTGTCATGGGAGGGGTGTTTATGCGTATCTGTGAGCTGCGGGAAAAAGAGGTTGTCAATATTTGCGACTGCAAAAGGATCGGCTATGTGGCGGATGTGGAGATTGATCCCTGCACCGGCTGCGTGGAGGCTTTGATCGTACCGGAGTGCGGAAAGATGTGCGGGCTGTTTGGCCGGGACAGTGAATATGTGATTCCGTGGAAGTGTGTCAAACAGGTGGGACCGGACATTATTCTGGTGGAAGTGTGCCTGGAGGATGTGCTTGCGAAGTGCAAGCTGTAAAAACGCCGGGGATGAAATTTATTTGACAAGAAAAGACGGTTTTACTATACTATTAAATGTGCAGCAACAAAAAATAAGAAGGAGGTTCCCCGATGAAATGTCCATTTTGCGGAGAAGAAAATACAAAGGTGATCGACTCCAGACCTGCCGATGACAACAGCTCCATTCGCAGGCGGAGAGTCTGTGATTCCTGCGGCAAGCGGTTTACCACATATGAGAAGATCGAGACGATTCCGCTGATCGTGATCAAGAAGGACAACAACCGGGAGCAGTACGACCGGTCAAAGATTGAAGCGGGGATCCTGCGCGCCTGCCACAAACGTCCCATTTCCGCTCAGCAGATCAATGAGATGATTGATTCTGTGGAGACGGAGCTGTTCAATATGGAAGAAAAGGAACTGTCCAGCGGCTGTATCGGAGAGATCGTCATGGATAAGCTGAAAGATGTGGACACGGTGGCCTATGTGCGTTTTGCTTCTGTTTACCGGGAGTTCAAGGATGTAAATACTTTCATGGAAGAGATCAAGAAGATCTTGGAATAAACCCACAAAAGGATGGATAAAAACATGACATTATTAGAAAACTGGAGAGAAACTGCCTATTCCGCTGAAAAATCTCAGCAGGAAAGCGCAAAGTTCTGGAACGATTATTTTCTGCTGGAGCAGGGAATCTACGAGCAGATCCTGGAAGCGCCCGGCGATGTGGTGACCGGCACCGTAAAGGAACTGGCGGACAAATACCAGGTAGACGTGATGATGATGACCGGCTTTTTGGACGGGATCAACGACAGTTTAAAAGAAAAAAATCCCATTGAGGAAATGACGGAAGACACGGTGGTAAATCTGGGCTATGATCCGGAGAAGCTGTACTGGCATATGGTGGAGGCCAAGGCCCAGTGGCTATACGAGCTGCCCCAGTGGGACGGCCTGCTGACCCCGGAGCGCAGAAAAGAGCTGTATCGGGATCAGAAAAACTCCGGCACTGTCCGCAAGGGGAAAAAGATCGGCAGAAATGATCCCTGTCCATGCGGAAGCGGCAAAAAATACAAAAAGTGCTGCGGCAGAAACGCGCAAGACCTATGAGCAGCAGAGAAGAAAAAGCGGAAGAACTGTTCCGGGAGGGCTATAACTGTTCCCAGTCTGTAGCGGGAGCCTTTTGCGAGGATTTCGGAATGGACAGGGATACGGTGCTGCGCCTGTCCTGCCCTTTTGGCGGAGGGCTTGGCCGGATGCGCCAGGTGTGCGGGGCGGTTTCCGGCATGTCCATGGTGGCAGGTATGCGAAACGGCAATACCGTAGGCGCGGACCGGAAAGCAAAACAGGAAAATTATCAGCTGGTGCAGCAGATGGCGGCCCGGTTTGAGCAGCAGCACGGCAGTATCATTTGCAGGGAGCTGCTGGGCCTTTCCAAAAAAGATCGCCAAAGTCCCGAACCGGCAGAACGCACAGAGGAATATTATCAAAAAAGACCCTGTATCAGTCTGATCAGAAACGCGGCCGCCATTGCGGAAGAATTTTGCTGTAAAAATCAAACAGAGGAAAACGAGGAAAAAAATGGGTAAATATTTTGGCACAGACGGATTTCGCGGAGAGGCAAACGTGACCCTTACCGTTTCCCACGCATTTAAGGTAGGAAGGTTCCTTGGCTGGTATTACGGCAGGGAACACAAATGCAAGATCGTGATCGGGAAAGACACCAGAAGAAGCAGCTATATGTTTGAGTATTCTCTTGTGGCGGGGATCACCGCCTCCGGAGCGGACGCTTATCTGCTTCATGTGACCACCACCCCCAGCGTGTCCTATGTGGTGCGCACCGAGGGGTTTGACTGCGGCATCATGATCACCGCAAGCCACAATCCCTTTTATGACAACGGGATCAAGATCATCAACGATAACGGAGAAAAGCTTCAGGAATCGGTGATCGAAAAGATCGAGGCATACATAGACGACACCTTTGAGGAAATCCCCCTTGCCACAAGGGAATTTATTGGCAGGACGGTGGACTACAGCGCCGGGCGGAACCGCTATGTGGGATATCTGATCTCCCTGGCCACGCGCTCCTACAAAAATGTAAGAGTGGGCCTGGACTGCGCCAACGGCAGCTCCTCCGCCATTGCCAGAAATGTGTTCAATGCCCTGGGCGCAAAGACCTATGTGATCCACGATGAGCCTGACGGCACCAATATCAACGAAGACAGCGGTTCCACCCATATTGAAGCGCTGCAGCTTCTGGTAAAAGAGGAAAAGCTGGACATTGGCTTTGCCTTTGACGGGGACGCGGACAGATGCCTTTGCGTGGACGAGAACGGCAACGTGGTAACCGGCGACGGCATCCTGTATGTGTACGCTTCCTATATGAAAGAGCTGGGAGAACTGGACAACAACACGGTGGTGACTACGGTCATGTCCAATATCGGCCTTTACAAAGCCCTTGACGAGGCCGGCATCGAGTATGAAAAGACTGCCGTGGGAGATAAATATGTGTATGAAAATATGCAGACCAATAAGCACTGCATCGGCGGGGAGCAGTCCGGCCATATCATCTTCAGCAAATACGCCACTACGGGAGACGGGATTTTGACAGCCATCAAGATTATGGAAGTGATGCTGGAGAAAAAGAAGTCCCTGGGCAGTCTGACATCCGGGCTGACCATTTATCCCCAGGTACTGAAAAATGTAAAAGTCTCCGATAAGACAAAGGCACAGAAAGATCCGGATGTACAGGCGGCCGTAGAGGCTGTGGCCCAAAAGCTGGGAGAGGACGGCCGGATCCTTGTGCGGGAAAGCGGTACGGAGCCTCTTGTGCGGGTAATGGTGGAAGCCGGCACCCGGCAGCTGTGCGAGCAGTATGTAGATGAAGTGATTCAGGTAATCAGAAGAAAAGGTTTTGTGATAGAATGAAATGTCTGATTTTGGCAGGGGGCTGCGGCGATAGGCTGTGGCCCCTTTCAAGAAAAAGTTATCCCAAGCAGTTTATGGAAATCCATGAAAACCGTTCTCTCCTGCAGGAAACGGTTGTGCGCAACCTGCCCTATTGCCAGGAGTTTCTCATTGTGACCAATGAAAGCTATGATTTTATTGTGGAGGGCCAGCTGAAAGCCTTTCAGGGACTGCGCTACCGCAGCTTTCTGGAGCAGGAACCCCGCAAGACGGCCGGCGCCATTGGAATGGTGTGCATGATGGAGAATCCGTCGGAGCTGATCTATGTTGTTTCCTCTGATACGCTGATGGAAGGGGCGGGGTATCAGGAGGCGATACTGCGGGCCAAGACTCTTGCCAGGGAAAACAACCTGGTGGCTTTTGGCATTCCCGTAACGTCCCCTCATACCGGCTACGGTTATATCCGCCATCAGGGAGAGGAAGTTCTTTCCTTTACGGAAAAGCCTGACCTGCAGACCGCCCGGCAGTATATGGAAAGCGGACAGTACCTGTGGAACAGCGGGAATTTCCTGTTTTCCGCCGGAACATTTCTTCAGGAACTTCAGGCATTGTGCCCGGAGGTTTACCGGGCTTGCGAAAAAGCGGCGGCTGCCGTGAAAAAATCCGGCAGAAAGATCCTGCTGCAAAAGGAACTGCTGGAGACTGTCCCCATGGTTTCGGTGGAAAAGGCGGTCTTTGAACATTCCGGAAAGGTAAAGGTGATCCGGGGAAACTTTGCCTGGCAGGACATTGGCAGGCTGGAGGATCTGGAAAACGCGCCCATCCACAAAAGCAGCACCAATGTGATCCAGCACGGCTGCCGGGACGTAACGGTGATCAACCGGTGCCGGGACAAGCTTGTGGTGGCAAACGGCATGGAGGACATGATTGCCGTAAATACCGAAGACGCTGTTTATATTGGAAAGAAAGGGGCGTCGGATCAGTTAAAGGAGATCATGCGCCTGCATGGGGACGCCTACGGCGGGTATTTTGAGGAAAACCGGGTATCCTACCGGCCTTACGGAAAGAGCCAGATTCTTTCTGTCTCGGAAGGGTACCGTGTGAAAAAGGTGACCATTTATCCCGGCCGCGCCATCAGCGTCCACCGGCATCTGTACCGCAGCGAGCACTGGTCGGTGGTGGAGGGAAGCGCCCGGATCTCTCTCTGGCCGGAAGCGGGAAAAGAGCCGGTTGTGCGGGAATACACAAAAAGCGAAAGCATTTTTGTGCCGGTGGGAATGCCGCATACAGTCAGCAATCCCACAGAAAAAGAGGTGGTCATCATCGAGGTGGCCATCGGACAGATCGTGACCGAGGAGGATATCATCCGGTTTGAGGAAAAAAAGACCGCGCCGGGGGAAACGCCGGAGCCGGTTGTCAGGCTTCTGCCTGCTTACAAGGATTATCTCTGGGGCGGAACCAGGCTGCGGGAACAGTTTGGAAAGGAAAGCGACCTGGAACGGATCGCGGAGAGCTGGGAGCTGTCTGCCCATGAAGCGGGCCAGAGCATTGTGGCGGAAGGCCGGTTTCAGGGGATGCTCTTTGGAGAATATCTGGAACGGATCGGCAGAGAAGCCTGGGGCTGGAAGTGTCAGACGTTTGCCTGGTTTCCCATTCTGGTCAAGTTTCTGGATGCCAGGGAGGATCTGTCCATACAGGTTCATCCGGATGATGAATACGCCCTTACAAACGAAAATGAATACGGAAAAAATGAAATGTGGTTTGTGCTGGACTGCAAGCCCGGCGCTGCCGTTTACGGAGGTTTTTCAAGGCCGGTGACGAAAGAGGAGGTTGCCGGGCGGATCCGGGAGGGCACGCTGACGGAAATTCTTCACAGGATCCCGGTTCAGCCGGGAGACGGGGTGTTTATCCCCGCAGGCACCATTCATGCCGTGTGCGGCGGCGTGCTGCTGTGCGAGATCCAGCAGAACTCCAACTGCACCTATCGGTTATTTGACTATGACCGGCGGGACAGCTACGGCAACAAGCGGCCTCTTCATGTGGACAAGGCGCTGCAGGTGCTGGATCCGGACGGGGCAAGCGCCTGCCGGGTCATCAGAGGAGATCAGGCCGTGGAGGTTCCCGGGCAGCCGGGCTTTTACAGGCGCCGGCTTGCCAGCTGCAAATATTTTGAAAGCGTCTGCTGCGATATTGCGGAAAAGGCTGTGCTGGAGGTGGATGACGCCTCTTTCTTGTCCCTGCTGATGGTGGAGGGCAGCGGCACGGTGACGGTTGATGACAAGACTCTGGATTTTCGCAAAGGAGACAGCTTCTTTGTGCCCGCGGGAAAAAGGACCGTTACCATCCGGGGCGGATGCCGCTGTATCGCGACGCATGTGTAAAAATGGCAAAACTTAGGCAAATAAGCCTTGACAAGGCGCTTTAGAATACAGTATACTGTTCTAGCATGCGTGTTTAGCGCTTTTTTGTCATGCGCTTTTTCCCGTATGTCAATCAGAATCTATTACAGGAGGTGAAAAAGAATGCCTACATTTAACCAGTTGGTGAGAAAGGGAAGACAAACGTCTGTGAAGAAGTCCACGGCTCCCGCTTTGCTGAGGGGCTACAATTCTCTGAAGAAAAGGGCCACAGATACAGCTTCTCCTCAAAAGAGAGGTGTTTGCACCGCAGTGAAGACTGCTACTCCCAAGAAGCCTAACTCTGCGCTTCGTAAGATCGCCAGAGTACGTCTCTCTAACGGTATCGAGGTGACAAGCTATATTCCCGGCGAAGGCCACAACCTGCAGGAGCATAGCGTTGTGCTGATCCGCGGCGGCCGTGTAAAAGACCTTCCCGGTACGAGATACCACATCATCAGAGGTACGCTGGATACTGCCGGCGTAGCAAAGAGAAGACAGGCACGTTCAAAGTATGGTGCCAAGAGACCAAAGGCTTAATGGGCCTGTCGTACCACAAACAGAACGAAAGGTTAGTGCTGGTATTTCTTATCACACCTGATTCGTATACCGCACGAACACAAGTAGAACGACACATGTGAGTACCGATGAATTAATTTTATGATTAAGGAGGGAAGTATCGTGCCACGAAAAGGACATACTCAAAAAAGAGACGTTTTGGCGGATCCCGTGTACAACAACAAAGTGGTCACCAAGCTGATCAACAATGTGATGCTGGACGGCAAGAAAGGCGTCGCCCAGAAGATTGTGTACGGCGCTTTTGAAACGGTTGCCGAAAAGACCGGAAAAGACGCTCTGGAAGTTTTTGAAGAGGCAATGAACAACATTATGCCTGTTCTGGAAGTCAAGGCCAGACGTATCGGCGGCGCCACCTACCAGGTGCCTATCGAGGTAAGACCTGACAGACGTCAGGCGCTTGCTCTGCGCTGGATGACCATGTTCTCCCGCAAAAGAGGCGAGAAGACAATGGTTGAGAGACTGGCAAATGAAATTATGGATGCCGCCAACAACACAGGCGCATCCGTGAAGAGAAAAGAAGACATGCACAAGATGGCAGAAGCAAACAAGGCATTTGCACACTACAGATTCTAATCTTGTCAGTGACGCAGCGTATGCGCGCTGCTGTGCTTGATTCGGAGTATCTTCTACAAGATCAAGGAGGAAAATCTGTTGGCTGGAAGAGAATATCCGTTGGAGAGAACCAGAAACATCGGTATTATGGCCCACATCGACGCGGGTAAGACCACGTTGACCGAGCGTATCCTTTATTATACCGGTGTGAATTATAAAATTGGTGATACTCACGAGGGTACAGCGACCATGGACTGGATGGAGCAGGAGCAGGAAAGAGGCATTACCATTACTTCCGCAGCAACCACCTGTCACTGGACGCTTGAAGAAAAGACAAAGAAGAAACCCGGCGCAGAAGAACACCGTATCAACATCATCGATACTCCGGGACACGTTGACTTTACTGTTGAGGTCGAGCGTTCCCTGCGTGTACTGGATGGCGCTGTAGGCGTGTTCTGCGCGAAAGGCGGCGTTGAGCCGCAGTCAGAAAACGTATGGCGTCAGGCAGACACCTACAACGTACCCAGAATGGCGTTTATCAACAAGATGGACATTCTGGGCGCAGATTTCTATAACGCAGTGGAAATGATCAAAACCCGTCTGGGCAAAAACGCAGTGCCTCTGCAGCTGCCCATCGGCAAGGAAGATGATTTCAAGGGGATCATTGATCTGTTTGAAATGCAGGCTTATATTTACAATGACGACAAGGGTGAAGACATTACCGTCTGCGACGTTCCTGACGACATGAAGGAAGACGCGGAAATGTACCGCACGGACATGATCGAAAAGATCTGCGAGACAGACGACGACCTGATGATGGAGTATCTGGAGGGCGACGAACCGTCCGCAGACGCTTTGAAGGCCGCTTTGAGAAAGGCCACCTGCGAATGTACCATTGTTCCGGTATGCTGCGGCAGCGCGTACAGAAACAAGGGCGTGCAGAAGCTTCTGGACGCGATTGTGGAATATATGCCCGCTCCTACAGACATCCCGGCTATCAAAGGCACGGATATGGACGGCAACGAGGTGGAGAGACATTCTTCCGATGAAGAGCCCTTTTCCGCGCTGGCGTTTAAGATCATGGCGGATCCTTTTGTGGGCAAGCTTGCGTTTTTCCGTGTATATTCCGGCACCATGAACGCCGGTTCCTATGTGCTCAATGCCACCAAGGGCAAGAAAGAGCGTGTGGGGCGTATCCTGCAGATGCACGCCAATAAGCGGGCAGAGCTGGATAAAGTATACTCAGGCGACATTGCCGCGGCGGTAGGCTTTAAGCTGACCACCACCGGCGATACTATCTGCGACGAGCAGCATCCGGTAATCCTGGAATCCATGGAATTCCCCGAGCCGGTTATCGAGCTGGCCATCGAGCCCAAGACCAAAGCAGGTCAGGGCAAGATGGGCGAGGCTCTGGCGAAGCTTGCGGAAGAAGATCCTACTTTCCGGGCTCATACTGATCCGGAGACCGGACAGACCATTATTGCCGGTATGGGCGAGCTCCATCTGGAGATCATCGTGGACCGTCTTCTTCGGGAATTTAAGGTGGAGGCAAATGTGGGCGCGCCTCAGGTCGCTTACAAGGAAACCTTTACCAAGGCCGTGGAAGTGGACAGCAAGTATGCCAAGCAGTCCGGCGGCCGCGGCCAGTATGGACACTGTAAAGTGCGCTTTGAGCCTATGGACGCCAACGGCGACGAGCTGTTTAAGTTTGACTCAACCGTTGTGGGCGGCGCCATCCCCAAGGAGTATATTCCCGCTGTAGGCGAGGGTATCGAGGAGGCGGCCAAGGCAGGAATTCTTGCCGGGTTCCCGGTACTGGGCATTCATGCTACGGTGTACGACGGCTCCTACCATGAGGTGGACTCCAGTGAAATGGCGTTCCACATTGCGGGCTCCCTTGCGTTTAAGGAAGCAATGCAGAAAGCAGGCGCTGTGCTTCTTGAGCCCATTATGAAGGTAGAGGTAACCACTCCGGAGGATTACATGGGCGACGTCATCGGCGACATCAACTCCCGCCGGGGCCGTATTGAGGGAATGGAAGATATCGGCGGCGGCAAGATGATCCGCGGCTATGTTCCCCTGGCAGAAATGTTCGGTTATTCCACAGATCTGCGTTCCCGCACCCAGGGCAGAGGAAACTATTCCATGTTCTTTGAAAAGTACGAGCAGGTGCCCAAATCCGTGCAGGAAAAGATTCTTTCCGCAAAGAATAAATAGTAACTGATTATTTTCATAATATTGCTTTTTTTACTTGAAAAATGGTAAAGATTGCAATATAATCAAAAATAGCTGATTAACCAAAAGTAAGCCCGGAGGGCGAAAGTTAAGGAGGACCATTAAAATGGCAAAAGCAAAGTTTGAAAGAACAAAACCGCATTGCAATATTGGGACCATCGGCCACGTTGACCATGGTAAAACAACCCTGACTGCAGCAATCACAAAGGTACTGGCTGAGAGAGTTGCCGGCAATGTTGCTACAGACTTTGACAACATCGATAAGGCTCCCGAGGAGAGAGAAAGAGGTATCACCATTTCTACCGCTCACGTTGAGTATGAGACAGAGAAGAGACATTACGCACACGTTGACTGCCCGGGACATGCCGACTATGTAAAGAACATGATCACCGGCGCTGCTCAGATGGACGGCGCAATCCTGGTTGTTGCCGCTACTGACGGTGTAATGGCGCAGACAAAGGAGCACATCCTTCTGTCCCGTCAGGTAGGCGTTCCCTACATCGTTGTATTTATGAACAAGTGTGACATGGTAGACGATGAGGAGCTGCTGGAGCTGGTTGAGATGGAGATCACAGAGCAGCTTGAGGAATATGAGTTCACAGATTGCCCGATCATTCAGGGTTCCGCTCTGAAAGCGCTGGAAGATCCTTCAAGCGAGTGGGGCGACAAGATCATGGAGCTGATGGATACAGTTGACAGCTACATTCCCGATCCTCAGCGTGCAACAGATCAGCCGTTCCTGATGCCTGTAGAGGACGTATTCACCATCACAGGCCGCGGTACTGTTGCGACCGGTAGAGTAGAGCGTGGTACTCTGCATCTGAATGATGAGGTTGAGATCGTTGGTATCAAGGAAGAGAACAGAAAGACCGTTGTAACCGGTATCGAGATGTTCCGTAAGCTTCTTGACGAGGCTGTTGCCGGCGACAACATCGGCGCGCTTCTTCGTGGCGTGAACAGAACCGATATTGAAAGAGGACAGGTTGTTGTAAAACCCGGTTCCATCAAGTGTCATTCCAAGTTTACCGCTCAGGTATACGTTCTGACCAAGGATGAGGGTGGCCGTCATACACCTTTCTTCAACAACTACAGACCTCAGTTCTACTTCAGAACAACAGACGTTACCGGCGTATGCCTGCTTCCCGAGGGAACAGAGATGTGTATGCCCGGCGATAACGTAGAGATGACCATCGAGCTGATTCATCCCATCGCTATGGAGCAGGGTCTTACATTCGCTATCCGTGAGGGTGGTAGAACAGTTGGATCAGGTCGTGTTGCTTCCATTGTCGAATAATCAGACAAAAATGCAGTAAAGAAAGGCTTCCGGAGAGTGCTCCGGAAGCCTTTTTATGTCAGGCAGTCTTTTTAGGCTGTGAATGCTTCCTTTGGCGCATTGCATCTGCAGGATCTATAGATAGATTATCATGTGCTTTAGGGTTTCGCAAAGCGGACATAGAACCTGAAAACATTTCTTTAAAGGCATTTTCTGCTGATTCAATCTGCCCGAACACATATGGATTTATAGTTTCATATGCAGTAAATAGAAGATCTTTTAATGAAAATAATTGTTCACTATGAAAAGGATGCACTTTGGAAAGTTCATTAGAAAGCTGTGTCAAATTATTTTTAATAGTTGTATATTCATCAAATCAAGCCCGATATATAACGAAAACGTGATATTTTTTTCAACTATCAAATAATAAATTGAAAAAAAGGGCTTTTTATGATACAATAAATATCATTATTTTTTGTGTAGTTTTTGGAGGCTTTATATGCAAGTGTGTTATGATAAACTTTGGAAATTACTTATTGATAAGAAAATGAAACGGACTGATTTAGTAAAACAAGCAAAAATCAGTACCAATGTACTTGCAAGAATGGGTAGAGAAGAGCCTGTTTCAATGGAAAGCGTTGGTAAAATCTGCCGGTTGCTTGGATGTACAGTTGATGACATATTAGAATTTATCGTTACCGATAGTATAAAATAAAAGTAACAGAAGTGATTTGTGTCTAATATGGAAAATACTGAACAATGCCGTAAAAGAATGTTTTTGAATAAAAACATTTCGGATTAAAATAAATCCGGACAATATATCTGTTGCATGAAACGAATGATATTGAACGGTAAATAATATTAGGATAAAATAGACGAAAGATTAGTGAAAATAGGACAAAAATTTAAGGGTGAACCGAGAAAGCTTCTTAGCCGTGTGTTGTTGTATGAATTAAAAAGGGCGTATTGACGATACTCCGGTACACAAGGCGCTTCGTGAAGCGTTGGCAAATTGTTTGATTCATGCAGATTATCATGGATTGCGCGGTGTCGTGATCAGAAAAGAAGCAGACAAGTTGGTTTTGGCAAATCCCGGTTATATCAGGACTGGCAAAAAACAGATGCGTCTCGGCGGTGAGTCCGATCCGAGAAACAAGGCACTTATGAAGATGTTTAACCTTATCAATATCGGGGAACGTGCCGGAAGCGGTGTGCCGAATATCTTCAATGTCTGGGCAGATGAAGGCTGGAAGGAGCCGATCATTGAAGAAAGATTTGATCCGGATAGGACGGTGCTGACGCTTTCTTTTGTGAAAAAAGTGTCAGAAAAAAGCGTCAGAAAAAAAGTGTCAGAAAAAAGCGTCAGAAAAAAAGCGCCAGAAAAAAGCGTCAGAAAAAAAGTGACAAAAAAGACGCAGGCACATTATGATGCAATCCTGGCATTTATGAATACTGATGTGTGGTATAAAGCCAGTGATTTGGCGGGTGTTCTGGGAATTAAGGAAACAAGAACAAAAGAATTGCTCAGAAGTCTTGTTGAGGATGGGTTGCTGGCGGATAACGGAGTTACTAAGGGGCGTAAATATAAAAAGGTATAAGAAAATCAGATCCATTGAGCTTATGAAAAAATTTTAGTAAAAACAGACATGCAAGGGTTTCTATAATAAACCCGAGTTATAGGAGGCCTTTATCCTGGAAAGAGAAAACCGGTATATAACGTACAAATGATAGAAGAAACATGGATATATTTATGGTCAAAACAAATCCAACTGAAATTCAGAGAGAGTTTTGGAAGTTTGAACAGTTGAGGCGGTAAGAAAGAGCACCGGCGGCAGTGTTGAAGCGGGCAGAATTGAAAAAACTGTCTCTCGCAAGCAGGTATTGCGGGATAAGATAGCAAAGTTTATTGCGGAGATTGAGGTGGACGCATGAACCAGGAGTTTGAGTTTTTAATGTACCGGGCAGCTGATGAAAATGTCATGGTAAATGCAGTTATTAAAGATGACACGATTTGGCTGACGCAAAATGCAATGGCCGAATTATTTTCGGTCGATAAGTCCTCCATCAGCAGACATTTGAAAAACATATTTTCTGAGGGCGAATTGGATGCAAAAGAGGTTGTTGCAAAAATTGCAACAACCTCTCAGCATGGCGCAATGGAAGGAAAAACACAAACAAGAGAAACCAACTTCTACAATCTGGATGCTATTATTTCTGTGGGTTACCGTGTGAATTCCAAACGTGCAACACATTTCCGCATTTGGGCCACAAGCGTCTTAAAAGAATATATGACAAAAGGGTTTGCCCTGGATGACGAGCGGCTGAAACAGGGCAAGACAGCTTTTGGCAAGGACTATTTTCGTGAGTTGCTGGAGCGGGTTCGTTCCATTCGGGCCAGCGAACGTCGCATTTGGCAGCAGGTTACAGACACTTTTGCGGAGTGCTGTATTGATTATGATAAGGATGCCGAAATTACCAAAGCATTTTATGCAATGATACAGAACAAATTCCACTATGCCATTACAGGGCAGACTGCTGCAGAGATTGTCTATACCCATGCCGACCGTGACAAGGAAAATATGGGACTTATGACTTGGAAGCATGCCCCGGATGGCCGCATCCTGAAATCTGATGTTTCGATTGCTAAGAATTATCTGAATGAAAAACAGATCCGTCTGCTGGAGCGGATGGTGACAGGTTACTTTGACTATATTGAAGACTTGATTGAACGGGAGAATACTTTCACTATGGAGGAGTTTGCCGCTAGTATCAACGAGTTTCTTGCTTTCCGACGTTATGATATTCTTCCTGACAAGGGCAGAATCAGCATGAGAGATGCAAGGACCAAGGCTGAATCAGAATATGATGCGTTTAATAAGACACAAACGATAACATCAGATTTTGATCGGGAAGTGAAGCGGATGTTAGAAACGGGCAGCGATATGATGTGAACCGGTGGAGATTTTTGAAAAATTCCTTGCAATACCATTTGTATACCGTATCAATAATAAAGCGTATATGGGGCATATACGCAGAGGATATTTGGAAGATTTCATCCGGGAAAGTAACAGTTCGTTTGATCATCAACTCCTCGGAAACGGATTATTACATTGACAAGAAAAAATCACTCCGAAAGAAGCTGAGATGCTCATCGGAACACGAATAACATTGTCTGCGGTCAGGTTGATTTGTCAGATGACAAGAGAGACCGATGAAAGTGCTGTCCGAGCAGACGCCGGCTTAATCCCCGCAAATGCCGCGTGTCTGCCAGGGCGGGAGAAAGGAGAATTCCTATGGATTTTAAAAAAACATCCAGGGAGCTGCTGTCATTCCTGGAAAAATGCCCCACCTGTTTTCAGGCGGTGGATCAGATGAAACAGATCCTGGAAAAGAACGGGTACAGTCAGCTGAAAGAAAATGAAAAATGGAACATAGCGCCCGGGGGCCGTTATTTTGTGATCCGGAACGGTTCCGCCATCATTGCCTTTGCCGTTCCCGGTAAGCTTACCGGAGGGTACCGCATTGTCGCCAGTCACAGCGACTCTCCCGGCTTCAAGATCAAGGAAAACCCTGAAATGGCGGGAGATCAAAAATATATCAAACTGAATGTGGAGCGTTACGGCGGCATGCTGTGCGCACCCTGGTTTGACCGGCCTCTGTCTGTGGCCGGCCGGATCATTGTGAAAGAAAACGGCAAATACAGTTCCAGGCTGGTAAATGTGGACAGAGATCTTGTGATGATCGTAAACCTGGCCATCCATATGGACCGGGAAGCCAACGACGGCCACAAATACAACGTGCAGAAAGAAATGCTGCCCATTTATGGCAGCATAGAGGCAAAGGGTACTTTTATGAGCCTGATCGCCGAAGCGGCGGGGGTCAAAGAGGAGGAGATCCTGGGCCACGACCTGTTTTTATACAACCGGCAGAAAGGCGTCATCTGGGGCGCGGATGAGGAATTTATCTCCTGCGGCCGGCTGGATGACCTTCAATGCGCCTATGGCTCTTTGCAGGGATTTCTGCAGGCGGAAAAACAGAAGCACATCGCGCTCTGGTGCGTATTTGACAACGAGGAAGTGGGCAGCGGCACAAAACAGGGCGCCGCGTCTACATTTCTGTATGATACGCTTACCCGTATGAACAGCAGTCTGGGCTGTACTCAGGAGGATTACCTGATCAATCTGGCGGACAGCTTCATGATCTCCGCGGACAACGCCCACGGGGTACATCCAAATTATGAGGAAAAGGCAGATCCGGTGAACCGGCCGGTCATAAACGGCGGGATCGTGGTCAAGTTCAACGCCAATCAGAAATACTGCACAGACGGGGTATCCGCCGCCATGTTCCGGGATGTGTGCAGAGAGGCGGGCGTGCCGGTACAAACCTTTGTAAACCGCTCTGATGTGCCGGGCGGTTCCACGCTGGGGAATCTTTCCAATACCCGAGTGGCTCTGAACACAGTGGATATCGGCCTGCCTCAGCTGGCCATGCACTCCCCTTATGAAACGGCGGGGATCCGGGATACGGAGTATCTGATCCGCGCAGCAAAGGTATTTTTTTCATAAACCCTTTTCAACCGGCCCGGTCTGTGATACACTGGTGCCAGTGCAAAATATGGCGTGAGATATTCAGAACGCCGGAGGACAGGAGAAAGAATATGAGCGAGAATACAAGCGAATCATGCAGCCATGACTGCGGCAGCTGTAGTGCGGACTGCCAGTCAAGAAAGCCGGAAAGCTTTTTGGTTCCGGCCAACGCAAACTCCAATATTAAAAAGGTTATCGCGGTGATCAGCGGCAAAGGCGGCGTAGGGAAATCCTCCGTGACGGCCATGCTTGCGGTGCTTGCAAAAAGAAAAGGGCTTCGGACGGCCATTTTGGACGCGGACGTAACCGGACCATCCATTCCCAGAATGTTTGGCGTAACGGAAAAGGCCTGCGGAAATGAGGAGGGAATCTGGCCAGTGACCAGCAGAGCCGGCATTGAACTGATGTCTCTGAATCTGCTGCTTCCCAATGACACCGATCCGGTCGTGTGGAGAGGCCCCGTGATCTCAGGCGCGGTGACGCAGTTCTGGTCCGACGTGATCTGGGGCGACGTGGATCTGATGTTTGTAGACTGCCCGCCGGGAACGGGAGATGTACCCCTGACGGTATTTCAGTCTCTGCCGGTGGACGGCATTGTGGTAGTGGCGTCCCCGCAGCAGCTGGTGTCCATGATCGTGGAAAAAGCGGTAAAAATGGCGGAGCAGATGCACATTCCGGTGCTGGGCCTGGTAGAAAACATGTCCTACTATGTCTGCCCAAGCTGCGGAGAGCAGCATACTGTATTTGGAAAGGGCAGGGGAGAAGAGATCGCAAAGCAGTATGGGATCAAAACTGTCGCAAAGCTTCCGCTGGATCCGCTGCTGGCTGACCTTTGTGACGGCGGAGCGGTGGAAGCCTTTGTGGGAGACTGGCTGGATCCCCTTTTGGAGGCTCTTCTGGAGGACGCCGGAAAGGCATGACGGCAGGGTCTTAAAAAAACAGACGCGTAAAACAGACGCGTTCCGGAAAAACAGGGTGTTTCAAAACAGGAATTTCGTGTTTTGAAACACCTTTTTTAGATTGGCGGTTGACAAACGCAAATGTCATGATATAATGAATATATGAACAATTATTCATATATTCACATAAAAAAGAAAGGAGAGCCAGATATGGAAAAAGAGATTGAACGCTGCGAGGCTCCTCATGATCACAGGGAATTTGTGGCCCAGATCCGCGAGACGATGCCCTCCGAGGAACGGCTTTACGATCTGGCAGAGCTGTTTCAGGTGTTCAGCGATTCCACCAGGATCAAGATTCTGTTCGTGCTGTTCCGGTCGGAAATGTGCGTCTGCGACATTGCCAGTTCTCTGAACATGACCCAGTCGGCCATTTCTCATCAGCTTCGGGTATTGAAGCAGATGCGGCTTGTGAAAAACCGCAAGGAGGGAAAAACGGTGTTTTATTCCCTGGCGGACGATCATATTGTGACCATATTGGGACAGGGCATGGAGCATATCCTGGAATAACGGACTGTTCCTGCGGGCTCTTTGGAAAAGAAAGGAGAAAAACATGACAAAAGCATTTATTCTGGAAGACCTGGACTGCGCCCACTGCGCGGGGATCATTGAGGAGAAGATCGCGAAGCTGGATAAGGTAAAGAGCGCCCAGCTGAATTTTATGAGCCGGCGGCTGGTGATCGAAGCGGCGGAGGAAGATTTTGGAAAAATCGTTAAGGAAGCCAAAAAGATCATCAAAAAGACGGAACCGGATGTGGAAATGACGGCGGCAGACTAACTGTCGGGAAGATCAGGTGGCGTTATGACAAAGAAGATGAAAAAAAGGCTGTACCGGATTGCGGGCAGCGCAGGTTTGTTTGCGGTAACGCTTGTGGGGGAGCATGTCATCGGTCTCAGGAACATGGAGCAGGGCGACAACATCCTGCTGATACTTTACCTGCTTGCCTATCTTGTGGCGGGCGGCGACGTGATCCGCAAAGCCATCCGCAATATCCTGAACGGCCAGGTGTTTGATGAAAACTTTTTGATGGGCGTGGCTACTGTGGGCGCGTTCTTTGTGGGAGAATATGAAGAAGCGGTAGCGGTGATGCTTTTTTATCAGGTGGGAGAACTGTTCCAGAGTTACGCGGTGAACCGGTCCCGCCGTTCCATTGCCCAGCTGATGGATATCCGGCCCGAGTACGCAAACAAAAAGCAGGGAAATGAAATTGTGCAGGTGCCTCCCCAGCAGGTGGCTGTGGGAGACATTCTTCTGGTAAAGCCGGGGGAGAAGATTCCTCTGGACGGCGTTGTGGTAAAAGGAGAATCGGACCTGGACACCAAGGCCCTGACAGGGGAATCTCTTCCAAGAGAGACTGCCCCGGGAGATCAGGTGATCAGCGGCTGCATCAACCTGACAGGCGTGCTGGAGATCCGGGCAGAAAAAGAATACGGACAGTCTACGGTGGCAAAGATCCTGAAGCTGGTGGAGAGCCAGGGAGACAAAAAAGCCAGAACAGAACAGTTTATTACCAAGTTTGCCCGGTATTACACGCCTGCGGTGGTGGCGCTGGCAGTGCTGCTGGCGGTGATCCCGCCGCTTGTGGTGCCCGGGGCCTCATGGGGCGACTGGGTATACAGGGCCCTGTCTTTCCTGGTAATTTCCTGTCCCTGCGCGCTGGTGATCTCCATTCCCCTGAGCTTTTTCGGCGGGCTTGGAGGCGCATCCCGGTGCGGCGTGCTGATCAAAGGGAGCAACTACCTGGAAAGCCTTGCCTACAGTGAGATCGGCGTGTTTGACAAGACGGGAACTCTGACCAAAGGCCAGTTTCAGGTTGTGGAAATGCTGCCGGAGGACTGCGGGGAAGAGGAGCTTCTGGAAACGGCGGCTTACTGCGAGGCTTATTCGGATCATCCCATTGGAAAAGCGGTAAAAAGCGCCTGGAAAGAAGAACCGGCGCTTTCCAGAATCTCTGAAATGACGGAACTGTCCGGCCATGGGATCTCGGCCCTTCTGGACGGGGAACCGGTGGCCGCGGGCAATGAAAAGCTGATGAACTCTCTGGGGATTCAGGTAAAGCGGCCCCAGACAGCGGGGACGGTTGTGTATGTAATGAAAAAAGGCAGGTATCTTGGCTGTCTGGTAGTGGCGGACGTGATCAAGGATGATGCCAGGGAGACCCTTTCCCTGCTGAAAAAGCTGGGAGTGAAAAAGACCGTAATGCTTACCGGGGACGCCAAAGCGGTAGGAGAGGCAGTGGCGGCGGAGGTGGGAGCAGACCAGGTTTATACAGAACTGCTTCCTGATGAAAAAGTACAGAAGATGGATGCGCTCATGAAAGAAAAAGGGCCAAAAGGCAGGCTGTTTTTTGTGGGAGACGGCATCAACGACGCGCCGGTGCTGGCCGGTGCCGACATCGGGATCGCCATGGGCGGCATGGGAAGCGACGCGGCTATTGAGGCGGCGGACGTGGTGATCATGACCGACGAACCGTCCAAGATCGCCGCAGCCATCCGGATCGCCAGAAAGACTTTGCGGATCGTATGGCAGAACATCGTGTTTGCCATAGGCGTAAAAATACTGGTGCTGATTTTGGCGGCTCTTGGGCTGGCTTCCATGTGGGCGGCGGTGTTTGCCGACGTGGGCGTGGCGGTGATTGCCATCTGCAACGCCATCCGTGCGTTGAATATTCACTAAAAATTACAAAAGCGCTTGTGTTTTTTCTGTATATCTTTTACAATAGAATCAGCGAGATCATTATATGGGAGGCGATTCTATGAAAAAAAGACTGCTATCTCTGCTGACGCTTGCGGTCATGCTGACAGTTATGCTGGCAGGTTGCGACGGCGGCGGCAAAAAATCCGGCACCCTTGGGGAGGGCGGCGATCCCAACGCAAAGAAATTTGAAGAAGAGGGACTGACCGTTACCTGGTGGCTCATGGGCGGCAGCGATACCTATTATCAAAGCTACTGGAAAGAAATGAAAAGTCTGAAAGCCATTCAGGCTTCCGTAGGCATCAACATTGATTTTAAGGTGGCTACCAGCTATGATGCCTATCTGCCCATGATGGCGGCAAAGGATTACCCGGATGTAATTACCGGAACCAATCTTTCCAAGTATCCCGGACGTATGGCCGGCATGTTCAAGGATCAGGTTTCCGTGGACCTGACTCCGTACATAGACGACTATATGCCCAATTTCAAAAAGATCCTGGAGGACTATCCGCAGCTGGCAAAAGACATCCGTCTGGACAACGGAGAGTATACCTTTGTCAGCACACTGTATGACATTGAAAATGACGAAGACCGGATCGCGTCTTCCGAGTTTGGCCTTGCCATGAGAAAAGACTGGCTGGACGCGGTGGGCCTGGACGTACCGACCAATATGGACGAGTGGTATCAGGTGCTTACCGCATTCAAGACCCAGGATCCCAACGGCAACGGCCAGCGGGATGAGATTCCCGCCTGTATGGCTTCTTCCGGCTGGAAATATTTCCTGACCGCCTATGGCATTGACGACGATCCCAGCATCACCACCGACGAGAACGGCAACAAGAAAGTCATCAACGGCTATATGAGCGCTCCCTACAAAGAATTTCTCACTGAGTTCAACAAGTGGTACACAGACGGACTTTTTGAAAACATGTTTGAGGCCACCTCTCTGGAAAAGAGAACCGAGCTTGTGACCAACAACATTGCCGGTACCTGGAAAGGCGAGGCTCAGCATTTTGACGTGGACGACGAGGGTTCCTACCTGTCGCTGCTCCGTGAAAAAGCGCCTGACGCGGAATTCGCGGCGGCGCCCTGGCCGAAAACAAAGGACGGCTATCAGTGGTGTTTCTCCGACATCAACTCCTTTAACCGGGATACCACGGTCATTACCAGCAACGCGGTGAAGCATGGAACAGACAAAGCGGCGGCGTTCCTCATTGACTATATGCTGTCTGAGGCAGGTTCTACCTACCTGACCTGGGGCATCGAGGGCGAAAGCTATGAAGTAGTCAACGGAGAAAAGCAGCTGATGAAAGGAATGGATGATCAGGTAAGCTTTGAGGGCACCAACATTGTGAAGTTTAACACCTACGCGGATCCTCTGACGGTGGCGTTCCCCAACTTCGGTCAGGTTTCCGAGTATATCCTGAACGGAAAGAGCGAGGAATATGTTGCTGCCAGCACTGTCTGGGCCCAGGGCGACACTGCCTACAAGATGCCTGCGTCCTGTCAGCTCAGCGTAGAGCTGCAGGCGGAGGTGGAAGATATTGTGACAGATATGAAAAATTATACCACCAAGATGCGTCAGCGCTTCATTACCGGAAAAGAGCCTCTGACCAACTATGACACTTATGTGAACAACGTAAAGCGTCTGGGCGGAGACAAATATGAAGAGATCTGGCAGCGGGCATACGACGCGTATCTGGCAAGATAATCAAAAATGAAAACAGAGGGTGCTGCAGCGCAAAGGACCGGTTTCGGTCGGAAAGCCTGCAGCGCCCTCCTTTTGGAAAAGGAGGCGGGAATGTGAAAAAAAGAATTTTGTCACTTCTGCTTACAGGGGCCATGTTAGCTCTGATGCTGGCGGGCTGCGGCGGAAAAAAACAGGCGGTTCTGGGAGAAAGCGGGGATCCCGACGCGAAGAAGTTTGAAAAAGAGGGGATCACGGTCACCTGGTGGCTCATGGGCGGCAGCGATACCTACTATCAGGATTACTGGAAAGAAATGAAAAGTTTAAAAGCGATCCAGGCATCCGTTGGCGTCAACATTGATTTTAAGGTAGCCACCAGCTATGACGCCTATCTGCCCATGATGGCGGCAAAGGATTATCCGGACGTGATCACTTCCCATAACATGGAGCTGTATCCCGGCCGCATGGCAGGCATGTACAACGACAAGGTGTCCATTGACCTGCGGCCGTATCTGGATGAGTATATGCCCAACTTCAAAAAAATCCTGGAGGATTATCCGGAGCTGGCCCGGGATCTGCGGCTGGAGGATGGCAGCTATTCCTTTGTGAGTACGCTGTATGATGTGGAGGATGAAGAGGACCGCATTGCCGCTTCCCAGTACGGGCTTGCCATCCGTCAGGACTGGCTGGACGCGGTAGGCCTGGACGTTCCCACCGACATGGATGAGTGGTATCAGGTGCTTACCGCTTTTAAGACTCAGGATCCCAACGGCAACGGCCAGCGGGATGAGGTGCCTGCCTGTATGGCATCCTCCGGCTGGAAATATTTCCTGCCTGCTTACGGTATTGACGACGATCCCAGCATCATTGTAGATGAAAACGGCAATGAAAAGGTGATCAACGGCTATATGAGCAGTCAGTACAAAGAATATTTGACGGAGTTTAACAAATGGTATACCGACGGTTTGTTTGAAAATATGTTTGAGGCCACGTCTCTGGAAAAACGGGAGGAGCTTGTGACAAATAACATTGCCGGCGCGTGGAAAGCAGAGGCGGATCATTTTGATGTGGACAAAGACAATTCCTATCTGACAAGGCTTCGGGAAAAAGCGCCTGACGCCGAGTTTTCCCCGGTACCCTGGCCCAAAACAAAGGACGGCTATCAATGGTGCTTTTCCGATATTACCGCTTTTCACCGGGATACTACTGTGATCACGGACAACGCGGTGAAGCACGGCACAGATAAGGCTGCCGCGTTTTTGATCGACTATATGCTTTCGGAAAAAGGGTCTACCTATCTGACCTGGGGCATTGAGGGCGAGAGCTACCAGGTGGTCAACGGAGAAAAGAAGCTGATGGACGGCATGGACGACGAGGTTTCCTTTGAGGGCACCAATATTCAGAAATTCAACACCTACGCGGACCCGCTGACAGTTGCGTTTCCCAACTTCGGTCAGGTGTCGGAATACATGCTGGCAGGCAAGTCAGAAGAATATGTAAACGCCTGCAAGGTATGGTCTCAGGGAGATACTTCCTACAAGATGAAAGCAAACTGTGATCTGACGGTGGAAATGCAGCAGGAGATCGAAGACATTGTCACCGATATGAAAAACTATACCACCAAGATGAGAAACCGGTTTATTACCGGCAAAGAACCGCTGACCAACTACGACACTTATGTCAATAACGTGAAGCGGCTGGGCGGAGACAAGTACGAGGCCATCTGGCAGAAAGCCTACGATTCCTACAAGACAAGATAAAGAGAAAAGCCCGGCTGCCTTTGCGGGCTATGAAAGCGTACAGTAGGCAGCCACAGACAGGCCTGCGAAAAGACAGACCAGCGCGGTGATCCCCACAGACAGACGGCGGGACGCCGCGCTGTTTTTTTCTTTGAAAAGCTGCAGGGCACATCCGGTCATGATGGCGCCCAGGAAAGCGGTTATGCTGATGTACCGGAAATCCATGGTACAGCCAAAGGGGAACTGAAGCTGAAATACAAAATAAGAGCCAAGCTGGATCAGCCAGAGAGCGGGAATGCCAAAGCGCAGAAGCTTATGCAGCCGTCTTCCTTTCACCACCACATAGACAGCGCATGCCAGGGAGGTCAGGATCAGAAGAATGTTTGTCAGAACCAGGGCCTTGGCAAGCCAGTCCGCCATGTTCATGGAAAATTCGCCGAACATGGAATTTTTAAACAGATACAGAGGCACATTGTAGTCCTCCTGGGGAACACAGTATAAGGGCTGAAAAAGCTTTCCCAGGGGAACGGAAAAGAACCGCTGAAAGGCAGAATACATGCCGGTGTAAAGCTCATGATCGTTGCCGATATAAGGAATATAGTTGAGGGGCTGTCCAAACCGCAGCAGATTCCGTACCGGATACCAGAATGCGAGAGGACAGCAGATCACAAGAAACAAAGCGCCCTTTCCAAGAATCTGCCAGAACTGGGGCGTACCCCGCCGGCGGATCCAGATAAAAAGCATCAGAGGCGCCGAAGG
>CANQUC010000018.1 GCA_947626945.1 uncultured Lachnospiraceae bacterium | reverse complement strand
TCAAACCCTAAAATGTTGAATTTAGTCGTCAGTATGGAATTTAAGTTTACATGTGGAATTTACTTTTTCACTCAAGCCCGGTTACAGGAGCCTGTTCTTTCATGAGCCGATGGCAAGAAGCACTTTCTTTTTGTATTCCAGAAATTCCTCCTGAAGGGCAAACTCCGGCTGGCGGACAAAATCCTTATCAATGACGATCTCCTGAATGATCCCGCCGGGAGTTCCACCCAGAATATAGATCCGGTCCGACAGGAGAATGGCTTCGTCCACATCATGGGTAATCAGCAGGGTGGAAAGCTCCAGCTGCTTCATAATGTCCACATACCACCGGTGAAGGGCATTTTTGGTAATGGCGTCCAGAGCGGAAAAAGGCTCGTCCAGCAAAACGGCCTCCCCGGAAAACAGATAGGTGCGCAGCAGCGCGGCACGCTGCCGCATGCCTCCGGACAGCTGCCCCGGATATTTTTTTTCCGTTCCCGTCAGGCCAAACTCCTCGAAATAAGGCTCCGCCTTGGCTCTGGCCGCTTTTTTGCCCATTCCCCGGACATGCAGCGGCAGGGTCACGTTGTCCATAATGGTCCGGTAGGGAAGCAGCAGATCTTTCTGCAGCATATAACTGACCTTTCCCGGATTTCCGGTGATCTCCTGCTCCTGCAGAAACACCCTGCCCCCGTCCGGGAGCAGCAGACCGGAGATCACGTTGAACAGCGTGGTCTTGCCGCTTCCGCTGACACCCAGCAGGCTTACCAGCTCGCCCCTGTGCAGTTCTATGGAAATATCTCTGATGACCGGCCTGCCGTCAAAGCTGACGCAGACGTCTTCCGTTCTCAATAGTGCCATAAAGTGCCTCTTTTCCCTTAATCCGGCAGATATTCATTGGTAAAGCCAAACCCTGCGGGGATCTGGTTTTCACAGAGCTTGTTGTCGTATACCCATTTGTAGAAAGCATCCCATCTGCTCTGATCAATCACGCCCCATTTTTCCGCGTCGCCGCGGTATTTGTCCGCAAGCCATTTCTGGCTGGCTACACAGAGATCCAGATCCATGCCTTCATTCAGATCCACCAGGATCTTCGCGGCCTCTTCCGGCTCGTTGATGGCGAATTCATAGCCTTTGGAAACCGCTTCCATAAACTTCTTCGCGGTCTGCGGATTTTTTTCCAGGAAGTCGTTTCCCGCAATGATCACAGGCGTGTAATAATCCAGCTCATCCGCGTAATCTTTGAAATAAAAGAAATTGGTATCCAGACCGGCAAGCTCCGTATTCACGCCGTCCCAGGCATAATAGATCCAGACTGCGTCAATGCCGCTGGCAAAAGCGCCCTGAATATTTTCCACATACTGAGAAGCCAGGTTGATCTCGTCATAATTGCCCCCGTCGTCATTGACTACTTTCTTTACGGTAGCCTGCTCAATGGGAAGATCCCAGGTGGCGTAAGTGCAGCCTCCCATTTTTCCCGGACGGTCAATGCCCTTTTCCTTTGGCGAAATGATGCCGGAGGTGTTGTGCTGGATAATGGCGGCCACGGCGGTGACGGGCAGCCGCTCGCTCTCTTTCGCCGCAAAGGCAGGCACCAGCGTATCCTGGAAGCTGATGCCGAACTGGGCGGTATTGCTGCTTACCATGGCCTCGGCTCCCGCGTCGGAGGCTTCAACGATCTCAACCTCCAGGCCGGCGTCTTTAAAATAGCCTTTGTCCTGAGCCACATACAGGCCGGTATGGTTTGTGTTGGGCGTCCAGTCAAGAGCCACTACGATTTTTTCCAGCTCTTCCCCTGTCTGGTTCGTATCCGTTCCCTGTTCCTGTGTATCCGCTGTTTTGTCTGTTTTTGTTTCTGTTTTTTTGTCTCCGCACCCGGTCAGCATGGCAAGAGCCAGCGCCAGCAGCAGTACGGTCAGTACCTGAATTTTTTTACGCATTTTTCTTTGTCTTCCTTTCCCATGGCATAATCAGCCATTTAATCGCCGCTACAAGCAGCATCAGCAGCAGACTTACTGCCGCAATGAATAAAATGACAGCAAACATCCTGTCATATGAAAATGATTTCCTTACCCGGGTCATATAGACGCCAAGTCCTTTCGTGCCGCCCAGCCATTCAGAGATCACCGCTCCCACCACGGAGTAGGATACGGAGATCTTCAGCCCGGAGAAAAAATATCCCAGGGAGCTTGGCAGTTTAATGTACAGGTAGCGTTTTACCGGCCCCGCTCCCATGGAACGAAGCAGATTCAGAGCGTCGGGATCCGCCGAGGCAAATCCGTCGATCAGTCCTACGGTAATGGGGAAAAAGGTGGTGATCACAATGAGGACTACCTTTGGAAATACCCCGTACCCAAACCACAGCAGCAACAGCGGCGCGATGGCAACGGAAGGAATGGTCTGGGATACGACCAGCAGGGGATAAACCCCTCTTTTCAGGAAGCCGCAGGCATCCATCAGGGTCGCGATCACAAAACTCAGCGCCAGACCGATAGAAAGTCCCAGAAAGGCTTCCCACAGGGTTGTGGCGCTGTGGCTGCACAAAATGAGAAAATCCTCCCGGAACGCTTTCCAGACCGCGCCGGGGGAGGGCATCATAAACGACGGCATGATGCCGGACACAGACAGCCACTGCCAGAATGCCAAAATCAGCGCCACCGCCATTACCGGTGGAAAAATATTGGAAATCAGTTTACTGATGGTGTTTTGTGACTTTTTCATCAATGGTCAGCACTTTCTCCTCCGGCGCATATGTGATCTTCACATAAGACGCCACCTTTTTACAGCCTGCCTGAATGGCGATCTTCTGACAGTTCTTCACGATCTCCATCAGTTCCTCATAGTCTCCCTCAATGGAAGTCTCGCAGGGTCCTACATAATAAGTAAGACCGGTGCTTTTGATGTAGGCGATCACTTCGTCCACGATCCGAACGGTTTCCTCGTCGGTCGCCACATGAGGCAGCACCTGGATTGCTACATTTGCATTCATGAGATTCTCCTTTCTTTCAAAAAAAACAGCCCCGGATATTCCGGGGCAGTACGGTGCACATTCTATGCGGCATGATTCCGCGGCTGATACATCCCTACGCCGGCATTATCCGGATCAGGTACGAAGAAGCGGCAGCTTCTTCCAGGGTCGAAACAGATCTCAGTTTCCTCTCAGCCTGATCATTCAAGCTCCCCTGTGGTTCACAGTGTACCCTTTCCCGCGGAAAATGTCAATAAAAAATTATTAGGACAGATGGCGGCAGATTTCCTTTGCGCGTGCCGCCTGTTCTTTTGAGACAGTCTTTTCTTCATACCGGGCTTTCTCGTAAAGGGTCTCCAGCTCTTTGATCCGGTCTTTTTCCCCGGCTGCCCTGGGAAGCTTTTTTGCGATCTCCCCGGCGGTGAGTTTTTTCAGATCCGAAATGGGGCGTTCCTGATTTCTTCTCTCTACCAGACGGCTAAAGCATCTGCGGATCTGATGAGCCGCCGTATTTCCGTAGCGAAACCGTTCCATGACTCCCGCCGGCTTTTGTACCTCCGGGCCAGCCCGGTCCACTATGGTGATCACTTCCTCCTGATCGCTCTGAAAATACTTTGTTGTCCGCAGGATCCGGTAAATGTAATAGAGGACAAGGGCAATGATCACCAGAACCAGAAGCCCCACAAGCAGATTGGCCATGTGGGCGATCATGGGGCTTCGCTTTGCGTGTTCCAGAAGCTCTCTTCCGTTTCCCTTGATGAATTCCCGGTACGGTTCCGGCAGAGGGGTGGCATCCGGCAGAGAGCTGTCCCCGGCCACGTTGTTCCAAATTGTCCCCCAAAGGCTTCCCGCCAGCTGAAAAATCCATCCCACAAACCGGGAAAGCAGCCCTGATAAGGCAAAGACCACCCCGGCCACGGTCACGCCGCACACCGCGCCAAAGGAAACCAGCCTGGCTGAATGGCCACGGTCCATCCGGTCCATTTCCCGTATTTTCCGGAAATAATCGTAGATCAGATAAAAGTATCTCTGCAGGAAATATTCCGCCAGAAACAGACAAAATACCGCCAGCATCAGCTTCACGCAGCTCTGATTGTTTTCCCCGCCTCTGACGGCCGCTTCCGCGGCCACGGCGGCAGCCATCAGAATCCAGATTCCGACGCCCCATAGGGCGCTGTTTTCCGCTGCCCACACAATTTCCTGCTCTCCGCTTTGCCGGTTGCCTTTTGTCAGCAGATCCAGAACCGAAAATATAAGCAGAGAGACTACCAGCCACCATCTTCCGCTTTCTGCCGGAAACAGGCTTCCCGCCAGAAGCAGCACCAGAAAATCCAGCGCCAGGATCTTCCAGAGAGCCCGCACCTTTCTGGAGATCACATATACCGGCAGAAAGCATCCCATCATCCCCAGACAGCCCGCGGGCTCAAAAGGCCCTTTGCCCAGCCGGTACAGAATATAGTACCCCAAAAGCACCAGGCAGTAATAAAAATTCATCTGCAGAAGAAATTCCATGACTGTCATGAACCGTCCGGCAGATACTGTTTTTGTCCGGTCTTTTTTGTTTTTAGAGGCTGATGACTTCACCCTGCTCTTCCTTTCTCCAGTATACGTTCCAGAAAACCGTGTTGGAGGACAGCTCCGGACGTATGTTGTGAACGCTTTTGCTGCTTTTTGGAATCACCCATACAAATTTATCTGTCTGACCCTTCAGACGGATCAGCTGTTCCTGAAACAGGGTTCTGCTGTCCGCGGAAATAAAGATCAGAAAGCAGTCCCTGCTGTGTTCCCGGATCTGGCTGTCAAACAGCCGGAAGAATTCCTCCTCTTCCCTGCAGCAACTGATCCTTGCCAGGATTTCATCCACATGATTCATATATTTCTGAACAAGATCTTTTTTCTCCACTTTCAGGCAGTCCCCATGGGGAGTCTCGCTGCCGTTTGTGTAGAGATCACTTTCAATCCCGTAATAGTCCAGATTCAGGCACCAGGTCTTTGCCAGACGGATAGCCTCCTCCGCAATATCCGCAGACTGTCCCAGCTGATTTTTTGCCAGATTTAAAAATACCGCAACCTTTCGGCTGTCGGTATGCTCATAATGATTCACCATCAGACTGCCCAGCTTGGCGGTGGCTTTCCAGTTGATGAGCCTCTGGCTGTCATAGGGCCTGTACTCCCGCACACCCCGGATCAGAAACACATCTTCATGGGCAAACTCATTGGTCAGGATCTCTCCCAGCAGATATTGAAATTTCCGCACGAAATTGCGCATGTTCACACAGTCCGGACACACAATCAGCTGTCTGTCCATAGGGATCAGCGCCGTATCTTCCCGGTCCATAAACAGACTGCGGTTGTGAACCATCAGTTCCCCCAGGGAATAACAGCCTCTTTGCCTGCACATAAAGGTCAGCGTCCGGGTCACCGACTGATAGGAAAATAAAGTAAACAGTTCGTTTCTGTTAAAGGTGTCCGCCAGATTCCGCTGCCTGGATCTGTGCTCTGTCAGCTGCTGAGGCAGGGAAAACACCACGGACAACGCCGGCAGCGGAAGCGCTTTCCGGTTGACTACCTGCACATCCACCTTTACCTGCCGGTTTTCCAGCACGCTGCGCTGCTGAAAGCGCACATCCACCTCCAGCCCCCGGTCCCAGTATTTTTTATAGATCCACCGCTGCAGCCAGACAAGGACAAACAGACAGAGGGCCGCCGCGATTACAACCTGCATCGTCTCACCTGCTTTTTTCTTCCGCTTCCGAAAAAGGTTCCGTGGGCGGTTCAATCTCCGCCGCCAGAGCGCGGATCATATCCCAGCCCGCCCGGCCATCCCGGTAATCATTGTTGCGCATGACCCGGTGGCCCAGCACAAAAGGCGCCAGCTCCTTCACGTCATCCGGCGTGACAAAGCCGCGGCCCCGTACCGCCGCGAGAGCCTGAGAAGCTCTCATAAAAGCCAGGGTGCTTCTGGGGCTTGCCCCGATCAGCAGATTGGGATCCTTTCTCGTAGCCTGTACGATCTTCAGCAGATACGCCCCCACTTCCGGATGCAGATAGACCTGCTTCACCGCTTCCTGAATCTTTTTTACCTGAGCTGTTTCGCAGACCGGCCTCACCTGCTCTCCGGGATCGTTGATCCGGTACCGTTCTATCATATCCAGTTCGCCCTCAAAGCTTGGGAAGCCCACGCTCAGCTTCATCATAAACCGGTCCAGCTGAGCCTCCGGCAGAGGAAAGGTGCCAAGCGCCTCCACCGGATTCTGCGTGGCAATGACAAAAAACGGATCCGGCAGCGGCCTGGTCTCCCCATCTACGGAAACCTGCCGTTCCTCCATGGCTTCCAGAAGGCTGGACTGGGTCCGGGGCGTAGCCCGGTTGATCTCGTCCGCCAGCAGGATGCCTGCAAAGACAGGGCCTTCCCGAAACCGGAACTCGCCCTGCTTCTGATCGTAATAGTTCAGGCCGGTCACATCGGCGGGCAGCAGATCCGGCGTAAACTGAATCCGCTTAAAGCTGCCGTTGATTGCCTTTGCAAGCGTTTTGGCAAGAAGCGTCTTTCCCGTGCCGGGCAGGTCTTCCAGCAAAAGATGACCTCCCGCGAAGCAGGCCGCCAGCACATAGTCTGTTACCTGTTCTTTTCCTACCAGAACCTTGCTGATCTCACCTTTGATCTTTTCCGCGGTGATCCGGATCTCTTCCGGCAAAAATTCTTTCACTGCCCCAGCGCCTCCTTACTGCTGTCTGATTCCTGTACCCCCGCCTTTTTGCAAAGATCCTCCAGCACGCACCTGTGGCAGCGGGGCTTTGTTCTGGCGGTGCAGACCTCTCTTCCGTGGTATACCAGCCGGTGACAGAAATCGCTTCCCTCCTCCGGCGGAATCAGCTTCCAGAGGGCCATCTCTACTTTTTTCGGATCTTTTATTCCGTCCACCAGACCCATCCGGTTCACCAGACGGATACAGTGGGTATCCGTTACAATGGCAGGCTTTCCAAACACATCCCCCATGATCAGGTTGGCGCTTTTCCTGCCTACTCCGGGAAGCTTCAGCAGCCGGTCAAAATCATCGGGCACTTTGCCCCCGTACTGTTCCCACAAAATCTTCATACAGGCGCTGATGTCCCTGGCCTTGCTGTGGCCCAGCCCGCATGGCTTTATGATGGCTTCAATGTCCTCCGGCTTTCCGTTTGCAAGGGCTTCCACCGTAGGGTATCTGGCATAGAGATCCTCTACCACCACATTCACCCTGGCGTCTGTGCACTGGGCTGCCAGCCTGACGCTGACAAGCAGCTTCCATGCCTGATCGTAATCCAGCGTACAGTCCGCCACCGGATATTCCTGTTTCAGCCGCTCTATGATCTGAAGAGCCCGTTCCTTTTTTGTCATTGGTCTATTCCCCCTGTCTGTCCGTTATGACCAGCAAAAGCCCGTCTTTTACCGAAAGCACGGCTTCCCTGCCAGTGAAGGCGTTGCTGACGCCCAACGGAACATGACTTTCCATAGTATAATCTTCCAGACGATACTGAAAACCCTTTTCCCAAACGCCAAGGCACCGGTCACTGTAGGCAAGTACGGACACCGTTCCTTTTTTTCCCGGGGGAAACACCATTTTCCCCGGCCCTTTCAGCATCCGGATCTCCTGGCGCTCTCCAAAGAGCACCGCCTGCTTTCCGGCTTTTGTCAGCGCCGCAAGGTGCTGGATATTGGCAAGGGTGTGATCCATCCTGCCGCCGCAGCCGCCGTACAGGTAAAAGCAGTCAAAGCCTTTTTGCAGTCCCTGGCGGATCGCCGCTCCCATATCCGTGTCGTCCTTTTCAACCGGAAGCCTGACGACGTTTCCCTGATCCGGCTGCCGTCCAAGAGAGTCAAAATCCCCGATCACCATATGGGGCCTGATGTGCAGTTGTTCCAGATAGGCCAGACCGCCGTCGGCGGCGATCACATAGTCTCCCTCTTCCAGAGGAAGAGCGGACTCTGTAAAGCTTCCCGCGCCTACGATGATACATTTTTTTCCCATGAAGCAGTTCCTTTCCCGCAGAAGCCGACGCCGCCCTACATCCTTTCCGGCGCCTCAAACCCCAGCAGATCAATGCAGGTTTCCAGGATGCCTTTGGTCAGTCTTAAAAGCGCGATCCAGGAAGCCTGTTTTTTCGGATCGGTTTCCCCAAGGATCCGGTTTTCATGGTAGAACCGGTTGAACGCGTTAGCAAGATCATAAATAAAGGCGCAGATCTTATGGGGCGCGTTTTCCTCATAGGCGGTCTCCACCGCCTGGGAAAACTGAGTCAGAGCAAGCATCAGCGATTTTTCACTGGCGCCGGAAGCCGGAAGCAGCTCTTCCGAAGCTTCAGAACCGGTTTCGCCGTACCGGCTCAAAATGGATTTGATCCGCACAATGGTATATAAAATATAAGGTCCTGTGTTGCCCTCAAAGGAGGTGAACCGATCCAGATCAAAAATATAGTCCTTGGAAGCCTGATTGGACAGATCTCCGTATTTCAGGGCGGACAATCCCACGATCCGGGCAGTCTCCCTTGCCTCCTCTTCCGCCACCTCATGATTTTCCGTGATCTTTCTGTACATTTCCTCATTGATGTTGCTGATCATGGTCTTCAGCTGCATAACGCCGCCGTCCCGGGTTTTGAAAGGCTTTCCGTCCCTGCCGTTCATGGTGCCGAAGCCTACGAACCGCAGCTTTGTCCTTTCATCCGCGATGCCCGCTTTTTTACAGCAGCGGAACACCTGCGTAAAATGCAGTTCCTGACGCTTGTCCGCCACATAAATGATCTGATCGGGCCTGTAAAGCTTCTCCCGCTCCAGTATGGTGGCGATATCCGTAGTGGCGTACAGGGCGGATCCGTCGGATTTGAGCACAATGCAGGGAGGAATCTCCTTTGCGTCGGTCTCCTCTTTCACGTCCACGATCAGGGCGCCGTCGTCCAGATAGGCCACGCCTTTTTCTTTCATATCCTCCACCATCCGCGGAATGTAAGGATCCACGTCGGATTCCTTTTTCCACAGCTCAAAGGAAACGTTCAGATCATCATAATTTCTTTTGATATCCGGTATGGAAACATTCAGGATATGCTGCCAGAGCGCACGGTAGCCCCTGTTTCCCTGCTGCAGCTGATGAGTGGCCAAAAGCGCCTCCTCCCTGTACGCGGGGTCTTCTTTGGAATACGCGCTGGCGGCGGGATAAAGCTCTTCCAGCTCCCCAATGGTAAAAGGGGGCTCCTTTGGATATTCTCCCCGGTAATGCTCATCAAAATAAGGCAGATTGGGCTGCCGGCGCTTCAGCTCCGTAATGATCAGGCCGATCTGCAGCCCCCAGTCTCCCAAATGCACGTCGCCAATGGCATGGTGGCCCATATACTTTCCGATCCGCTTGATGCTCTCGCCGATAATGGCCGGCCGAAGATGCCCTACATGAAGCGGCTTGGCCACGTTTGGGCCGCCGTAGTCGATGATGATGGTCTCCGGCTCCTTTGCTTCCTCCAGTCCGTATTTGGCGGCCTGCCGCATTTCTTTCAGATATCCGGCAAGCCACGCCGGATCCAGATCCAGATTGATAAATCCCGGAGCGGCCGCTTCTGCCTTGGCAAACATCCTGCTGCCGGCAAGGGCTTTCACACAGTCTCCGGCAATCAGGACAGGCGCTTTTCTGTAGGTCTTTGCCGCCGCCAGCGCTCCGTTACACTGGTATTCGCAAAGATCTGGCCGGTTGGATAAGGTAACCCTGGCACAGGAGCTGTCATAGCCGGCCTTTTCAAAGGCGCCGGCAACTTCCTCCGCGATCAGTTCCAATATTTTTTTCATAATAATCCCCATTCCGGAGCGTTTACGCGACGGGGCGACGCGAACCTCCAGTTCGCGTCTGCCACCAGAGCTATTTGTGACGCTCCGACACAAATAGCCGTGTGAAAAATCAGCACATCGGTGTGATTTTTCACACTGCCCTCCAAGTCTGTAACAAAAAATCGTGATTTTGCCGTTTGTCTCTATAGATTTTAGCAGAAAATCTCCGGTCTGTAAACAACAGTTCCCCTTTCCGGCCAAAGCTTTTTGGCAAAATCCGCACTTGTTCCACAAAAGGAATTGAAAAAAAGCACAAGATATTGTATGATAAAAAGAAATCGCTTCGTTGAGGAAAGAGAGGTTTTTTATGAGACATCTGATGAGTCCTTTGGACTTCACTGTGGAGGAGCTTGACCATCTTCTGGATCTGGCCGCCGATATTGAGCGTCACCGGGAAAAATATGCTCATATCTGCGACGGCAAGAAACTGGCAACCCTGTTCTATGAGCCGAGCACCCGCACCCGCCTGAGCTTTGAAGCTGCCATGATCAATCTGGGCGGAAGCGTCATCGGGTTTTCAAACGCCAACTCCAGCTCAGCCGCCAAGGGAGAAAGCGTCAGCGACACGATCCGCATGGTGTCCTGCTACGCGGACATCTGCGCCATGCGGCATCCAAAGGAAGGGGCCCCCATGGTGGCCGCCGGCAAATCCTCCATTCCGGTAATCAACGCCGGAGACGGAGGCCATCAGCATCCTACCCAGACCATTACCGATCTGCATACCATCCGTTCCCTGAAAGGCCGCCTGTCCAATTTAAAGATCGGCCTTTGCGGCGACCTGAAATTCGGCCGCACCGTACACTCTCTGATCAATGCCCTGGTTCGCTATGAGGGGATCTCCTTTGTACTGATCTCCCCGGAAGAGCTGCGGGTTCCCGACTACATCCGGGAAGACGTGCTGGCCAAAAACCATGTTCCTTTCCGGGAAGTGGTCAGCCTGGAGGAAGTCATCGGCGAGCTGGATCTGCTGTATATGACCCGTGTGCAGCGGGAACGGTTTTTCAACGAAGAAGAATATATCCGCATGAAAGACAGCTATATCCTTGACGCCAAGAAAATGGCTCTGGCCCGGGAGGACATGCTTGTGCTCCATCCGCTTCCCAGAGTCAACGAGATCGCCGTAGAGGTGGACAACGATCCCCGGGCGGCCTACTTCCGTCAGGTACAGTACGGCGTTTACGCCCGCATGGCGCTGATCATCATCTTATTAGGATTGGAGGACTCCGTATGCTGAATGTAGGAAAGATCGACGAGGGCTTTGTACTGGATCATATTCCCGCCGGGAAAAGCATGGACATTTACCGGGACCTGCGGCTCAATGATCTGGACTGTACCGTGGCCATCATCAAAAACGCCCGCAGCAATAAAATGGGCAAAAAGGATATCATCAAGGTACAGTGCCCCATTGACAATATGAGCATGGACATTCTGGGATTCATTGACCACAGCATTACCGTCAACGTGATCCAGGACGGCCAGATCGTGGAAAAGCGCAAGCTGTCCCTGCCCAAGGAGATCGTCAATATCATCAAATGCCGGAATCCCCGCTGCATTACATCCATTGAGCAGGAGCTTCCCCACATTTTCATTCTGACCGACCAGGAAAAAAGAATCTATCGCTGCAAATACTGCGAGGAAAAATACAACGGAAAGCACCGCGGAGGCTGACATGAACATACTGATCCTATCCTGCAACATGGGCGGCGGGCATCATGCCGCCGCCTATGCCATTGCCGAGGAGCTGGAACGAAGAGGGGTGCCTCATCAGATGATCGACGCCCTGGAAACCTTTTTCAGCCCCAGGGTATCCGATATCGTTTCAAAAGCATATACAGGCATGGTGAAAAAAGCGCCTTATATGTTTGACGCCATTTACCATGTCGGCAATGCCATCAGCAGCGAACGGCACAGATCTCCCGTTTACCGGGTCACTTCCAAAATGTGCGATCAGCTGCTTGCCTATATCCGGGAAGGCGCTTTTGACGCCGTAGTCACCACCCATCTTTTTCCCGCCCAGGCCTTAACCGAGCTTCGCCGGCGGGGAGAGCTTTCGGATGTGACCACGGTTGCCGTGGCCACCGATTATACCTGCATCCCTTTCTGGGAGGAGACACGGTGCGACTATTATACTTCCGCTCACGGGGATCTGTTGGAAGAATACGAAAAAAAAGGCATGGATCCTGCCCGGATCCTGCCCTTTGGCATTCCTGTCAGCGGACATTTTCTCAGCCACCGGTCCGGGGAAGAGGCCAAAAACGCCCTGGGTCTTCCGGCAAAGGATCCCCTGATCCTGATCATGACCGGCAGCATGGGCTACGGACACACCATCCAGCTTGTGGAAACCATGCTTCCCGCCGCCGAGGAAGCCGGCTGCTGCGTAGGCGTGATCTGCGGAACCAACGAAAAGATCCAGACGTTTCTGAAAGAAAAGTACAAAGACCGCAAAGCCCTGTTTGTCTGGGGTTATGAGACGGATATTCCCCTGTTTATGGACGCCTGCGACGTGCTTCTGACCAAGCCGGGCGGTCTGACAAGCTCCGAGGCGGCGGCTCACACGATTCCGCTGATCCATACCAACCCCATTCCCGGCTGTGAGACAAAAAACGCCCGTTTCTTCGCGGACCGTGGATTGTCTCTCATCAAAACCAGCCCCAAGGAACAGACACAGGCCGCGCTGGAGCTTTGCGGCAGCGCCTCTCTGAAGGACTCCATGCGGGAAGCGCAGCGGCATACGATAAACCCTTACGCGGCCAGAGATTTATGCGACTTTTTGATGCAAAGGACGGAACACTTATGATGATCATGGAATATCTTTTCTATATTCTGACAGGATTTTTCAGCGGAAGTATTTTATATAGCTATCTGATCCCAAAATATAAAAAGAACATCGACATTACGCTTTCTTCCGAGGATCACAACCCCGGCGCCGCCAACGCTTTTCATTGCGCGGGGATCTCCATCGGCCTTCTGGCCACGGCCTGCGACGTGCTCAAAGGATTGATTCCGGTATATTTTGCCGTCAGAGCTCTTTCGGTAAGTCATCCTCTGTTTTCTCTTGTTCTCTGCGCCCCTGTGGCGGGACACGCGTTTTCTCCCATGAAAAAAGGAAAAGGCGGCAAAGCAATCGCCGTTTCCTTTGGGGTACTTCTGGCATTGCTTCCCGCCTATCTTCATGTGCTGGTACTGGCCGCCGCATTGATCGGCTTTTCTCTGTTTCTTGTGATCAGGCCCCACAGAGCCCGGGTTATCTGCGCTTATCTTGTGCTTTGTTTCTACAGCCTCCGAAGCACCCGGGAGCTCAGCGTACTGGTGGGCGTGCTCGTCATATCCGCGATAATCCTATGGAAGCATCGCCGCGCTCCGGCCGCCGAGACCATCCAGATCTCTTTTCTGGGGCTTTCTCCCTTTTATACAAAGACCCGGAAAGCCGACTCCTGTCCTCTTCCTTTCCAGACAGATCAAAGTGATCCCGAAAAGGCGGACAGCCGTCTTTCCTAGGGCGCTTCCTACTGGTCGCCGCCGCTTTTGTCCGTTTTTTCTTTCTGCCGGCTGCTGTCATCTGCACCATCTTCCTGGTAATCCTTGGGCTTGATGAATTTATCTTTAAATGTCAGAAACACAACAATCGCCACCGCGGCGATCCCTATGGCAGAATACAAAATGATCTCTTTCATCCCTTCGTCTCCTGTGGAAACAGAAGGCAGCGCCTGTGCGATCTCCATGGCGGCTGCTGTCAGATTGGTCAACATCTTTTTTCCTCCTTTATCTCTGATCCTGCGTCTGATAACAGGTAAGCAAAACGGTAAGCCGGGTTATGTCGTGGATGATCATCTATCTAGGACTGCCGTTGCCGGCAGCCTCAAGCGACCTACCTAAAAGCAGATCGGGCAAATCTGTCGCTTTTGTCTGGTCTTGCTTCGGATGGGGTTTACATGTGCCCTCTCTGTTACCAGAAAGGCGGTAGGCTCTTACCCTGCCGTTCCACCCTTACACCGCGGAAGATCCGCGATGCGGTCTGTTTCTGTTGCACTGGCCTTGGAGTCGCCTCCACCGGACGTTATCCGGCATCCTGCCCTGTGAAGCCCGGACTTTCCTCACCCGGCGCCATATGGCTGCCGGCCGCGATCATCTGTCTTACTTACAGCTTTTTATTGTAGCACTCTTCCAAAAAATTGTCCAGACCTTGACAGCCTTTCGCCTGCATGATATGATAATTTTGTTATCATTTACTTGCAGTCTGCGTTGACGGAAAGGACGGTTTCAAATACATCCATGGATGATTCTGACGGTTGTGACTCTGATTACTGCATCTCTAAGGATTTCTTAAAGACCATTATTTTAATCGAATAATCAAAGGTGCCGGACATAACTTGTCTTTTTTATAAACGACAGGCTGTGTTTTTTTTGCACCTTTTTTTGTTGTTTTACATTGATCGGAAAGGAACTTACATATGTTTTTGATTCCCATAATTATACTTTGCGTTGTGCTCTCGGCATTTTTTTCCGGAGCCGGAACCGCGTATTCTTCCCTGAACCGGATCCGCATGAAAAACCTTGCGGACGACGGCAATCGGAAAGCAAAAAAAGTGATGAAACTCTACAGCCGCTACGACCAGGTAAAGGCGGTGATCCTGATCTGCGGCGATGTGACCAAACTGGCGGCGGCAGCCCTCACGGCCCTTTGTTTTTATCAAAAAACGGCTTCCATATCTTCCGTTGTCCTGTCGCTTGTGGTAAGCGTTCTGGTGATCCTGATCGTGGCGGAGCTGATCCCCAGAAGCTTCGCGGACGAATTTCCGGAAGGCTTTGCCATGTTCTGCACGCCTTTGCTCAGCTTCTTTGTAACGGTGATCTCTCCCCTGACGCTGATCTTCTCTCTCCTGAAAAAGCTGATCTCCCTGCTGTTCAAGTCGGCAGAGGACAATGCCATTACAGAGGAAGAGCTGCTGACCATTGTGGATGAGGCGGAACAGGAAGGCGGCATTGACGAACAGGAAAGCGAACTGATCCGAAGCGCCATTGAGTTCAATGAGCTGGAAGCCCTGGATATCTTTACGCCCCGAGTAGACGTTGTGGCTATTCCCGCTGATGCCTCCAAGGAGGAAGTGGCTCATGTGTTTTCCGACACGGGCTTTTCCCGGCTGCCGGTTTACGAGCAGTCCATTGACAACATTGTAGGCATTCTCCATCAAAAAGACTTTTATACAAAAATCTATCAGACCGACGCGCCTTTGTCTTCTGTGATTACGCCTGTTACTTTCATCACCAAGACCATGAAAATCGGCGCGCTGCTTGCGCTGCTGAAAAAGAACAAGGCCCATTTCGCGGTGATCGCCGACGAATATGGCGGCACGGAAGGGATTGTTACCATGGAGGATATTCTGGAAGAGCTGGTTGGGGAGATCTGGGATGAACACGATCAGGTAGTAGAAGAATTCCAGCAGCTTACCGACAATCAGTACCGGATTATCTGTACCGCCAACGTAGATAAGTTTTTTGAGTTTTTTGACATTGAGGCGGAGGCCGATTCCTCTTCCGTCAGCGGCTGGGTAGCCGAGCAGATCGGAGAAGTGCCGGAGGCAGGGGACCGTTTTCAGTTCCACAACCTGTCCGTTGTGGTAGATCAGGTGGAAAACAAGCGGGTCATTGCCATCCTGGTAACGGTGGAACCCCAAAAAGAAGAAGAGGCCGACGCGTAATGACTTTTACGTCATTGGCGTCAGCCGTCTTCATTGTTTCTTATGATCCTGTCAGCTGTTTCGCTGATAAATTTTCAGCGGATTCTGCCGTTTGCCGTAATGCAGAACGGAAGCGGAATAAATTCTGATGGAAATCAGCGCCAGCAGCACGATAGACACCAGAAGAATGCCCAGAGAAATCAGCATTTCCTTTGTCCCGATCCCTCCGTTCAGCAGCCGGGAAGGCACCATAAACGGTGAGGAAAACGGCAGATACATGGCGATTTTCTGAAGCATCCCGTTCTCAGAGGATGTAATCGTAGTAAAATATCCCAGATAGAAAGACAGAACCGCGATGACGCTTACCGGCATCATGGCGGAATTTAAGTCCTCCACTTTGCTGACGGAAGCGCCGCATACGGCGTTCAGCATGGCAAACAGACTGTATCCCAATACAAAGTAGGCCAGTAAAAACAAGACCGTGTAGGGGGTCAGGGCGGAAAGGGACAGCTCCGCTCCCATGATGGTAAATCCCTCCGGCAAAAACAGGCCGGCGCAGATCACGCTGAACAGGATCACCCCGGCAAACTGCAGAAGACCCAGCGCTCCCATGGCAAGACATTTTCCCAAAAGGATCCGGGAGGGCTTTGCGGAAACCACCAGCGTTTCCATCACTCTGGACGTCTTCTCTGTTGCCACAGACATTGCCACGCCGTATCCATAATAATAAATGGCAAAAAACATCAGCATGGTAAATATGATTCCAAGCACATATCCGGTCAGATCCAGTTCTCCCACGGCCTCTACCTCCATATTCAGAGGCGCCGTCACCGCGGTAATGGCTTTTTCATCCAGGCCCTGCTTTGCCAGCTCCTGGCGCAGGCAGGCATTGCTCAGGGCATCGGTCACATCCCCGGAGGAGATTCCCGACATAAAATCCTTGCAGATCACATGCAGATAAGGCCTGCCATCCTGCTCTGTGATCCACACTGCCGATACATCGCCGTCTTTGCGGATTTCTTCCCGGTAAGCGTCCAGCTGCCCCTCCGTTCCCTCGGTTACGCTGACGCCTCCCAACACTTCCGACAAAACCCGGCTTCCATCGGCAATCAGACCGTTTTCATCAATATAATAGCAGCGGGGCAAATCATCGGGACTTTCCTGGGTTTCTGCCGGCTTTTCCGCCGACTGCGTCCCGTCGTCATCCGTTTGGGAAAAGAATTCGATTCCTCTTGGCAGCATGCTGAGGATCAGGATCAATGCCAGAATAATCACCGTAGAGATCACAAACGCCTTTTTCTTTACCGCGTCCCGAAAGGTATACCCAAATACCAACATAATCTGTTTCATTGACTGCTCCCCACCTTTTCAATAAAAATCTCATTCAGAGACGGCTCCATGATCTGAAATTTTGTGGGATAGATTCCCTTTTCGATCAGACCCCTTAAAAAGGCGTTGGCCATCTCATCCCCGCGGATCTTGTACTCTGTCTCATTGGCCCGCTTTTCCAGCAAGGTAAGCCCGCAGCTTTCCGCAACGCCGCTGACGTCCTGTCCGGCGCTGACGATCAGATTGGTGTGTCCGTAGCTGTTTTTGATCTGCCGCAGATTGCCGGTCAAAATGGTCTTTCCCTGATGCAGCAGCACCAAATCTCTGCAGTACTCCTCCATGGTGGACATCTGATGACTGTTCATGACAATATAGCGGCCCTCCGCCGTAAGCTCCCGGATCAGCCTGCTCAGCAGATCCGTATTTACGGGATCCAGTCCGCTGAATGGCTCATCCAGGAAAATCAGCTCCGGTTCATGGATCAGCGTGGCAATCAGCTGGATCTTCTGCTGGTTGCCCTTTGACAGCTTCTCCGCAATCATGTCTTTGTATTCCAGCACTTCCAGGCGTTCCAAATAGGTCAGAGCGGACCGGCTGGCCGCCTCCTTTGTCATGCCCCGAAGCCGTCCAAAATAAATCAGCTGGTCTATGACCTTGTTTTTCATATAAATTCCCCGTTCCTCGGGCATATAGCCAAAGGACAGGGTGTCTCTGGAAATGGTTTTGCCGTTCCAGGTGGCGCTGCCGCTGTCGGGCCGCATTATGCCAAGGATCATCCGGATGGTGGTGGTTTTTCCGGCTCCGTTTGTGCCGATCAGACCAAACACACCCGGCTGGTCCATCTGAAAGCTGAGGTGATCTACCGCGATTTTATCTCCAAAAGCTTTGCACAGATTGTCTACTTTCAGGCTCATTTTGGCTCTCCTTTTTTACAGATTTGCCTAATCATAACAAAAACTTCTGTATTATGCAACCGGCTGCTGCTCATTGACCTGCCGCTCTACCGGAAACTCTTGGATCAGATTGACGGTCTTCTTCAGAATACACAAAGCGTCTGCCACTTCAATGCCGGGAACGCCGTCCACATCCGCCGCCAGGGTCTGCCGTTCATTCATGCCGCGAAGACGGATCAGCACCTGAAGAACCCGAATGGCGTCGTCTACCGCTACGCTCCGGTCCCCATTGGCATCTCCGTAGAGAAGCGGGCTATCCGGCACCGTACAGGAGAGCACTGCCACCGACTGATGTCCCGCCCGGTCATAGGCATAAATATGGGTGTAATACAGCCCGCTTTCATAGTCATGATCTTGGACACGCACCTGATATACCACCTGGTTGCCTGTGACGGTCCCTTTGGCAGATTCCGCCACGCTCCAGTTTTTCTGTAAATCATCCTGGCCGTTGTACTCGGTCCATGTGGGGAACCGCACTTCACGCAGGCCGAAATCGTCGGTTACGGTACAGGTTACCTGATAGCCGTCCTCCGTCACATTGGAAACAGCCACGTCCGAGATTACCGGAGCCGCAGTGTCCAGTTCCGCGCAGGAGAACTGCACCCGGCCCGCCTCAAACTGCAGCTGACCGCTGCCGGCATAAATGATAAGCTCATTTGTTCCGATTTGCAGACAGTCCGCGGGAATGTCGGCAAAGAACCCCTCTCTGCCCGCGGGATATCCGGGATACGCGGCGGCCACATCCTGACGGCTATACTGCTGCAGTTCCAGCACATGACCGTTGACTTTCGCGGTCACGGTACCGATGCCGTCGCCGTAAACCGCCCAGCCCTGAATGCGCACGATTCCGCTGTAGGACTGCTGGTTTGCGGGGGACTCAATGTTGCTGCGAAATGGCAGCACCTGCCTGCCAAATTCAGGCCAGTAGCTGTCCCTTGCCAGGTTTCCTCTGGCTACGGATACATTGTAAGTGTCCCCGGGCATTTCATAATAGTAGCACCAGACATAGCCCGCCTGATAGGCGCCGTCCGCCGTGTTGGCCACAGTCCGGAGCGCGTCCCGCACATTGGTATAGTCCGTGTTCAGTTCGTATTCCATATAGCGCAGCTGGCCTGCAATGGAGTTGGGATCGTATCCGTTTTGTCCGCAATATGTATAAAGGGCAGTCTGTCTTGAACCGCCCCACTGGATCAGTCCGTAAAATCTGCCGCCGCTGCCGGACGCCTTTGGATTAAAGCCGGACTCCCGTTCAATATTTGCCATGATGCCGCAGGCCGCCGCGGAGTTCAGTTTCATTTCGTCTGTCAGAAACCGGAACACCTGCTGCTGATTGGCATCGGCGGCGTTTGCCGCCTGAACCGGCAAAGCCGCTGCCCCTGCCTGCAGCTGCAGTGTCAAAACCACGGTCAGCATCAACCCAATGACTTGATTCCTCTTTTTTCTCTTCATCTTGATTGCTCCTATGTATTTTTTCAAGTTCAGAAGTCAGCACGGGTTGATTGTAACATTTTCTTAATTTTTCGTCAACTTTTCTTAATGTTTTCCAGCAATCTCACAGAACCGGAAACATAACGGTGATGGCAGTGCCTACATGTTCCCTGCTTTGCAGACGGATCTTCCCATGATGCAGCCTGACAGCGTGTTTGACAATGGAAAGGCCCAGGCCCGTCCCGCCCAGCTCTTTGGAACGGCTCTTATCCACCCGGTAGAATCTTTCAAAGATCCGATTCTGATGCTCCTCAGGAATGCCGATGCCGGTATCGGAAACAGACAGTATCACTTCGTCTGTTCCTTTTTTGACCATTACAGAAACACTCCCCTGATCCCGGTTATACTTGATGGCATTGTCGCAAAGATTCAGGATGATACTCTGCAGCAGCTGAGGAATTCCCTCCATGAATGCGGGTTCTCCGTCAAGGGTCATTACAACATGGGCGTTTTCAGCCTCCACCGACAGAAATTGAAGGGTGTCCTCCGCCAGGGCAAAAAGATCCACTTTTTCACGCTTCATGGAGTCCGCGCCTTCGTCAAGGCGGGATAGCCGGATAATATCATTTACCAGCCGGATCATGCGCCGCGCTTCTCCCTGGATACGGTTGTAAAACTCCTCTCTGTCTTCCTCCTTCACAATACCGGCTGCCAAAAGCTCCGCCGATCCCGCAATGGTCTGCAGGGGCGTCTTCAGTTCATGGGAAACATTGGCGGTAAACTCCCGCCGCATCTGCTCCGATTTTTCTTTTTCAGTCACATTGATGGCCAGAAGAACCGATCCGGACAGGATCTCTCCGTATTTTACAGGGTTTAGGATCAGCTGATAACGGCCATCCGAAAGGTCGATCATTTTCTCATCATGCAGCCCTGTCTCCGCGCTTGAAAGCAGGTCCGATATCTGGGTGCTCCGATTGACAGAAAGAAGATGCTGACCGATACAGGAGCCGTCTGTTTCAAACAGCTGCTTTGCGGCCCGGTTGATGCCCAGCACATTTCCTTTTGTATTCAGGAGAATGATTCCCTCAGTCATGTTCTCCGTGACGGCATCAAACTCCTTCTGCTTTTGTTCCAGCTCCTCTTTCTGAAATCTGATCTGCCGCTGCTGACTGTCAATACGGTGCAGAAGCGGAGAAAGCTCATCATATCCCTCATTGCTCAGGGGCGTTTCCAGATCCAGTTCATTGAGAGGCTTTACGATTCTCCTGGACAGGCGGGAAGCCAGCGCCAGTGACAGAACGACGGCAATCACAACGATGACACAAATGGGCTGCATCATGCCCCACAACAGGGTCAGCAAGGTGTTTTGGGATACGGAAAGGCGGATCACCGATCCATCCGGCAGCTCTTTGGCACAGTAAAGGGCCCGTTCCATCAACGTGACGGAATAACGTGAGCTTTCTCCCAGATCTCCGGCAAGAGCCTCCCTGATCTCCTCCCGCTCCAGATGATTTTCCATCTCCCCGGAGTCAGACCGGTTATCATAAAGAACCTCCCCGTCAGCTCCGATCCAGGTAATGCGGTATTCTGCCGTGTCAAGGCCGTCAAAATATGAAATTCCCTCATTTGCCACTGCCTGGGCGGCAAGCTTCGTCTGCATCTGCAGCTGTTTTCTCTGTACCCCTCCAAAATAATCATAGAGAACAGCCAAAAACAGTGCCGCGGAAGCCACAAAGACGCCCATGGCTACAAGACAGATTGAACGAAAAATACGTTTTGTCATAAATGAGCCTCCATTCGATAACCGACACCGCGCACTGTTTCAATATAATCCCCGCAGGTACCCAGCTTTGTCCGCAGTGTGCCGATGTGCACATCCACCGTACGGGTTTCTCCTATATATCCCTCTCCCCAAATACTTTCCAGAAGCTGATCGCGGGTAAACACAAGCCCCAGGTTTTCCATGAACTTTCTCAGAAGCTCGTATTCTTTTAGGGTGAGCTGCACACGCTTTCCATGGACAAAGACCGTATGCTCGCCGGTGTTCATCATCAGCTCGCCGATCTTCAGGATCCTTGCCCTGTCGTTTTGCTCTGCGCGCCGGAGAACAGCCCGCACGCGGGACACCATTTCCATCATGCCAAAGGGCTTTGCCAGATAGTCGTCTGCCCCCAGATCAAGTCCGATCACTTTATCGTACTCCGTCCCCTTTGCCGTAGCCATGATCACGGGGATATCCGCTGTGGCAGCGCTCTGGCGCAGCTGCTTTAAAATCTGTATGCCGTCTTGGCCAGGAAGCATAATGTCCAGCATGATCAGCCTGGGTTTTTCTCTCTTCAGCGCTTCAAAAAGCTGTTTTGCGTCGGTCATCCCTTTCGTCTTATATCCGGCTGAGTTTAATGTATATATCATCAGATCACGAATGCTGTTGTCGTCCTCTACACAATAGATCATTGGTCTTCCTTCTTTCCGCGGTTAATCCGGACGTTTTCAATGCCTTTCAAATCCGTTGTCCCACGCTAAAACATATACCACAAAAGCCGCTTTTTTTCAATGACCGCGGCTTTGTTCATGATTTCGGTTTTTAGCGCCCGGTCTCTTTTGATCTTTCATCATCTTCATGACGCCCCAGAATCGAGAACAGCACCCACTGCGCAATGTTGGTGGCATGATCGCCCATACGCTCAAAGTATTTTGCGATCATCAGAAGGTCAAGGGCATATTCCCCGTCGGCATTGTGGTCTCCCAGTGCCTCGATCAGGGCGGTCTTGATTCTGTTAAAATATCCGTCCACCACATCATCATAAGCTATGACCGCCTTTGCCAGTTCCATATCATTTTTTACAAAGGCGTCGATGCTGTCTGTGACCATTTTAATTGTGGCCAGCGCCATATCGCGGATGTTCATCTTATCGTGTTCCGCTGTAATATGACCCATGGTTACGATTTCTGCGATATCCCCTGAGTTGTCCCCGATCCGTTCCATGTCCGTCACCATTTTCAGTGCCGAGGAAATGACCCGCAGATCCTTTGCCACCGGCTGCTGCTGGAGCAAAAGACGCATACACAGGGCTTCAATATCCCGCTCTTTCTGGTCAATCTGAACGGTGTAATCAAAAACCTCTCCGGCCTTTTTTTGATCACCCTCATCCAAAGCCTTTGCAGACAGACCAATGGCCTTTTCGCAAAGAGCACCCATTGTAATCAGCTCTCTGTGCAAAAGAGCAAGCTGTTGATCGAATTTTGACCGCATTATCCAAACCTCCCTGTAATATAATCCTCTGTTCTCTTATCCGACGGCATGGAAAATATTTTTTCCGTATCGTCAAACTCTATCATCTCACCCAGGAGAAAAAAAGCGGTTTTATCCGAAATACGAACGGCCTGCTGCATATTGTGGGTGACAATGATGATCGTATACTTTTCTTTCAGCGATATGGCCAGCTCCTCGATTTTGGAAGTGGAAATGGGATCCAGTGCGCTGGTAGGCTCGTCCATCAAAAGCACATCCGGCTCCACTGCCAGCGCGCGGGCAATACAAAGCCGCTGCTGCTGACCGCCGGAAAGCCCAAGCGCGTTCTTTTTCAGCCGGTCCTTTACCTCATCCCAAATGGCGGCTCCCCTCAGGGACCGTTCTACAATGTCATCCAGCTTCACCCGGCTTTTGATGCCATGGGTTCGGGGGCCGTATGCGATATTGTCATAGACGCTCATGGGAAAGGGATTGGGCTTTTGAAAAACCATGCCTATCTCTTTCCGAAGCATGGTCACATCCACCTGAGGCGAAAAAATATTTTCCCCGTTGTAGTTGACCTGGCCGGTAATCCTGACGCCGGGGATCAGATCGTTCATGCGGTTCAGCGTTTTCAAAAATGTGGACTTTCCGCAGCCGGAAGGACCGATCAGAGCGGTGATGGCTCTGTCGGGAATGTTCATGGATATATGGTGCAGGGCCTGGGTGGGCCCGTACCACAGGCACAGATCGTTGACTGTAATCATAAGGTTCAGAAATTCCTCCTTCGTTTAAAGATCATGCTGACCAGCGAAGCCAGCAGGTTGACCAGAAGCGTCAGAATCATCAGAATCGCGGCAATGGCAAACGCCACCTCAAACTCTCCCCGCTCTTTTGCATAGAAGTACAACGCAACCGTCAGGGTAGCGCCGGAGCTTGCAAGTCCGGAAAAAAAGCCGTTCAGCACATGGGCGACGCCGGCGGTGAACAGCAGCGCCGCCGATTCTCCCAGAATCCTGCCCATGGACAGGATACAGCCGGTAATGATGCCGTCAATGCAGCCGGGCAGAACTACCGTGCGGATCACCCGCCATTTTCCCGCGCCCAGGCCAACCGCGCCTTCCCGATAGCTTAAAGGTACGGTTTTCAGACTTTCCTGGGTTGTCCGCATAATGGTGGGCAGGTTCATGATCACTAGGGTAAGGGCTCCCGCCAGAACAGATGTCTGCAGTCCCAAAAATCCGCAAAAGAACAGCATCCCCACAAGACCGTAGATAATGGATGGAATTCCGGAAAGAGTTTCAGCGGCATATTCAATGACTGAAACCAGCTTTTGATTTCCCGCATATTCCGTCAGATATACCGCCGCTCCTGCGCCTACGGGAATTACGACCATAAGCGTTGCCGCGATGATGTAGATGGTATTCAGAATATCCGGCAGGATCCCAATGGATTGATTCAGATAGCTTGGCCCTGTGGACAGAAGCTCCCATGTGATATGGGGAATTCCCCTGATCAGAACATAGATCATCATAAACAGCACCAGGGCGCAGGTGAAACCTGCGGACAGGTACATCATGCCTTTCATCAGCCCGATATACCCTCTTCTTTTTCTTGAAATCCTGTTTTTTCCCATTATCACTCCTCCTTGCCGCGCTTCATAAAAAAGTTTAATGCCGCGTTGATGAGCATAATAAACAGAAACAGCACCAACGCGATAGAAAACAGCGCCTGCCGCTGCAGTCCGCTGGAATAGGACATTTCACTTGCCACGGCAGTGGTCAGAAACCGGACGCTCTCAAACAGCGACGGCATATTGGCAGCATTGCCCGACACCATCATCACCGCCATGGCCTCGCCAATGGCACGGCCTACGCCAAGAACCACCGCGGCGGCAATCCCGCTTTTTGCGGCGGGAACGGAAACCTTAAAGTAAGTTTCCACCGGCGTTGCCCCTAAGGCCAGAGACGCGTCTTCATAGTCTTTCGGCACCGCCTCCAGGGCAGTAACAGACACATTGATGATGGAGGGCAGGATCATAATGGAGAGTACAATGATTGCGGCAAACAGGCTGGCTCCGTCCGGTATGTGAAATAAGGAGCGGATTCCCGGCACAAGAACCAGCATCCCCACAAGACCGTATACAACAGATGGAATTCCCGCAAGCAGGCTCACGGCGCCTGTGACAACAGACCGTATTTTCGGCGGCGCGATCTTGGCAAGATAGACTGCAGCAAAAAACCCCACAGGAACACCTGCCAAAATGGCTCCAGCCGTTCCATAAATACTGGTAAGGATGAACGGCAGAATCCCAAAAGAGGGTGAATCGGCAGTGGAAGCCCATTTTGTGCCAAACAGAAATTCAAACAGCCCGATCCTGCAGATAGCCGGGATTCCCGAAAAAATCAGATACACCGTGATCAGCAGCACACAGCCCACCGTAATCAGACCGAAAATGAGAAACACTCCATGAATCAATGTTTCCATAAATTGTTTTTTGTTTTTCATCTTCAGGTTCCTCCTAAGAGCCTCCGGCAGCCACAGACGCAGCCGCCGGATCAGACGGACATTCAATTTGCGGCTACCACACCGGCGCTGGCTATCAGGTCTGACGCGTCATCGGATGTGGCAAAGTCATAGAACTTCTGTGCCGCGTCAGAAAGCTTGGAATCAGTCTTTGTCACAAGAACAAAGGGACGCTGCACAACATAACTGCCGTCTTTCACTGTAGATTCGTCAGGAGTTACCCCGCCTACCGATACTGCTTTAACACTGTCATTTACCGCGGAAAGAGAGGCATACCCAATGGCGTCCTCATTGGAGCCTACGGTCGTAATCACATCCCCTGTGGAGGTAAGCTCCTGTCTATACCTGCACGCGTCCTCTGTTCCGGTAATGGATTCAAATCCGTCACGAGTACCGCTGCCTGCCTCCCGTCCAATGAGAACAATCTCCGCATCCTTACCGCCTACCTGCTTCCAGTTCGTGATCCTGCCGGTGTAAATGTCGGCAATCTGCTCCACAGTCAGATCATTTACAGGATTGTCCGGATGAACCAAAATGGCAATGCCGTCATAGGCAAGGACAGTTTCTGTCAGACCGCCCTCTTTTTCTTCTTCTTTCAGACTTCGGCTGGAAAGGCCGATATCACAGCGTCCCTCCTGCACCGCGGTGATTCCGGAACCGGAACCGGTGGGATTGTATGTAAATGAGACACCTTTGTTTTGCTCCATAAATGCCTCGCCCAGCACGCCGATCACTTCCTCCATAGAAGTGGATCCGTCAGTTGCTACCGTTCCAGACACCGTTTCCGTTTTTGCCCCGGATTCTGTTTCCGGTTCTTTTTCAGAACAACCGGCAAGCATAGATACCACCAGCGAAACGCATAACACCAATGTCAAGATTTTTTTCATTTCAGAATTCTCCTTTGCTTTTTTCTTATTTTTGTTTTCTTTTTTTATTACAGCTATATGGTACTTCCGGGACGTCAAATCTGTTATCATGTTTATGTAAAATCAAGGTAAAATCAGTTGGGTCCCTGAGGCAGACGGCACCACCACCGGTCATACAAGCTCCCTGAAACCGAAAAAAGGGCATCCCCAAGTCATTTGACTTTGGGGACACCCTCTTATCAACAGTCAGAATCTGTTACCGGATCAGAATCCTAGATGGTATTTTCCACTCTTTCTGATTTGCGTTCTCTGTGAAATTTTACAAGTCCCGTGCGGTTCAAGGCAACCATCACGGCAGGAATCAAAATCAGCTGTAAAATAATACCGGGAACTGCGTTGAGCACCGTTCCGGCAATAAACGCGTTCCATGTAAAGGCGTTGCCTCCGATCCCAAGCAGGATCACCTCCGCCGCGCCCCATACGATCCGGCCCGCAATCATGGCCGCAATCAGAGCCCGGTACAGGGCGATCACGCACTGCCAGCGGGAGCGGGAATATATAAGCCCCGCCACAAGTCCGTATGTAAGCAGTTCCGCCGACATTGCCGCCGCGGTTGGAAAAAGAGGCGGCATCCCAAACAGAACAGAACGCATAAGCGGAAGAACCAGACCAACCACAGCGCCATACTGCCAGCCGCAGATCAGTCCGCATAAAAATACCGGAATGTGCATGGGCAAAAGCATATTTCCGATCTGCTGGATCTGCCCCGTCAGAAACGGGAGCACCAATCCGATTGCCAGAAACATGGCGGAAAGCGTCAGGTTTTTAATTGGATTTGCACCGCTTTTTTCTTTCATGAATAAACCTCCTTTTTGTTTCGCACAGCCGGTTTTTCAGATCCGGCGCGGATTTGGCCCGGACGTTTTCTTCTTCTACATTATAAAAAGGGGACTGTGGAAACAGTTCCGCAGTCCCAGGCTTTTTTTACCGATTATGATTCTCCTGCATTTTTATCCAGTTTGTTCTGCCGGTATGCGGCGAAATAGAACAATAACGGGATAATCAGGGAGCAGAAGCGAGGGAGTATTTCCTTCAGCGTCTTCAGCTCGTATGCAGAAATCGAGTAAAGCACAGAGAAGAGCGCAAGAGCCAGCACAACATATGACGCCAAGATCAGCTTTTTGCGCATCAAAGCTACTATACCCATTACAATCATCACGACAGCCAACACGATTACCAGCGCTAACATTGCCTCACGAGGCATTCCGTTGGGAAGCGTTTTGGGCAAATTCGGCATCAGATTCGGCAATAAATCCGGCTTAATCAGCAGAGCCGCCGCAATCACCACGCCCAGTGCCTGGATTATGATCAAAAGAATTGCCATAACTTTCAGAAATTTGGTGGTTGGTGCTTTGTTTTCCATAATATCATTCTCCTTGATTGTTCATTATATCATTCTGAAGGCAGCAAGTCAATCCCTTTCCGGATTCGGCCCTTTGGGTTTGATCAGGTTTCAAACCAAAGGTCACAATGCTTTTGAATCTCCGTCGCCTGAAAATAACTTTCCTCCAGCGGAATCCACTGCTCTGTAAATGTCCCCATGGAACCGCTGTTTCTTTCCGCGATCCGGGAAAGCTGCTTTTTTTGACTGACCGTCAGGAAAATGCGCAGGTCATAATACTGCCAAAGCGCCGGATGACAGCTGTAGGAGCCCTCTACGGCCACGATCCGCGCCGCGTTTACCGTAACGGGAGACCGCAGCTGCTGCGTGTGACAGTCGTAGGGGCGGTATGTGATGGCATCCATCCCCTCTTTAAGAGGCTCTAAGATCTCCTCCTGAAACCGTTCATGATCCACATTTCCGCCTGGCTGTAAAAGCCTTTCTTTGGTTCGCTGATCCGGACGCAGAAAATAATCATCCATATGAAAAACCGTACAGTCCAGACTTTTTCGCAGCTCTTCGGCAAGCGTCGTCTTTCCGGAAGCGCACCTGCCGTCAATGGCAATCAGGATTCTTGCTTTTTTTCCCGAAAGCAGGCCGATCCTCTCCATGATCTTTTGAACAATCCGATCTCTGTCAGTTTGCATCGCAGATTCGCACCTTTCTGTTTTCTCAGTAATAGTTCATATCAGTTTACAAGATTTTTCTTATTTTTTCAACAAAAAGCATAAAATCAGCCAAAATCAGATGGAAATTTTGATTCTTTCTGCAAATTCCATTTCCCTAAGCCATTCCTCCACTTCTTTTTTTGCTGTTCCGCTTCCAAACCGTCTGCCCTTCAGCCATTTTGCCCCCGGCGCAAGGCGATACAGATCCATATCGCTGGATCCGATCCCGCTGCTGTGGGAAGTACAGAAAGGCAGAATTGTTTTCCCGGAAAAGTCGTAGCTTTCCAAAAAAGTGCTGATGATCCGTGGAGCCTGCCCATGCCAGATGGGATATCCCAAAAGGATTCTGTCATACTGCTCCATATTTTTCACGCCTCCGGCAATGGCCGGCCTTGCGGATGGATCACGCTGCTCCCGATCCGCCCTTCCATTTGTATAATAGGCTAGATCTTCTTCCGTATAAGGATCCGCCGCTATAATTTGATAGCTGTCCGCCCCAAGAATATCCTCAGCATCGTTTGCTATCCTTTCCGTTGTTCCGGTGCAGGAAAAATATACCACAAGTGTCTTTTGGGTATATGGAACTTTGCCTACGATTCTCACTGCCGTTTTTAAGATCGTTATGGCATCTGTTACAGAACATTCTCCGTCATGATCCATGTCTGCCAGTATATACGCTTCTTTATCGGTGATCTGTTTCAATCCCACCACATGCCGCAGCACAAGAAGCGCGTCATCGGTGGAAATTTCCCCGTTTTTGTTCACATCGCCATACCAGAGCTGCTCCGCTGCCGATACCTGCACAGGATTGGTCCGAAAAAATGTAAAAGCAAACAACAACCCCGTCAGCATGACAAGACTCATCAAAAGCGAAATACTCTTTTTCATAAATACCTCCATTCCGAAACGTTACGCGGCAATTACCATTCCCCGCAACACTTTCTTTTACAACCATATCAACCTGACTTCTTCATCTGCCTATTTCCCGTGTGTCTCTGTCATCTTCTATCCGGCTCATCACCCTTGCGGGAACGCCTCCGGCCACCACGCCTGCCGGCACGTCTTTTGTGACCACCGCCCCGGCGGCAATGACTGCATGATCCCCGATCGTCACACCCGGCAGAATGGTCACATGAGAACCGATCCATACGCCATTTCCGATATGGATGGGCGCAAAACAGTTGTCCCTGCGCGCTTTCGGGTCTTTTCTGTGGTTGATTGTGGCAAACACTGTCTGGGAACCTATGAGCACGTTGTCCCCGATGTAAATGCCGCCCTGATCCTGAAAATGACAGGCAAAATTGATAAACACCTTTTTTCCAAGAAAAATATTTTTTCCGCACTCGGTATAAAAAGGCGGAAACAATCCAAAGGAATCGTCCACCGGCTTGCCAATAAGCCGTGAAAAAATCTTTCTGATCTCCTCCGGTTCATGATATCCGCTGTTTAACTCTGCCGTTATTTTCATGGCCTCCCGGGCCAGCTGATTCATTCCCTCATGAGCCGGAGACGGATCTGTCACGGTTTCCCCGTTTCGCATGATTTTCAAAACCGTTTCTTCTTTCATAAACTTCCTCCCTGATGTTTGTATTGATTATATCGGATTGATCATTTTATACCAAATACATATTTTATATACATATAAATACTTGAAAAGTATGAACTTGTTTGCTATCATTGTTTTAGGATTATGCGAAAAGCAACATGATCAGTCAGGCGAACGGAGGGTACAGATGGATATACGAGTATTGCAGTATTTTCTCACAGTAGCAAAGGAAGAAAGCATCACAAAAGCGGCAAAGGCCCTGCATATGACCCAGCCGCCCCTCTCCCGACAGCTGATGGATCTGGAGGCGGAGCTTGGAAAACAGCTTCTGATCCGGAGCGGTAAAAAAGTGACTCTGACAGAAGACGGCATGCTGCTTCGCAGACGGGCGGAAGAGATCGTAGATCTGATGGAAAAAACAAAAGCAGAACTTGAAAGCTCCGACGAAAATATTACTGGAGAAATCCACATCGGCGGCGGTGAGACAGAGGCCATATCCTTTTTTGCCCGTACAGCAAAAAATCTGCAGAAAAAACATCCCCAGATCCGCTATCATCTCTACAGCGGAGACGCAGAGCGTGTAAGGGAACGGCTGGACAACGGGCTCATTGACTTTGGCCTGTTGATCGGTTCCGTCGACATGGAAAAATATGATTATCTGAAACTGCCTGTCACAGACAGGTGGGGAGTCTTAATGCCGGCCGACAGCCCTCTGGCAGAAAAGGACACAATCTGCGCAGACGATCTTACCGGTCTTCCGCTGATTCTTTCCCATCAGGCCGCCGCCAGCAGTGAGATGCACGCATGGTTTAATACTGCTCCCGAAAAACTGAACGTCCTGCTGCGGTACGATCTGATCTACAACGCCTCCCGTTTCGTAAAGGAGGGACTTGGCTATGCACTGGCGCTGGATCAGCTTGTCAATACTTCCGGTGACAGCGGCCTTTGCTTTCGCCTCTTAAATCCACCGCTGGAGGCAAACCTTTCCGTGGTCTGGAAAAAAAGCCAGATCTTTTCGAAGGCTGCCGGCGCGTTCCTGCGGGAACTGAAACAGGGACTGGCCGTTTGACCAAAGAGGGCCCTGCCAATCCCTCTTCTTATTTTGACTTCTCACCTTAGTACCAATCATGCTTTTCCCCACGGTCAAGGGCATTGATACGCTCCATCTCATCTTCTGTCAGATGAAAATGATACAGTTCTGTATTCTCTTTGATATGATCCGGATTACTGGAGCCGGGAATCACAACAACGCCCTTTTGCAGATTCCAGCGTAAGATCACCTGCGCGGAGGATACGCCATGGGCCTGGGCTATTTCAGAAATGACCGGATCGCCAAGAAGCTCTCCCGTATGGCCTCTGCCGCCCAGCGGATACCAGCCCTGCACCACAATCCCCAGATTCTGAATAAACGGGATTACGTCATTTTCCTGATAATAGGGATGAATCTCATTTTGAACAAGCGCCGGTACAAGATCCACCTGCGGCAAAAATTCTGTCAGCTCTTCAATATACCAGTTGGACAGTCCCAAAGAACAGATCTTTCCGTCTTCCACAAACTGTTCCATGGCTTTATAGGCCTTTACATCATTCGGATCGGGATGATGCAGAAGCATCATGTCTATATAGCCGATATCCAGCCGGTCCAGACAGGCCTGAATGGACTGCTCTGGCGTTTCCATCTCACTACCCGGATAAATTTTTGTAATCACAAAAACATCTTCCCGTTTGATTATCCCCTCATCCACAGCTTCCCGGATCGCCTGACCCACTTCTTTCTCATTGCCATAAGCAGAAGCCGTATCGATCAGCCGCACACCACTTGACAAAGCCGACTTTACGGAATCGATACATTCTTCCCCATGAAGGCTGTAGGTTCCCAAACCATTGATGGGCATTTCATATCCGCTGCTTAACAGGACTGTCTTTGTATTAAAATCAAACTCTGCTTTTTTCATTTTTGTATCCTGTACTCCATTTTCTCCGGAAAATGCGGGTTCCAACTCTTTCCCACTTACCGGCACTTCTTCCGTCTGTTTCGCTGTTCCCGCTTTGTCTGCTATGTTTTTTCCGTCTTTCTGTGACTGGCCGCAAGCAGTCAGGAGAACCAACAGCCACATTATCAGTACAATCTGAAAAAACTTTTTCATATGCAGACCACCTTCCTGATTACCAGCTTTTTATAATTCCCGTAAGCTTCATTCTTTTTATGTTGTCATTATAATTCTTTCAATATAAAACATCAAATTCGTATAAAGAATATGTTGATATACTTTAAAAGTATGATATTTAGCTGGAGGTTTATTCTCTCCCTGTTTTTACATCAAATTTATCAAACCTCGCAACAATTTGTATACACAAAGCCGCAAGAAAGCAGGAACTATAACATTTTTTCGTCAATTTATCTGTCAATATGATATGATAACATAAAAATACCGGTGACGCTGCGTCGGATGGTCTTAACAGATATTTCTTTTGAGACGTCAACCGGGTCATCCGGAATAAAATCATAACAAAAACGCAAATGGAAAGGGATTACTATAGATAAAAATCGGCCGAGAGGGCAACAGAAAAACATGATCGGCGGCGGTACGGGTGAGGGTCCGGACATCGGCGATATAGCAGGACAGCTGCTTTCCGGCGCGGCATTCTCCGGCGGCGCATCCGGCAGAAAGGGCGGACTTCTGACCATGCTGATCATTGCGGCGGTAGTCTTTCTGGGCGGCGGCGGAACCCTCCTTGGCAGTCTGCTTGGAGGAGGCGGCAGCGGCATTTTCCAAAGTCACCCGCTGTATGCCAATACTTCCTCCTATGGGGGGAAGCGTCGGGGACTGGTCCGGCGGCAGCAACACCGGCATCTTAAACACGGAAGTTTCTTCCAGGGCCAGAGCAAAGCGGACCGTACTGAAAGGCGGCGGCAAGGACACCGTGACGATCATGGTCTACATGTGCGGTACCGACCTGGAATCCAAAAGCGGCATGGCCACCTCCGATCTGCAGGAAATGGCAGCGGCCACCATCGGCAGCAACGTCAATCTCCTTGTTTATACAGGCGGCTGCCGTTCATGCGCAATCAGGTAGTCAGCAGCAACGTCAATCAGATCTATCAGATCAAAGACGGCGGCCTTTCCTGCCTGGTGTCCAACGCAGGCAGCGATTCCATGACAAACCCCGATACCCTGTCGGGATACATCCGGTGGTGTGCCGAACACTTCCCCGCCAACCGAAACGAACTGATCCTGTGGGATCACGGCGGCGGCTCCATCAGCGGCTACGGCTATGACGAGAAATATCCAAGCAGCGGCTCCATGAGCCTTTCCGGCATCAACAAAGCGTTAAAGTCCGGCGGCGTCACCTTTGACTTCATCGGTTTTGACGCCTGCCTCATGGCCACCATGGAAAACGCGCTGATGCTCACCCAATACGGGGATTACCTGATCGCCTCAGAAGAAACGGAGCCCGGCGGCGTGGGCTGGTACTATACGAACTGGCTGACAAAGCTTTCCAAAAACACCTCCATGTCCACTCTTGAGATCGGCAGACAGATCGCGGATGATTTCGTCAACGTCTGCAATGAGAAATGCCGCGGACAGCAGACCACTCTTTCGGTGATCGACCTGGCGGAGCTGGAGGCTACCAGACCTGACGCGCTCACTGCTTTTTCTCAGTCCACAGGCAAGCTGATCCAAAACAAGGAATATCAGACTGTCTCAAACGCCCGGAATCAGGCAAGAGAATTTGCCCGTTCTGTGGGCATCGATCAGGTGGACCTGGTTCATTTGGCCAAAAACATGGGCACAAGCGAAGGCCAAAAACTGGCTTCCGTGCTGCAGGACGCCGTAAAGTACAACCTGACCTCCTCCAATATGACCAACGCCTACGGCATCGCCATTTATTTTCCTTACAAGAAGATCTCTTCCGTAGACAAGATGGTCCGCACCTATGAAGAGATTGGCATGGATGAGGAATACACCCGCTGTATCAAGCAGTTTGCCAGCCTTGAGGTGGGCGGACAGGCGGCGGCCGGCGGCACCGGTTCTCCGCTTCCCTCCCTGTTGGGAGATCTGATGAACGGCGGGCAGGGCGAATCCCACATGATCTCCCAGCTTCTGGAAAATCTGCTTTCGGGAGACGTAAGCGCGATTTCCGGACTGACCGGATCCAACACCGGCTTTCTGGACGGGCGGATGATCCAGGATTCCACCCAGTACCTTACGGACAATCATTTTGACGAAAGCCGGCTGCTCTGGGAGGAAAATGACAAGGGAACGCCTGTGATCTCCTTAAAAGAGGAACAGTGGGATCTGATCCAGACGCTGGAATTAAACGTATTTTACGACGACGGCGAGGGATATATTGACCTGGGTCTGGATAACGTCTACGATTTTGACGAGGACGGCAATCTGATGGGGGACTATGACCATACATGGCTGGCCGTCAACGGGCAGCCGGTGGCTTACTATTTCCTGGATGAGACAGACGACGGGGAAAACTACTGCATCAACGGACGGGTACCCGCTATGCTAAATGGCGAACGGGTGAATCTGATCCTTACCTTTGACAACGAGCACCCCAAGGGCTATGTGGCCGGCGCGCAGGCAGATTATGACGAAGAAACAACCGATACCGTTGCCAGAGGCCTTACAGAAATAAAGCCCGGCGACAAGCTGGACTTCCTCTGTGACTATTACATCTATGACGGGGATTTTCAGGACAGTTACTATCTGGGCGAGACCATGGCGGCGGGGGATTCTCTCACCGTCAGCAACGTGGACGTGGGCGACGGCGAAGTACAGGCCACCTACCGATTTACCGATATTTATGACCGGCATTACTGGACACCGGCTATGGAGTAAGTTTTGCAAAGCGGAGGGGAATCCTCAAATTGATTGCCAAAAAAAGCCGATTGGCAAAATGAGCGGCCATCGGAGGCGGAATATGTGCGGCAGCTCTTATCGCTTGTGTTATTTTCTGAACTGATTATATGACCAATCCCAGACTCTGCCAGTACTCCCAAGGGCTCATATTTCCAAGTGATGTTTTGATCCTTTTTGTGTTATACCATACCAGATATTCATTTAATGTGTCAACGAATTCTGACAGGCTGACTCCAGTCCATTCGCGATAATAAAATAACTCATTTTTCAATCGCCCGAATAATCTTTCGCAAGCCGCGTTATCCAGGGAACATCCTTTTCGGGACATGGAGCGCTCCAGGCCCGCTTTTTTCATACGCTCTATCCAACCGAATCAACGATAATGGCATCCCCCGCCTGAATGTATCAGTAGATGGTCTTCTTTAGGAAACCGGGATATGGCCTGATCGAGCATACTGTTAACAAGTACAGAATCTGGTGTAGTGCTGATCGTCCAGCCCGGAAGCATGCCGTCAAAGCAGTCCACCAGTACAGAAGGATACATCTTTCCTGACGGAAAGGCGAACTCCGTAATGCCAGTCAGCCATTTTTGATTTGGCTTATCCGCGTGAAAACCCCGTTCTATCCGGTTAGGCACAGAAGGAGATAGTTCTCCTTGATAAGAGTTGTATTTTCTGCGCCGTTTGCGGCTGACAGCAAGATTCTCCTCTTGCATGATCCGTCGGATCACTTTTTCCGAAACGATGACATTCCTGTGCTACAGGAGTCCATAGAACCGCCGTTATTCATAACGCTAGCTGTTCTCATGGAAAATTGACCATATCATAGAGCGTAGATTCATGTACTTATCAGATTTTTTCATGACAGTTTCCTGATAGTGATAACTGCTCTTTGAAATTCCAAGCTGAGCCAGCAGAACCGACAGTGAATATTTATTTAAGGCATCGATGATCACTGCTTTCTCCCTGTTTTTGAGGGTTTTCTGATCAATGCCGGGATCTTTTTTTAGACTATTGATAGTCTCTTTCCAGATATCGATCCTCATCTGCATATCCCTGCTCTGCGCCTGAAGCTGTGCAAGATCGGGGGATGAATCAGTGGAGCTTTCTGTCAGCGTGTCCGGTTTGATGTCCTTGTCATTCATCAGCGCAGCTGTTCTTTCCTGAAGATATTTTTTCCGCCAACTGTAAATGCTGGCTCTGGTATAGCCGATCTCTTTTGATACTGATTTTACATTTTCTCCAAGTTGAAAGCAACGATGGATTGCCTCCATCTTAACTTCAAAAGGTGGGGTTCTGTGATGCTCTGCCGTATTGACAAGGAGAAGTCCCTTTCTTGCAGGTTTGACAGTCCTTTCATTCAGGATCCAGTTATAGAGTTCTTTTTTTGACGGATACCCCCAGGACACGAGTTGTTTTTGTTACAGATCTGCATTGATGATACAGTTTTAATGCAGCTTCAGTTTTTATCTCGTGAATACATACTTCTCCAGCTTCTTTCGGAGCCCTGAAAGTCCAATTTTTTGTCCGCACCGCCGCCGCATTCGACTCTTTGTGATATCATTATAATAAAGATATCTTTCGCAGTTCCGTCCATATGTCAAGAAGCAGTTTTTTATAAGCCATTTTAATTTCTTCACTCTTTTGTTCTCGTACAATACCATTGGTTTTGATATATTCCCGGATATTGAAATAAGAGATGTTATCTTCTGCTAAAAACTTATTTTCAATCAGCGATTCTGCCTCAGAGGAGTCGTTGATTGCAAATAATTGATCCATTTCTGCTATTATTATCGGCAGTATAATCGCGCTGTCCCATTTTCTTTCAAATTCACTTCCAATGTTCGCTTTCAGACTACTTACACAGAGGGTTCTGTAAGCAGCCATTCCGGGAACGATGATTCTGGATAATGTCCGGTTTTTTGACTTCAATTCGCCATATCGCATTGCGGCGTATGATATAAAGCTGCCGGTGTCGATCGACAACGGCTGATTTGAACGCAGATGTACCTTGTAAAGAATTGTATAATCTCCGGCAAATTCTGGCAGGCAAACTAATTCTGATACAGCAAGATCCATGCAGCTTGAAAAAAGATCCTCCATGATTAACCGTTCGACACCAAGATAGTTTTGTTTTAATTGCACTTCAGATATGTATCGATACCGGACGTCCATCAGCCAAATATCAGCATGTTCAACAGAAATTGTATTATCAAAGCTTCTTTGCCGTATACGGCAAATATTATCATTTCTCTGTACAAACCAGTCAACGCCAACGAGTATGGTTGAAATCTTCTGATTGTTAACTAAGAAATTGAAATATGGTATTACCAGATTTTCACTTGTTTCCCGCGAATATTCCCTCCAAACGCTCAGTTTATATTGTAACTCATGGGCGGCATTACTGTTTTCGCACAGATCTAACAGATATTTCAGACAGTTAAAATGGGTATTGGAGATGCTATTGGCAATGTAGCTTCGTTTGTCGTTTAAAAACGCGTCGCGATCTACCTGAAGAAAATCTTCCGCGTTTTCATCAAAAAGATATATCTCAACGTTAAAAAAAGGAAATTGAAGCATATTGGTCAATTTGTGATCATCGACTCGAATTTCATTAAAATAGACAGTAATCGCATCTTCAGTCTTATCTTTTTTAGTCTGCCATCGATAGCGGATCATGATATGATTGTCTTTGCTCCAACAGGAAAAACCGCCGTAATTTTCTTTATCTGCAAAGTTGAAAACAGAGGGCAGTACTTTGCTGATTTGGCTTGTCTTAAACGTCTTTTTGGAACCCAGTTCAATAAAATAAGCGCCAAAACACAAGGAAAGAAATTGTTCCGGAATCCCGGCCGTGTTTGTAATATCAGTTGACAGTTTTACCGGAATGCCAAAGCTTCCACATATATAGTTGACATCCTCCTGCACTTTATATTTTAATAATGCCGCCGCGTCGCCGAAATAATCCGGATTCTCTTCAAAATAATCTTTTTCCTGAAGCAGTGCTAACGTCTGGGCAGGTATATCTACGGTAATCTCTGTCCCATATTTGAAATTGCGCGTTTCTTCCGAATCATCGATAATATAGGAATCGATCTGTCCCCCGATCTGTGTGGAGTGAAACTTCATTTTTCTCAGAAGCTGTTCTTCTTCTGTTTTTGTTTTTACCTTAAATTCCTTGGAAAAGCTGAAGATCGTCTGCATTCCAATGCCAAAGGATCCGGTTGGTTTCCACCATGGAGGCATTTTTTTGGCTTCCTTGCTGGTTTTATAGCTTGGGATATCTCCGATGTGCTGCATTTTTCGCAGGCAATCATAAGAAATACCGATCCCATAGTCCCGAATCCTTAAAATGAAAGTATTTGTTGAAGTTGCGCTACAGGCTACTTCAATCGCATATTCTTCCATATCCCGGGAAATATACTGATAAAATTCCAAAGGATTCTTGAAACCAGTTTTTGACTTTCTGCTCAGGTCATGATAGATCTTTCTTTTTGTCGCGTCCATGGAGTTCTGGAGAATTTCACGGATAAACGCAATAAAAATATTTTCATATAAGCCGGCGCCTTCAATGATTTCAGAAGATCGTTTTGCCGTTATATGATAGCGCAGATCTATCAGGCCTTTATCGACAGTCTTTCCTTCTAACAAGAGTATTTCTTCTTCAAAGTATGGACAGTTTCCCGTCAGACCATCCGGAACAATGATAAGCCAGTTTCTGCAAAAGAAATTCAGCTCTTTCCGCAGCATTTGCAGCCAGCCGCTTAATTCCTTAAAGGCTTTCAATACCAGCATAGCGATCTCTTCATTATCATCATCTCTTTGCGTGTCGTTTTTCTGCTCTTCGGTGTCATATGAAAGATTTGCAGTTTGGTTCTGCTGATGTTTAAAAAACTGTTCTAAACTGTCTCCCTGAAGAATTTTCTGTGCGTCCTCCCGGGTAAAATCAGCTTCCACCCGTATGGTTTCCGGAGTTACCAAAAAATTTCTCAAGGCCCGGTGCTTTAATTGATGAGCAAAAGAGTTATAGCTTACATTTCCGGCTACTGCCAATTGATATTTGTTAAACCGGTTGTTGTCCATGTCGAGCAAATCACCGATGCGAATAAGCTCGGCAACGAACCTGGGGTGCGCGTAATCTCCACCAAAGCCCTGGATCTTTCGCCCAAGCTTTTTGAGTACACTTTCCCTTGAGTCTGTGTGAATGGCGGCGATTTCCGCAATTAGATGTCGGAATCTCAGAGGGATCAATCCTTCATAGGATTTTTCATCTGCTTCGTTTTTGATAACGTCATGTGACATTTTCGCATGCTTCGGACGGCATCTTTCTTCGATCAGAACCATAAATGCTTTGATAAAATGGGCCGGCCATTTATATTTCTCAGATTTAAAAATACGGGATAAGTTTTCGATATTTCTGCGCTTTTCAGCGCTTTCTTCCTCCCACTCATGCATTTCGTTTTTTTTCTGGTGCCCGAAGATAAACAGCGGCTCCAGATAGCTCCAGGACAATCTGACGTCGTTATTTTCACTTTCATACATCTTGCGTGAAAAGGCTTCAAACTCCTCCTGCTGTATGGAGATAAGCTCATTATACAGGGATTCTGCGGTAACCACCATTCCCAGATCGTGGCAGTATGCGCATTCCAGTATGAGCCAAGCGTCGGTAGGTGAGAGTTGGCGAATACGGGTTTCGCCCAAAAAACAGGCAATCTGACGTAGAATTGCTTCCGCGTGTGAAGCGTCATGAAGGCTGTAAGTCTGGTATGTCATGTTTACCGTACTGAGCCGATTGGTGTATTCTTTTTTCTCGATCGCCCAACTGTTATACAGTATGTTAAAACAGCCGGAATCTTGGAAACTTCTCAAATGCTCCTCGATGTTGTAAATGGTTGTTTTTATATTTCCGTTATAGCAGCTATTTGAAAAATTCAGTTCATAGGAATTAATAAAGTTTTGCATGGTTTACCTCATATTAACTTTCTAAAAAATCTTGCAGCACGGTTTTAAAATGGTTATCATTTTTATTGATGATCTGGACGGTGTCTTTGTAATTGTTTAATTGCATATAGGTTTTGGCCTGAGGAGCAAAAGCGGTCAATATCGCGACTTTTTCTTTCTTCAGTTCAATTCCCAGATCAGGAAAAGTATTAAATATATAATCGATTCCATTCAGGGCGCCCATATATTTTTTTTCCTTCCCATTACAGTGAAGGATTTTGGCGCCGGGAAGAGAGGCGTCCATAATGAATTTATCATAAGCTGTATACCCGGCTTCATATTCCAGAAAATAGCAGGCGTCCTCCAGATTCTTTACAAGCTTTATCTCATCACTTCTGTTTTTCAGCCATTCTATGACGCCGCTGCAATTGCCGTCGTCTTCTAAAATAAATATTTTCATAGTCTTATCCTCCGTCTGTTATTTCTGATAGGGAATCCAAAAAGTAAATTTAAACTTTGCGGTTCCGTTTAATATATTTTGATGAACATACAAAGGGGTAAAATCGGTTTCTTGCATACTGCCAGCGGAGTAGTGAGATATTTCCCTCTGTTTTTCCTTCCATTCTTTTTTCAGCTCAAGATATAGCTGTTCGTCGTTACAAAGGGATCTGCTTTTTTCCCCTTCAAAATATTTTATATATAACTGAAGAATTCCCCAGTTATAGGGACTGAGCGTCTCTGTCTGACAGAACACATCTCCTCTATGAGCTTTGGCGATCTGCTTTGTGAGAAACAGTCCTAACCCGTTTCCTTCTTTTTCATTGTTGGAGCCCCGTTGCCCATATTGGAAAATGGTCTTTGCCTCGTTTTCCGATTTTAATGGAGCCCCCAGATTTTCTACAATAATCTCATACCGGTTTTCAGTCCTGTTTAATCGGCTGTTTAATGACACGACGGTACCGTGCAAAGCATACTTCATGGCATTATTGGTTAAATTATAGACTGCCTGCTCGATCATTAACGGATCCCCGTACATTAGCGGTCGGTCAGCGTCTGTACTGTTAACCTGAGGATATAAAAATTCCAGATTTTTACTTCTGGCCTGTACATCGTATATGTGATTCCACTTAAACAAAAATGTTTCATACGGATAAAAATATATTTTTTGTTCAACAGAAAAATCCAAAAGATATTTTGAAGACAGAGTCCGCACCTTGGTAGTGTACAGATATCCTTCGGAATCCGCAATAAAATCATCGCTGTGTTTTAAAAATTCCTTTACAGGAATGGAAACCTTTTTCAAGATTCCCAATTCCATGATTTCTTTCTCAAAAAGGTGTCTCCTTTTTTTAAACTCCTCAATTAACATTTCATATCCGGCGTTGCTTTGACCGAGCTCGTGGCGCTGAATGCTCATAAAACTGTCCAAATATGACCGGTAATAATCGGATTTTGCTTCCAGACCGGCCATTTGGGAGTATTCCGCGAATTTTTTAAATACCTCGCCAAATGTCCATTGTAATAAATTTTTTTCGCCGCCGGAAACATCCTGCAGAAAATCTCTGCTGTTTACAGCTAACGCTATAGGATATGTAGGACTGTCCGCCACCAAGAGAAGATCAAGATCATTGGAAATACCGGAGATATAGCTGGTTAGATTACCGGTTATGGAATCTTTTTGGTTAGCCGCTCGCCAATTGTTAAAATGAAAAACAGAGTTTCCGGCACCTTTAATTTTGTCATATGCGTTATTGCCGAGATTTTCAAAATCAGGTGTGAACACAATATATTTTTTTATACCTACCGTTTTACAAAAATCATGTAACCGCGTTTTTATACAGGTCCCGATTTTGTTATAATATTTAATGTGTGAAATAGTTGGGTAAAGCAATTTTTCGGAAACACTAGAATCGTTTTCTTTTGTCTCAATATCATTTTTAAACGCAATGATCAGTTCGTTGCTTTTCTCAAAAATATACTGATCCTGCCGTTCCTTATAATACGATATAAGGCCTTCTTCTATATCCAGTACAGTATTAACAATTTTGTTGATAAGTTGCGGCATGTTTTCAACCTTTTTTATTTGTGAAAAAATACTTTCAGCAGAGTTTTCCCCGGCGTTATTTGTTGACAGTTTTTCCTGAATGCGTGCTTCCAATTGTGGCCGGTTTTCCTTTGAAGAAATCTGGCCCACGATCAGTACGCCCATATATCGATCATAAAGCTTTACCGGAAACGCGATCTCGTCCAGTTTTGTTTGCGGACATATATAGTGGATCCCGGTTCTGGTTTTTTTTTCGTCTTGAACAGGGGATATATTTTCAAGCTCCTTATATTTTTCACAGGCGTTCGGTTTACATTCCAAAACATACTCTGCCGCTGTTGCGTCATTTTGCTTGCAGCTTTTTTCGTTGCAAAAATTCGAATCATGACATATTTTGGAAAAGGCACGAAAAAACACTCTGTCCTGTATTCTGTAATATTTTTCTGTAACTATATCAGATGTCTTTCCGGTGGCGACCATAAAAGCATTGGAATAAAATAGCTCTCTTCCGCTGCATTTTTGCATGACCAGTCCTTCCAGATGCGCTTCGCCGATCAGTTCCTGGCCTTGCTGATCCTTAAAACAGGCTGCCAAAACCGAGGGTCTGAACTGCAACATCTTTTCAGTGTTTTTGGTGTTTTCTGTCATTGTTGTGCCTCCTCTAGCTTAATTTCTTGAGTTTTTTTGGTAAAAGCAATTCCTTTAAATAGTGGTCATTTTTTATAAAAGTGCAAACAAAAGTTTCTATACAAATCATATTATAATATTGTTGTCAAAAATATACAATAGCTTTTTGTATTATATTTGAATTTTTGGTAAATGAAACTATTTGGGGACGAGAGGGAACTTCCTAAATGACTTCGCCTGGTCGAAAATGATTGCCGTTCGAAATTCATCATTTAAAATTTGTTTAAGAATAGAAAGAATCTTTTCAAATAAAAATGTTGATAACGCAATTTATTTTTGATAATATAATATCAAAACAATACACATTTGATAAAAATTAGTCAAAAGACACTTGTGTTTGAATAGGAGAATAAACATTATGATGAAAAGCGAACAAGAGTTAAAAAAAGGGTTATACTTTGTGCATGGTTATTATATGAGCAGTGATAATAAACTGGCAGTCAGAGAATTATATCGTGACCAGATGATTTTACTGAAGGACAGTATAGATGATATATATAATATTGACGCATATGACATTAATTTAAGAGAGATAAGACAGCCGGGTATATGGAATCAAATTTCACAGGGAGAGTTTGTATTATTTGATGGCGAACATTTTCAGACAGCGGAAACTGATCCAACGGCAGTTATGTATACAGAGTTGAGTAGACAGTTGATCAATTTAATTTCATATGAGAATTATGAAAATAAACGGAAAGATTTTTTGGAGAATATTTCCGGTGTGTACTCTTATCATGTTAGGGTTGGACATGGAAATTGCAGTATGATTGTTTTCTGCTGTAATGGAAATTATAATATCTGGATGGTAGACTGCTCAGTGTATGATTTTACAGAAAATCATAATTATCGTTCAAATTTAAACTTTTGTATGGAAGATATTCATTATAAATTTGGAGTGAAAAAAATATCAAAACTTTTGATTACGCATTTGCATTACGATCACATTAATGGAATTGAACACCTAATCAAAGAGGGATGGATCGACAAGGACACCGAGGTATGGATGAATACACAATATCCATGGAAACAAGCTACATATATTAGAATACTTATACAGTTACAGGCGTTAGGGGTCAGATTTGTAGATCCGGTTATTGGAAATTCTACGGAACATATTCATATTTTGTATCCTGCCGCCAGTTTTAATAAGAAAAACAAAGCGCCCAGAAATAATATAAATAATGCGTCTGTCTTATATCAGATCTGTTTGGACGGAAAAAGCATGCTGTTTACCGGGGACATGGAGACTGAAGGTTGGGAGAATGTATCGACTTGTAAGCCATATTTGTGTAATTCAACATATTATTGCATTTCACATCATGGAAGTATTACGGGACATTTCAGAAATAATTGTATTCCCGCAAAGCGGACAATTACAACACTTGCAGATTGTGCAGATTCGACAGATCTGCAGGTATTGATGGGGAGAGATGGCGCATATAAAGGTATATTCAGCAGGGAAACCATTTCGGATTTTCGTAACATTATCAAAACAGAAGATGTGGATCACTATATAGAAATCCAATGGAGTAGTGGAAAGTTTTATGGAAGATAAAAAGGCGGAACTCCTTGCAAAAATGGCCGGTGTTATTTTTGAAGGAGTTTTGTTGGTAAACGAACGGATCCCTTAAAATAAAGGAGGTTACCAGGTAAATCATGGGAACAGAACATCTGGAAATACATTCGGAGATTTTTGATGATATTGTGGAAGATATTAAACAAAGAAATCTTTCAAGGCATAACATGCCAAAACTTATTGTAGGGACAAGACTTTCTGTTATTTATGGAGTGCCTGGCATGTGGGAATTGGCAGAGCATCTGACAAAAGAAATGGAACAGTCTTCTGACAGATATTTGAAAAAAATTTGGGGAAACCATAGTAATGAAATAAAAATAAACGGTTTAGAGGCCGGGTTGGCAAATTTAACGCAAAATGAAAATGATTTAGTGGATGCGATCAAACCGATAACGGCAAGATTTATTCTGGAGAGTGAAGAAAAGTTACATAAAGAGATTTTGGAAAAAGATACAGGTTTTGCAGGCTACTGGATTATCTGAGAGGAACGGTCAGTGTTGATAAAAAGGTAATTGATATCATGACGCCAAACTATGACCGGGATAGTGTCAATAGTTTTTCGCAAAAACAGTTTCAACCGTTTGGCAACCGGTAGTCAGCCGGCTATGTTATCAGGCTGCAGATCATCTTCCATGTGGTTCAGGTGTTCCATGTTCATGTAGCGTCTTGCACC
>CANQUC010000017.1 GCA_947626945.1 uncultured Lachnospiraceae bacterium | reverse complement strand
ACAAAACGGGGGTATCAAGTTGAAAGAGATACTGATCTTCGCGGGAACAACTGAAGGACGGAGGCTGTCGGAATGCCTGTCGGCGTCGGAGATCCGGCATACGCTGTGCGTGGCGACAGAATACGGGGAGATCCTTTTAAAAGAACGTCCTTTTGCCACAATACGCCGGGGCAGGATGGATCTGCCGGAGATGGCGGAATTTATCGGAAAAGGAGAGTTCGCGGCGGTAGTGGACGCTACCCATCCCTATGCGGAGGAGGTCACGAGGAACATCGCGGCGGCAGTGGAAGGAACGGATATTCCCTGCATCCGGATCAGGCGGGAGACAGAAGCTGGCAGCGACGACGGAGGAAAGGCAGTTTATTTTGACACTATGGAGGCATGCGCGCAGGCCCTTGCGGAAACGGAGGGCAATATCCTGCTGACAACCGGAACCAAGGAACTGGGGATTTTCTGTGCCAAAGAGCAGGTAAAGAGCAGATTGTATGTCAGAGTACTGCCGGGACCGGACAGCCTTGCGCTCTGTATGAAACAGGGAATTGCCGGCAAACAGATCCTTGCGCTGCAGGGACCGTTTACGGCAGAAATGAACCAGGCGATGATCCATCAGTATCAGATCAGATGTCTGGTGACCAAAAAAAGCGGCAGGACCGGTGGCTATCAGGCAAAGCTGGAGGCGGCAAAAAAGACCGGCGTTCCTGTTTATGTAATCGGCAGCCGGCAAGAGGATCGGGGCTGCACCTTTTCTGAGGCCTGTAAGAAGATCGGAGATCTCTGCGGAAAGAACGTAAAGCTGCCGGAAAGCATGGAGATCATTCTGGCCGGCGTGGGAATGGGCGGCAGGAGCAACCTGACGCTGGAAGTACGTCAGGCGATCGAACAGGCGGACGTGATACTGGGCGCGGCGCGCATGATCGCGCCGTATAGACCTAGAAAAGAGAAAAAGCCCTATTATCAGGCAGAACAGATCATCCCGTATCTGAAAGAGCTGCAGGAAAGCCTGACGCTGGAGGGCGGAAAGGCGGCGATTCTGTTTTCCGGAGACAGCGGCTTTTACAGCGGATGCCGGTCACTGTACAGGTCGCTGCAGGCGGAGATTGACGCAGGCAGACTGCGGGCCATTCTGCGTATCCTGCCGGGGATTTCTTCGGTTGCTTATCTGGCCGCCTGTGTGGGGGAAAGCTATGAGGACGCGGTCATCTGCAGCATGCACGGACAAAAACTGGCGAATCTTGCAGGAAGGATCGGCGGCGCAAAAAAAACATTCCTGTTAATGTCCGGCGCGGAAGACGTCAGAACCCTTGGGAGATCGCTGCTGGAGGAGGGCATGAGCCGGTGCCAGGTTCTGGCGGGCTATCAGTTGTCCTATCCGGAGCAGCAGATCAGGGCGCTGACGCCGGAAGAATGCTGTGAGGTAAGGGAGGAAGGATTGTACACCTGTCTGATCAGGAATCCATGCGTCACAGAGAAAAGACTGACCCATGGGAAACCGGACGGGGAGTTTATCAGAGAGAAAGTTCCCATGACCAAGGAAGAGGTGCGGGAGATCAGTATCTGCAAATTGCGGCTGCACAAAACCGCCGCTGTGTACGATATCGGAAGCGGAACCGGTTCCATCGCCGTTGAGATCGCCGGATTGTCCGACGACATACAGGTATACGCGATCGAGCGGAAAGAGGAGGCCGTCGGTCTGATAGAGAAAAATCGGAAAAAGGCCGGGCTTTCCAATATTGCGGTGGTTGCCGCCGAAGCGCCGGACGGTTTGTTTGGGCTGCCGGTTCCCACACATGCTTTTATCGGAGGAAGTGGCGGCAGACTGAAGGAGATCGTCTCTGTTCTGTATCAGAAAAACCCGCGGATGCGTGTGGTGATCAACGCGGTCAGCATGGAGACCATCTGTGAGATGAAAGAGCTTCTGTCACAGGTTCCGGTTAAAAACGAAGAGATCGTGCAGGTGCAGGTCAGCAGGGAAAAAAAAGCGGGAGAACATCATCTGATGCTGGCGGAAAATCCCGTGTGGATCTGTGCGTTTGACTTTTGCTCCGAAAGAGAAGAAAACATGGCTGAAGAATGATGCCGCGGTGTTTTTAATCGGAGATTTCTGACATCTTGGGAATGGAGGTAAAAATGAAGCTGAAACGGGTGATGATCGCCGCCCCTGGCAGCGGAAGCGGCAAGACGACCGTCACATGCGCGCTGCTGCATACATTGAAAAAGATGGGGCTGCAGGCCGTCTCTTACAAATGCGGGCCCGATTATATCGACCCCATGTTTCATGAGAAAGTGCTTGGGGTCCCGTCAAAGAATCTGGATACTTTTTTCACCGGGGAGGAAGAAACGAGGGCGCTTTTTCTGAAAAACAGGAGGGAGGAGGAATTTGTCGTCATGGAGGGCGTGATGGGACTCTATGACGGCCTTGGCGGCGTCCGTGAAGAAGGTTCCTCCTATCATCTGGCAAGGGTGACAGAGACGCCAATCATTCTTGTGGTTGACGCAAAGGGAATGGGGCGCTCCGTGATACCTCTGATCGCGGGATTCCTGGCATATGACAGTGTGCGCCTGATCAAAGGAGTGATCCTGAACCGGGTCCGCGGGTCATACTATGAAATGATTGGTCCGCTGATCCAGAAAGAACTGGGGATCCATGTTGTGGGATATTTTGAACAGCAGGAGCAGCTTCGCATCGGCAGCAGGCACCTGGGTCTGACAATGCCGCACGAGATCGCCCATAGCAGAGCATGGCTGGAAGCGCTGTCGGAAACCTTTCAAAAGATGGTTTCCGTGGAAAAGATCATACAGATCGCAAAGCAGGCAAAGACGCTTACCGCCACGGCCGAAGAGGCAGATCACAGGAGAACCGCCGGTAAAAGCGCCCCTGTCATCGCGGTGGCGAGAGACGAGTCGTTCTGCTTTTATTATGAGGACAATCTCCTGATGCTGAAAGAGTACGGAGCGAGAATAGAGTACTTTTCTCCGCTGCGTGACAAGAAGCTGCCGGATGGCTGCAGCGGGATTCTGATCGGCGGCGGTTATCCGGAATTGTACGCGGACGCCCTTGGCGCCAATATGGAACTGCTGGCAGAGATAAGGCGCGCCTTTGAAAACCAGATGCCGACGGTGGCGGAATGCGGAGGATTTATGTACCTGCATTCCGCCGTCAAAGACAAGGAGGGAAACAGCCGCGCCATGGTGGGCGCTATCCCCGGCGTCTGCTTCGATACAGGCAGGCTGGTGCGTTTTGGGTATGTGGAACTGGAGGAAAAAGGGGGATTCTTTCTGCCGGAAGGAGAAAAGATCCGGGGGCATGAATTTCACTATTATGACAGCGTGGATAACGGACATGGCTGTCTGGCGGTCAGACCCGTCTCAGGCAAAAGCTACCCCTGCGTGATGGTCGGGGAGCATTACTGGCTGGGGTTTCCGCATCTCTATTATCCGTCGAATCCTTCCTTTGTGAGGAGTTTTTTGGACAAGGCAATAGCCTATGAAAAAGAAAGGGGCAGAGCCCATGTGTGAAAGGAAAGCCGGGACTGCGTTGCTCCATGATTTCGATTAAGGCGACCTGACGGCAGGTTTTCTTCCTTTGTGCGGATCACATAGGCGGCACACTCCAATTCAGGAACTGCAGGTGACGATCAGAAGCTCCACGCCCATCCGGTCGGCGATCCTGCCGGTTTTGATGTCCTCCTCCGTGGAGGCGCAGGCCTCAAGAGCGCCTGTCAACTCATCCATGGTGAACCGGGACGCCTGGGAAAGGCAGCGCCGGGCAACAAAGGAGGGCAGTCCGGATCTCTGCTGGATGACAGACGGGGCGTATCCCTGCCTTTCCATATCTTTCAGCCGCAGCAGCACATGAAGCTGCCGCACCAAAAGAGCCAGGATCCGGAGGGGCGGCTCTCTGTGGAGCAGCAGGTCGTAGTATCGTTCAATTGCCTGCCGGGTCTGTCTTGCGGAGATGGCGTTGATCATTTCAAAGATCTGATCCGGTGTCTGGGCAGTGCAGACCGCTTCGATATCCTCCGGGGTAACAGTGTCCTTTTGCAGACAATAACAAAGCAGCTTTTCCAGCTCCTGATGGATGATCTCCATGTCCAGGCCGGTTTTTGAAAAAAACAGCCGCAGAGCCTGTCTGGAGATCTTTTTGTTTTCCCGCTTCAGGATGCCAAGAACCCAGCGCTCCAGCACATCTTCTTTCTGCCGGTCAAAGGAAACCGCCCGCCCAAGGGATTTTACCGTCTTGTACAGCTTGTTTCGCCGGTCTACTTCCTCCTCCACAAAGACAAAAACAGTGGTGCCGGGCGCGTCCGGCAGATAGTCCGCCAGCTGGGATGAGGCGCTTTTGAAAAAACCGCTGTTTTCGATCAGGATCAGGCGCCGCTCTGAAAAAAAGGGAAGCGTCTCCGCCAGATCAATGAGGCCGGGAACGGAGATCCCCTTCCCCTCAAAGCGGGAGCTGTTCATAGAATCCCCCCCGGGCAGAAGAGCCTCTGTCAGGCGGCGTTTATATTGCCTTTTTAAGTAGGTCTCTTCCCCATATAACAGGTAACAGGTTTGAAATTGTCCGTTTTGTATGTCTTTTTTTAATTGTTCCATGAGAACATTGTAGCACAAAGAAAAATGTGATACAATACCTCAGAAAAGGATGGAAAACATGAGATCAAAAAAAGGATTGCTGTTTCTGCTGTTTTTGGCGCTGCTGCTGTGCGGCTGCGCCAGCCGGCCGGAAGACCATGAGGAAACGGGAAAACTGAATATTGTGGCAACCGGTTTTGTGCCCTATGACCTGGCAAGACAGCTGGCGGGAGACAGCGCCCGGATTACCATGCTGCTGAAGCCGGGCACGGAGGCCCATACTTACGAGCCCGCTCCCCGGGATATGATCGCCATAGAAACATGCGATCTGTTCCTTTATGTGGGGGGAGAATCAGAGGATTGGGTCAAACAGGTGCTTTCCGGTGCCGAAAATTTTCAGGGACAGACCTTTGCCCTGACAGACTGCGTGGATTTGCTGGAGGAGGAAATCACCGACGGAATGTATGAGCCGGGCGGAAAGGCTGACGGCAGCTCCTCCCGGAGAGAACCTGACGAGCATGTCTGGACTTCCCCTGTAAATGTGATGACCATAGCCGGGCAGCTGTGCAGGACGCTTCAGGAGCTTGCGCCGGAGCAGGCCGGGCTGTATGAGCGGAATCTGAAAGCGTATCTGGGGCAGCTTCAAAAGCTGGACGCCCGGTTCCGGAAAATTGTCGCAGAGGGAAAACGTTCCGTGATTTTCTTTGGAGACCGGTTTCCGTTCCGGTATTTCGCGGAGGAATACGGACTTACCTATTACGCGGCCTTTCCGGGATGCAGCAGTGAAAGCGAGCCTTCCGCCGCCTCTGTGATCCGGCTGATCCAGATCATCAGAGAGCAGCAGATCCCGGTAGTCTTTCAGCTGGAAATGAGCAGCGGGAAGATTGCGGATACGCTATGTCAGGAGACCGGCGCCAAAAAAGCCGTGTTCCATTCCTGCCATACCGTAACCCTGGAGGAATTTGAATCGGGAGAGACCTATGTCAGTCTGATGGAGAAAAATGCAAAGCAGCTGGAAGCGGCTCTGCGGTAAATGGAAAACGGAGGAAGTTTATGAAAAAGATCGGAATTTATCTGGGGATAACATTTGCGACGGCATGGTTCATTGAATACGCCATGATCGCCAACGGCGGGCTCCAGTCCCGCATGGCGCCAGTGCTGCTGATTGCCGTGCTGTTTATGCCGGCTCTGGGCAATCTGCTTACCAGGATTGTCACAAAGGAAGGATTTTCTGACATGTACCTGCGGCCGGATAAAACCGACCGGAACACCATGCTGGTGTTTGGAGCGGCCTGGCTGCTTCCGGTGCTGGCCGTTGTATTTGGCGCGGCCCTTTATTTTCTTGTGCGGCCGTCCATGCTGGATCTGCATATGGAGCACAGTATAGAGCAGTACACAGAGCTGTATGCCCAGGCGGGAAGAGACTACACCCGGGAACAGATCCAGAGCGCCTTAAGATCCCAGATTTTGATCAGTATGCTGTTTCTTCCGGTGCTGAACCTGGTGCCGTCCCTGGCGTCGGAGCTTGGATGGCGGGGCTATCTGCTTCCAAAGCTTTTAGAACGGTACCGGATGCCGGGAGCGGTGCTGATTGGCGGCGTAGCGTGGGCGCTGTGGTACGGACCTCTGATCGAGATGGGATATTATTACGGAACCGGTTATGCCGGCTATCCTTTTACGGGCATGGCGGCCATGACGGTGCTCTGCCTTGTCCTGGGAACATTTTTTTCCTGGCTCTGGTGCCGTACAAAGAGCTGCGCAAGCTCCGCCATTGCCTTTTCCGTGTTCAGCTCTTTCTTTTCGGTTGGCATCTATTTCTGCAGAACAGAAAAATATTCGCCTTTTATAGGCCCTGTTTCAACAGGACTGCTGGGAGGCGCCGGATTTTTGATCCTGGCGGTCTTTGCGGGACGGCAGCTGATGAAAATGAATAAAATCAATAAATCTGGAAATAGCCGTTGACTTTATACTACATGATGTTGTATTATAAATTCAAATAGCCATATCTTGTGGTTTGTAAAAAAAACCATGGGGATACATAAGAAGAGAAAGAAGGCGTGTTTCATGTTGAAGGATGTAAAGGTGATCAAGAAAGACGGCACAAAAGAAGATTTCAACGTGCAGAAGGTAGTGGTGGCGGTAAACAAATCCGCTTACCGCGCGCTGATCAAATTTACACAGCAGGACCTGGATTATATCTGCCAGTTTGTGGAAGAAAAAATACAGGAGTTGGGGCTGAAAGAGGTGCAGATCGCCCAGATGCACAACATCGTGGAGGGCGCTCTGGAAAAGGTGGATCCCCAGGTGGCAAAGAGCTACCGGGATTACCGCAATTACAAGCAGGATTTTGTAAAAATGCTGGATGAGGTCTACACAAAGAGCCAGTCCATTATGTACATCGGCGACAAGGAAAATTCCAACAGCGACAGCGCCCTTGTTTCCACAAAGCGCAGCCTGATCTTCAACCAGCTGAACAAGGAGCTGTATCAGAAGTTCTTTCTCACTACGGAAGAGCTGCAGGCGGCCAGGGACGGCTATATTTACATTCACGACATGTCGGCCAGGCGGGACACCATGAACTGCTGTCTGTTTGACGTGGAAAATGTGCTGCGGGGCGGTTTTGAAATGGGCAATCTGTGGTACAATGAGCCCAAGACCCTGGCAGTGGCATTTGATGTGATCGGGGATATTGTGCTCAGCGCCGCCAGCCAGCAGTACGGCGGATTTACCGTGCCAAGCGCGGAAAAGATCCTGGAGCCCTACGCGGAAAAATCCTACCAGAAATACATTCAGAAATATATGGATATGGGCGTCAGCCGTGAGGTGGCGGAGAAAGAAGCGGAAAAGGACGTGCAGACCGATTTTGAACAGGGCTTCCAGGGCTGGGAGTACAAGTTCAACACCGTTGCATCCAGCCGCGGCGATTATCCGTTTATTACGGTGACGGCAGGCACGGGCACAGGCCGTTTCGCGCAGATGGCCACCATTGCCATGTTAAAAGTCCGCAAGAACGGACAGGGAAAAAAGGACTGCAAGAAGCCGGTGCTGTTCCCCAAGATCGTGTTTTTGTACGACGAAAATCTCCACGGCCCGGGGAAAGAACTGGAGCATGTGTTTGAAGCGGGAATAGAATGCTCTGCCAAGACCATGTATCCGGACTGGCTGAGCCTTACGGGAAAAGGCTACATCGCAAGTATGTACAAACAGTATGGGGAGATCATCAGCCCCATGGGCTGCCGCGCCTTTCTGTCTCCCTGGTACCGGGAGGGAGGCATGCACCCCAAGGACGAAAACGACCGTCCCGTATTTATCGGCCGGTTCAATATCGGTGTGGTAAGCCTTCATCTTCCCATGATCTACGCCAAAGCAAAGCAGGAGAGCAAAGATTTCCATGAAGTGCTGGATTATTATCTCAATCTGATCCGCCAGCTTCACATCCGCACCTATGCTTACCTGGGAGAAATGCGGGCGTCCACCAATCCTCTGGCCTACTGTGAGGGCGGATTTTACGGCGGACGGCTGGGCATCCACGACAAGATCAAGCCTTTGCTGAAGACTGCCACCGCGTCCTTTGGCATTACGGCCCTGAATGAACTGCAGCAGCTGCACAACGGCAAGTCCCTTGTGGAGGACGGCCGGTTCGCGGTGGAAACACTGGCGTATATCAACAAAAAGATCGACGAGTTCAAAGAGGAAGACGGCAACCTGTACGCCATTTACGGCACGCCGGCAGAAAGCCTCTGCGGCCTGCAGGTAAAGCAGTTCCGGAAAAAATACGGTATTATTGAAAATGTATCCGACAGAGAGTATGTAAGCAACAGCTTCCACTGTCATGTGACGGAGGATATCACTCCCATCAATAAGCAGGATCTGGAATATCGGTTCTGGGAGCTTTCCAACGGCGGCAAGATCCAGTATGTGAAGTATCCTATCGATTACAACCTTGAGGCCATCAAGACCCTTGTGCGCCGGGCCATGGACATGGGCCTCTACGAAGGAGTCAACCTTTCTCTGGCCTACTGTGACGACTGCGGCCATCAGGAGCTGGAGATGGACGTGTGTCCCAAGTGCGGCAGCCGCAATCTTACCAAGATCGAGCGGATGAACGGCTATCTTTCCTACTCCAGAGTGAAAGGCGACACCCGCCTGAATGACGCTAAAATGGCGGAGATCAGCGAAAGAAAGAGTATGTGACGGAGAGGTTTGGATATGAGGTATCACAACATAACCACAGATGACATGCTGAATGGAGACGGACTGCGGGTGGTGCTCTGGGTAGCCGGCTGTTCTCATTGCTGCAAGGAATGTCAGAATCCCGTCACCTGGGATCCAAACGGAGGCCTGCCTTTTGACGAAGCCGCAAGGCAGGAGCTGTTTGAACAGCTGGAAAAGCCCTATATTTCCGGCATTACATTCAGCGGCGGGGATCCGCTGTATTATGGAAATGTAAAAGACGTGACCGCGCTTGCAAAGGAGATCCGGGAGAAGTTTCCGGACAAGACTGTCTGGATGTATACCGGTTCCCTGTGGGAAAGCGTTTCCGATCTGGAAGTCATGCAGTATGTGGACGTTCTGGTGGACGGAGAATTTGAGATCGACAAAAAAGACAACAAGCTTCACTGGAAAGGCAGCGCAAACCAGCGGGTCATTGACGTGCCCGCCACCCTGTCCGGTGAAAAGGTGGTTCTTCACTGCTGACAAAATACGAAAGAGCGAGGAAAGTGGATTGAAAAGGATCGCAAGATTTGAAAAGGTAAGCTTTGGTCAGTTTCTGGAAGGATGGAACGACTGCTTCGGTCCCACAGAGGAGTCCCTTGTGCGCCGGGCCTACGATGAGATCAGGATGCCCAGGCGGGCCACCAAAGGCAGCGCGGGATATGATTTCTTTACACCCCGGGAGATTCTGCTGGAGCCGGGAAAAACGGTAAAGATTCCTACGGGGATCCGGGTTTCCATGCAGGAAGACTGGGTGCTGAAATGTTATCCCAGAAGCGGGCTTGGGTTTCGATACCGGCTGCAGATGAACAATACGGTGGGCATCATTGACAGCGACTATTATTTCAGCGACAATGAAGGCCATATTTTTGTAAAGCTCACAAACGATTCCAGGGAGGGCAGAACCCTGCGGCTGTCTCCGGGGGACGGATTCATGCAGGGAATCTTCGTGGAGTACGGCATTACCGTGGACGATGACGCGCAGGGCGCCCGAAACGGCGGCTTTGGCAGCACGTCAGAATGACGGGACGCCCGGTTCATGTATAATTTTGAGAATTCATAAGATACTATTGAAAAAGCCTGCGTAAAAGCAGGCTTTTCCTGTTGGCGCAAAAAAGGGGCGCCGATTGAAAAAAGCTGTTACGGCAGCGGCAGGAGTGTGATCTTATGAAAGAAAAAGATTTTGAACAGCTGGTAAAGGAGTTCAACGAAAAGTATGCCATAGACAAAAGCTTTGATCTGGTATACCGGACCATTATCATTGGCGGGCGCCGAGCGGTGATCTATTTTGTTGACGGAATGATCAAGGATGAGATCATGGAAAAGGTGATGGAGGTATTTCAAAGCGTTAAGGAAACGGAGGTTCCGGAAAACGCCCATGAATTCTCCAAGAGGGTGATCCCCTATGTGGAGGCAAACCTGGAGACCGACCAGGAGGCTCTTGTCACAGGGCTTTTGACCGGTATTGTGTTGTTGTATATCGAGGGATATGAGCAGTGGCTGATGATCGACTGCCGGACTTATCCGGCCAGAGGAGTGCAGGAGCCGGAAAAAGACAAGGTGCTCAGAGGCTCCCGGGACGGTTTTGTAGAAACCCTGAATTTCAATTCCGCTTTGATCCGCCGCAGGATCCGAAGCCCTGAGCTGCGCATGGAGATCTTTACCGCCGGGAAAAGCTCCAAGACGGATATTGTGGTCTGCTACATGGAGAACCGGGTGGATCATGTGTTTTTACAGGGGCTGAAAAAGCGCATCCGGGACATTGACGTAGACGCGCTTACCATGAATCAGCAAAGTCTGGCGGAGGTGCTCTACACATCCCGGTGGATCAATCCGTTTCCAAAGGTAAAGTATTCCGAACGTCCGGATACGGCGGCGGCCTCTGTGCTTCAGGGCAATATTGTGGTAATGGTGGACAATTCTCCTTCCGTGATGATCATGCCCACGTCTCTTTTTGACGTGACAGAAGAGGCAAACGATTACTATTTTCCTCCCGTGACCGGCACCTATCTTCGGTTTTCCCGGTTTCTGATCACTTTGGTGACGCTGTTTCTGACGCCTGTGTTTCTGCTGCTGATGCAGAACCGGCAGTGGATCCCCCAGTCCCTGGCTTTCATTGTAGTGAAGGAGGAGGTCAATGTTCCTCTTTATCTGCAGCTGATCCTGCTGGAGCTTGCCATCGACGGCATGCGGCTGGCGGCGCTGAATACCCCCAATATTCTCACAACGCCTCTCAGTGTGATCACCGCGCTGGTTCTTGGCGAATTTTCAGTGAAATCCGGGTGGTTCAACAGTGAGGTCATGCTGTATATGGCTTTTGTGGCGGTGGCAAATTACAGCCAGGCAAGCTATGAATTCGGGTATGCCCTGAAATTCATGCGGATCATCCTGCTGACATCCGTGGCCCTGCTGAACCTTTGGGGCTTTATCCTTGGCACGGTATTGATTGTCTGCTGCATTGCCTTTAACCGGACCATATCCGGAAAAAGCTATCTGTATCCGCTGATTCCCTTTCACTGGCCTGCCTTAAAACGGCGGATCCTGCGGGCGCATCTGAAATAAAACAGCGGGGCGGAACACATTTTTGAACAGAAACTGGAAAGGGAAAAATTATCTGGCAAAATCCCTCCTTTGAATTGACTTTTTGCAAAAATGGTGTAAAATGAAAAATAGCACCATTGTTGTATTGAGTAAATAAAAAAGGAGAAGAGAAGTATGAGGAAAAAATGCAGTTTGTTTTTGAAACGCTCAGCTGCGGCAGTTCTGTCCTTTGCAATGACCGTAACGGGATTTGCGGGGGTATCACTGGCAGCATCTGCGGCGGACGCTCCCCAGCCGGCCAAGGTTGTGGATTTCAGCGGCGGTATCAGAAATTATATTTCAATTCCTGATTTCAACGATGAAGCAGAGTATGGCGCGGTCACAACCGTTGATAAGGTTCATGTAAAGAAGACCGAAGATCAGAAAGCCAGCAGCAATGAGAAGCTGGACGGCAACGGTTTTGTTTATGAGGGCGACGGCAGCAACGCTCATTACTATGAAACCGTTACCTCCAACCAGCCCGGTACTTATTATGACAGCCAGAAAGGCAACGTGCTGGTTCTGGGAGATACCATTTACGTTGAAAGTCTGGTAAAAGAAAAATCCGCGGGCTCCGGCGGCGACGCGGCCAATGACAGCGCGGCCGCAGCCACTTTGGATGACGCTTTTAAGATCAACAGTGAATTCCAGAAAGCATACAGAAGTATTTCCGGCCTGGACATTGACAACCCGTTTATGGATGCGGATGGCGATCTGACCCTGACCTACTGGGCTTACATCCCGGAAAAAACAGATCAGAACGCGGCGGTAATTTCCTTTGACGATATGTTCGCGCCTGCTTCCGCCACATTGTACTTTGACCCGGCTCTGGGCACAGGCAAGTGGACACAGTTCGCGGTTGTCTTCAAGGAAAGCGGCGCTGAGTTTTATGTGAACGGCGCGGCCGCTTCCGAGGAATATATGACGCTGACAGGAGATTATGACATGGGAATCTTCACTATTCCCGTGGCGGTAACCGTAGGCGGCGCCAAGACCATTCCGGACGTGGATACGGTTTATGACACCAGAGTAGACGATATTTCTTTCTATACAGAGGCATTGTCCGCAGATCAGATTCAGGCCCTTTACACGGAAGAATCTGCCAAGATCGGTGTTGCCGCTGATGTGACAAAGCCTGATGCCAGAGCTCTGCTCAACAACGCAAGCCAGGTAAAGGATGTGGGTACAGGCTCCGTTTCCTTTGAAGAGGCTCAGATCAACGGCAATAAAGTAAAGGTTGCCCATGTGGCAGGCAATAAAGATGCCAACACCAAGACCGGCTTTTCTGTTGTGAACAATCCGTTTAAGGGCCAGGTGCTCAACGGCGCGACAGTGGGCTTCTGGTTCAAGGTAGGCTCCGATAACGCCAATGCAGTTGCCAACCCCATGAATATGGTATTCTTTGACACGAGAAAAGAGATCTATGATCCGAAATCAGAGAAAGATCCCATCTCAAACTGCTCCTGGCTTTACATGACAAACAATCTGAACGCGGTATTCTCCGAGGGCGGCAACTTTGAAGCGGCAAAATCTCTGAAGAATACATTTACGTTTGGCCTTTCCACAGCGGAATCCGAAAAAGCCACCCAGGCTTCCGCGGACTGGCAGTATGTAACCCTGTCCATGACCTGCAACGGCATTGAAGTCTATGTAAACGGTGAAAAGCTGGAAAACGGCGCCGCAGATAAATACGGCACCCGGTTCTGCGACGGCTTCTTTACCAATCTGATGGACCGCAGCGATCCTACCAAGCTTAATGGTAAATTTGGCGCCACCAACAATCAGGGCGCGAACCTGCTGACCGGATTTTTGGGATTTGCCGATACGGATCTGTACTTTGGCTGGTCACCTGAAGACGGCCCCAGCGGCGAGACCAGAAGCAGCCAGACATCCGAGTCCTGGTATTACAGCTTAAGCTGCTTCAAGTCCGCGTTGACGGAGACAGAGGTAAAGGCTCTTTATGAAAAGGAACTGGAAGATCTGAAGAATCCTCCCGCACCGGATGTTACCCCCGGCGACGTAGACGGCAGCGGTAAAGTAGAAGTGGCCGATGCGATTATGGTTCTGAAGTCTCTGGTGAAGCTGGTTACCCTTGACGAAACACAGGCAGCAGCCGCAAATGTAGCAGGCAGCGCTGATGTAGCCGTAGACGACGCAATCACCATTTTGAAATATCTTGTAAAGCTGGTTCCTCAGCTGCCCGTGCAGTAAGATAAAATCTTTCTAAAAAGAAGCAGGCTGTCCCTTTTGGGCGGCCTGCTTTTGGATTTGGTCATTTTGTGCCGGATGGCATATCATTTGAGAACGGGCTGTAAAAAAATAAAAAAATGCTTGCATTTTGCCTGGCTTTGTTATATGATAACAGGGCAGTTGACGTTAGGCTGCAATCCGGCTCGTTGGTCAAGGGGTTAAGACGTCGCCCTCTCACGGCGAAAACAGGGGTTCGATTCCCCTACGAGCTGCTGACTTTCGGATCCAAACGGAATAAAGCTGTCTCAGAACAGAAGGGATTTCTGCTTTGAGACAGCTTTTTTAATTCAGACCAGCTCTATACAGCGTTCGGCAACATACTGGGACAGAATGTCAAGAAAGACGGCGTTGGTAGGAATTCTGCCGGCGGTATTGCCGAAAAGCTGATTCCGAAGAACGTTGTCGCGGTGTTCCCAAATAATGTTTTTCACGGTACGGATGTTTCTTTCCGCACTGGCTGTTGTGGTATGAAAGTGAATGGCGATTTCCACATATAATCCTTTGCAGATATAGGTCAGCATGGCCGGATCCTTCAGGATCTCATCAATGGCAAAGGCAGTGTACCAGAATCCTACATAGGAACCGTTTACGCCCAATTCCCGCAGCAGCTTTTGCGCTTCTTTTTGATAATGTATCATTTCGACTCTCCTTTAATAAAAATTAACATATATCCACACTATGAAACAATAGCAAAAAATCGCATTTTTCGACAGAGGACAGAGAAAAGATGGGTGGAATGATTGAAAAACAGGAAAAAAGGTGTTACAATAAACCAAAACAGATTTTGGGAAAGGAGATCACGGTTATGGAGGAACAGAAAAAAGCGGCGGAGACAGAAACGGTAAAAGAGGAGCCAAAAAAGCGCGGAGAAGATGAAAAATCCACCGACGATCTGGAAGCTTTTATTGAGGAGCAGGGAATTCAGCTGCGCTATTGACGCCGCGGCATGGCGCCGGTATAAAAAGGGCTTGCAATTTCAGAGGTCCGATGCTATACTGTATATGAATTATAGGAAAACGATGGAAAGTGGGCAGACGCCCACTTTTCTTTTGGTCATGGCCCGGCTGTGACGACAGTCTGATCAGAAAGAAGGTGACAAGTTTGACCCAGAGAGAACGCTATGAACAAAATACCGAAAGGCTTTTAGAGCCCATTATCCGGGACAACGGCCTGGAACTGGTGGATGTGGAGTATGTAAAGGAAGGCGGCAGCTGGTATCTTCGGGCGTATATCGACAAAGAAGGCGGCGTCACCATCGATGACTGCGAGCTTGTAAGCCGCGCCCTCAGTGATCTGCTGGATCAGGAGGACTTTATTGAGGACGCCTACATCCTGGAGATCAGTTCTCCGGGCCTGGGACGTCCCCTGAAAAAGGATAAGGACTTTGACCGGAGCATTGGCCGGGAAGTGGAACTGCGGCTGTACCGGGCTGTTGACCGGCAAAAGGAATTTAAGGGAATCCTGACGGATTACGACGGCGGCAAGGTGACCCTAACCATGGAAGACGGAACGGAAAGGGTATTTGAGAAAAAAGAGATTGCCCTGATCCGCCTGGCATTTGATTTTTAAGAAAAACGCAGATAAGGATCTGCCGAATGGAGGAAATCATGAACAAAGAGTTGATCGAGGCGTTGGAAACGCTGGAAAAAGAAAAGGATATCAGTAAGGATACCCTGCTGGAGGCCATTGAAAACAGCCTGTTGACCGCATGCAAGAACCATTTTGGAAAGGCTGACAATGTGCGTGTGACCATTGACAAAGAAAGCGGAGACTTCCATGTGTACGCGGAAAAGACCGTTGTGGAAACGGTGGAGGATCCGGTGATGGAGATCAGCCTTGCGGATGCCAGGCTGATGAGCCCCGTCTATGAGGTGGGGGATATTGTGAACATAGAGATCCAGTCCAAGGAATTTGGGCGGATCGCCACTCAGAACGCGAAAAACGTGATCCTGCAGAAGATCCGCGAGGAAGAGCGCAAAGCGCTGTTCAACAAGTTCTACGGAAAGGAAAAGGACGTGGTCACCGGCGTGGTGCAGCGGATTAACGGGAAAAATATCAGCGTCAACCTGGGCAAGCTGGACGCGGTGCTGACGGAAAATGAGCAGGTAAAAGGAGAGGTGTTCCGGCCTACGGATCGGATCAAGCTTTATATTCTGGAGGTTCGGGATACCACAAAGGGCCCCAGAGTGCTTGTGTCCCGTACCCACCCGGAATTGGTAAAACGGCTGTTTGAGGCGGAAGTCACCGAAGTCCAGGACGGAACGGTGGAGATCAAGGGCATTTCCAGAGAGGCCGGCTCCAGGACCAAGATGGCGGTCTGGTCCAACGATCCGGATGTGGATCCGGTAGGCGCCTGCGTAGGCATGAACGGGGCCAGGGTAAATGCCGTTGTAGATGAGCTTCACGGTGAAAAGATTGATATCATCAACTGGAGCGACAACCCGGCCATTTTGATTGAAAACGCGCTGAGCCCCGCCAAGGTGGTATCCGTTATGGCAGATCCTGACGAAAAGACCGCGAAAGTAGTGGTTCCGGATTACCAGCTTTCTCTGGCCATCGGCAAGGAGGGTCAGAACGCAAGGCTGGCAGCCCGCCTTACAGGATACAAGATCGATATCAAAAGTGAGACCCAGGCCAAAGAAGCTGAGGACTGGTATGATGAGTATGAGGATGATTACGACGAGTACGATGATGATTATGAGTACGACGATGATTACGAGTACGATGATGATTATGAGTACGACGACGATTACGCGGATGATGAGGAAGGCGCGTATGAGTATGAGGACGACGGACAGCAGGACGGCGGAACATACCCGGATGAATAGACGGCAGCGGATCCATCAACAACATAACAGGATGTGAGCAGAATGGCAACAGCAAGAAAGGTGCCCATGCGCCAGTGTGTGGGCTGCAGGGAAATGAAAGAGAAGACCCGGCTGATCCGGATCATCCGCACCGCCGAGGGTGAGATCCTGACGGATGCCACCGGCAAGAAAAACGGAAGAGGGGCGTATCTGTGTCCCAATCCGGAATGCCTGCAGAAAGCGGCAAAATCCAAAAGCCTGGAACGGGCTTTTCAGATGGCGGTGCCAAGAGAGCTCTACGAAAAACTGCAAAAGGAGCTGGAACAGTGAACCGGAAAGTGCTGCAAATGCTTGGACTCGCGAAAAAGGCGGGAAAGATCAAAAGCGGTGAGTTTTCAACAGAAAGAGCAGTCAAGGAAAGAAAGGCTTTTCTTGTGATGGTGGCGGAGGACGCGTCCGAAAACACCAAAAAAAAGTTTCGGAACATGTGTGCCTACTATCAGGTGCCCTGTATGCTGCTTATGACAAAGGAACAGCTTGGGCATGCCATCGGAAAAGAATTCTGCGCGTCTCTGGCATGTACGGAAGAACATTTTGCTAATGCGCTGCAAAAACTGGAACAAATCATTTAGGAAATAAAACTGGAGGTAACTGGATGTCGAAAATGAGAGTACATGAACTGGCAAAGGAACTGAATAAAACCAGTAAAGAATTGTTGGAGGTTCTGGAAAAGATCGGCGTGGAAGTCAAAGGGCATATGAGCGTGCTCTCCGACGAAGAGATCGCAAAGGTAAAGGCTGCTTTGACGCCCCGGAAAAAGCGTCCGCCGGAAAAAAAGAGAAAAAATATCATTCAGGTATTTAATCCCCAGAACAGCCGTATGAGCGGAGGACCTGACGAGCGGCTGAAAAGGGAGCGCCGTCCTGTCCGCCCTCCCAGAGAGGGAGATGAGATGCGCCGCCGCGTCCGGCCGGGAAGACCGCTAACGGAAGAGGAGCGGGAGAGAAGACTGAAAGCCCAGGCCGCGGCAAAGGAAAGCGGCTCCGTACCTGTAAAAGAGGCAAAGCCTCCGGTACAGGAGCGCCCGGTGGCAGCGCAGGAGGCAAAGACAGGGGAAGCTGCCGCGGCAGAGCAGAAAACGCCGGTGCAGAACGGACAGAAGACAGAGGCGGCACGTCCCCGGACAGACCGTCCTCAAAGTGACCGTCCTCAAAATGACCGTCCCCAAAGTGACCGTCCCCGGGAGGAACATTCACAGAACGACCGGCCTCAGGGAGAGCGGCCTCAGGCAAACCGCCCCAGAACGGAAAAGGGACAGAGACCGGAGGGCCGGAGAAGACCGGAAGAGGGCCGTCCGGACAGTCGGGGAGACAGAGGCCAGCGCCCCGTACAGCGGGGAGACAGACCGGACAGCCGGCGCCCGGAAGGTGGAAGAGGCGCGTATGGTCAGAGAGGACCCCGTCCCGACGGAACCCGTGCGGAGGGGGGAAAAGGCTCCTATGGCAGCCAAAAGACCGGCGGACGGCGTTTTGATGACAACCGTCCCGGCGGAAGAGGCAGGGACCGTCTGCAGATGCCGGACCGTCCCACCGAGGCCATTGAGCGTCAGAATCAGAAAAATGAGCGTCAGACCCAGAGAAATGACAAGCGGGACAAACAAAATGACAGAGACCGCTTTGACAAGAAGCAGAGCAAGGCAGCGGCGAGAAACCTGCAGAAGCATCCTGCCAAGCCTGTAAAGCCGCAGCCTCAGGAGCCCAAGGAGGAAGTGATCAAGTCCATTGTAATACCGGAGACGCTGACCATCAGAGAGCTTGCGGATCAGATGAAGATTCAGCCTTCGGTGATCGTAAAGAAACTGTTCCTCCAGGGCACTGTAGTCACGGTCAATCAGGAGATTGACTTTGAACAGGCGGAAGAGATCGCGCTGGAGTTTAACTGCATCGCGGAAAAAGAAGAAAAAGTGGATGTGATCGCGGAGCTTCTGAAAGAAGAAGAGGAAAGCGAAGAGGTTATGGAGCCCAGAGTACCGGTAGTCTGTGTAATGGGCCATGTAGACCACGGCAAGACATCTCTGCTGGACGCCATCCGCAACACAAGAGTCACAGATCGGGAGGCAGGCGGAATCACCCAGCATATCGGCGCTTCCGTAGTGACCTGCAACGGACAGAAGATTACGTTTCTGGATACGCCCGGCCATGAGGCCTTTACCGCAATGCGTATGCGGGGAGCCAATTCCACCGATATCGCCATTCTGGTAGTGGCGGCAGACGACGGGGTGATGCCTCAGACAGTAGAGGCCATCAGTCACGCAAAGGCTGCCGGCGTAGAGATCATTGTGGCCATCAATAAGATCGACAAGCCAAGCGCAAATGTAGACAAAGTAAAGCAGGAACTGGCGGAATATGAGCTGGTTCCGGAAGACTGGGGCGGCAGCACGGTCTTTGTGCCGGTGTCAGCCCATACCCAGGAGGGAATCGATCAGCTGCTGGAGATGATCCTTCTGACAGCGGAAGTGATGGAACTGAAAGCCAATCCCAGACGGCAGGCAAGGGGCCTTGTGATCGAGGGCAAGCTGGATAAGGGCAAAGGGCCTGTTGCCACGGTGCTTGTGCAAAAGGGAACCCTTCATGTGGGAGATTTCATTGCGGCAGGCGCGTGCCACGGCAAGGTGAGAGCCATGATGGACGACCAGGGACGCCGGGTGAAAGAGGCAGGACCTTCCATGCCCGTAGAGATTCTAGGCTTCAATGACGTGCCCGGCGCGGGAGAGATCTTCGTGGCTCCGGAAAGCGACAAGGAAGCAAAAACCTTTGCGGATACGTTTGTTTCCCAGGGCAGGGAAAAAATGCTGGAGGAGACCAAGCACAGAATGTCTCTGGACGATCTGTTCAGTCAGATCCAGGCAGGCAATCTGAAAGAGCTGGATCTGATTGTAAAAGCGGACGTACAGGGTTCTGTGGAGGCCCTGAAGACAAGTCTGCAGAAGCTGTCCAACGACGAAGTGGTGGTAAAAATCATTCACGGAGGCGTGGGCGCCATCAACGAATCCGATGTGAGCCTGGCATCGGCGTCAAATGCCATTATCATCGGCTTCAACGTGCGTCCTGACGCGACAGCCAAGCTGACCGCCGAAAGAGAAGGAGTGGATCTGCGGCTGTACAAGGTGATCTATAATGCCATTGAGGACGTGGAGGCAGCCATGAAGGGCATGCTGGATCCTGTCTTTGAGGAAAAGATCCTGGGTCATGCGGAGGTACGGCAGCTGTTTAAGGCTTCCGGCGTGGGCACCATTGCCGGTTCCTATGTGCTGGACGGCGTATTCCAGAGAGGCAGCAAGATCCGCATCAAACGGGATGATCAGGTGATCTTTGACGGAGCCCTGGCCTCCTTAAAGAGATTCAAGGATGACGTGAAGGAAGTAAAGGCCGGTTATGAATGCGGTCTTGTGGTGGAAAAATTCAACGAGATTCAGGAAGGCGATATCTGTGAGGCCTACACCATGGTGGAGGTGCCCAGATAAGCCGATCGTATAAAAAGCAGGTGAAAGTTTGAAAAAAAACAGCATCAAAAATACCCGGATCAACGGCGAAGTGCAAAAAGAACTGTCCAATATCATCCGGGGTGAGATCAAGGATCCCCGGATCCATCCCATGACGTCGGTGGTGTCCGTAGAGGTCACGCCGGATCTGAAGCAGTGCAAAGCCTATATCAGCGTTCTGGGAGATGAGGAGGCATGCAGAGATACCCTGGCGGGCCTGAAGAGCGCGGAGGGCTTTATCCGCAGACGGCTGGCCGCCGGGATCAATCTGCGCAACACGCCGGAGATCCGATTCATTCTGGATCAGTCCATTGCTTACGGCGTGCGGATGTCCAGGCTGATCGACCAGGTCAATCAGGAAGAGAAAACAGGGGAAAAGGATGGAGAACATGAAGAAGCTGAATGAACTGCTGATCCGGGAAGCCAAAACTGTGGGCATTGCCGGTCATATCCGGCCTGACGGGGACTGTGTAGGCTCCGTGCTGGCGCTCTTCCATTATATCCGAAGTGTAAGGCCGCAGATCGCCGCGGAGATTTATCTGGAGGAACTCCCCCAGCGGTTTGCCCGGCTGCCCGGCGCGGACCGGATCCGCACGGATTACCCGGAAGAGAAGTCCTTTGACCTGTTCTTTGCCCTGGACTGCGGGGATCGGGACCGGCTTGGCCCGGCAAAGGATTATTTTGAAAAGGCAGGCAGAACCGTCTGTATCGATCATCATATCAGCAATACAGGATACGGAGACGACAATGTTGTTGAACCGCAGGTGAGCTCCACCTGTGAAGTGCTGTATACTCTGATGGATCCCCAACAGATCGGCAAAGAGACCGCCCTCTGCCTCTATCTTGGCATGGCCCATGATACCGGCGTGTTTCAGTATTCCAACACCACCTCCCGCACGCTTGCCATTGCCGGGAATCTGCTGGAATACGGGTTTGACCACACGGGTCTGATCAATGAGACTTTTTATGAAAAAACTTATCTGCAGACTAAAATGCTGGGCAGAGCGCTGACAGACTGCAGGCTGGAGCTGGACGGACGTATGGCGGTTTCCGGGATCCAAAAAAAGACAATGGATCAATACGGAGCAGGCAGCCAGGATATGGAAGGAATCGTCAGCCAGCTGAAGCTTGTGAAAGGAGTGGAGACCGCCGCTTTTCTCTATGAGCTGAAAGCCGGAGAATTTAAGGTCAGCCTGCGCTCAAGCCGGTATGTGGATGTGAACGCCATCGCCAGTTCCTTCGGAGGCGGCGGTCACGCAAGAGCCGCCGGCTGCTCCATCAAAGGCACTTATGACCAGGCAGTGGAGGCATTGGTCAGGGAAGTGGAAAGACAGATGAAAAGCGAGGCGGTATCAGATTGTATCACGGAATCCTGAACGTATATAAGGAAAAAGGCTTTACCTCCCATGACGTGGTGGCAAAGCTGCGGGGCATCCTGGGCCAGAAAAAGATCGGCCACACGGGGACGCTGGATCCCGATGCCGAAGGGGTGCTGCCGGTCTGCCTGGGAAAGGGCACCAAGCTTTGCGACCTGCTCACGGATCAGAAAAAGACCTATGAGGCCGTGCTGCTTTTGGGCGTCACCACAGATACGCAGGATGCCACCGGTCAGGTGCTTGCCAGAAAGGAACCGGATATTTCCGAATCGGATCTGGAAAAGCGGATCCTGTCCTTTACAGGTACTTACGACCAGATCCCGCCTATGTATTCCGCCATCAAGCAGAAAGGAAAAAAGCTTTATGAGCTTGCCAGGGCCGGGATCACCGTGGAACGGAAAGCCAGAAAGGTGACCATATACCGCATTGACATACTGGAGATGAACATGCCCAGAGTACGGTTTGCGGTAGAATGCGCAAAGGGCACTTATATCCGCGCCCTCTGTGAGGATATTGGCAATGCCGCGGGCTGCGGCGGCTGCATGGAATCCCTTGTCAGAACAAGGGTGGGCGATTTTTGCCTGAAAGACAGCCTGACCCTTTCCAGAATTGAAACCCTTGCCGGGACAGGCGCTTTGAAAGAGTTCATCGCGCCGCCGGATTCTTTTTTTACGGACTGTCCGCCGGTGTATGCGGCAGAGGAACAGGATCGGGCCCTCCACAACGGAAACAGCATCCGGGCCGAACAGACCGCGGAGGGAAAGATTTTTCCGGGCAGGGTACGGATGTATGACACGGCAGGGGTTTTCGCGGGGCTTTATGAATATGATCCGCAAATGGCCCAGTACCGTCCCGTAAAAATGTTTTTGGAGAGAGACCAGAGTTTATGAGCATAACCAAAACAGCCGTATCCATCGGCAAATTTGAATGCCTCCACAGGGGGCATCAGAAATTGATCGCCAATATCCGGGCTAAGGAAAAGGAAGGCCTTTGCAGCACCGTGATCACCATTGACACAGGCCTTTCCCGTCAGGTGCTCACCAGGGAAGAAAAACAGAGCCTCTTAAAGGACATGGGCGTGCAGCAGTGCCCGTGGATCCTTATGGACCAGGCGTTTCGGAACATGGAGCCGGAGACCTTTGTAAAAGAGATTCTGGTGGGCCGTTTTCACGCGGCCTATGTGACGGCGGGAGAAGACTTCCGGTATGGAAGAGACCGGCGGGGAGACGGCGCGTTGCTGAAATCTCTTGGCCGGGAATATGGATTTCAGGTGGATCTGGAGGAGAAGGAACAGCTGCGGGGACGGCAGATCAGCAGCTCCTGGATCCGTCAGGAACTGGAAAAGGGCAATCTGCCTCTTGCCAACGAACTGCTTGGCTATCCGTATTTTCTGGGAGGACAGGTCATACAGGGCAATCATCTGGGAAGAACCCTGGGAATGCCCACGGTCAATCTGGAGCTGAAACCGCAGAAGCTTCTGCCCCCTCTGGGCGTGTACGCCAGCGTTACCACAGTACGGGGAACCGACTATGCCGGCGTCACCAACATCGGATACAGGCCCACTGTAGAGGAACAGGAAAAAAGATTAGGGGCAGAGACGCACCTGTTTGGCTTTTCCGGCCGGCTGTACGGAGAGCAGGTCAAAGTGTCCCTTCTGGGCTTTTTGCGGGAGGAACGGCGCTTTGCGGATCTGGACAGTCTGCGGCTGCAGATTCTGAAAGATATCGAAAAGGGAAAACAGTACTTTGCATAAATTTTGTAAAAACAGTTGTATATTTGTCGGAAATATATTAAAGTGAGTAGCAAGTGTAAATCTCATAAGGAAAACGGCAAGATAAGAGGAAAGTTATGGATATTACAAAAATATTTTCGCTGATGGGCGGACTGGGCTTGTTTTTTTTCGGTATGCAGATGATGAGCGAAGGCATTGAGAAATCCGCCGGCGCCAAGCTGAGAGATATTCTGGAGGCGATTACCAAAAACCGGTTTATGGGGTTTTTGGTGGGAATGGTTGTGACGGCGCTGATTCAGTCTTCCAGCGCCACCACCCTGATGGTGGTCAGCTTCGTAAATTCAGGTCTCATGTCCCTGCTGCAGGCGACCGGCCTGATCATGGGCGCCAATGTAGGTACCACCATTACCTCCCAGCTGGTGGCCTTTGATCTGGACGCCATTGCGCCGCTGATTTTGTTTGCGGGCGTGATCATGGTCGTGTTTGTGAAAGATCAGAAGGTAAAAAAGATCGGAGAGATTGTTCTGGGATTCGGCGTATTGTTTGTGGGCCTCAGCATCATGAAACAGTCTATGGGAACCCTGAAAGATTCCCGGCTGATGCTGGATTTCTTTGCTTCCCTGAAAAACCCGCTGCTGGCTGTGCTGTTTGGCCTTGCGATCACGGCCATTGTCCAGAGTTCTTCCGTAACGGTCAGCATTATTTTGCTTTTGGCTGCCCAGGGGCTGGTAGAGCTTCCGGTTTGTTTCTTTACGATCCTGGGCTGTAATATCGGCGCCTGCACCACGGCGCTTCTGGCAGGAATGTCCGGGAAAAAAGACGCCAAGCGGGCGGCCATGATCCACTTTCTGTTTAACGTGATCGGAACCATTGTCATTGCCCTGATCCTGCTGTTGTTTGGAGACTGGGTAAAAGAAGCCATTTTGAAAATCTCCGGCGGAGACCTGGGACGGTCTGTGGCAAATGCCCATACCCTGTTTAAGGTGTTCCAGGTGATCATCCTGTTCCCGTTTGCCAACTGGCTTGTCAAGCTGACCTACTTCTTTGTGCGGGGCGAGGATCAGCAGGAGGAAGGCTTCTCCTTAAAATACATTGGCAGGGACGCGGTGCTTTCGCCCTCCACGGCAGTTGTGGAAGCCATCAAGGAGCTGGAGCGCATGGGCGATATCGCCAGCAACAATCTGAACCGCGCCATGAACTGTCTCATGACCATGGATGAGGAGGAGATCGAACAGGTTTATCAGATAGAAAACAATATCAATACGCTGAACCATGCCATTACCAATTACCTGGTACGGATCAACCAGACAAGCCTTCCCATTGACGACCGGAAGAGCATCGGCGGGCTGTTCCATGTGGTAAACGACATCGAGCGCATCGGCGACCACGCGGAAAATGTGGCGGATGCGGCAAAGCAGCGGATTGAGAAAAATATTTCTTTCAGCAAGGACTGTATCCGTGAAATGGGGATCATGCTGGATATGGTCAACGAGATTGTCCGGTATTCCCTGGAGATGTTTTCCAGAAACAGCCAGGAGCATCTTCAGGAGGTGATAGCCCTGGAGGACCGGATCGATCAGACAGAAAGAGATTTCCAGGAAAATCATGTGGTCCGGCTGACCAACAACGAGTGCACGCCGGACGCAGGCATGATCTATTCGGATATCCTGTCCGGCCTGGAGAGGGTGGCGGATCATGCCACCAATATTGCGTACTCCATTTTGGAGGATTAGTGTGAAAAATCACACTGATGTGCTGATTTTTCACAGGGCCATTTGTTCTGGAGCGTCACAAATGGCTCTGATGGCAGACGCGAACTGGAGGTTTGCGTCGCCCCGTCGCGTAAACGCTCCGGAATGAGGATTCTTAAGATTTCTGGAAAGATTTCAAAGAAATATTTCCAGAAGAAAAATGTTTACAAATTCAGGAAAATGTGTTATAAATATTAGGTATGCAATGAGCCGGTGCTCGGGAGCAGGAAACTCCAGCCGCTGCTTGGCATCAGGCGCTTGAAAAAGAAGTTATTTAGGAGGAAACATTATGATTTCAAAGGAAAAGAAAACAGCCATCATGGCAGAATACGCCAGAACGCCCGGCGACACCGGTTCACCGGAAGTGCAGGTAGCGGTTCTGACAGCAAGGATCCAGGAGCTGACGGATCATCTGAAAGAAAATCCCAAGGACCATCATTCCAGAAGAGGTCTTCTGAAGATGGTAGGACAGAGAAGAGGACTGCTCAGTTATCTGAAAAAAGTGGATATTGAGAGATATCGTACATTGATCGAAAGATTGGGTCTTAGAAAGTAGCAAAATATGCAGGGCGGAGTTATTCCGCCCTTTTTTAAGGAGAATGAAAAGTATGTACAAGAGTTATTCTATGGAGCTTGCAGGCAGAACCTTGACGGTAGATATCGGCAGAGTGGCTGCCCAGGCAAACGGTGCCGCGCTGATGCACTATGGAGATACGGTCGTGCTGTCCACCGCGACAGCAAGCGACAAACCAAGGGAGGGCATCGACTTTTTCCCTCTCAGCGTGGAATATGAAGAAAAGATGTACGCGGTGGGAAAGATTCCCGGCGGGTTCAATAAGCGGGAGGGCAAGGCTTCCGAAAACGCGGTGCTCACATCCCGGGTGATTGACCGTCCTATGAGACCTTTGTTCCCCAAGGATTACAGAAACGATGTGACGCTGGACAATCTGGTCATGTCGGTGGATCCGGACTGCAGCCCCGAGCTGACGGCCATGCTTGGCTCTGCCATTGCAACCGCCATTTCCGATATCCCCTTTGACGGTCCCTGCGCCAGCACCCAGGTAGGCCTGGTAAACGGAGAATTTGTGTTCAATCCCACAGGGGCTCAGAAAGAAGTCAGCGATCTGCAGCTGACCGTTGCCTCCACAAGGGAAAAGGTGATCATGATCGAGGCAGGTGCCAATGAGGTGCCGGAAGATCAGATGATCGAGGCCATCTTCGCGGCCCATGAGGTAAACCAGCAGGTGATTGCCTTTATTGACAAGATTGTGGCGGAGTGCGGCAAGGAAAAGCATACTTATGAAAGCTGCGCCATTCCGGAAGAGCTGTTTGAGGCCATGAAAGAGATCGTGACGCCCCAGCAGATGGAGGAAGCGGTATTTACCGACGAAAAGCAGGTACGGGAAGAAAACATCCGCCAGATCAAGGAAAAACTGGAAGAGGCCTTTGCGGAAAAAGAAGACTGGCTGCCGCTGATCGACGAGGCGGTTTATCAATATCAGAAAAAGACAGTCCGCAAGATGATCCTGAAAGACCACAAGCGTCCTGACGGGCGTGCCATCAACGAGATCCGGCCCCTGGCGGCTGAGATCGACATTCTGCCCAGAGTACATGGCTCCGCCATGTTTACCAGAGGCCAGACACAGATTCTGACCGCCGCTACTCTGGCGCCTCTGAGCGATGCCCAGAAGATCGACGGACTGGATGAAAACGTTACTTCCAAGAGATATATGCACCATTACAATTTCCCCAGCTACTCTGTAGGCGAGACCAAACCCTCCAGAGGGCCCGGAAGACGTGAGATCGGCCACGGCGCCCTTGCGGAGCGCGCGCTTGTGCCGGTGCTGCCCTCTGAGGCGGAGTTCCCCTATGCCATCCGTACCGTGTCTGAGACAATGGAATCCAACGGTTCCACATCTCAGGCAAGTATCTGCGCGTCCACACTGGCCCTGATGGCTGCCGGCGTGCCGATCAAAAAACCGGTGGCGGGTATTTCCACAGGTCTTGTGACAGGGGACACAGACGACGATTATCTGGTGCTTACGGATATTCAGGGGCTGGAGGATTTCTTCGGCGATATGGACTTTAAGGTGGCAGGTACCCACCAGGGAATCACGGCCATTCAGATGGACATTAAGATTCACGGGCTTACCCGTCCCATCATTGAGGAAGCCATTGCCCGGACAAAAGAGGCAAGGACTTACATTCTGAACGAGATCATGGCGCCTGTGATCGCGGAGCCCAGAAAAGAAGTCAGCAAATACGCGCCCAAGATCATTCAGGTACAGATCGATCCTGCCAAGATCGGCGACGTGGTAGGTCAGAGAGGAAAGACCATCAATACCATCATTGAGCGCACCGGCGTGAAGATCGACATTGACGACGACGGCAACGTATCCATCTGCGGACTGGATCAGGAGCAGATGGACAAGGCCGCGGAAATGGTTCGGATCATCACAACGGATTTTGAGGCCGGACAGGTATTTACCGGTACGGTTGTAAGCATTAAGGAATTTGGCGCGTTTGTGGAATTTGCCCCGGGCAAGGAAGGCATGGTGCATATTTCCAAGATCGCGAAAGAGCGGATCAACCGGGTTGAGGATGTTCTTACCCTGGGAGACGTGGTGAAAGTGGTCTGCCTTGGAAAGGATAAGATGGGCAGAATGAGCTTCAGCATCAAGGATGTAAAATAAAAAGAGGACTGCCGCAAATTTGCCGGAGACGGCAGCTTTGCGGCATTTTTTTGCTGCCTGTGAAGAAAGGTGGAATGATTATGGGATTTCGTGAGAAGATCCGTCAGTTTATGTACGGCAGATACGGCGCGGACAGTCTGTGCCAGTGGATCACTTATTTTGTTCTGTTTCTGATCATCCTGAATCTGTTTGTCAGATCCCCCATCGTCAGCCTGCTGGAAATGGTTTTGCTGGCGGTCTGCGTATGGCGGATGTTTTCCAAAAATATTGAAAAGCGCAGCAGAGAAAATGCGCTGTTCTGTCAGAAAAAGAGCAAGGTGTTTTCCTGGTTCCGCAAAGAAAAAAGTATTATGAAGCAGCGGAAAGATTTTCATATCTATACCTGTCCGGGCTGCAAACAGAAGATCCGGATTCCAAAGGGAAAGGGAAAAATTTCTGTCACCTGTCCCAAGTGCCATACCCAGTTTATCCGGAAAAGCTGAGTGTGTTTTTCATTGTAATTTATCGCCGGATTTGGTAAAATAAATATGATAACAGGCAAAATGAGGGATTCTTATGGAAAAAAGTTATCAACCATCAGCGCTGACGCGGTTTCTTGTTCTGCTGACGCTGGTCTTTGTCTGTTCCCTGTTCAAAATAGGAGACATCGGATCAGCCAGAGGCCCCTTGCCTGCCTGGGCCGGTGAGGAACAAAAAACCGGCGGAACTGACGTACTGGATCCCCGGGAATATCCGGTGTATGACCGTCTGACAGTTCCCCACACAGACCAAACGCCCCGTCGGGCGGCCGCAAAGGAAAGTCAGTACGGCGCCGGCGCGGGCCCGGAAGTCAATTTCGGAGATCAGATCCCGACCCTGTCCGGCCTTACCTGGGGCCAGCAGAAAAACGCAAAGGCCGTTTACGATTCCCTGACCGCCATTGTTCCCGGCTCCGGGACGCTGAGCATCAATCTGCCGGTAAGCATAGTGTATTATTCGGCCTCGGAAAAGCCCACGGACAAAGAAAGGGAATCGGTAAGGAAATACATTCAGATCATTTCCCAGACTGCCATAGACGCGCTGCTGCGGGATTATCCTGAAATCTTCTGGCTGGATGTGGGCAAAGGCATGTGGTATTACAGCTGGAGCGGCGAAAAGGAATCGGGCAGATATAAAAACGTAGTGTCCACATTGCGGTATACTGTGGCGGTGGCGTCTCAGTACAATCCGCCCGCCGGTTATCAGAATACTTTGGAGCAGGCCATTGAACGTTTTCCTGTGTCCGGCAGCAGCCGCTACGACAAGGTCAAATCCATTCATGACGCGCTCTGCAGGCGGATCGTTTACGGGGAGAGCAGCTACGCCCATCAGATCTATGGGGCTCTTGTGCCGGGCCGGTGTGTCTGCGAAGGATACGCAAAGGCATTTAAGGCCATATGCGACCGGGAAAAGATCCCCTGTGTGCTTGTGTCCGGATCGGGAATCAACAGCGCCGGCATGGCCCAGGCCCATATGTGGAACCAGGTGCAGATGGAAGACGGAAAATGGTACGGCGTGGATGTGACCTGGGACGACCAGTCAGACATTATATACGATTATTTCCTGTGCGGCAGCACAACCGCCGCCGCTCATTCCGGAGGACGGTCTTTTTCCGCCGTACACAAAGCCGACGGAGATTTCAACCAGTCCGGGTTTGTCTCCTATGCCTATCCGGTTCTGGCACAGTCTGCTTATGATAAAGACGCGGTGAAGCCCGCGCCTGATCCAACGCCTGTTCCGTCTCCAAGACCTTTGCCGGATCCCTCCCTGGTATATGGGGATCTGAATCGATCCGGAGAGGCGGATACAGAAGACGCGCTGACGGTTTTAAAGGCAGTGGTGAAGCTGGTTTCTCTGACCGAGACAGAGGAGATCCAGGCGGATCTGGACGGAAATTGGCAGGTTCAGGTAAACGACGCGCTGCTCATCTTAAAGAAAGCGGTACGTCTGCTGGACAGATTTCCGGTGGAGGATCTCATGGCAAAATCATGAAAGCAAAAAAAATATAAATAAATCATATAAGAAAGAGGAGGAGCTTATGGCAACAGTAAAAATCGGGTTTGCGCCCACAAGAAGAAGTATTTTCAGCGCGCCGGATGCAATCAAGTACGGCAATCTCACAAGAGACAAGTTAAAAGAGCTTGGGGTAGAATTTGTTGATATTACCGATATCAACCCGGAGGGGCTTCTGTATGACGAAAACGACAGACAGAAGGTCGCCGAAAAATTTAAGAAAGAGGGCGTGGACGGACTGTTCTTTCCTCACTGCAACTTTGGTACGGAATATGTGGTGGCCCGGCTTGCCAGAGAACTGAACGTGCCGGTGCTTTTATGGGGGCCCAGAGACGAGCGCCCCGATGAAAACGGCATCCGCCTCCGGGACAGCCAGTGCGGGCTGTTTGCCACAGGCAAGGTGCTCCGCAGATTTCAGGTGCCGTTTACCTATCTGACCAACTGCCGCCTGGACGATCCGGAGTTTGCCAGGGGCATCCAGAACTTTCTGGCTGTCTGCAACGTGGTAAAGGTTTTCCGTCATACCCGGATTCTGCAGATCGCGCCCAGACCTTTTGATTTCTGGTCCACCATGTGCAACGAAGGCGAGCTTCTGGAAAAATTCAACATTCAGCTTTCCCCCATTCCCATGCCGGAGCTGGCCGACGCCATCAACGCCGCAAAGGAAGAGAAAACGGAAGTGGAAAAGGTGCTTGCCTACGTTCGTGAAAATATGTGCGTGGCCATCAAGGACGAGGAGCTGGAAAATGTTGCCGCTCTGAAAGTGGCCATGAAAAATCTGGCGGAAAAATACGGCTGCAACGCGGTGGCCATTCAGTGCTGGAACGCCCTGCAGGACGTGATCGGCATTATGCCCTGCGCCGCAAATTCCCTGCTGAACGAGGAGGGAATCCCGGTTGTGTGCGAGACTGACATTCATGGCGCCATTACCGCCGTTATGGTGGAAGCCGCCGGTATGGACGAGGCGCGCTCATTCTTCGCGGACTGGACGGTGCGCCATCCGGACAATGAAAACGGAGAGCTTTTGCAGCACTGCGGTCCCTGGCCCATTTCCTGTGCGAAAGAAAAGCCTACCATCGGATACCCGCTGGCATTTGACCATCCCGGCGCCGTGGAAGCGGAAGCAAAGCACGGAGAAATGACCCTGGCCCGTTTTGACGGCGACAACGGGGAATATTCCATGCTGCTGGGCAACGCCAAAGGCGTGGACGGTCCTTACACAAAGGGCACTTATGTATGGGTGGAGGTGGAAAACCTGAAGCGTCTGGAAGACAAGCTGGTGTGCGGCCCCTATATCCATCACTGCGTGGGCATTCACAAAAATGTGGTGCCGGTGCTTTACGAGGCATGCAAATATATCGGCGTGGCTCCGGATCTGTACGATCCCATTGAAGAGCAGGTAAAGGCTTATATCAGAGGAGAATAAGCTTTGAAAACAGAGGCTTAAAAAAGCCCTGAGACTTGTGGGGGAGCGCCGGCTCCCGCACTCAAAGAAAGGAATACAGTCATGGAAAACTTAAAAGCGTTGTCTTTCGCACTGCGCCAGGATGTGCTGGATATGATCTACATGGCCAAGACCGGACACATCGGCGGTGACTTCAGTGTGATGGATATTCTGGTGACATTATATTATAAGCAGCTGAACGTGGATCCCTCCAGAGTGAACGATCCTGACAGAGACCGTCTGATCTTAAGCAAGGGGCATTCTGTGGAAGCTCTGTATGCGGTTCTCTGTTCCAAAGGATTTTTCCCGAGAGAGGACTTGAAGACTTACTCTCAGTATCTTTCCAAATACATCGGCCACCCCAACAACAAGATCAACGGCATTGAGATGAACTCCGGTTCTCTGGGGCACGGCCTGTCCGTATCTGTGGGCATGGCTCTGGCCGGCAGGATGGATCACAGGGATTACCGGGTTTATGTGGTCATGGGCGACGGAGAGCTTGCGGAGGGCTCTGTCTGGGAAGGCGCCATGGCAGGAGGACACTACAAGCTGGACAATCTCTGCGCGGTAGTGGACAGAAACCGGCTGCAGATCTCCGGGTGTACGGAGGACATTATGGCTCACGACAGTCTGGATGAGCGTTTCGGCAGCTTTGGCTGGCATGTGATCCATGCTCCCGGCAATGATATTGACGGGCTGAACGCCGCCTTTGAGGAGGCAAAGACCGTGAAAGGCAAGCCTACCGTGATCATTGCGGACACCACCAAAGGGTACGGCGTGTCCTTTATTGAAAATCAGGCCGCATGGCATCACAAGGTGCCTACGGCGGAAGAATACGAAGCGGCCACAAAGGAGCTGGCAGAAAGGAGAGCGGCAAATGAATAATATTCCCAATCGTCAGGCGATCTGCGATGTGCTGGTGGAAAAGGCCAACACGGATAAAGATATTGTAGTGCTCTGCAGCGACTCCAGAGGTTCCGCTTCCATGACCGGATATGTGGAGGCCCATCCCGACCAGTTCGTGGAGGTGGGGATCGCCGAGCAGAGTCTGGTCAGCGTGGCGGCAGGACTTGCCCGCTGCGGGAAAAAATCCTTTGCGGCGTCTCCGGCGTGTTTCCTTTCCACTAGGAGCATGGAGCAGGCCAAGGTAGACGTGGCTTATTCCAATACCAACGTGACCCTGATCGGCATCAGCGGCGGAGTCAGCTACGGCGCGCTGGGCATGACCCATCATTCCGCCCAGGATATTGCGGTGATGGGTTCCATTCCCAATATGCGGGTCTATATTCCCAGCGACCGCCATCAGACAAAATGCCTGATCGAGGCGCTTTTGCAGGACGAGAAGCCTGCCTACATCCGGGTGGGCCGCAATCCTGTGGAAGATGTTTATACAGCGGAAAACGTGCCTTTTGAGATGGATCGTGCCACAGTGCTCTCCCAGGGAACCGACGTGGCTATCGTAGCCTGCGGAGAGATGGTGAGACCGGCCCTGGACGCGGTGAAACTGCTGCAGAAAAAAGGGATCAGCGCCACACTTCTGGATATGTACTGCGTAAAGCCCATTGACCGGGATGCGGTGATCCGGGCGGCGAAAAACGCCAAAGGGGTGCTGACTGTGGAGGAGCATACTTATATTGGCGGTCTTGGCGCCATGGTAGCCCAGATCGTCTCCGCGGAATGCCCGAAAAAAGTAAAGAATTTGTCTCTGCCGGACGCTCCCGTGGTTACCGGAAAGTCTCAGGAGGTATTTGATTATTACGGACTGAACCCGGAGGGGATCGCCAAAGCGGCGGAGGAACTGCTTCGGTAAAAGGGGCGGTTTGCCGGGAAAAGCCTGGATAATGGAGGAATTATGACTGAACAATATATCATCGGTGTGGATCAGAGCACCCAGGGCACCAAGGCCATGCTTTTTGACGGCCGGGGCCGTATGATCAAAAGGATCGATCTGCCTCATCAGCAGATCATCAACGACAAAGGCTGGGTGGAGCATGATCCCAGTGAAATTTACCGCAACACCGTTTCCCTGCTGCAGGATCTGATCCGTCAGACAAACGTTCTGCCGGAAGAGATCGCGGGACTTGGCATCAGCAATCAGCGGGAGACTGCCCTTGCATGGGACAGAGAGACGGGAGAGCCTGTTTACAACGCCATTGTATGGCAGTGCGCCAGAGGGGCAGAGATCTGCAGCAGAATCCGGTCTGCAGGGCACGGGCCGATGATCCAGGCCCATACCGGTATTCAGCTTTCCCCGTATTTCAGCGCGGCGAAGCTTGCCTGGATACTGGAAAACGTGCCTGAAGCCAGGGAAAAAGCAAAGAAAGGGACTTTGTACTGCGGCACGGTAGACAGCTGGCTGGTGTTTCGGCTGACAAAGGGAGCGTCTTTTAAGACCGATTATTCAAACGCCTCCCGCACCCAACTGTTCAATATCAGTGAACTTGCGTGGGACCGGCAGGTCTGCGATCTTTTTGGGATTCCTGTCAGCTGTCTGGCAGAAGTCTGCGATTCCAACTCCTGCTTTGGCACCACGGATCTTGAGGGCTTTCTGCCTCATCCCATTCCCATTCACGGCGTACTGGGGGATTCCCACGGCGCTTTGTTTGGTCAGGGCTGCCTGGAGCGGGGCATGATCAAATCCACCTATGGCACCGGCTCTTCGGTTATGATGAACATAGGGCCGCAGCCTGTTTTTTCTGATAAAGGCGTGGTCACATCCATTGCCTGGGGAATGGACGGAAAAGTAGATTATGTGCTGGAGGGCAATATCAACTATACCGGCGCGGTGATCAGCTGGATCCAGAAGGATCTGAAGCTGATCGATTCGCCAAAGGAAACCGCGGATCTTGCCAGGTCGGCCAATCCGGAGGACAAGACGTATCTGGTGCCGGCGTTCAGCGGCCTTGGCGCGCCCTACTGGGACAGCGGCGCTACCGGAGTGATCTGCGGGATTACCAGGACTACCGGACAGGCAGAGCTGGTAAAAGCGGCTCTGGAGTGTATTGCCTATCAGATTACCGATATTGTGACCCTGATGGGAGAGGAATCCGGCGCCGGCATCCGGGAGATCCGGGTAGACGGCGGCCCTACGAAAAATGAGTATCTGATGCAGTTCCAGAGCGATCTGCTTGGAATTCCCGTACAGGTACCGGAAGCGGAAGAGCTTTCCGGCATTGGCGCCGCCTACGCGGCGGGAATTGCTCTGGGGGTTTATGATCGGAGCGAGATCTTTGACGGCATGGCCCGAAGCGCTTACAGCCCGGCAATGGATCCGGCGGTGAGAGCGGAGAAATATGCCGGCTGGAAACAGGCAGTGGAAAAAGCCCTGAGCAGGTGATGAAAAAATGACGGGAGGAAAAGCCACTGCCAGCGATGCTTTTCCGGCGTGGGACTGGCATGAGGCACCGAAGCCTCCGACTGGATGGAAAAGCTGATGGACTGGCTGGACAGAATGAATAAAAACTACTGATGATCCCAAGTAAGGGCGCTTTCATACAAGAACCGATTTCTGCCGGAAAGCGGAAACCGGCTATTGTATGGAGGCGCCCTTTAATTGCGTTTGGAGGCAATTTTGGGTTCTTTTGGCCGAACACATATATTTCACAAAAAACTGTTGACAATGGAAAATCTTAGTGATACATTATATGAGGATGTTAGCACTCTGATATATCGAGTGCTAATAAAAAACCGGATATCATCGTATGAATCAGCCGGATTTGGGGAACGGTATCAGAAAAAGAGGTGGAAATCGTGGAGGAACTGGATGACCGAAAAATAAAGATCTTAAAAGCGATCATTCGCAACTACCTGGAAACCGGCGAGCCGGTAGGTTCCAGAACCATTTCCAAATACTCCGACCTGAACCTCAGTTCCGCTACCATCCGAAATGAGATGGCGGACCTGGAAGAACTGGGATACATTTTACAGCCCCATACTTCCGCAGGCCGGATCCCGTCTGACAAAGGCTACCGGTTCTATGTAGACCAGCTGATGGAAGAACAGCAGCGGGAAGTGCATGAGCTGAAAGAGCTGATGATCGAGCGGCAGGGCAAGATGGAAAAGGTGCTGAAGCAGGTGGCAAAGGTTCTTGCCAGCAACACCAACTACGCGGCTATGATCTCCTCTCCTCAGTATAACCGCAGCAAGGTAAAATTCATTCAGCTGACTCAGATGGAAGAGGGCCAGATCCTGGCGGTGATCGTGCTGGAAGGCAACGTGGTAAAAAACAAAATGATCCCCATTGGGGAGACGGTGGATCCGGAGGGACTGTTCCGCCTGAATCTGCTGTTAAACACCCATTTAAACGGACTTACCATGGACGAGATCAATCTGGATGTGATCACCGGCATGAAGGAGCAGGCGGGAGATCACGGAGCTTTGGTCAGCGAGGTGCTGGACGCGGTTGCCCAGGCCATTCATGAGGAAGAGGACGTAGAGATCTTTACCAGCGGCGCCACAAATATTTTCAAGTACCCGGAGCTTTCCGACAGCCAGAGAGCCAAGGAGCTGATCAGCACCTTTGAGGAAAAGCAGCAGTTGGCGTCTCTGATCTCCAGAACGCTTGAAGATTCGGAGACAGAGGGAGGCAAAAACGGCATTCAGGTATACATCGGAAACGAGACGCCTGTACAGGCCATGAAAGACTGCAGCGTGGTGACCGCCACCTATGATCTGGGCAAAGGCATGAAAGGCACTATTGGGATCATCGGGCCCAAGCGGATGGATTATGAAAACGTGGTCAACACCTTAAAAACATTGATGATCCAGCTGGATCAGATCTTTGAAAAATCCTAGGATCTGAAAAAGCGTTTCACATAAAGAGCCGGCGCAGGCCGGCAGAACAGCACGGTTATGACAAAAGAGGTGCTGGGGAAGGAGAAGAAAAGTGAGCCAGGAACAGGAAAAAGAACGAAACGGGCAGGAGCCGGAAGCAAAAACCGCCGCGGAAGCGGCCGGAGAGCAGACGAAAGAAGAACCCCTGCAGGAGGAAGAAACCGGCAAAGAGGAAACTGATACGGAAGAAACGGAAACGGCAGACGAGCCGCGGCAGGAAACCGAAGAGGAGCCTGCGCCGGAGGAAGACGATTCCGGAGAACCGAAAGATCCGGAGCCGGAAGAGGAAGAAAAAGAAAAGTCCGGATTTTTTGGAAAGAAGAAAAAGAAAGATAAAAAGGATCAGCAGATTGAGGAGCTGACAGACCGGATCCGGCGGACCATGGCGGAGTTTGAAAACTTCCGCAAGCGCAACGAGCGGGAAAAGACCCATATGTATGAGGTGGGTGCGAGAGATATCATTGAGAAAATGCTTCCGGTGATGGACAATTTTGAAAGAGGCCTGGCGGCGATCCCCGAGGAAGAAAAAGAGAACGCGGTGGCTCAGGGCATGGAAATGATCTATAAACAGATGGTCACGGTCTTTGAGCAGATCGGAGTTCAGGAAATTGAGGCAATGGGCAAGGAGTTCGACCCCAATTTTCACAATGCGGTTATGCACGAGGATAATGAACAGGCGGGCGAGAACATCATCACGGAAGTGTTTCAGAAAGGGTACACCTACAGAGACGCGGTGGTACGCCACAGTATGGTAAAGGTGGCAAACTAAAAAAAGATCCAAATAAAGGAGGAAACAGATATGAGCAAAATCATCGGTATTGACCTGGGAACAACAAATTCATGTGTAGCAGTTATGGAGGGCGGCAAGCCCGAGGTAATCACAAACGCGGAGGGTGTTCGGACAACGCCTTCCATCGTAGCCTTTACAAAGACCGGAGAGCGTCTGATAGGGGAGCCCGCAAAGCGGCAGGCGGTCACCAACGCGGAAAAGACCATTTCTTCCATTAAGAGAAAAATGGGCACCGACCAGCGGATCGACATTGACGGCAAAAAGTACTCTCCGCAGGAAATTTCCGCAATGATCCTGCAGAAACTGAAAGCGGATGCGGAAAATCATCTTGGAGAAAAGGTGACGGAGGCGGTCATCACCGTTCCCGCGTACTTTAACGACGCTCAGAGACAGGCAACCAAGGACGCAGGCAAGATTGCGGGCCTGGATGTAAAGCGTATCATCAACGAGCCTACGGCTGCTGCCCTGGCTTACGGCCTGGACAATGAAAAAGAGCAGAAGATCATGGTCTATGATCTTGGCGGCGGCACCTTTGACGTGTCGATCATTGAGATCGGCGACGGCGTGATCGAAGTGCTGGCCACTTCCGGCGACAACCATCTTGGCGGCGACGATTTTGACCAGAAGATCACAGATTATATGCTGGCAGAGTTCAAGAGAACCGAGGGCGTAGATCTTTCCAATGACAAGATGGCGCTGCAGAGACTGAAGGAAGCCGCGGAAAAGGCAAAGAAAGAGCTGTCCTCCGCAACCACAACAAACATCAACCTGCCTTTCATTACCGCAACCAATGAAGGCCCCAAACATTTTGACATGAACCTGACAAGGGCAAAATTTGACGAGCTGACCCATGACCTGGTTGACCGCACCGCTCAGCCGGTAAAGGACGCCTTAAACGAGGCCGGCATTACCGCCTCCGAGCTTGGCAAGGTGCTGCTGGTAGGCGGCTCCACCCGGATTCCCGCGGTGCAGGATAAAGTGAAACAGCTGACCGGACATGAGCCCAGCAAGTCCCTGAATCCGGATGAATGTGTAGCGCTGGGCGCTTCCATCCAGGGCGGAAAGCTGGCAGGCGACGCCGGCGCAGGGGATATCCTGCTGCTGGATGTAACTCCGCTGACCCTTTCCATTGAGACAATGGGCGGTGTGGCCACACATCTGATCGAGAGAAACACCACCATCCCCACAAAGAAGAGTCAGATCTTCTCAACAGCCGCGGACAATCAGACGGCGGTGGACATCAACGTGGTACAGGGCGAGCGTCAGTTTGCAAGAGACAACAAGTCTCTGGGTCAGTTCCGTCTGGACGGAATCCCTCCCGCAAGAAGAGGCGTTCCTCAGATTGAGGTTACCTTTGATATTGACGCCAACGGTATCGTCAACGTATCCGCAAAGGATCTGGGCACCGGCAAGGAGCAGCACATTACCATTACCGCAGGATCCAATCTGTCTGACGAGGATATCGACAAGGCCGTAAAGGAAGCCGCGGAGTTTGAGGCTCAGGACAAGAAGCGCAAGGAAGCCATTGACGCCCGCAACGAGGCGGATTCCATGGTATTCCAGACTGAGAAGGCAATGGAAGAAGTAGGCGACAAGCTGGATCCCAATGACAAGGCGGAAGTGGAAGCTGCCGTAAAAGAGCTGAAAGAGCTTGTGGAGCAGTCCAACGTGGAGGACATGAGCGATGCTCAGGTAGACGCGCTGAAGGCAGGCAAGGAAAAGCTGATGACCAGCGCGCAGAAGCTGTTTGCCAAGGTTTACGAGCAGAGCCAGGGCGCTGCCGGCGCGGGTCCTCAGGGCGCAGGCCCTGACATGTCCGGCGGACAGGACGGGGACACCGGCTATGACGATGTGGTAGACGGAGATTATAAAGAGGTATAAGACAGGATGTAACAGCGTCCGTCCTGATAAAGCGGGAGGCCCATTGATATGGCAGAAAAAAGAGATTACTATGAGGTCCTTGGGGTTTCTAAGACAGCCACGGACAATGAGATCAAAAGCGCATACCGTAAGCTGGCGAAAAAATACCATCCCGATGCCAATCCCGGAAATAAGGAGGCGGAGGCGAAGTTTAAGGAAGCTTCCGAGGCTTACGCCATTTTAAGCGACTCCGAAAAGAGGCAGCAGTACGACCAGTTTGGCCACGCGGCCTTTGAGGGAGGAGCCGGCGGGGCCGGTGGCTTCGATTTCGGAAGCTTTGATTTCGGAGATATTTTCAGCGACCTGTTTGGAGGAGGTTTCAGCGGCTTCGGCGGTTTCGGGCAAAGCCGCCGTGCCTCCAATCAGCCCATGCAGGGCGCCAATGTGCGGACCAGTGTGCGGGTGACTTTTCAGGAGGCCGTTTTCGGCTGCGAAAAACAGATCGACATCACTTTGAAAGAGGACTGCAAAACCTGCGGCGGCAGCGGCGCCAAGCCGGGTACCAGTCCGGAAACCTGTAAAAAATGCGACGGCAAAGGCCAGGTAGTTTATACTCAGCAGTCTTTGTTTGGAATGGTGCGGAATGTGCAGACCTGCCCGGAATGTAACGGAACGGGCAAGGTCATCAAAGAAAAGTGCCCCGACTGCAGAGGAGCCGGATATATTTCCCAGCGGAAGAAGATTGCCGTGACGGTGCCTGCGGGCATTGACGACGGCCAGAGCATCCGCATCCGGGGAAAAGGAGAGCCCGGCGCCAACGGCGGCCCCAGAGGGGATCTGCTGGTGGAGGTGCGGGTTTCCACCCATCCGATTTTCCAGCGGCAGGATTACAACATTTTTTCCACGGCGCCCATTACCTTTGCTCAGGCGGCTCTTGGCGGCCAGGTAAGGATCAGCACTGTAGACGGGGATGTGCTTTATGACGTAAAACCCGGCACCCAGACGGACACCCGGGTCCGGCTGAAAGGAAAAGGCGTGCCCACCCTGCGGAACAAAGAGGTGAGAGGCGATCACTATGTGACCCTGGTGGTGCAGGTGCCCGAACGGCTGAACCAGGAACAGAAAGAGCTTCTGCGAAAGTTTGATCAGGCCTGCGGAGGCAGCGTCAAGAGCAGCGCAGGGGAATCCGGGGAAAAAAAGAAAAAGTCCATCAAGGATATTTTTAAAGAAACCTTTGAATAAAAGAGATCCGTAAAGAAGATCAAAATAGGCGTTCCAAAAGTCACAGACGACTTGAGGGACGCCTTTTTTGCCGGCAAAAATATCCGGTTTTGGAAAGTGCCCGATCCTCTTGGACACAGAGATCAAACAGAAAAAATCACTGCGCCGCCGGTATTTTTTATTGCGGAAATGGAAAGAGCAGGGTATAATCAAAACAGAGAGATACGCCGGTCTGCCGGCGCAGCCAAGGAAAGGAAGGGACGTGACGCTTATGCAGATGACTTTGAGATGGTACGGATCCAAATTTGATACGGTAACCTTAAAACAGATCCGGCAGATCCCCGGGGTCACAGGTGTGATCACCACTTTATATGACACCCAGCCGGGAGAAGTGTGGAGCAGGGAACGGATCCGGGCGCTGAAAGAGGAAGTGGAGGCCGCGGGCCTTACCATTGCCGGGATTGAAAGCGTAAACATCCATGACGATATCAAAACAGGCCGCGGAAACCGGGATCAGTATATTGCCAATTATATTCAGACCCTGGAAAATCTGGGCAAAGAAAATATCCACCTGGTCTGCTACAATTTTATGCCGGTCTTTGACTGGACCCGGACGGAGCTTGCCAGAAAGCGGGCGGACGGCTCCACGGTTCTTGCCTACACCCAGGCGGCTGTGGACGCCCTGGATCCCGAGAAGATGTTTGATTCCATCGCCGGCGATATGAACGGTTCAGTTATGCCCGGCTGGGAGCCGGAGCGGATGGCAAAGGTAAAAGAGCTGTTTGAGATGTATCGGGATGTGGACGACGAGAAGCTGTTTGCAAACCTGAAATATTTTCTGGAGAGGATCATGCCGGTGTGCGACCAGTACAACATCAACATGGCCATTCATCCCGATGATCCCGCATGGAGCGTATTTGGGCTTCCCCGGATCATCATCAACAAGAAGAACATTCTGCGGATGATGAAGATGGTGGACAATCCCCACAACGGCGTCACTTTCTGTTCCGGATCCTACGGAACCAATCTGGAAAACGACCTGCCTGACATGATCCGCTCTCTGAAAGGCAGAATCCATTTTGCCCATGTGCGGAACCTGAAATTTATCACGCCTGATAATTTTGAGGAGGCGGCCCATCTGTCGTCGGACGGCTCCTTTGACATGTACGAGATCATGAAAGCGCTGTATGAGATCGGCTTTGAGGGGCCCATTCGGCCTGACCACGGACGGATGATCTGGGACGAGGTGGCAATGCCCGGTTACGGCCTTTATGACCGGGCTTTAGGGGCCGCTTATCTGAACGGGCTCTGGGAAGCCATTGAGAAAGGAGCAAAGGCATGAGGTTAAATGAACAGGGTCTGTCAGACAGAAACGTCTGGGAAGAAAAAGGTTATGATCTTCCGAAATTTGACCGGAGGGCAGTGGCGGAAGCCACAAAGAAAGCCCCTTTCTGGGTACACTTTGGCGCGGGAAACATCTTTAAGGCATTTCAGGCCAACGTGGTGCAGAATCTGCTGAACGAGGGAGTGCTGGACCGGGGTCTGGTCGTGGCGGAAGGCTTTGACTATGAGATCATTGAAAAAATGAACCGTCCCCATGACGATTACAACATTCTGGTCACGCTGAAGGCAAACGGCAGTGTGGAAAAAACGGTCATTGGCAGCATTGTGGAATCTCTTGTGCTGGATTCCGCAAATGAAGAGCAGTTTGGCCGTCTGAGAAATATTTTCGCGGAGGATTCTCTGCAGATGTGCACCTTTACCATTACGGAGAAAGGGTACAGCCTGACAGATGGAAAAGGGCAGCTGCTTCCCGCCGTGGAAGCGGATTTCGCCGCCGGGCCGGACCGGCCGGAAAGCTATATGGGCAAGGTGGCCGCTCTTTTATACACCCGCTATCAGGCCGGGGAGAAGCCCATTGCCATGGTGAGCACCGACAACTGTTCCCACAACGGCGACAAGCTGTATGACGCCATCCGCGCCTTTGCGGAAAAGTGGACAGAGGCCGGCAGGGCAGAGGCCGGATTTCGGGATTACATCTGCGACCGGGAAAAGGTTTCTTTCCCCTGGACGATGATCGACAAGATCACCCCCAGGCCGGACGCCTCGGTGGAAAAGATTCTTCTGGAGGATGGAGTGGAAGAACTGGAACCGGTGATCACATCCAAAAATACCTATGTGGCCCCCTTTGTCAATGCGGAGGAATGTGAGTATCTGGTAGTGGAGGACGCCTTTCCAAACGGCAGGCCGCCCCTGGAAAAAGGAGGTCTGCTGTTTACGGACCGGGAGACAGTGGATAAGGTGGAGAAGATGAAAGTCTGCACCTGCCTCAATCCGCTTCATACGACCCTGGCCGTGTTTGGCTGCCTTCTGGGATATGAGAAGATCTCACAGGAGATGAAAGATCCGGAGCTTGTAAAGATGGTGGAAAACATCGGCTACACAGAGGGACTGCCTGTGGTGGTGGATCCGGGAATCCTGGATCCCAGGGAATTTATTGATACAGTGCTGAAGGTGCGGGTGCCCAATCCGTTCATGCCCGATACGCCTCAGCGGATCGCCACGGATACGTCCCAGAAGCTTGCCATCCGGTTTGGAGAAACCATCAGGGCCTATGAGGCGTCCCCGGATCTGGACGTGGACAGCCTGAAGCTGATCCCCCTTGTATTTGCCGGCTGGCTCCGGTATCTGATGGCGGTAGATGACCAGGGCCATCCTTTTGAACTGAGCCCGGATCCTCTTCTGGACACGGTATGCCCTTATGTGGCGTCCCTTTCCCTGAACGGGGATCAGGATGTGGAAAAGGCCGTATCTCCGATATTGAAAATGGAAAAAATCTTTGGAGTGGATCTTTACCGGACGGGCCTTGCGAAAAAGGTCTGCGGATATTTGCGGGAACTGACGGCAGGCCCGGGGGCTGTGCGGGCCACCCTGAAAAAATATACCCAATGACAGCGGGATCATACAGAAAAACGGATAGTATGGGAGGATAAAACTGTGAGAGATTTTGTGATTACAACAGACAACACCTGTGATATGCCGGAAAGCTTTTACAGGGAAAATCAGGTAGGCGTGCTCAGCCTGAATTATACCATTGACGGTGAAACCTATTCATTTTATAACGGAATGCCGGAAAAAGAGTTTTATAAGCGGGTGCGGGCAGGCTCCATGCCGGTGACTTCCCAGGCCAATCCGGAAGAGGCGAAGGAACTGTTTGCCTCTTATGTGGAAAAAGGATACGACGTGCTTCACATCGCGTTTTCTTCCGGTCTGAGCGGCAGCTGCGGCAGCGCCCGCGTCGGCGCGGAGGAGCTGATGGGAGAGCATCCGGAGGCCAAGGTGGTAGTAGTGGATACCCTCTGCGCTTCCATGGGCGAGGGATTGATCCTTTATAAGGCCATACAGCTGAAAAAAGCGGGAAAGACCCTGGAAGAAACAGCAAAGTGGCTGGAAGAAAACAAGCTGCATCTGTGTCATAATTTTACGGTGGACGATCTGAACCATCTTTATCGTGGAGGACGGGTGTCCAAGGCCACGGCGCTTCTTGGCACCATGATCGGCGTAAAGCCCATTCTCCATGTAGATGATGAAGGACATCTCATCAATATTGACAAGGTCAGAGGACGGAAGCGCTCGCTGATTGCCCTGGTGGACCGGATGGAAAAACAGCTGGCCAATTATCAGGGAGAAAACGACGTGATCTTTATCAGCCACGGTGACTGCCAGGAGGACGCTCAGTTTGTGGCCGATCAGGTGAAAGCCAGGTTTGGCATCGACAGCTTTATGATCAATTACATCGGGCCCACCATTGGAGCTCATTCAGGGCCGGGCACGGTTGCGCTGTTTTTTATGGGGGAATACAGATAATTGACAAGATCGTTCTTAAAGAATCTGGGGCGGCTGCTCTTCGCGGTCCTGGTCGTGGCGCTGGCGGTCCGGTTTCACGAACCGATCCAGCAGAAATGGCATGAGATCACGGAGCGGTACGGCGGCAGGGAAGCCTCCGGGAAAGGCCCGGAGGAACAGGAAAAAACCATAGAAGCTCCAAAGCAGGTCTCCGGCGAAAAGGCGGAGGGGCTTTCCTATTATGCTTACGCGCAGCTTTCTTCGGAAGAGCGGCAGGTTTATGACCAGTTTCTGAATGGCGTGGAGCAGATGGAAAGCGTTTTTTCCGTGTCCGCCGCGGACACGGCTGTTGTGGATCGGGCCTATACGGCTTTGCTGGCAGATCATCCGGAGCTGTTCTGGCTGGGAGGCTATACGGTAACTTCCTACATGTGGGGCAACAAAGTGCAGTCCCTGAATGTGGAGCCGGAATATCTGTATACGAAAGAGGACAGAGACGAAAGACAGAAACAGATCACAGAGGCGGCGGACCGGATTCTGACGGACACGGTTTCCATGTATGAGCGCGACGCCAACCGTGTACGGTATGTGTACGAGCGGCTGATCGGAATGCTGTGCTATGATACGGAAGCGCCGGACAATCAGAACATCTGCAGCGCGTTTTTGTACGGCCGCTCTGTCTGTATGGGCTACGCAAAGAGCTTCCAGTATCTGATGCAGAAGCTGGGAATCGAGTGCACCACCATTTCCGGCAAAGCGGGAGGAGAGACCCATGCCTGGAACCTGATCCGTCTGGAAGGGCAGTATTATTATGTGGATACCACATGGGGAGACAGCAATTTCAGCGATCCTGACGAAAACCGCTCGGACATCAATTATCTGTTCCTGTGCATGACCACGGAGGATCTGGAAAAGACCCATGAAAGCGATATGGAAATGCCCCTTCCCGATTGTACGGCAACGGCATGTAATTATTATGTGCAGGCGGGGCTTTTGTTTGATGAGTTTTCTCCGGAGGTGATTGGCAGGCTGATCCGGGAAGGACAGGAACAGGGAGAATCTTCCGTTACGTTTCGGTTTTCCGGGGAGGATGCCTACAGACAGGCAAAAAAATATCTGATAGAAGAAAACGGGGTCTTTACATTTTGTGAGGGAGAAAACGTAAGCTATCGGGATGAAGAACAGTATCTGGTTCTGACCATTATTTTTTAACGGTTCAGAGAAAAGACAAAGATAAAAAAGAGGCCTGTTGCGCACGTTCTGCGCAAGGGCCTCTTTACTTTACATGATGTCGTTCCGATTAGTTGATTGCATCTTTCAGGGCTTTGCCAGCTTTGAACTTGGGAGCCTTGGACGCTTTGATCTTCATTTCTGCACCGGTAGCAGGATTTCTGCCAGTACGGGCAGCGCGCTTGGCAACTTCAAAAGTACCAAAGCCAACAAGCTGAACCTTGCCGCCTTTTTTCAGTTCGGCAGTTACAGCGGCGGTGAATGCGTTCAGAGCGCTCTCAGCGTCTTTCTTGGACAGCTTGGTCTCTTTTGCCATTGCAGCAACCAATTCTGATTTGTTCATGTTAAACCGTACCTCCTTATTTTTTTCCTTCCAAATACTGTTATAGCTTTTTTGGGGAGGTTTGTCAAGAAAAACAGTATAATTGATAGAAAAGAAAAAAGAGTTGAAAGATTTCAGACGGGATTGCGGCACATTTTCTGAAAATAAAGGAGCTGTTTGACAGATCAGAAAAAAAGTGTTAGTATATCATATGTATTACATGCACTCGTAGCTCAGGGGATAGAGCAGCGGTTTCCGGTGCCGCGTGTCGGGGGTTCGAATCCCTCCGGGTGTG
>CANQUC010000016.1 GCA_947626945.1 uncultured Lachnospiraceae bacterium | reverse complement strand
AATGTAAACGACAGCACGGATTCAGACGGAAATGCCAGTGTAGAAGTAAACGACGCCATTCAGATCCTGAAGTATGTCGTAAAGCTGGTGGATCAGTTTGATGTACAGAAGTAAACAGACAGAGCAGAAAATTTCTGTCTGAAAACAGGCATGCGGAGCTGATGCGAGGCGCACCGGCTCCGCGATCTTTAAAAAAGGGGAGAAAGCTCATGGCAAAAGTGATTCTGGCGTCGGCCTCGCCAAGAAGAAAGGAACTGCTGGAACAAATCGGCGTTTCTTTTCAGACGGTGCCATCCCGCTGTGAGGAGCGGGTGACAAAAAGCAGACCGGAAGAAGTGGTCACAGAGCTGGCGGAGCAAAAAGCGGCTGCCGTGGCGGACGGGATCGAAGACGGCAGGGTAGTCCTGGGAGCGGATACCATTGTGGTATTTCAGGGGAATATTTTGGGAAAGCCGGAAAACGCGGAGCACGCCGCCCGGATGCTGTCTATGCTTCAGGGAAATACCCATGCGGTATATACCGGCGTCTGCGTCATAAAAACAGGCTCCGTGACAGAGCGGTTTTCTTTTTATGAAAAAACAGAAGTGACCATGTATCCCATGTCGGAAAAAGAAATCCGGGATTATGTGGCAGGGGGAGAGCCCATGGATAAAGCCGGCGCCTACGGGATCCAGGGGATGGGCGCCAGATTTATCCAAAAGATCAGCGGGGACTACAGCAATGTGGTGGGTCTTCCAATAGGCAGACTCTGTCAGGAATGCAGAAAACGCAACATTTTGCTTTAAACGGCAAGACGGCACAGGAGGAAACGCGATGATCAAACTGGTAGCAACGGATATTGACGACACTTTGCTTGTGGAGGGAACCAATTCCCTGAACCCTGAGATTTATCAGGTGATCCGGGAACTGAGGAAAAAGGGCGTGCGTTTCGCGGCGGCAAGCGGACGGCAATATTCCAGCATCCGCAAGCTGTTTGAGCCGGTGATCGATCAGGTGATCTGCGTGGCGGAAAACGGCTCCTATGTGGTTGATCGGGGTACGCCCATACAGCAGGTGATCATGAATCATGAGCAGGCGGAAAAACTCATCAGAGAGATCCGGACGATGGAGGGCTGCGAACTGACGGTGGCCTCCTTTGACGTGATGTATGTGGAGACAAAGGATCAGGCGTTCCTTGACTGGCTCATCAACGGCTACCGGAACGATCTGCGGGTCGTGGAGGATGTGCTGGCGGAAAATGTGCCCATCAACAAGGTGTCTATTTACAGAAGAGACGGGGTCAGGGAAATCGCGGATCCGGTGATCAACAGATGGAAAGAGATATTTAAGTCTGTTGTGGCAGGGGCAGTATGGATTGATTTTATGGATTACCGGGCAGACAAGGGCATTGCCCTGAGAATGCTGCAGCGGCAGCTGCATATTGACCGGGAAGAGACCATGGCATTTGGCGATAACTGCAATGATCTTGGAATGCTGGCTTCGGCCGGGGAAAGCTATGCCATTGGAAACGCCAGGCCGGAGGTAAAGAAAGCGGCAAAGTATGTGGCGGATACCAACGTCAACGACGGAGTTCTGAAAGAACTGAAAAAACTGCTGGAGCATCTTTCCTGACCGGAAAATGTGAAAAAACCAGGAATTGTTAGCACTCATTTAAAAAGAGTGCTAATTTTTTCTTGACTTTTCCAAAAACCGGTATTAAGATAGTAAAAGGCGGCGGAAAGCAGAAAATGAAAATGCGCCCCATAAGATCAATACGAGGAGTGATTTGCATGGCAAACAAACAGGGAAGTTTATCCATCAACAGCGAAAATATCTTTCCCATTATTAAAAAATGGCTGTACAGCGATCAGGACATTTTTGTAAGAGAACTGATCTCAAACGGATGCGACGCCATTACCAAGCTGAAAAAGCTGGAGATTATGGGAGAATATCCGCTTCCGGAGGATCATCGGTTTCAGGTACAGGTGACGGTGAATCCGGAAGAAAAGACTTTGAAATTTACAGATAACGGCATTGGAATGACTGCCGACGAGGTAGAAGAGTATATTACCCAGATCGCCTTTTCCGGTGCCGCGGATTTTCTGGAAAAATATAAGGACAAAACCAATGAGGATCAGATCATCGGACATTTTGGCCTTGGCTTTTATTCCGCTTTTATGGTGGCTGACGAGGTACACATCGACACCCTTTCCTATCAGGACGGCGCGGCGCCGGTTCACTGGGAATGCGACGGCGGTACGGAATATACCATGACCGATGGAACAAAGGATACGGTGGGTACTACCATTACGCTGTTTTTAAATGAGGACTGTACGGAATACTGCAATGAATACCGGGTACGGGAAGTGCTGGAAAAATATTGCTCCTTTATGCCTACGGAGATCTATCTGAGCAAGGAAAATGCCGAACCGGAGTATGAGACCATTGATCCCGAGGACAAGCTGGATACAGATACCGTGGTGGAAACCATTCACGAGGAAGCAAAGACCGAGGAGAAGGAGAATGAGCAGGGCGAAAAGGAGATCGTAGAAGTTTCTCCCGCCAGAGACAGGCTGAAGATCCTGAAAAGGCCGGTGCCCATCAATGATATTCATCCCCTCTGGACCAAAACGCCCAGAGACTGTACCGAAGAGGAATACAAGGAATTTTACCGGAAAGTGTTTATGGATTATCGGGAGCCGCTGTTCTGGATCCATCTGAACATGGACTATCCCTTTAACCTGAAGGGAATTCTTTATTTCCCCAAGATCAACACAGAATACGACAGCCTGGAAGGCACCATCAAGCTGTACAACAATCAGGTGTTTATTGCGGACAACATCAAGGAAGTGATCCCGGAATTTCTGATGCTGTTAAAGGGTGTCATCGACTGCCCGGATCTGCCCCTGAACGTGTCCAGAAGCGCCCTGCAGAACGATGGCTTTGTCAAGAAGATTTCCGATTATATCACCAAAAAGGTGGCGGACAAGCTGTCCGGCATGTGCAAGACAGACAAAGAAAACTATGAAAAATACTGGGATGACATTTCTCCCTTTATCAAATTTGGCTGCCTGAAGGACGACAAGTTTGAAGAAAAAATGAAAGATTATATCCTCTTCAAAAATCTGGAGGATCAATATCTGACTTTGCCGGAATGCCTGGAGAATCGGAAAGATTCCGGGAAAGAAAATCAGGAAGCGGCAGAAGCGCCTCAGGATGAAACAGAAAAGGCCGGGGAAGAGGCTGAGAGCAAACCGGCGGAAGAAAGCGCCGGGGAAGAAAAAGCCGGAGAAGAAAAAGCCGGGGAAGAGAAAACCGGGGAGCCGGAAAAGAAAGTCATTTATTATGTGACAGATTCCACCCAGCAGTCACAGTATATCCGGATGTTTAAAGAGCAGGGAATGGACGCGGTGCTTTTGACCCACAATATTGACGCCGCCTTTATCTCCCGGCTGGAGCAGAAAAACGAAGGCATCCGGTTCCAGCGTATTGACGGTGATCTGACGGAGTCTTTGACAGAAGACACAGATCAGGACGCGCTGAAGGAAAAGGAAGAGAATCTGACGGCTCTGTTCAGAAAGGCGTTGGGAAAGGAAAAGCTGGAAGTAAAAGCACAGGCTTTAAAGGATCCGGCTGTTTCCGCTATGATCACATTGTCAGAGGAATCCCGCCGTATGCAGGAAATGATGAAGATGTACAACATGTACGGCATGGATCCCAACATGTTCCCGGACAACGAGACTCTGGTGCTGAACGTCAATCATCCGCTGGTAAAATACATTTTTGAAAACAATCAGTCGGAGCATGTGCCGATGATGTGCAAACAGCTTTACGATCTGGCTATGATCAGCAACAAGCCGCTGGCGCCGGAAGCCATGACGGAATTTGTGGCAAGGAGCAATGAGATCATGCTGCTGCTTGCGAAGTAACAGGGAACCCTAAAAAATCAATAAGCAGGAAAGAAAAAGACGCGTCTAACAGACAACTTCTTTCGCATACAATGAATCAAATTGTACCTGGAGAAAGATGATGAAAGCAAAGTGGACGTTGTTGACTCTTTCCTGCTTATTTTTAATTGCAACGGCAATCGGCGTGCCGGCAGCGCTGTTTGTAAACGCTACCGCGGCAAAAAAACTGCCCATTTACTGTGTGGATACAGAAAAGCCTCAGGTAGCGCTGTCTTTTGACGCGGCCTGGGGCAATGAGGATACCGCCCAGATTCTGGAAATACTGGAAAAGCATCAGATCCATGTAACGTTTTTCATGACAGGAGGCTGGGTAGAGGAATACCCGGATGATGTAAAGGCCATTGCGGCCGCGGGGCATGATCTGGGAAACCACAGCGAAAATCACAAGCACATGAGCGAGCTGTCCGCAGCGGAATGTGTCACGGAGCTGCAGCAGGTCCATGATAAAGTAAAAGAACTGACCGGCGTGGATATGGAACTGTTCAGGCCTCCCTACGGCGATTACAACGGAACCCTGATCGACGCGGCAAACAGCATCGGATATCATGTGATCCAATGGGACGTGGATTCTCTGGACTGGAAAAACCTGGGGAAACAAAACATACTGGATACGGTGCTGAATCACAGGCATTTGGGAAACGGATCCATTATTCTCTGCCATAACGGAGCGGATTATACAAAAGACGCTTTGGATGAGCTGATCACGGGGCTTCAGGAAAAGGGCTATGAGATCGTGCCTGTTTCCCAGCTGATCTATAAAGAAAATTATGAGATGGATCATGAGGGCAGACAGCATCTGAAAAAAACCACAGAAGCGCCGGAAGCAGGGGATACCTCTCTGCCGGTAGTATCAGAGCTGCCTGTGGAAAGCAAAAAGAAAACCGGGGAATCAAACGAGACAGCCGGGACATCACAGAGTACGGAAAATCCCGGAATGCGGCAGACCGTTTCACAGACCGTAATCCAATACAGATCCCGATCCGGTGGTTAAGTCTGCTTTAGCCCCTTGGTTTCCAAAGAATTTGTAAAGCATATATTGTAAATACAGGAAAGTTTACAGACAGCAAAACAGTCTGAAGACACCTGATTGAATACGGCAGAAAGGAAGAAATACCATGGGAAGAGAAATGACAATGTGTCATCCCAGGCTGCAGATCCTGGCCCAGAAGCTGGTGGAAGAATGCGCCCGGCAGGGCCTTGCGGTAAAGATCGGGGAAAGCTTCCGTTCCGTGAAGGAACAGGACGCGCTGTATGCCCAGGGGCGCACAAAGCCGGGAGCGGTTGTGACCAACGCAAAGGGAAGCTCCTACAGCAGTATGCACCAGTGGGGCGTGGCATTTGACTTTTACCGGGGAGACCAAAAAGGCGCTTACAATGAAGAGGGAAATTTTTTTGAAAAGGTAGGCGCTGTCGGAAAGTCTCTGGGATTAGAGTGGGGCGGAGACTGGAAATCCATTATCGACAGGCCTCACCTGCAGCTCCCGGACTGGGGCAGTACCCCATCTGGGTTAAAGAGCAGATATAAAACCTACGAGAGGTTCCGGAAAACCTGGGAGCCCCTGCCCGGAGCCCCAAAAACAGAAGAACAGGAAAATACGGCAGAAAAAAGCAGTCACATTGTGGCATACTGCTGCGGAAACGGTGTGCGGGTCCGCGGCAAGGCAGGGACTGACGGAAAGATCCTGGGAGCGATCAATCACGAAAATCTGTTTGACGTGCTTGGGTATGAAAGCAAATGGGTTTACGCTCAGGTGGGAGATACCAGGGGATACATCCATCAGGATTATGTGGCCTACTATGTGGGAACCTGCACTGGAAACGGCGTTCGGCTCAGAAAGGAGCCTTCGCTGACCGGAAAAGTGCTTGGACAGCTGAATCGGGGAAATCTGGTGGACGTGCTGGATTTTGGAAGCGAATGGGTTCGGGTAAACGCAGGGGGAACCAGAGGCTATCTGTATAAAACTTATCTTGACTAAAATTGCCCAATTAAAACGCCTGTCTTTTCGGCAGCAGATCTGCGCCGGAAAGACAGGCGTTTATAAGATGTATGGATTTTGAAGCGCCGGTCAGTTGTCGGCGTCCCGGTTGTCCATGGAAAATACTGTGCGCTTCCTTGCCATTTCGTCGCTTTCCAGATACTCGTCGTAGGTGGTGATCTTATCGATCAGCGTGCCGTCAGGCAGGATTTCCATGATCCGGTTGGCAGTGGTCTGCACAAACTGATGGTCATGGGAAGTAAAGAGGATTACCCCGGGAAATTTGATCAGCCCGTTGTTTAAGGCGGTAATGGATTCCATGTCCAGATGGTTGGTGGGATCGTCAAACAGCAGCACGTTGGTTGCCTGGATCATCATCTTGGACAGCAGGCAGCGCACCTTTTCGCCGCCGGAAAGGACATTGACCTTTTTCACCCCGTCTTCTCCCGCAAACAGCATCCGTCCCAGAAAGCCTCTTACATAGGTGACGTCTTTTTCGGGAGAGTAAGGCATCAGCCAGTCCACAATGGTCTCGGAACATTCAAATTCTTTTGTGCTGTCCTTGGGAAAATAGGACTGGGTAGTGGTGACGCCCCATTTGTAGGTTCCCTCATCCGGCTCCATTTCCCCCGCGAGAATCTGCAGAAGCGCGGTAATGGCATGCTCGTTGCTTCCCACAAAGGCCACCTTGTCGTCGTGCCCCAGAATAAAGGAAATATGATCCAGCACCTTGACGCCGTCAATGGTCTTGGACAGATTTTCTACCGTAAGCACTTCGTTGCCGATCTCCCGGGCGGGGCGAAAATCAATATAGGGATATTTCCTGCTGGACGGCTTGATCTCCTCCAGCTGGATCTTTTCCAGAGCCCGCTTGCGGGAAGTGGCCTGCTTGCTTTTGGAAGCGTTGGCGCTGAACCGGGAGATAAATTCCTGCAGCTCTTTGATCTTTTCTTCCTTCTTCTTATTGGCCTCCCGCATCTGTTTCTGCAGAAGCTGGCTGGATTCGTACCAGAAATCATAATTGCCGGCGTAAAGCTGGATCTTGGCGTAGTCGATGTCGGCAGTGTGCGTACACACTTTATTTAAGAAATACCGGTCATGGGAAACCACAATGACCGTGTTGTTGAAGTTGATCAGAAATTCTTCCAGCCAGGCAATGGCATCCAGATCCAGATGGTTGGTAGGCTCATCCAGAAGCAGTATGTCCGGATTGCCGAAAAGGGCCTGCGCAAGCAGCACCTTTACCCGCTGGGATCCGTCCAGATCTTTCAGAAGCCGGTCATGAAATTCGGTTTCGATGCCAAGGCCGTTTAACAGCATGGCCGCGTCAGACTCCGCGTTCCAGCCGTCCATATTGGCAAATTCCGCTTCCAGCTCGCTGGCGCGGATGCCGTCTTCATCAGTGAAATCCTCCTTGGCATAAATGGCGTCTTTTTCTTTCATGATCTCATAAAGCCGCGGATTGCCCATGATCACTGTGTCCAGAGCGGTAAAGTCGTTGTATTTGAAGTGATCCTGCTGCAGAAAAGAAAGCCGCTGGCCGGGCGTGACGACCACGTCGCCTTTTGTAGGCTCCAGCTGACCGGAAAGGATTTTTAAAAAGGTGGATTTTCCGGCGCCGTTGGCGCCGATCAGGCCGTAACAGTTGCCCTCTGTGAATTTGATATTGACATCCTCAAACAGCGCTTTTTTTCCAAGGCGCAGCGTCACATTGTTTGCACTAATCATACTAATCTCCATTCCGGAGCGTTCACACGAATACCCCTTTTGATAAACATAAAAAATCATACGTCACTTATTTTATACGATTTGCGGTAATTTGCAAGTATTTTTCATAAAAATGACCGGGATGTAAAAAATAATGACCAGATCCTTTCTCTGCAAAATGGTGACAGATAAGGAAAAACAGAAAGAAACAGACAGAAACAGAAAGAAAAGATGATACAGGGCTTGCAATCCGGTAACGACTTGTGTTAAAATGACAAAGTATGTAAAAAAACAGTTGTTAAGTTTTATTTCGGAGGACAAATGAGGACAGGATTTTTTGATGTGCACTGTCATATTCTTCCGGGAGTGGATGACGGTTCCAAAACGCCGGAAGAGACAAAGAAGCTGCTGGAAATGGAATATCAGCAGGGCGTAAGGAATCTGATTCTGACGCCCCACCTGCGAAGAGCCATGTTTGAGACGCCCGCAGACGCGGTCTGGGAGGCATTTGAACAGACAAAAGAGATTGCCCGCGGCGTCGGAGAAGACCTGCAGCTCCATCTGGGCTGTGAGTATCATGTGACAAGCGAGATGGTTTCGGTGCTGAACGGGGATGAACGAAGAACCATGGCCGGCACCAGATATGTGTTGACGGAGTTTTCTGGAGGCGTATCCGTCAAAGAGATTCGCGGCAGGATCCATGATCTGCTTCAGTGGGGCTACCGTCCCATTGTGGCTCATGCAGAGCGGTGTGCCTGCCTGCTTGCGGAACCGGAAAACGTGGAGGATCTGATTCGCATGGGCGCTTTCATCCAGGTAAACGCGGCAAGCATCCTTGGGGATGAGGGCAGACCGGTCCGCGGTTTCTGCAAAAAGCTGATCCGGCAGGATCTTGTCCATCTGATTGGGTCCGATGCCCATGACACCACAGACCGGATGCCGAATATCGGGCCGTGCGCCCAGTATCTGGCCAGAAAATTCGGGGAGGATACCGCGGAAAGACTGCTGATCGACAACCCCGGGAAACTAATATCTAACGAGTATATGTAGGGAGAAAAGAATGGAAACAACACAACAAAACGATGAATTGGAAATTGACCTGTTACAGTTATTGATCGTAATCCGTTCACATCTTGGTGCCATTATCCTGAGCGGGCTGATGTTCGCGCTGATCGCCCTGGTGTGTACAAAACTGTTTATTACGCCTCAGTATGTTTCAACAGCGAAAATGTATGTGCTGAATCGTTCCGGGGAATCTTCCACCGTTACAAGCAGCGATATGCAGACCAGTGCTTACCTGACGAAAGACTACATCGAGCTGTGTAAGACCAGGACGGTGACAGAGGGGGCCATATCCCGCCTGAATCTGGATCTGACCCACGAGGAGCTTCTGAAAAAAATGTCTGTATCGGAGTCAAACGATACCCGTGTGATCTCCATCAGCGTAGAGGATCCGGATCCTTATCTTGCGGCTAAGATCACAGAAGCGATCACAGATATTGCTTCGGCCCATATTCAGACCATTACGGAGGTGCAGGCGGTGCACACGGCCGACCAGGCCAATATTCCGGAAAAACCGGTAAGCCCCAACGCGAAGAAAAACGCGCTGATCGGCGGCGTTATCGGGATCCTGCTTGCCGGCGCCATTGTGGTGATCACCTTCCTGATGAACGATACCTTAAAGACTTCTGAGGAAGTGGAACGGTATCTGGATCTGCATGTGCTTGGTTCTATCCCCATGAAACCCGATGAGAGAAAGAACAAAAAAAGCAAGAAGCGCAAAAAAAACAAAAGCAGGAGATAGTGTACAGAAAGGGTAAGATGTATGAAAAAAGTAACGTTGAAAGACAGAGAATTTAATTACGAAACAGCAGAGGCGTATAAGTCTCTTCGTACCAATATTCTTTTCTGCGGCGCGGACAAAAAGATCATTGCGCTGACCAGCTGCATGCCAAACGAAGGAAAGTCTTCCGTCAGCCTGAATCTGGCTGTTTCTCTTGCCGAGGTGGGAAAAAGGGTGCTGCTTATCGACGCGGATCTGAGAAAGAGCGTTATGCTCAAGGAATTTAAAATTGACAGCGAGGTCAAAGGATTTACCCATTTTCTTTCTAAGCAGGCGGCCCTGATTGATGTGATCTATGAGACCAACGTGCAGGATCTGCATGTGATCTTCGCGGGTCCGTTCCCGCCCAATCCTTCCGAGCTTCTGGGAGGCCCGGTATTTAAGGACATGCTGAAAGCGGTAGAATCCATTTATGATTATATCATCATTGACACGCCGCCCCTGGGAAGCGTCATTGACGCGGCGGTCATCGCGGAAGAGTGCGACGGCACTGTGCTTGTGATCAAATACGGGGATGTCAGCTACCGGTTTGCCAGAGATGTCAAGGATCAGCTGACAAAGAGCGGCTGCCCCATTCTGGGCGTGATCATGAATATGGTAGATACCCATGAGGCCACTTATGGCTACTATGGGAAATATTACGGAAAATATTATGGCAAGCGCTACGGAAAGTACGGCGGCTACAAGGCCTATGGCGGCTACGGCGCGTACGGCCATGAAGATGACAGCAAGTAAGCAAACGCTTTGGAATGGAGATTAAAATGAACAAGTGGGTTATGAATTTAATGGGCATTATCTGTATTGCTCTGGCGGCGGTGTTTTTTTACGAAAGGCAGATATCGGATCATCAGCCGCCTGTAATCCGAATTCCCGATACAGAGATTACCTATACGGACGATATGGACAAGACGGCTCTTCTGGAGGGCGTCACTGCCGTTGACGACAAGGACGGAGATGTGACCAAATTCCTGATCGTGGAGGAACCGAAGATCATTCCCTCAAAAGACGGCGCGGAGGTGGTGGTCACTTATGTGGCAAAGGACTCCAGCAATAATATTGTCAAGAAAGAGCGAAAGGTAAGCTATAACACTCAGGAATCGTCTGACGGCGTTTTGCCGGAGGACGGGCAGAACGCAGGCGGGGAGGATCAGGTTTCACCGGAGGATGCGGCCCGTCAGGCTGCCGAGACAGACGCTCTTATGGCAGAGATGTGGGCTAAGACCGCCCACGCGGAGCTGCCCAGCGGAAGCCCGCTTCTGGTGCTGAGCGTAACTGCCGTTACGGTACAGGCGGGACAGGAGTTTTCTCCTCTTCAGTATGTCAAGCAGATCACAGACGATACCACGTCTGAGGAAAGGCTATATGGAAATATCCAGGTGTCCGACGACTATGATGTCAACACGCCGGGTACATATCAGGTGTATTACCGGGTTACAGATGAGGATGGAAATCCCTCCAATCTGGCAGCGCTGACGCTGAATGTGACACAGTGACCATACAGGATGGGAGACGGTCTCAGCTTTGTCTGAGGCAGTCTCCCTTTTGTGATAGAAAAAGGAGAGAGCCATGTTTCAAAGGTTTTATCCCGGCCGGCGGGCAGATTCCGCTTATGAGATCGACTATGGGCAGCTGTATGAAAATGGCGTCCGGGGATTGATCTATGACATTGACAATACTCTGGTGCCCCATGGCGCGCCGGCAGACCACCGGGCCAGGGAACTGTTTGCCCGGCTTAAGGACACAGGCTTTGAAGCCTGCCTGCTGTCCAACAATGGGGAGGAACGGGTCAGAACTTTCAACCGGGACATCCGGGTACATTATATTTGCAATGCCCATAAGCCCTCAGTGAAAAATTACCGGGCGGCCATGGAGCTGATGGGAAGCGGACCGGACAGCACAGTTTTTATCGGAGATCAGCTGTTTACGGACATTTACGGGGCAAACAGAGCCGGGATCCCCACGATCCTTGTAAAACCCATTCATCCAAAGGAAGAGATCCAGATTGTGTTCAAACGGTATCTGGAAAAAATCGTGTTGTTTTTTTATGAAAGGCACCAAAAAAAAGAAAGCAGACAGGGAGGAAACCGGCCATGAGCGCAGCCGTCAACGGAACAACAAAGCTTTGCGGAGTGATGGGAGATCCCATCGGGCATACCCTTTCACCGGTCATTCACAATTTTCTGGCGGAAAAGCTGGGGGAAAATCTGGTCTATGTTCCCTTTCATGTGCCCGCTGAAAAGCTGCAGGATGCCGTCAGGGGCGCATGGGCACTGCAAGTACAGGGAATGAACGTGACCATTCCCCACAAGGAAAAGATCATGACTGCCCTTTGCGCGGTGGATGAGGACGCCAGGATCATCGGAGCGGTCAATACGCTTGTTTATTCCGGGGACGGATACCGGGGCTGCAACACGGACTGGATCGGACTGCGCCGTTCTCTGGAAGAAGCGCAGATCGAGATTGGCGGGAAGCATGTGCTGTTTCTGGGCGCCGGAGGCGTGGCCAACGCGGCTGCTTATCTGTGCGGAAAAAAACAGGCGGCCTCTGTTACCATTTTGAACAGAACCCGTGAGACGGCCCGGCTGCTGGCGGAGCGCATGGGCGGTTATTTCCGGGAGACTGTGTATACCTTTGGCGAGCTGGCGGACTGGAGAAGCCTGCCCCGGGAGGATTATCTCTGTTTCCAGACTACGCCGGTAGGCATGTATCCCCATGGGGACCGTGCCGTGATAGAGGATCCTGAATTTTACAAGAAGCTTGCCGCGGCCGCGGATATGATCTACCGGCCAAAGGAGACCCTGTTTTTAAAGCTTGCGAAAAATGCGGGGGCAAAAACCTGCAACGGACTGGGAATGTTTATCTGGCAGGCGGCGGAGGCCTTTACGAAGTTTACCGGCAGGCCGGTTCCTGATGAGACAGGAGAGGAAGCCGGCAGAATGCTGGAAAAGATTCTTGAAAAGGACGAATAAAAGCCCGGGAGTATGGAAGATGAAGCATAAAGTATTGATCGGATTTATGGGATCCGGCAAGACAAGCGTTTCCCGGATCCTCGCGGAAAGTCTGGGCCTGGGACTGCTGGATACGGATGAAGAAATTGAGCGCCTGCAGGGAAGGACCGTCAGCGATATTTTCGCGGAAGATGGAGAACCCGCTTTCCGGCAGATGGAGAGAGAGCTGCTTATGAGGCTGTCTCTGGAAAAAAAGCCCCTTGTGATCGCCACAGGCGGCGGCCTGGCGGCGCAGCCGGAAAACAGGCAGCTGCTGAAAAAGCTGGGGGATGTGATCTATCTGCAGGTCCGGCCGGAAACGGTGCTGAGCCGGCTGGCAGACGACAGCTCCAGGCCTCTGCTGCAGGGCGGCGGCAGAGAAGAAAAAGTAAAAACTCTTCTGGCGATTCGGCAGCCTGCATATGAAGCGGCCGCCACCTGCTGTGTCTGCACAGACGGAAAGAGCCCCAGGCAGATCGCGGAGGAGATCATGGAAAGGACAAAAAAATGAAACTGCTGATCATTAACGGCCCCAACCTGAATTTTCTTGGGATCCGGGACAAAAAGGTTTACGGAAAAGAAGACTACAGCTTTCTGGTGCGTCTGATCAAAGAGCGGGCGGCCCGGGAGGGGGATGAAGCGGAATGCTTTCAGAGCAATCATGAAGGCGCCATCATCGACCGGATCCAGGAAAGCTATTTTGACGGTACGGAGGGAATCGTCATCAACCCCGGAGCCTTTACCCATTACAGCTATGCCATCCGGGACGCCCTGGAGAGCATTTCTGTGCCTAAGATCGAGGTACATATTTCGGATATTCAGGCCAGGGAAAGCTTTCGCCATATATCGGTGACAAAACCGGTGTGCGACGGGCAGATCACGGGGAAAGGCCTGGAGGGATATCTGCTGGCCATGGATCAGATCCGGGCCATTGCAAAAGAGAGAGCCGCGGCAGAAAAAACAGTTGAAAAACAGTGAAATATATTATAGAATATTACGGAGTGATTGATCGTTTCAAGGAAACGCAGTGAAGGAGGAACTGAAATGATTTCAGCAGGTGATTTTAGAAACGGTGTGACCATTGAGGTTGACAACAACATTTATCAGATCGTGGAATTTCAGCATGTAAAGCCGGGAAAAGGCGCGGCGTTTGTGAGAACAAAGCTGAAAAATATCAAGAACGGCGGCGTAGTGGAAAAAACTTTCAGACCTACGGAAAAATGCCCTCAGGCGCGGATCGACCGGGCCGATATGCAGTATCTGTACTCCGACGGAGATCTGTTCCACTTTATGGATGTGGAAACCTATGACCAGATCGCCCTTGGAAAGGACGCCATCGGAGATGCCCTGAAGTTTGTCAAGGAAAATGAGATGGTTAAGGTCTGCTCCCATAACGGAAGCGTGTTTGCCGTGGAGCCCCCGCTGTTTGTGGAGCTGGTGATCACGGATACCGAGCCCGGATTTAAGGGGGATACGGCTACCGGCGCCACAAAGCCCGCGGTAGTTGAGACCGGCGCCACAGTTTATGTGCCGCTGTTTGTGGATCAGGGCGATAAGATCAAGATCGACACAAGAACCGGAGAATATTTGTCAAGAGTGTAATGCTTGATCCGGTTTCCTATAGGGAAAGCGAGGGTAGGACATGGCGAAGCAGGGTGCTGCCGGCAGGCGCAGAAGAAAAAAACGCTCCCGTCAGCGGACATTGCGTTTTTATGACTTTAATCTGGTTTTTCTGGTGATCTTTCTGGTGGTCATCGGTCTGATCATGATCTTCAGCGCTACCGCATACAACAGTAAAGACGCCACCAACTTTTTTATCCGGCAGGTGATCTATGCCGTGGTGGGTGTCGCTGCCATGATCGGCGTTTCCTTTATTCCCTATCAGCTGTACAGGGGACTGTCCGAGTACGGTATTTTTATTGCGGCGATCCTGATTCTGCTGGTGCTGACGCCCCTTGGCTACAGCAGTCACGGCGCTACCAGGTGGCTGAAGATCGCGGGAGATTCCCTGACGATCCAGCCGGCGGAGATTGCCAAGATTGCCATAATCCTGTTTTGCGCCATGGTGATCAGCAGGATCGGAAAGCAGGTCAAAAGCAGAAACGGAGTGTTGATGCTGTTTGGAGGCGCCGTCTTTTTGTCGGGGCTGATTTTGATCGTCACCAATAACTTAAGTTCGGCGCTGATCGTATTTCTGATTGCGTTCTGCATGTATTTTATCGCCCATCCCAGGCTGAAGCCCTTTCTCATCCTGATGGGCGTAGGCGTGGCGGCCCTGGTGCTGCTGATTTTTGTGGTGCAGATGGTGGGAGGCGGAGATTCCGGCTTCCGTATCACCCGAATTCTCGCGTGGCTGCACCCGGAGGACTATGCCGGGGATAAATCCTTTCAGACCATGCAGGCGCTTTATGCCATCGGCTCCGGAGGACTTTTTGGAAAAGGCCTTGGCTCCAGCGCTCAGAAGCTGATCATGCCGGAGGCTCAGAACGATATGATCTTTTCCATTATCTGCGAGGAGCTGGGACTGTTTGGGGCAATGGTGATCATCCTGCTGTTTATCCTGCTTTTGTACCGCATGATCTATATTGCCCGGAATGTAAAAGACGTGTTTGCTTCCATGATCGCCATCGGCGTTTTTTCCCACATTGCCATACAGGTGGTGCTGAACATTGCCGTGGTGACCAACTCCATTCCCAACACAGGTATTTCCCTGCCTTTCATCAGCGCAGGCGGATCTTCCCTTGTTTTTCTGATGATCGAGGTGGGCATGGTGCTGAATGTGTCCCGCAGCATTCCTTACGATTGAGCTGCCTGAAAAATTATTCTTTGACATATGAAAAGACCTTGATATAATAGAAATAAGGGGAAGGAGGTCTGCTCCTATGTTGGAAAAAGCAAGAAAAATAGCAGAAAAAGCTTTAAAGGGGAAACTTTCACCGGACGGTGAGCCGTACATTGAACATACTCTGCGGGTAGTGGACGCCATGACTACAGAGGAGGAAAAGACGGTCGCCATGCTTCACGACGTGGTGGAGGATTCGGAAATGAGTCTGGCGGATCTGGAGGAGTGCGGGTTCAGCTACGCGGTTCTGGAAGCGGTGGCTACCCTGACCAAACGAAACGACATGACTTATTTTCAGTATATCGACGACGTAAGCTGCAATGAGCTTGCCACCCGGGTAAAGCTGGCGGAGATTGAAGACAACAGGGATATCGTTCGGGTCAATAAAATGTCTTTTAAGACCTACAGTCTGGAAGAACGGTACCGGATGGCCAAGGAAGTGCTGAAGATCGGCGCGAATTATTTCGGGGTCAAATAAATCTACAATCAAGAGGGCGCTGCAAAACGAATCATCCAAAAATCCTGCCGTTTTGCCGCGCCCTTTTTTACCCCTTTGGCAAAGTCAAAAAAAGGAGTGAACTATGGAAACCTATATACTTGCCATTGACCAGGGAACCACAAGCAGCCGCGCCATTTTGTTTGACAGGCAGATGCGTATGGTATCCAGCTCTCAGCGGGAATTTGGGCAGATCTTTCAAAAACCCGGCTGGGTAGAGCAGGATGCCAATGAGATCTGGCTGAGCGTTCTGTTTGTGATGACCGACGCGGTGAGAAAAGCGGGGATTGATCCCGCCTCGGTGGCGGCCATTGGGATCACCAATCAGAGAGAGACTACGGTGCTCTGGGATAAACATACGGGACAGCCGGTATATCACGCCATTGTGTGGCAGTCAAGGCAGACCGCCGATCTTTGCGGCAGCTACCGGGAGGCGGGAGCGGAGGAGATCATCCGGAAAAAAACAGGACTGGTTCTGGATCCTTATTTTTCCGCTACCAAGATCCGCTGGATCCTGGATCATGTGGACGGTGTAAAAGCCAGGGCGGAAAAAGGAGAGATCCTGTTTGGCACCATTGACAGCTGGCTGGTGTGGCAGCTGTCCGGGCATAAAGCCCATATTACCGACTGCGGCAACGCAAGCAGAACCCTGTTGTATAATATCCACAGCCTTTGCTGGGATCAGGAGCTGCTGTCTTTGTTTGGCGTGCCGGAAAGAATGCTTCCAACCGTATGTCCCTCTTCCCAGGTGTACGCGGTTACGGCGCCGGAGCACTTTTTCGGCTGCCGCATTCCCATTGCGGGAATTGCCGGAGACCAGCAGGCCGCGTTGTTTGGACAGGCATGTTTTTCCCCGGGAATGGCAAAGAATACATATGGAACCGGTTGCTTTCTCCTGATGAACACGGGAGACCGGCCCATGGAATCCAAAAACGGCCTTTTGACCACAGTGGCGTGGGAATATGACGGCAAAGTCACTTACGCGCTGGAGGGAAGCGTGTTTGTAGCGGGCAGCGCCGTTCAGTGGCTTCGGGACGGTCTGGAAATGATCCGGACGGCGCCGGAAAGCGAAGGAGTCGCAAGGACAGTGGAAGACAGCGGCGGCGTCTATGTGGTGCCGGCCTTTACGGGACTGGGCGCTCCCTATTGGAATCCGGATGCCCGGGGCGCTGTGTTTGGCCTTACAAGAGGAACCCAAAAAGGACATTTTGTCCGGGCTACGCTGGAGTCTCTTGCCTATCAGACAAAGGATCTGATCAATGCCATGTGGAAAGACAGCGGCATTGGCCTGTCCTGTCTGAAAGCTGACGGAGGCGCGGTGCAGAATGATCTGCTGATGCAGTTTCAGAGCGATATCCTGCAGGTTCCGGTGCAGCGTCCGGAAATCAGCGAGACTACGGCCATGGGCGCCGCGGCGCTGGCAGGGCTTGCAGTGGGCTGTTTTGAGGGACTTGACCAGTTGACGGGACTGAACGAAGTGCAGAGGGTGTTTACTCCCCGGATGTCCGGGAAAGAGGCAGACCGGCTATATGAAGGCTGGCAGCGGGCCGTAAAGGCCGCCTGCGCTTTTTCAGATAAATAAAAGAATTGCTGAGAGGAATGAAAACATGAAGAAGAAAATCACATGGATGACAATGCTGCTGATCTGTCTTGTGGCATCCCTGCTTTTTTGCGGATGCGGAGAAAAAGGCGGCAGCGGGCCGGCAGGCGCGGTGGAAAGCTTTCTGAACGCGGCGAAAAAGATGGATCTGGACGAAATGGCCAAATATGAGACAGACGGAAAATGGACCGGCCAGATGAAAGAGATGCTTACCATCAAGGCCTGGGAAAAGGTGATGAAAAAAACCGCTTCCAAAATGACCTATTCCATCAATGAAAAAGAGGTAAAGGAAGAGGGAGACCAGGCAACGGTTCAGGCAGAGATCAGTTATATTGACGGAACCTCATTTTTTACGGAGATCCTGACAGAATATTTTACTCAGGCGCTGTCCATGGCAGCAGGGGACGACCAGGAGATGGATGAAGATCAGGTGCTGCAGCTTCTGGAGGATATTGTAGACGATAAGCTGGATTCCATGGAGGAAACCGTTACAAAGGAAACCGTTACGTTTACCTGTAAAAAGGACGGAGGCTGGAAAGTGGATAATCCCGGAGAGGATTTTACCAATGTTATGACGGCCAACCTGCTCAAGGCTTCCTCTCAGATCGGCGGAGATCTTTTTGATTCCGGTGAAGAGTAAGAAAGGCGGAACGCATGGCATTTGACGGAATTGTGGTTGCGGCTTTGGTAAAGGAGCTGAACAGCCATCTGACGGATGGACGGATCTATAAGATCACCCAGCCGGAAAAAGACGAACTGCAGATTACGGTGAGAAAGGAGAAGGAGCAATTCCTTCTCCTGATTTCTGCCGGAGCGGGACTTCCGCTGATGTATCTGACAGAACAAAGAAAAACAGGCCCCCAGGCGGCCCCCAACTTCTGTATGCTGCTGCGAAAGCATATGCAGAACGGCCGCATTGTATCGGTGACCCAGCCGGATCTGGAGCGGATCGTAGACATCAAGATCGAGCACAGAGATGAAATGGGGGATCTTTGCGTCAGGCATTTGCGGGTTGAACTGATGGGAAAGCACAGCAATGTGATTTTCTGCGACGACAGAGATCAGATTATTGACAGCATCAAGCATGTGTCCGCCAATGTAAGCTCTCTTCGCGAGGTGCTTCCCGGCAGAGACTATTTTATACCGGAAACCGTGAAGAAGCTGTCGCCTCTTTCCGTGTCCTGCCGGGAATTTCAGGGCGTTCTTCAGGAAAAACCCATGGACCTTGCAAAGGCGCTGTATACTTCTTTTACAGGCATCAGCCCGTTGATGGCGGAAGAGATCCTCTGCCGGGCCTCTCTGGATTCACGGCATCCTTTCAGCGCCTTGTCCGAGGGAGGGCAGATTCATTTGTACAACTGTTTTTCCGCTTTGATGGAGGAGGTAAAGGAAGGACATTTTTCTCCCTGTATTTTCTATGAGGACCGGGAGCCGGTGGAGTTTTCCGCCCTGCCCCTGCAGCAGTACGGCAGCCTGAAGACCGTGTATGGGGACAGCATGTCCGAAGTGCTGGAGACATACTATGGCGAGCGGAACTTAAAGAGCCGCATCCGTCAGCGCTCCGGCGATCTGCGCCGCATCGTGCAGACGGCTCTGGAGCGGAATGTGAAAAAATACGACCTGCAGCGCAGGCAGATGCGGGATACGGAAAAAAAGGACAAATACAGGCTTTACGGAGAACTTCTGCATACCTACGGATATCTGGCGGAGCCCGGGGCAAAGTCTCTTCAGGCGGAAAATTATTACACCGGAGAAACCGTGACCATTCCCCTGGATCCTACAATGACGGCGGCGGAAAACGCGAAAAAGTATTTTGACCGTTACGGCAAGCTGAAGCGGACGAGAGAGGCTTTGGAACCGCTGCTTCTGGAGACGAAGGCCCAGATCGATCATCTGGAATCGGTGTCTGACGCCCTGGACACCGCCCGGCAGGAAGAGGATCTGCTGCAGATCCGGGAAGAACTGGCCCTGTCAGGACATATCCGGAGGAAAAGCGGAGAAAAGAAACAGAAGATCACCAGCAGGCCATTTTGCTACGTCTCCTCTGACGGATTTGAGATCTATGTGGGAAAAAACAACTTGCAGAATGAGGAGCTTACATTTCGTCTGGCGTCCGGAAATGACTGGTGGTTTCACGCCAAGGGGATTCCCGGCTCCCATGTGATCCTGAAAACAGACGGAAAGACGCCGCCTGACAGAACCTTTGAGGAGGCTGCCCGTCTGGCGGCTCATTATTCCCGCGCCAGAGGAGGACAGCGGGCGGAGGTGGATTATGTGGAGAAAAAGCATGTCAAAAAACCAAAGGGAGGCAAACCCGGTTTTGTGATCTACCATACCAACTATTCCATGGTAGCGGAAACGGATATTTCAGATCTTTCTTTCGCGCCGCAAAAGCAAAATATTTAGAAAATGTTAATATATTATAGTTTGCAAATGAGAAAGATCTGTGATATGATTTCATCAAAGAAGAACTTAATGGAGGCGGACGGATAATTTAATAGAAGAACGTTTCAGACAAAGGGAGAGTCAGAAAAATTCCAACAAACAGTATGGGAGGAATGACAATGAAGAAAAACAGAAAATATGGAAAGCGGATAACAGGTATCGTGTTATCCCTCATACTGCTTCTGACGGCCGTTTACGTTCCGAAAGCTGTGCCGGTCAGAGCGGATGAGACAGTAAAGCAGGCGGATGAGACAGCGCAGTACGGAAATGTGGACGGAACAGGCGACATCACCATAGACGACGCCCTGATGATCCTGCGGTATTCCGTGCGGATTATCACGTTAGACCAGCAGCAGAAAGAACTGGCCGATGTGAACTGTGACGGCAAGGTCAGTGTGGAGGATTCCCTGGACGTGCTGCGGTATGTGGTGAAACTGCCGGTAGTTCTGGGGCATATTTTCGCGGATACCCCCACAGTGGATAAGGAAGCTACCGCCGATGAGCCTGGAATTCAGTCCAGACATTGCCTGAGAGAAGGATGCCAGGCAGTCACTGACGTACAGGAGATCCCGGCTGTTGTCCAGAACGTGGCAGACGCCAATGAAAATCTCCAGACAGAGGAAGCGGTACCCACCGAAGAAACAGAGCCCACTCCGGAAGTAACGGCAACGGAAGAAGCAGAGCCCGCTCCGGAAGTAAAGGCTACGGAAGAAGCAACACCTGCTCCGGAAGTAAAGGCTACAGAAGAGGCAGAGCCCACTCCGGAAGTGAAAGCTACGGAAGAAGCAGAGCCCACTCCGGAGGTAAAGGAAACGGAAGAAGCAGCACCCACTCCGGAAGTGAAAGCTACGGAAGAAGCAGAGCCCACTCCGGAAGTGAAGCCTGTGCCGGAACCGGAGAAGACTCCCGGAACAGAAGCGGCTCCTCAGGCAGGAGACGCCAACGCAGAAACCCATCAGCATGTCTGGGGAAACTGGAACGTGTCGATTCCCTCTACCTGTACTGAGGAGGGCCAGTATTCCAGAAGCTGCCAGACCTGCGGAACCGTGGAGACAAAGTCAAAGGAAGTAGATCCGATCAGAGGTCATAATCTGGTGTCGGAAAGAGTTCTTACAGAGCCCAGCTGCGGCAGATGGGGCCTGCAGGACATGGTATGTACCATCTGCAGACAGGCGTTCCCCAGCGTGCCCATTCCCCCTTATGACCATGAAATGCGCCATCAGGACGCAAAAGCGCCCACCTGTACGGAAAACGGTTATGAGGCGTACGACTACTGTGCAAACTGCAGCTATCAGACAGACCATAAGACGCTTTATGCCACCGGCCATCAGTACGGGCCTTTTGTCAGCGACGACAATGCCACCTGTACAAAGAACGGTACAGAGACAACTGTCTGCGACAACTGCGGCAAACGTGTAAGCCGCCAGGTATGGGGCTCCGCAAAGGGCCACAGCTGGGGCGCGTATCAGTACAACAACGACGCTGCCTGCGACGCGGACGGTACGGAGACAAGAACCTGCAATGTCTGCATGGAGCAGCAGACCCGCACAAAGCCCGGTACCAGCCTTGGCGGTTCTCATGAGTATCAGTGGAAGGTAGAACGGGATCCGTCCTGTACGGAATGCGGCGTCAAGACGGGCGAATGTACAAAATGCCATAAGACCACCACTGTTGAGATACCCAAGACTGCCCATCAGGTAGACAAGTATGTATATAACAATGACGCCACCTGTACAAAGAACGGAACCAAGACGGGAGAATGCACCGTATGCGGACAGAAAGTAACCGTGGAAGTTCCCGGATCCGGAAGACATCATTATTCCCCTTCCGATGGCGGAAGCTGCCCGAACTCCGGATATGTAGGTCTTGTTTCCGTAAGATGTGACGAATGCGGAGATGAGATGCAGGTCATGATGCGGACCCATCACTATGTGAATGGAAAATGCAAGTATTGTAATAAGCAACAGCCGGAATAAATCTCATTGCTGACCATGCGTCCCCAAATGTGAGCACAATGCACATTTGGGGACGCTTTTTTTGAAAAAACTCCTAAAACCTGACCGTTGACGGGGATGGGAAAATTTTGTATAATATATCCGATCATGACAGTAAAGGAGCAGCCCTATGATAAGAAGTATGACAGGCTTTGGAAGATCAGAGGCTTCCGATGAAAACCGAAAGTTCACAGTGGAAATGAAGTCCGTCAATCACCGCTATTTTGACGTGAATATCCGTATGCCCAAAAAACTGCTTGCCTTTGAGAGCGCTGTCCGCAGTATTTTAAAGGAGCATGTGGAGCGGGGCAAGATGGATGTGTTTGTCAATTATGAGGATCTGTCCCAGCATAGCGCCGCCCTTTGCTACAATCAGGCTCTTGCAAAGGAGTATGTGGATTATTTCCAGCAGATCAGCAGTACGTTTGCCCTGGAAAATGATATGACCGTATCCACTCTTGTAAAGTGTCCGGAAGTACTGGTGATGCAGGAGACGCCTGAAGATCAGGAGGAGCTTTGGAAACTTCTTGAAACGGCGGTAAGGGAGGCTCTGGAGCATTTCCTGGAGAGCCGTGCCGCAGAGGGAGACCATCTTCACCGGGATCTTCTGGAAAAACTGGACCGCATTGAAGCCTGTGTGGAAGAGATTGAAAATGATTCTCCCGGACTGGTGGAAGAATACCGCGCTAAGCTGGAGAGCAAGATCCGGGAAGTGCTTGGGGATCTTTCCCTTGACGAGGGACGGCTGGCAACGGAGGTTACCATTTTCGCGGATAAGGTCTGCGTGGATGAGGAGACGGTGCGGCTGAAAAGTCATATCCGCAACATGAGGGAAACTTTGAATAAAGGCGGAGCCGTTGGGAAAAAGCTGGACTTTATTGCCCAGGAAATGAACCGGGAGGCCAACACCATTTTGTCAAAGTCCGGCAGTCTGGACATATCCAACAGCGCCATCATATTGAAAACGGAAATTGAAAAAGTGCGGGAACAGATCCAGAACCTGGAGTAAAGATTAAAGCGCGATTACGAAGAAAAGGGACGGATGATTTTGCAGGGAAGATTAGCAGTCATTTCCGGTTTTTCCGGAACAGGAAAGGGAACGCTTGTAAAACGGCTGATGGAGGAGTACGACAATTATTGTCTGTCGGTATCCCGAACCACCCGCATGCCAAGAGCAGGAGAAAAGGACGGCGTTCATTATATTTTCAGTACCGATGAGGAATTTCAGCAGATGATCCGGGAAGACGGATTTGTAGAATATGCCGGGTATGTGGGCAACTATTACGGAACGCCCAGGGCCTTTGTGGAGGAAAATCTGGCCAGGGGAAAAGACGTGCTTCTGGAGATTGAAATGCAGGGTGCCCTGAAGGTAAAAGAACGATATCCTCAGGCGCTGCTGATTTTTGTGCTGCCTCCCAGCTTCCGGGAACTGAAGCGCCGGCTGGTAAATCGGGGGACAGAAACGGCGGAGGTTATTGAACAGCGAATGGCAAGAGCCAGGGAAGAAATCAAATATATGGAATATTATGACTATTATCTGGTCAATGATGATTTAGAGGAATGTGTGCAGAAGCTGCACAAGCGGATTCAGAAAGGAGACCTGTCATGTTAAGACCATCTTACAACGATTTGATGAATGTGGTGAACAGCGAGGTGGAAGAGGGAGAACAGCCGGTGATCAACAGCCGTTACAGCATTGTGCTGGCCACTTCAAAGCGGGCAAGGCAGATCATTGCCGGAGATGAGCCTCTGGTGGATACCCAGAGCAACAAAGCCCTTTCCATTGCAGTGGAGGAGCTGGAGGAAGGCAAGATCAAGATCGTAGGAGACGAAGAGGAAAGCGAATAAGAAAGATGGAACAGACAAAAATCATGTTTGTTTCTCTGGGATGCGATAAAAACCTAGTAGACACGGAAGTGATGCTAGGTTTGTTGTCCTCTGAGGGGTATGCTTTTACCAGCGAGGAAGCTGAGGCAGACGTGCTGATCGTAAATACCTGCTGCTTCATCAATGACGCCAAAGAAGAAAGCATTCAGACCATTCTGGATCTGGGAGCCTACAAGGAGGCGGGCAGCTGCAGGGCGCTGATCGTTACCGGCTGTCTGGCGCAGCGTTACGCAAAAGAGATCCGGCAGGAGATTCCGGAGGTGGATGCCATTGTAGGAACCACCGCCTGGGATCAGATTGCCCAAGTGGTAAAGGATGTTTTGGCAGGTCAGGAAAAAACAGATCTGCAGCCTCTGGACAGGCTTCCCGGAAGAAAAACAAAACGGATGATCACAACCGGCGGACATTATGCCTATCTGAAAATTGCCGAGGGCTGCAATAAGCATTGTACCTATTGCGTGATCCCTTCCATACGGGGCCCGTACAGAAGCGTTCCCATGGAGGAGCTTTTGGGGGAGGCACAGGAACTGGCGGATCAGGGCGTAAAGGAACTGATTCTGGTGGCCCAGGAAACTACCCTGTATGGGGTGGATCTTTACGGAGAAAAAAAGCTGCCGCGGCTTCTGGAAGCGCTGTGCCGCATAGAGGGGCTTCAGTGGATCCGGATTCTGTACTGCTATCCGGAGGAAGTGACGCAGGAGCTTATAGAGGTCATGGCAAGGGAGCCGAAGATCTGCCATTATCTGGATATTCCCATTCAGCACTGCAGCGACGGGATCCTGAAGAAAATGGGCAGGCGTACAACCAGAAAACAGCTTGAGGATATCATAGGCGATCTGCGCCGGCAGATTCCGGACATTGCCCTCCGCACAACATTGATCACCGGTTTCCCCGGAGAGACAACAAAACAGTTTCAGGAACTGATGGAATTTGTAGATGCCATGGAGTTTGACCGTCTGGGGGTATTTCCCTATTCCCCCGAGGAAAACACGCCGGCTGCCGCTATGGAGGATCAGATCCCGGAGAAGATCAAAGAACAACGGCGGGACGCCCTTATGGAGCTGCAGCAGCGAATTTCCTTTGAAAAGGGCAGAAAGCTGGTGGGCAGAACGCTTCAGGTCATGATTGAGGGGAGCCTGCCGGAGGAGGGGGTTTATGTGGCAAGAACCTACAGAGATGCCCCTGATGTGGACGGTTATCTGTTTCTTCCCGCGGAAGAGACCTTTGTTTCCGGTGATCTGGTCACCGCGGTGGTCACAGAAGCGGAGGAGTACGATCTGATTGGAGAATATCTGCCGGATTGAACAAAAGAAAGGAATGATTCCAAAAATGAATTTGCCCAACAAACTGACGATCCTGCGGATCCTGATGGTTCCGTTTTTTGTGTTTTTTATGCTGACGGACTTTGCGGGAGGCGCATCCAAATATATCGCCCTGGCGATCTTTGTGGCGGCAAGCCTGACCGATACTCTGGACGGTTATCTCGCAAGGAAAAACAACCTGGTAACAGACTTTGGAAAATTTATGGACCCTCTTGCCGACAAGCTTCTGGTATGCTCCGCGCTGATCTGTATGGTGGAAACCGGGCAGCTGCCTGCGTGGGTGGTAATTATAATCATTGCCAGAGAATTTATGATCAGCGGATTCAGGCTGGTGGCGTCGGACAACGGCGTAGTCATCGCAGCCAGCTACTGGGGAAAGATCAAAACAGTGGTGCAGATGCTGATGATTATCTTTTTGATTCTGAACCTGCCTTATTTCTGGTATCAGGTGATCTGTCTGATTTTGATCTGGCTGGCGCTGGCCCTGACTGTGATTTCTTTGGTTGATTATATCAGAAAAAACGCGGATGTACTGAAAGAAGGGAAATGATTTGGAAGAAAACAATGGGATGGTGGCGGAGCTGATCAGCGTCGGCACGGAGATCCTGCTTGGCAATATCGTCAATACCAACGCGGCGTACCTGTCGGAGCAATGCGCCCGGCTTGGCCTGTCTCTCTATTTCCAGACGGTGGTAGGGGATAATGAGGAGCGGCTGACGCAGGCGCTGACACAGGCAATCTCCCGGTCGGATATTGTAATTCTGACAGGGGGCCTTGGACCCACAAAGGACGACCTGACAAAAGAGGTGACCGCGAAAGCTGCAGGACGGAAGCTTGTGGAAGATCCCAAAGCCAGAAAAGTGGTGGCGGATTTCTTTGAAGCCCGCCGCATCAAGCAAAAGGATATTACGGAAAACAACTGGAAGCAGGCTCTGGTTCCGGAAGGCGCCACAGTGCTTCCAAACCCCAACGGCACGGCCCCGGGGCTGATCGTAGACTGTCAGGGAAAGCAGGTCATTTTGCTGCCGGGTCCTCCCGGAGAAATGAGACCCATGTTTGAAAAAAGCGTATTTCCCTATCTGCAGAAGCGAAGCCCGGGCATCATTTATTCCCGTATGGTGAAGCTTTGCGGGATCGGGGAAAGCAAGGCGGCGTCCATGATCGGGGATCTGATCGAAGGGCAGACGAATCCCACCATTGCCACCTATGCCAGGACCGGTGAGGTTCATTTGCGGGTGACGGCCAAAGCGGAGAACGAAGAACAGGGGAAAAAGCTTGTAAAGCCCATGGTGCGCGAACTGAAAAAACGGTTTGGCGTTCATATATTTTCTACAAAAGAGGACGGAACCCTGGAGGAAGCCCTGGTGGATATCCTGAAAGAAAGAAAATACTCTCTGGCCACAGCGGAATCCTGCACAGGCGGGCTGCTTACGGCGAGACTGGTGAATGTTTCCGGCGTGTCGGAGGTGTTGAAGCAGGGTTATGTGACTTATTCCAACAAGGCAAAGCACAGGCTGCTGGGCATTCCGAAAGGGCTGATCAAGAAATACAGTCCGGTCAGCGACAGGGTGGCCGCGGAGATGGCAAAGGGCGCGGCGGCAAATGCCGGAGCGGATGTGGCCATTGCCGTTACCGGGATCGCAGGCCCTCATGGAGGCACGGAGGAGAAGCCGGTAGGGACGGTTTTTATTGCCTGTTCTGTAAAGGGACAGGTAACTGTGCGGGAATATCATTTTGACGGAAACAGGGAGAAAATCCGGGAGAGCAGCGTGGTTTGCGCTCTGACGCTGCTGCGGGAATGTATCCTGCCCCAGATTCGTTGACGAAAAAGACAATGGAGGGATTGACAATGACAAAAGTAACAGTGATTTCCGGCTTTTTAGGAGCGGGGAAGACCACGCTGATCAAAAAGCTTCTGAAAGAAGCATATCAGGGAGAGCAGATCGTTCTCATTGAAAATGAATTTGGGGAGATCGGAATAGACGGAGGATTTTTAAAGGACGCCGGCATCCAGATCTCCGAGATGAACAGCGGCTGTATCTGCTGTTCCCTGGTGGGAGATTTCGGCAAGGCGCTGAAAGAGGTGGTGTCCACCTATAAGCCGGACCGGATCCTCATTGAGCCTTCCGGCGTGGGAAAGCTGTCGGATGTGGAAAAAGCGGTAGAACGGGTGGCGGAAGATGCCGAACTGGAGCTGACTGCTTCCGTGGCGGTGGTGGACGCCAATAAGGCAAAGGTGTATATGAAGAACTTCGGTGAGTTCTTCACCAATCAGGTGGAAACGGCAAAGACCATTATTCTCAGCCGTACTCAGAATATTACCCAGGATAAGCTGGAGGCATGCGTTAGCCTGCTGCGGGAGCACAATCAGGGAGCGGCGGTTATTACCACGCCCTGGGATCAGCTGGAAGGCAAGCAGATCATAGAGGCGATGGAGCAGGCAAACCGGATGGCGGAGGAACTGCTGGCAGAGACAAAAGCTCATCACCATGACCACGAACACGACCATGATCACGACCATGATCATGATCATGACCACCATGACCATCATGACCACGACCATGATCATGAGCACGACCATCACGACCACGATCATCACGACCACGACCATGACCATCACGACCACGATCATGAGCACGATCATGACCACGACCATCATGACCACGATCATCATTATGATCATGACCACGATCACGACCATGACTGCGGCTGTGATCATGATCATGACCATGATCATCATCACCATCACCATGCTGACGAGATCTTTACCAGCTGGGGCAGAGAGACCCCAGTCCGATACACGGAAGACGAGATCCGGTCCGCTCTTCAGAAGCTGGCCGATACCGGGGAATGCGGTACGATCCTCAGGGCAAAAGGAATGGTGGCAGGCGCTGACGGAAAATGGATTTATTTTGACATGGTTCCCGGGGAGTATGAAGTGCGGGAAGGCCAGGCAGAGTATACCGGACGGGTCTGCGTGATCGGAACGGAACTGAAGGAAGAGAAGCTGAAAGAACTCTTCCGCATTGCATAGGAAAGGCAGGCGGATACCATGGAGATCCCCGTATTTTTGTTTACCGGTTTTCTGGACAGCGGAAAATCCACATTTATCAACGATACCCTTCATGACGAGGATTTTGCCACAGGAGAAAAGACCCTTTTGATCCTGTGCGAGGAGGGGGAAGTGGAGTTTGACGAGGAAGAGCTGCGGCAGGGAAACACCTTTATTGAGCGGGTGGAAAATGAGGAGGACCTTACGCCGGACTTTTTAAGAACCTGCAGCTCTCAGTACAAGCCCCGGCGGGTCATCGTGGAGTTTAACGGCATGTGGCGGCTTAAAAAATTTATGGAGACGGAGCTTCCCAGAAAATGGGTGATGGCTCAGATCCTGTGCACCATTGATTCCACCACCTTTAACATGTACATCAACAATATGAAATCGCTGGTGATGGAGCAGGTGACCTTTGCGGATCTGATTATCATCAACCGCTGCGGGGACGATACGGATCAGACCATGTTCCGCAGAAACATCAAGGCGGTAAACCGTATGGCGCAGATCATTTATGAGTCCGCGGACGGCCATGTGCTCAGCCCTCAGGAAGAGCAGCTGCCCTTTGATCTGTCCAAGCCGGAGATTACTGTCTGCGACGATGATTTCGGCATCTGGTATCTGGATGCCATGGATCATCCGGAAAAATACGCGGGGAAAAAAGTCACATTCCGGGCCATTGTATACAAAAACAGAGAGATTCCAAAGGGCTGTTTTGTGGCGGGCAGATTTGCCATGACCTGCTGCGCCGAGGACATTGCCTTTATCGGTCTGCTGAGCAACTATGAATTTTCAGACGAACTGAAAGTCAAAGACTGGATCTGGGTGACCGCTACGGTGAAAGGAGAATATCATCCCCTTTATCAGGGAGAAGGCGCCGTGCTGTATGTGGAAGAAATCAGGAAAGCGGATAAGCCGGAAGAAGATCTGGTCTATTTCAACTAGGAGACAGAAATGGTCTATCAGAAATATTTGATTAAATACGCGGAGATCGGGATCAAGGGAAAAAACCGTTATCTGTTTGAGGACGCGCTTGTACGCCAGATCCGCAGGGCATTGAAAAAAACAGAGGGTACCTTTGCCGTATCCAAGGAGCAGGGACGCATTTATGTGGACTGTCAGGGAGATTATGACCGGGAGGAGCTTCTGACACGGCTTGGCCGAGTGTTTGGCATTTCCGGCATCTGCCCGGTGGTGCAGGTGCCTGCCTGCGATCCGGACAGCCTTTGCGGCCATGTGACTGCCTTTTTAAAGGAGGCGTATCCGGTTCATAATCAGACTTTCAAAATGAACGTCAGAAGAGCGAGAAAGGATTATCCGCTGGATTCCATGGAATTGAACCGGGAGCTTGGAAGCGCGGTACTGGAAGCTTTTCCGGAAATGAAAGTAGACGTGCATCATCCTGAAATTCTGGTCACCGTAGAGATCCGTGAAGAATTTTATCTGTATTCCCAGGTGATCCCGGGGCCGGGGGGCATGCCTGTGGGAACAAACGGAAAGGCAATGCTGCTTCTTTCCGGAGGAATCGACAGCCCGGTAGCCGGGTGGATGATCGCCAAGCGGGGCGTAAAGCTGGACGCGGTTTACTTTCACGCGCCGCCCTACACAAGCGAGAGGGCAAAGCAGAAAGTGGTGGATCTTGCAAAGCAGGTGGCCAGATATACGGGGCCTATCTATCTGCATGTTGTAAACTTTACAGAGATCCAGCTGTATATTTACGACAAATGCCCCCACGATGAACTGACCATCATCATGCGAAGATATATGATGCGGATCGCGGAACATTTTGCGGGGGAGACAGGATCTCTGGGACTGATTACCGGGGAAAGCATCGGACAGGTGGCAAGCCAGACCATGCAGAGCCTGGCGGCAACCAACGACGTGTGCTCCATGCCGGTATACCGTCCGCTGATCGGCTTTGACAAGCAGGAGATCGTGGAGATCGCGGAAAAGATCGGAACCTACGAAACCTCCATTCTTCCCTTTGAGGACTGCTGTACCATTTTCGTGGCTAAGCACCCGGTGACCAAGCCCAACATACAGGTAATCCGGCGTTCTGAAAAAAAACTGGCGGAAAAGATAGAACAGCTTGTTCAAACCGCCATAGATACTACGGAAGTGCTTATTGTCGAATAAAAAAAGGACAGTCTGTAAGACCTGTCCTTTTGGAAAAACCGATCAGTCGTTTGTCACATATGGCGCCAGCACTTTCATGATCTCGTCCATATTTTCAGACGCGTGGATGTTCAGCTCGATGGGTTTGGAAAGGTCCAGACTGAAAATGCCCATGATGGATTTGGCGTCGATCACATAGCGGCCGGAGATCAGATCGAAATCATTGTCGAATTTTGTGATGACATTTACAAAGGATTTTACTTTATCAATAGAATTTAACGTAATTTGAACTGTTTTCATATATCATTGCCTCCCCTGATCATTGATTCTCTGTAGTTTCATTTTAACTGTTTCCCTGCCAGAAGTCAATATGGAACAGGCAAAATCTGGTGAAAACAAGGAGCGGAAAGTTTGAAAAAAGTGGCACTTCACAGCCTGGGATGCAAGGTCAATTCATATGAAACAGACGCCATGACCAGACTGTTTGAAAAAAGCGGGTATGAGATCGTCCCCTTTACAGAGAAAGCGGATATCTATGTGATCAACACCTGTACGGTGACCAACATCGCGGACCGGAAATCCAGACAGATGCTTCACCGGGCAAAGAAGAACAATCCGCAGTCCATTGTGGTGGCGGCAGGCTGCTATGTTCAGGCAGACAGCCAGAGAGCGGCAAAGGACAGCGCAGTGGATCTGGTTGTGGGAAACGATCAGAAAAACCAGATTGTTTCGCTGGTAGAGCAGCTGATAAACGGTTCCGGGGAAAATGCCGTTACGGATATCGGCTGTACCAGAACCTATGAGCCTCTTTCCATAGAAGATGCCGCGGAACATACCCGGGCATATATCAAAGTACAGGATGGCTGCAATCAGTTCTGCAGCTACTGTCTGATCCCTTATGCGAGAGGCCGCGTGCGCAGCAGGCAGCCGGAGGAGATTCTCTCGGAGGCGGCCAGGCTGGCCAAAAAGGGCTATCAGGAGCTGGTGCTGACCGGTATTCATCTAAGCTCCTACGGCACTGATCTTACCGGAAACGAGGAACTTCTGCAGCTGGTGCAAAGCCTCCATGAGACGGAGGGGATCCGCAGAATCCGCCTGGGATCTCTGGAGCCTGGGATCATAACAGAATCCTTTGCGGAGGGGCTGGCCGGTCTTGAAAAGTTCTGCCCTCATTTTCATCTCTCTCTCCAGAGCGGATGTGACAGTGTGCTTGAGCGGATGAACCGGCATTATACCACAAAGGCCTATGAAGAAAAATGCGGCCTGCTCAGAAAAACCTTTGACCATCCGGCCATTACCACCGATGTGATTGTGGGATTTCCCGGTGAAACAGAAGAGGAGTTTGGGGTTACCGAGGATTTTCTGAAGCGGCTTTGCCTTGCGGAAGCCCATATATTCAAATATTCCAGACGAAAAGGAACCCGCGCGGACAAAATGCCGGATCAGGTTCCGGATCAGGTGAAAGCCCGGCGCAGCAGCCGTCTTCTGGCGGTGGCGGCGTCCTGCGGAAAGACTTACCGGGCAGGCTGGCAGGGCAGACAGGCGGAGGCGCTGTTTGAGGAACAGGTTTCCATTGGGGATGAACTGTTCTGGACCGGATACACAAGGGAGTATGTGCGGGTGGCGAAAAAAAGCCGGGACAATCTGGAAAACGTGATTTTGCCTGTGACAGTCAAAGAACCTCTGACAGAGGAAATTCTTGCCTGCGAAAGCCTTTGAAAGAAAGAATTTAGAAACTAAAGGTTGTATTTTCTGAATATTTATATTAAAATGATTACATATGAATAAAGGGCGTGAGAAAGATGCAAAATTTGACTGATACCCAGGTCATCGAGATCGGTTCCGATGCGATGCCCGACGTAAAAAAGGTCCTCAGCCAGGTATACGAATCTCTGTCGGAAAAAGGATACAACCCTGTGAATCAGATCGTAGGGTATATTATGTCCGGAGATCCCACTTACATCACAAGCTACAACAATGCCCGCAGTCTGATCATGAAAGTGGAACGGGACGAGCTGGTAGAGGAAATGCTGGAAGCATACATCAAAAGTCATGGATGGAAATAAAAAAAGAATACTGGGGCTTGATTATGGAGCGAAGACCATGGGCGTGGCAGTCAGCGACCCTTTATTTTTGACGGCTCAGGGTCTGGAGATCATAGAGAGGAAATCAGAAAACAAGCTGCGCCGCACGCTGGCGCGAATTGAGGAACTCATAGAAGAATATCAGGTAGGGACCATCGTTCTGGGTTTCCCGAAACATATGAACAATACAGTCGGTGAACGTGCAGAAAAATCTCAGGCACTGAAAGAGACTCTGGAGAGAAGAACAGGCTGCAAGGTCGTGCTCTGGGATGAAAGATTGACCAGCGTTTTGGCAAACCGCACCCTTATGGAAGAAAAGGTACGAAGAGAAAAACGGGGGCAATATGTGGACATGTTGGCGGCTGTTTTCATATTACAGGGATATCTGGACGCAATGAAGGAGAAAGAAAAAGATGGAGAAGCTGCAGTTTACCCTTTCTGACGGAGAATCGGCGGAATTTTATGTGCTGGAGCAGACGCGGATCAACGGGATCGACTATTTGCTGGTGACGGATTCCCAGGAGGAAGAGGCCCAGTGTTATATCATGAAGGATGTTTCTGCCCAGGCAGATCCGGAAGCCGTATATGTAATGGTAGAGAACGAAGAAGAACTGGGATATGTAGCCAACGTATTTCAGGAAGAATTAGAAGAGATTGAGATTATTTGAGGTGAAAGTTTGAAAAAAGGAAAATCTAAATTAAGGATCATCCCCCTTGGCGGTCTTGAGCAGATTGGAATGAATATGACCGCCTTTGAGTATGAGGACAGCATCATTGTGGTGGACTGCGGCCTGTCTTTTCCGGAGGACGACATGCTGGGGATTGATCTGGTAATTCCGGATATTACTTATCTGAAAGATCATATGGACCGTGTAAAGGGATTTTTCATTACCCACGGTCATGAAGACCACATCGGCGCGCTGCCGTATGTATTGAAAGAGATCAATGTTCCCGTATATGCCACGAAGCTTACCGTAGGCATTATCGAGCACAAGCTGACAGAGCATGACCTTTTGAACACCACCAGGCTGAAAGTGGTAAAGCACGGACAAAGCATCAATCTGGGGTGTTTTCGTGTGGAATTTATCAAGACCAATCACAGCATCGCGGACGCTTCCGCCCTTGCCATATACAGTCCGGCAGGGATCGTTGTGCACACCGGCGATTTCAAGGTGGATTATACTCCGGTATTTGGCGACGCCATTGATCTGCAGCGGTTTGCGGAGATCGGCAAAAAGGGCGTGCTGGCCTTAATGTGCGATTCCACCAATGCGGAGCGAAGGGGATTTACCATGTCCGAACGGACTGTGGGACGGACCTTTGACAACATTTTCGCGGAACATAAAAATACCAGGATCATCATTGCCACCTTTGCCTCCAACGTGGACCGGGTGCAGCAGATCATCAATTCCGCATACAAATACGGCAGAAAGGTTGTGGTGGAAGGCCGCAGCATGGTAAACATCATCACAACCGCTTCCGAGCTGGGCTACCTGGATATTCCCAGCAAGACGCTGATCGATATTGAACAGATGAAGAATTATCCCGACGAGCAGATGGTGCTGATCACCACGGGAAGTCAGGGCGAGTCCATGGCCGCGCTTTCCAGAATGGCAGCCAGCATCCATAAAAAGGTGACCATCAAGCCGGGGGATACGGTCATTTTCAGCAGCAATCCCATTCCCGGAAATGAAAAGGCGGTTTCCAAGGTGATCAACGAGCTGTCCATGAAGGGCGCCAACGTGATCTTTCAGGATACCCATGTGTCGGGACATGCCTGCCAGGAGGAGATCAAGCTGATCTATACCCTTGTGCAGCCCAAGTATGCCATTCCGGTTCACGGCGAATACAGGCACTTAAAGGCCCAGGCGGGTCTGGCGGAGGAGCTTGGCATTCCAAAGGAGCGCATTTTCCTGCTGTCTTCGGGAGACGTGCTGGAGCTGGATGAAGAGGAAGCCAAAGTGGTGGACCGGGTGCACACGGGAGCCATTCTTGTGGACGGACTGGGCGTGGGAGACGTGGGAAATATTGTCCTGCGCGACAGGCAGCACCTGGCGGAAGACGGTATCATGACCGTGGTGCTTGCCATGGAAAAACACAGCAATCAGTTGTTGTCAGGGCCGGATATCATTTCCAGAGGATTTGTGTATGTAAGAGAGTCGGAAGATCTGATGGAGCAGTGCAGGCAGGTGGCCATAGACGCTCTGGAACGCTGCCGGGAAAAAAATGTGACGGAGTGGAATAAGATCAAAAATACCATCCGGGACGAGCTGGGAGATTTTCTGTGGAAATGTACCAAGCGAAGGCCCATGATGCTTGTGATTATAATGGAGGTCTGATTTTTGGAAGAGTATTACGCCAGAAAAGAGGCATTCCTGCAGGCGCTCAGGGAATGTGAGATTTACAGGGATTATCAGCAAAAGAAAGAAGCGCTGGACAGGGATCCGGAAAAAAAGCGTCTGGTCAACGACCTTAGAAAACGGAATTTTCAGTTCCGCAACAGCCAGTACACCGCCAATTACAATGAGGTGCTGGAGCAGATGGCAGCGGATATGGAGGAAATGCGGGAAGACAAAGTGATCGATGATTTTCTGGCCGCGGAGTTGGCTCTGTGTCAGCTTGTGCAGGAGCTGCTTGACGGAATCATGGGTTCTGTGGATATGGATATGGACTTCCTGTAAGCACAGGAGAAGAAAGGCAAGGTTACGACAATGAAAGTAAACAAGGCATCCATGATGGTTGCGTCCGTGGCGGTAAAATTTATTGTCGCGGCACTGATTTTGTTTCTCATATTGCGGGGCGCCATTTTTGCCTATGATTTCGGGTTCAGTATCTTTATGGATGAGGCAGCTTCCGGACAGGCAGAGGGCAGAAGCGTGGAGGTGACGCTGCTGGAAGGATCCTCCGCCAGGGACATCGGCAAACAGCTGGAGACTCTTGGGGTGATCCGGGACGCAAATATTTTTTATATCCAGTCTTTGCTGGCCGGCAACAGCAAAAAAATGAAAGGCGGGAAATACACTTTGAGTACCTCCATGAAGCCAAGCGAGATCATGCAGATCCTTTCAGAAGGCCCGGCGGAAGCCGGCAGCTGATCCGGCACGGAGAATGACCTATGTGGATGGACGAACGGATGACGGCCTATATCAATTCACTGGATATGGGCAATACAGAATTTTTAAATAAGATTGAGGAGCAGGCACATAAAGATTATGTGCCTGTTATTCGCAGGGAGACACAGTCCTTTTTAAAAGTGCTTCTTGAGGCAAAGAAACCGGGCCGGATTCTGGAGGTGGGAACCGCAACAGGGTTTTCCGCGCTTTTTATGCGGGAATATAATCCGGCGCCCTGCCGGATCACCACCATTGAGAATTTCGAGGCACGGATCCGCGCGGCCCGGGAAAATTTCCGGCTGGCGGGATGCAAAGAGGATATGACCCTGCTGGAGGGCGACGCCGCAGAGATTTTGCCCGGGCTTACCGGGCCTTACGACCTGATTTTTATGGACGCGGCAAAAGGCCAGTATATCCGGTTTCTGCCGGAAGTGACCCGCCTGCTTGCCCCGGGCGGACTTCTGATCTCCGACAATGTGCTGCGGGAGGGAGAAATTCTGGAGTCCCGTTATGCGGTGACCAGAAGAAACAGGACGATCCATTCCCGCATGAGGGAATATTTATATGAACTGACTCACAGCCCGGAGTTTGCCACGGCAGTGCTGCCTGTAGGGGATGGGCTGACCCTGAGTGTTCGCAGATAGAAAGGATCCCGTATGATGAAAAGAAAACCGGAACTGCTGATACCGGCAGGCAGCCTGGAGGTGCTGAAGATCGCTGTGATCTACGGCGCCGACGCGGTTTATGTGGGAGGAGATGTTTACAGTCTCCGGGCAAAAGCAAAAAATTTTTCTCTGGAAGAAATGGGGGAGGGCATCGCGTTTGCTCATGCCCATGGGAAAAAAGTATATGTGACCGCCAATATTTTCGCCCACAATGAGGATCTGAATGGAATAGCGCAGTATCTTGAAAAGCTGAAAGACCTGAAACCGGACGGGCTGATCATTGCCGATCCGGGCGTTTTTGCCCTGGCAAAGAAACTACTGCCAGAAACGGAACTGCATATCAGCACCCAGGCCAACAATACCAATTATCTGACATACCGGTTCTGGTGGGAGCAGGGAGCCAAACGGGCGGTCTGCGCAAGGGAGCTTTCCCTGGGGGAGATCGCAGAGCTGAGAAAACAGATTCCGCCGGAGATGGAAATCGAGGCGTTTGTTCACGGAGCCATGTGCATTTCCTATTCCGGCAGATGCCTGCTGAGCAATTATTTTACGGGAAGAGACGCCAATCAGGGATCCTGCACCCATCCCTGCCGCTGGAAATACGCGGTGGTGGAAGAACAGAGGCCGGGCGAATATCTGCCGGTATTTGAAAACGAACGGGGCACGTTTCTGTTCAATTCCAAAGACCTGAGCATGATCGGCCACCTGGATGATCTGATAGAGGCAGGCATAGACAGCTTTAAGGTAGAGGGCCGCATGAAGACCGGACTGTATGTCGCCACTGTTACAAGGGCGTACCGGAAGGCCATAGACGATTATCTGCAGTCCCCCATGTGCTACCGGGAAAATCAGGACTGGTATCTTCAGGAGATCGCCAAATGCACCAACCGGCAGTTTACCACCGGATTTTTTTATGGAAAACCCGGAAGCAGCCAGCAGATTTACGACAGAAGCACTTATGAGAAAGAATGGGTCTATCTGGGCCTGGTGGAGCAGGTGACAGAATCGGGACTTGCCCGGATCACCCAGCGGAATAAATTTGCAAAGGGAGATCAGATCGAGGTGATGAAACCCAATGGGGAAAACCTGTCCGCAAAGGTGCTTCAGATTCTGGATGAGAAAGGCGAAGAGCGGGAAAGCGCCCCTCATGCCAAAGAACGGCTGTATGTGAAGCTGGACTGCCCGGCAGGCGAATATGATATGCTCCGCTGCCGGGAGAAGAACGGCGGGCGGTAAAGCAGAGGATTTGCATAATGGGACAGACTGTGGTACAATGAAATTTAAAGTAGTTTTGGAGGAACGGTTATGGGAGCATTTGTGGAATTAAAAAATGTGACAAAGGTTTATCACATGGGCGAAGTGGATATCCGAGCGGCGGACGGGATCGACTTTGAGATCCTGAAAGGGGAATTCGTGGTAATCGTAGGGCCAAGCGGCGCGGGCAAGACAACGGTTCTGAACCTGATGGGCGGTATGGATACCTGCACGGAGGGACAGATCATTGTGGACGGCACCAATGTGGCGGAATTTGATGAGCGGATGCTGACCGAATACCGTCGGGAGGACGTGGGCTTTGTATTTCAGTTTTACAACCTGATCGGCAACCTGACCGCGCTGGAAAATGTGGAGCTGGCCTCCCAGATCTGCGCGGATCCTCTTGACGCCGTGGAGGTTATGAAAGAGGTAGGACTGGAGGATCGGATGGATAACTTCCCCGCCCAGCTTTCCGGCGGCGAGCAGCAGCGGGTGGCCATTGCCAGGGCTCTGGCGAAAAATCCAAAGCTGCTTCTCTGTGACGAGCCCACCGGCGCGCTGGATTATCAGACAGGAAAATCCATTCTGAAGCTGCTGCAGTCCACCTGCAGAGAGAAAAATATGACGGTCATCGTGATTACGCACAATCAGGCGCTGACAGCCATGGCGGACCGGGTGATCCGAATCAGGAACGGAAAGGTCAGCGAAACAAAGCTGAATGAAAATCCCGTATCCATAGATGCCATTGAATGGTAAAAAAGAAGGAGTTCCCATGAACAAAACAATGTTGGCGGCAGATTTTTTTATGGAGATCAGAAAAAATCTGCCCAGGTTTTTATCCATATTGCTGATCGTGGCCCTGGGCGTGGCGTTTTTCTCGGGAGTGCGTGCTTCCAAGCCGGATATGCAGTATACGGCGGAAGCGTTTTATGACGAGGCCCATCTGATGGATCTGCGCATTGTCAGCTCTCTTGGCCTGACCTCAGGAGATCTTGCGGCAGTACAGGGCATTGACGGCATTGAGGACGCGGAGGGCGTTTATACGGCGGACGCCCTTTATGAGAACGATGGAAGCCAGTATGTGGTCCGGCTTCGCAGCAATACCGAGAAAGTCAATCAGCTCCGCCTTACGGAAGGACGGCTTCCGGAACGGCCCGGCGAATGTGTTGTAGACCGGAAGCTGGCGGATAAATTTGGCATTCATAACGGTGACGTGATGACGGTCACAAGCGGCACCTCCCAGGATCTTTCCCAGACTGTCAGTGAAAATCGTTTTATCGTGGTAGGCATCGGGGTAAGCCCCATGTATCTGTGGCGCAACCGGGAGACGAGCAGCATCGGCAACGGTACCGTAGAGGGATTTCTGCTTGTGCAGAAAGAGATCTTCAACCTTGGCGCCTACACGGAGATCGACCTGACGGTGGCCCATGTGCGGGAACTGGATTCTTTTGGAAAAAAATATGAAAAAAAGGTAGATCAGGTAAAGGAACGGATCGAAAAAATACAGAAAGATCATGCCCGGGCAAGATATGATGAGATCAGCAAGCAGGCGGAAACGGAGCTGATTCAGGCAGAGGCAGAGCTGCAGGACGCGCAGAAAGAACTGGACGACGCAAAGCAGCGGCTGGACGCCGCCCAGGCAGAGCTGGATCAGGCCAAGGCACAGATCAACGCGAAGATCCAGGAAATCCTTACAGGTCAGACCACTGTAGAGGAACAGGAGGCAGCTTTGCAGGAATCCTCCTCTAAGCTGGAGGCCGCAAAAACCACTCTGGATCAGAACCGGGCCAATCTTTTAAACAATCAGGCGGCGCTGAACGCTGAGGGACAGCAGCTGGAGGCCGCAAGGGTGCAGCTGCAGCAGTCCTGGAACGACTGGACCAATCAGGGAAACGGACTTCAGGCAGAGCGTGAGCGCGTGTCAGGAGAAGAGCAGAAGCTGGATCAGATGCGGGCAGATCTGGAAAACAAACGCGGTCAGCTGGAGGAACTGCAGGCGTCTTTGCAGGCGTCGGCCTATGAAAGGGGACTGGCAAACGGACAAAGCCTGTACGGGGCGGAACTTTCTCCTATAGAGAGCACGGACCCCGGAGAGACGGAAGATACGCCGTCTACAGAGAATCCCGCGGAAACAGAGGAGCCGGATCCCACGGAAAATACAGCCACTCAGAATCCTGCCACGGAAGATCCCTCTCAGGTACCGCCTCAGGTACAGCAGCTTCAGCAGGAGATCGCAGATCTGGAGTCGGACATTTCCGCAAAAGAATCGGAGATCGCGGAAGCCCAGGCAAATATTGAACAGGGACAGAGTCAGCTGGACGCTACCTGGACGGAACTGGACGGCATTGGCCGGGATCTGGATTCCCGCATTTCCGTTTACAACAGCGCGGTGTCGGAACTGACGGCGGCCATGTCGCAGCTGGCGCTTGGAGAGGCGGATTATGCCCAGCAGAAAGCCACGCTGGACGCGGGCATGATCGCGCTGCAGACGGCAAAGCAGGCCATTGCCAATGGACAGACCTCCATCAACAGCACCCAGGCGGAGCTGGCAGGCGCGGAAAGCCAGCTTGCCAAGGGAAAAGAGGAATATGAAAAAAATTACCGGGAGAGCAAGCAGAAAATGCAGGACGCTACCCGGGAGCTTAACGACAGAAAACGGCAGCTGCTGAAAATGGAAGTGCCGGAGTGGAATCTGCTGGACAGAAGCTTTATCCAGTCCTGTGAAAGCTTTGCAAAGGATGCGGACAGAGTGGGCGCCATCGGCAACGTATTTCCGCTGATCTTCTTCCTTGTGGCAGCGCTTGTAAGCCTCACCTCCATTACCAGAATGGTGGAAGAGAAGCGCACGGAAATCGGAACCATGAAAGCCCTTGGATACCAGCGCTATGAGATTGCGGCGAAATATATCTGCTATGCCCTTTTGGCAAGCGTCCTTGGCGGCGTTATCGGCCTGATCCTCGGGCAGACGATCCTGCCCAGGGTGATCATCCGGGCCTACAGGATCCTGTACAACAGCCTGCCGGCTACAAAAGCGCCTCTGCATTTGTGGTATTCGGTTTCATCGGTGCTTGTGGCGGTGCTCTGTACAACGCTTGCGGCCTTTGCCGCCTGCTACAGGACCCTGCGCACTCCGCCGGCTCAGCTGATGCGTCCGGAAGCGCCCAAAAACGGCAGACGGGTATTTCTGGAAAAATGGAGCCCTGTCTGGTCCCGCTTAAATTTTTCACAAAAGGCGGCGGTCCGCAATATGATCCGCTATAAAAAACGGTTTTTTATGACGGTCTTTGGTATCGCGGCCTGTATGGCCCTGCTGCTGGTAGGATTTGGCCTCAAGAACAGCGTGACGGCCATCGGAAAGGAACAGTTTGGCAATCTGCAGAAGTATGACGCCTCAATTTCCCTTGCCACCACAGACGTGGAGCCTGTGGAGGAAGTGGAAGAGACTTTGCGCCAGGACAGCGGCGTTAAAAATTTCCAGTTCATCTACAGAACCTCCATTGACGCGGGAAACAAAAAAACAGAGAAAGCCGCTTATCTTACCGTGGTGGAGGATACAAAAAGCTTTGACAAATATATGCGCCTGAAGAAGAGAGGATCAGACAAGACCTATCAGATCCGGGAGGACGGCGTGGTGATCACGGAAAAGCTTGCCCGGCTTCTGGGAGTAAAGGCCGGAGATCACATTTACCTGACAGACAGCGATCACTATCGCGTGGAGGTAAAGATTACGGCGGTAACAGAAAATTATTACCTCCATTATATCTATATGTCGGCATCCCAGTATGAAGCCTTGTACGGCGGAAAACCGGAGTACAATGAAATTCTTACGGTAAATCAGAAGACAACGGAAAAATTTGAAAAAACCATGGGTGAAAAGTATCTGGCCCTGGATGGGGTAAACAATGTGGTGTTCAATTCCAACACGGAAGAGACCATTCAGAAAATGCTCAAAAGCATGGATCTGATCGTGGTGGTTCTGATCGTTTCCGCGGCGCTGCTTTGCTTTGTGGTTCTGTACAGTCTGAACAACATCAACATCACCGAGCGCCGGAGGGAGCTGGCAAGCATCAAAGTGCTTGGATTCTACGACCGGGAGCTGACCATGTATGTATTTCGGGAAAATGTGGTGCTGACGGTGATCGGCATTCTGATCGGAATGGCGCTGGGCGTTTTGCTCCACCGGTTTGTGATCCTGACCGCGGAGCTGGATCTGATCATGTTTGGCCGGTCTATCAAATGGTACAGTTATCTGTTCAGTGTTCTGCTGACACTTGCTTTTGCGGGATTCATCAATTTTATCATGCACTGGAGTTTAAAGAAGATCCGCATGGTGGAATCTTTAAAGAGTGTGGAGTGACGGAAAACTGCATAAAAATCTTGACATATTTTATATAAAAATGTACAATTGATCTAGAGCTGTGATGCGTAGACGATGGCGTACGATTTGCAAAGGGGCAGATGAAGCAGATAAATCTGCCCCTTTTTTTTCCCGTCTTGTCTGTTATATTACAGTTTTACACAACTAAAGTATTAAAAAGGAGTGGAAGCATGCTAAAGTACATTGTAAAGCGTCTGATCATCGCGCTGATCACCATTTTTGCCGTGGCGACGCTGACTTTCTTCCTGATGAACGCGGTTCCGGGCGGACCCTTCCAGGCAGAAAAATCCATATCCGCTCAGGCCCGTGCCAATCTGGACGCGAAGTACGGACTTGACAAGCCGCTTTTTCAGCGGTATCTGACCTATATGAATGATGCGCTTCACGGGGACTTCAGTGAGAGCCTGAAGCAGAGAGGACGTTCCGTCATCTCCATCATTACCACAAAGTTCCCTGTATCCGCCAGAGTTGGCGGCATGGCAGTGCTTTTGTCTCTGATCATCGGCGTTCCTCTGGGCTGCATCGCGGCGCTGAACCGCGGAAAGGCGCTGGATAATGTGATCATTGTGCTGGCGACCTGCGGCATTGCCATACCCGGTTTTGTGATCTGTACGCTGCTGCTGTATTTCATCGGCGCGAAGCTTCAGTGGCTGCCCACCTACGGCCTGTCCTCCTGGAAGCATTATATCATGCCGGTGATTTCCATTGCCGTTTATCCCACGGCATATATTACCCGGCTTATGCGTTCTTCCATGCTGGATGTGCTTGGTCAGGATTACATGCGTACCGCAAGGGCAAAAGGACTTTCCCAGAGCGTATCCCTGTTTAAGCACGCGCTTCGAAACGCCGTCATTCCGGTGGTGACCTATGTGGGCCCCATGCTTGCCTATACCATTACCGGCAGTATGATCGTGGAAAAGATCTTTACGATTCCCGGTCTTGGCAGCGAGTTCGTAAGCTCCGCCCTGAACAGAGACTATACGGTCATTATGGGCACGACAATTTTCCTTGCCACGCTGATGGTGCTGGTCAATGTGCTGGTGGATATCGTCTATACGATCATCGACCCTCGCATCAAACTGAAATAGAAAGGAGAAAATGAGATGAAGACAAATCCTCTGAGCATGCAGCTCAAGCTTGATCCCGACGATTTTCTCCCGGCTTCCAATGATGAAAAACAAAGCCTGGTTGTGATGCGGGAGAGCGTCAGCTTCTGGAAAGACGGCCTTCGCAGGCTTGTCAGAAATAAGATTGCCATGGTGAGCCTGTTTTTCATTGTGGTGATTATGATCTTTTCCTTTATCGTACCGTCTTTTTATCCGTACCGCTATGAACAGCAGATCAAAGGTTCCGAGAACCTTTCGCCTATGGAGTATTCCGAAAAAGAAATTGCCCGCAAGGAGGCGGGGGAAGATGTGTTTCCCCATATCCTCGGCACGGACAAGCTTGGACGTGACTATGCCATCCGCGTGATGATGGGCAGCCGGATCTCCCTGATCGTAGGCCTTGTGGCCGCGGCGATTATTTTGATCATCGGTTCCGTGATCGGTTCTGTGGCCGCGTTCTTTGGCGGATGGGTAGACATCATCATTATGCGTATCGTGGACCTGATCTATACGGTGCCGGACATTCTGCTGATCGTGCTGCTGTCCACAGTCATGAAATCTCCCATTGAACATCTGGCCGAAAAGCCCGGATTTGGGTGGATGCAGGTGCTGGGCCCCAATATGATCAGTATCTTTATCGTGTTTGCCCTGCTTTACTGGGTAGGCATGGCCCGTATGGTCCGGGGACAGATCCTGACCCTGAAGCAAAGTGAATATGTGACCGCCGCCAGAGCTCTTGGAGCCAGCAGCGGCAGGATCATCAAAAAGCATCTGCTGACCAACTGTATCGGAACGCTGATCGTTGTGACCACTCTGCAGATCCCGTCTTCCATTTTTACGGAGAGCTTTCTCTCCTTTGTGGGAATCGGCGTGGCAAGGCCTACGCCCTCTCTGGGATCCCTTGCGAGCGACGCGGTAAACGGGTTCGGTACATATCCCCACCTGCTGTTTATTCCCGCGCTTCTCATCAGCCTGATTATCCTCAGCTTCAACCTGTTTGGCGACGGACTGCGGGATGCCTTTGATCCAAAACTGAAAGACTAAAGAAAGGAAGCGTTAAGATGAGTGAATATCTGGTAAATATTGAAAACGAACGCCTCTCTTTCTTTACTCCGGCAGGAGAGGTCAAGGCATTGAACGGAGTGTCCATCCATGTGGGAGAAGGAGAGGTACTGGGCATTGTGGGCGAATCCGGATCCGGCAAGTCCGTAACGGCATACAGCCTGATGGGACTGACGGCCTATCCCGGCAGACTGATCGGCGGGGATCTGTATTTTAACGGCCATCACATCAACGAGATGACTGAAAAGCAGATGCGCAAAATGCGGGGCAACGAGGTCTCCATTATCTTTCAGGATCCCATGACCAGCCTGAATCCTGTTTATACAATCGGCAATCAGATCCGTGAGGTGATCCTGCTTCACACGGACAAAACAAAAAAAGAAGCTCAGGAGCGGGCCATTGAGCTTTTGACGCTGGTTGGCATCAACGAGCCAAAAAAGCGTCTGAAACAGTATCCCCATGAGCTTTCCGGCGGTATGCGCCAGCGTGTGATGATCGCCATTGCGCTGGCATGTGAGCCCAAGCTGCTCATTGCCGACGAACCTACCACCGCTTTGGATGTGACGATCCAGGCTCAGATCCTGGAGCTGATGATGGAACTGAAGGATAAGCTTGGAATGGCCATCATCATGATCACCCACGACCTGGGCATTGTGGCAAGCACCTGTGAGCGGATTGCCGTGATGTACGCTGGAAACATTGTAGAATATGGCACAACAGACGATATTTTTTACAATCCCAGGCATGAGTATACAAAGGGCCTGATCCGCAGCATCCCCCGGATGGACGCCACAGAGCATACCAGACTGGTGCCCATTGAGGGAACGCCGGTGGATATGCTGAATCCGCCAAAGGGCTGTAAGTTCGCGTCCCGCTGCGAGAAATGTATGAAAATCTGTCTCACAGAGATGCCTCCGGTCACACAGTTTGACGAGATCCATTACACCCAGTGCTGGCTGAACCAGAAGGCCGAGATGGAAGAAGCATCCCCGCAGTCTTCCGGCAAAGAGCAGGCCGGTAGTCCGGCAGAGCCGGAACAAGATCCGCAGATTGCTGAAGGAGGTGCTGCAAATGAGTGATCTGATCAAAGTGGAGCATCTGAAGCAGTATTTTCCGGCAGGAGGCTTCGGAGCCAAGAAGAAATATGTAAAAGCAGTGGATGATGTAAGCTTTACCATTCAAAAGGGAGAGACCTTTGGACTGGTAGGAGAGTCCGGCTGCGGAAAGACGACCACAGGAAGAACGATTCTGCGCCTGTATGAGCCTACCTCAGGCCGTATCACCTATGAAGATCAGGTGATCTTTGACAGCGGCGACGTGCCGTATACAGACCGGCAGGGCGTTCCGGAAAAAGACGCAAACGGCAATATCCGATACGGCAAAAAAACAGCGGTGAACATGCTGCCTTACCGCCGCAAGATGCAGATTGTATTTCAGGATCCTTACGCAAGTCTGGATCCCCGTATGACGGTAGGAGATATCGTGGGAGAGGCCATTGATATTCATAAGCTTGCCTCCTCCAAGAAGGAACGGTATGAGCGGATCATTGAGCTGCTGAAATGTGTGGGACTGAACTCTGAACATGCAAACCGCTATCCCCATGAGTTTTCCGGCGGTCAGAGGCAGCGTGTGGGAATTGCCCGGGCGCTGGCGGTAGATCCCCAGTTCATTGTCTGCGATGAGCCGATCTCGGCGCTGGATGTTTCTATTCAGGCTCAGGTGGTGAACATGTTTGAGGATCTGCAGGCGTCCATGGGACTGACTTATCTGTTTATTGCCCATGACCTTTCTGTGGTGAAGCATATTTCCAGCCGGATCGGCGTCATGTACCTTGGCAAGCTGGTGGAACTGGCAGAAAGCAACGAGCTTTGTTTTCACAGCGTGCATCCCTACACCCGCAGCCTGATTTCTGCCATCCCCATCGCGGATCCCGTGGTTGCCAGAAAAAATAAGAGGATCCTGCTGGAGGGCGACGTGCCAAGTCCCCTGAACCCTCCGTCCGGATGCCGTTTCAGAACCCGCTGTCCTTATGCCACAGAGCAGTGCGCGGCAGAGGAACCTGCGTTCAGAGAAGTATCAAAAGGTCATTTTGCCGCGTGTCATAATCTTGACAAGGTTCAGTGATGGGTGTATTTTATTATATGGGTTTCAAACCCGTATCAGATATGGGTCTGAACATATACCAAACAATATTATAAGGAGGATTTTTATGAAGAAGAGAATGCTGGCCCTGATGCTGGCGCTCGTCATGGTTACCAGTTTTGTTCTTGCCGGCTGCGGCGACAAAAAGGGTGGCGAGGGCACATCAAACGGCGACAACTCAAAAGCGGAAAAGCAGCTTGCAGTGCAGATCGGCCCCAATCCCGAGACCATCGATCCTGCTCTGAACTCAGCAGTGGACGGCGGCAATATGCTCCTTCACAACTTTGAGTGCCTTCTGACCGTTGCCCAAGACGGAACGATCAAAGAAGGACAGGCTGAAAAATGGGAACAGTCAGAAGACGGCCTGACCTGGACATTCCACCTTCGTGACGGCCTGAAGTGGTCTGACGGTTCTGACCTGACAGCGGAAGACTTTGTTTACAGCTGGAAGCGTGTGTGCGATCCCACAACTGCCGCGCCTTATGCGGAAACAGTTCTGGGTATGGTAAAGGGCTTTGCTGAGGCACAGCAGGGCAATCTGGACGCTCTCGGCGTAACCGCTCCCGATCCCCAGACACTGGTAGTGGAGCTTTCAAGCCCCTGTACATTCTTTGAGAGCCTTGCCGCGTTTGCGACTCTGAGCCCCGTTCAGAAGGCGACCATCGAGGCAAACGGCGACTCCTGGGCAACAAAGCCTGAAACCTATGTTTCCAACGGTCCTTTCTATGTGACTGAGTGGATCCCTTCTCAGGAAATCGTTATGAGCAAGAATCCCTATTACTGGGATGCGGATTCCATTAAGCTGGACAGCATCAAGTTCGTGCTGATGGAGGATCCCAACGCAACATTCAGCGCTTACAATAATGGCGAGATCCTGCTGGCAAAGGATGTTCCCACAGAGGAGATCCCCAGCCT
>CANQUC010000015.1 GCA_947626945.1 uncultured Lachnospiraceae bacterium | reverse complement strand
GCCTGGGCAAGGCCGTCGGCGGGGTTGGGGATCAGCTGCATGTTTACCATCAGGGCCATGCCGGCGCCGGTGGCAAACACGCCTGTCAGGTGCACCAGCAGGTTTTGCCACAAGGGCTGCAGCTGAAAAGTAAACAGCCGGTCAAACAGTTCCAGGAAAAGACTGAACACAAAGGCAAAAGGGACCTGCAGCACATCTTTCCACTGGCGGTTCTTTCCTTTTAGCAAAAACTCGATCAGTACAAGAACAGAATAGACCACAAAGGTCATAATGCCAAAGCTCAGATGGCTGATGGCGGAAATGGTATAGGGCATGGAGATCACGGGAGACACCCCAAGCCCCGTTTTGGTATTCAGGGTAACGCCTGCGGCAAGGATGACGGCGCCGGCTCCATAAAAAAAACAGCGCCAGAAAACAGTATGGCGGTGATCATTCATCAGATTTCCTCTCTTTGGATGGGTCTGCGTTGCGGCACATTGGCGTTTGCCGGTATTGCAGATCGGTTCTCTTTAAGCAGGGCAGCCTGTGGAAATACGAAGTCAGATTCGTATTTTTTACAGGCTGCCCTGTCAGGTTTCCTTGGTCGGTTGTTTTTGGCTTTTGCAAAAGCCGCCGGCTTTTCTTAGGGCATATAGATACCGCCATTAGGCGATACATACTGTCCGGTCATATACTGATCTTTGATCAGAAATTCCATTGCCGTCGCAATGTCTTCCACATTGCCGATCACACCCATGGGGATACCCTGGGCAAGGGCCGCCACTTCGTCCTGGTTGACGCCCCGGAGCATATCTGTCCAGATCATGCCGGGACAAATGGCGTTGAAGCGGATATGCTGTTTGCCAAATTCCATGGCAAGGGCTCTGGTCATACCGATCAGGCCGGCCTTGGAAGCACAGTAGTCCGCCTGGTTGGCAACGCCCATCAGACCGCCGATAGAGGAGGTGTTGATCACACAGCCTTCATTTGCTTTTACCATATAGGGAACAACAAAATGGCACATATGGAAAGCAGAGATCAGATTGGTCTCCAGAACTGCCATATAGCTTTCACGGGGCAGCTGGCAGAAGGGGGCATTGTTTGTGATGCCCGCGTTGTTTACCAGTACGTCGATCTTTTCGCCGAATTTTTCTATCGCCGCTTTCACCAGTCTTTCGCAGTCTTCATATTTGGACACATCCGCCTGAACGGCATAACCCTCTACGCCGTATGTGGCTTTTAATTTTTCCACGATGGCGTCCGTCAGTGCCTTGGATCTGTCGGACCGGTAGTTGATCACTACATTGTAGCCCATCTCACCGAGCTTCATGGTCATGGCTTCCCCGATTCCTCTGGAGCCGCCGGTAATGACAGCTGTTTTCATAAAAATCCTCCTTGCATAATTAAGATGTTGGAAAATAATCCAAAAAAATCATAACATATGGTCAATTTTCTGTCAATGATGGGAATGATGATAAAGTTTTACCAAAACGTCAGGAGCGCGGATCCGGAGCCTGCGGAAAATCTTTCACAGGTGACGTCATAGAATCCGGCAGATAAGAAACATAAGAGAGGTTGTCAATATGGCGGTCTCTCTTATATTTATGATATAAGATAACAGGGGAAGGTGAGTTTAATCGGTTAGGAGGAATAAGATGAATCAGGAAACAGTTTATGAAAACGAAAAGGAAAAGAAACCCCTTCGGGTGGCGGCTTACATCAGAGTTTCCACGGAAAGCGGCAATCAGGAAGACTCCTTTGAAACCCAGGAGCGGTATTTTGGGCAGCTGCTGGCGGAAAATGACTGCTGGACGTCCGCAGGGATCTACGCGGACTATGGACTGTCTGCGGTAACGGTGAAAAAACGCATCGGATTTCAGCGGCTGCTCAGGCATTGCCAGGACGGGCGTATTGACCGGATCCTCTGCAAATCTATTTCCAGGTTTTCCAGGAACACAAGAGATTTTGTGGCGGCCCTGCGTCTGCTGAAAAAACATGGCGTTACTATTCTCTTTGAAAAGGAGGGCCTGGACACAGGAGACGCCAATAATGAATTTGTGCTGACGGCCCTTGGAGCCGTTGCCCAGGAGGAAAGCCGCAACATATCGGAAAATATCCGCTGGGGATATGAACGCCGGTATCCAAAGGGAGAGGCAAGAAATGTTGCCATTTACGGATACCGGTATACGGAGGACATCCGCAGGATGAAAAGCGGCTATCAGTTCCGGCAGATCCAGCCGGTTCGGGAGGAGGCGGAAGTGGTCCGGCGCATTTTTCTGGAAGCGGCGGGAGGAAGCAGCCACGCGGCTATTGCGAGAAACTTAAACCGGGAGCAGGTGCCGCCTCCGCAGTATCTCTGGACACGGAAACACAGGCGGATCCGTGAGGGCACAAAGCCCGCCAAAGGAGAGCTGAAAGACGAGATCCAGCAGGGCTGGACCCCCGGACAGATCGGGCGGATCCTGAACCTGGAACGGTATACGGGGGATATCCTGCTGCAGAAAACATTTAAAAGGGATTTTCTGGATCACCAGGTGCAGAGAAACAAAGGACAGTATCCCCAGTATCTGATCCGGGATCATCATCCTGCCATTGTAAGCCGGGAATTGTTTTCTCAGGTACAGAAACAGAAAACCAAAACCGCCGAGAACGGGCAAAAGGGCGGCAAAAAAGGCCAGTATGCCTTTTCCGGCAGGCTGGTCTGCAGCTGCTGCGGCAGATTTTATCATACCAGAAACAGAAAAAACCATCCGATCTGGTTTTGCCCCTCCACGGCGCTGAACAATGGAAAGACCATCTGCCGCGCTGAGCGGCTCTATGAGGATCAGGTGGAAGAAATGTTCCGACAGGCTTTTGTGCAGCGGTTTGGCGGGAAAGACAATCCTGCCGGACTGCCGGAGCTGATGCAGAAAAAGCTGGAGGAGATCCAGAGACAGGATCACTTTGAGCGGGACCGGGCATTTCTCAACAGAAAGATCGCCCGAGCAAAGGAAGAAGCCTCCCCAAAAGAGGACGGGCAGGAAAAGGTGCGGCAGCTGGAACAGACGCTTTCCTCCCTGGAAGCGTTTTTTAAGGAGCTGGAGGAGGACTATGCCATAAGGAGCCGGGCCATTTTGTGGCTGGAGGGATTGCCTGGGGGACCGGAGCGGACGGATCTTTTTTGGAAAGGTCTTGCTTCGGAGTATGTAAAGGCATTTGCCCTGTCGATCCAGGTATATTCGCCTGGGGAGTTTGAAATCCGATGGTTTGACGGCACGTCCACCCATTTTTTGGATTCCGGCAGCGGTCTGCCCGCAAAAAGGAGGGGACAGGATGAATAAGGAAAAAACACAGCAGCCGGGGGATCTGCAGGTGGATGTGATTCCCGCGAAAGCGCGGTACGTCAACACAAGCAAACAGCTGCAGGATATCCGGGTTGCGGCATACTGCAGAGTTTCTACGGGAGATGAAAGCCAGCAGACCTCTTACACAAAGCAAAAAGCTTTTTACACGGAACTGATCAACGGAAAGAAAGGGTGGAGAATGGCCGGCATTTATGCCGACGAGGCCAGGTCCGGCACTTCCCGGGAGCATCGCCAGCAGTTTAATCAGATGATGTCAGACGCCCAGGCCGGAAAGATCGATTATATCATTACCAAATCCATTTCCCGGTTCGCGAGAAACACGGTGGATACTCTGGAATGCGTCCGGAAGCTGCAGCGGCTGGATCCCCCGGTTGGCATTTACTTTGAAAAGGAAAACATTGATACGTTAAATTCCGGCAGCGAAATGTTCCTGACCTTGTATTCCTCCATTGCCCAGGAGGAAAGCCGCAGTATTTCTGAAAACATCCGATGGTCCTTTCAGAAAAATTTTAAGATGGGCAGGCCGGTGATCAATCTTGGCGGCATGATCGGATATGACAAAGGAAAAGACGATACCTGGGTGGTAAATGAAAAGCAGGCGGAAACCGTCCGCTTTATTTTTCACCGTTTCATTCATGGGGACTCCGGCAGTTCCATTGCCAGACAGCTGAATCAGCAGGGGAAAAGAACGGTAAACGGGCGGATCTGGCGCTCAGACGCGGTGTATTATGTTTTGCGGAATGAAAAATATGTGGGAGATCTGGAAATGCAGAAGACGGTAACAGAAAGCTTCCTGACCCATAAATCCGTGAAAAACCGGGGACAGGCGCCCAGGTATTACGTCTACGATCATCACGCGCCCATTGTGGACCGTCTTACCTGGCAGAAAGCCAGGGTGCTTCTGGGGGTTCTGGACAGAAAAAAGACACGGACAGACCAGTCCGAGAGCGACCGGACAGATCAGTCAGAGAGCAACCGGGCAGGCAGAAAACGGGGCCGCCAGAAATCACCCTTTCATATTATGAAATGCGGGGCCTGCAAAAAGAACATGACCCGGATGACCTATCGGGTGCGGATTACCCCGTCCGGCCAGGATCCGGAATACGTTTCCGATCCTGTGTGGAAATGCTGCCGGGAGGGTACTGTCCGGGAGATGGCCCAGGAGCAGAGTTTCATGGAGCTGATGTACCGGCTGAAGAGAGATCAGGAAAAGTACGGACAGGAGACAAAGCTGGTAAAGGCTTTTGAAGCCTTTCTTCTGCGGAAGCGAAAAGAGGAAGTGCCGGAGGGATACGCGGCAAAAAGACTGGCTTTGCTGGATATGCAGCTAAAGGATCCGGGGGAAAGTCCCCAGAGGATTCAGGAAATTCGGGAGGAAAAAGAACAGCTGCTGCAGACGCAGAGCCAGACAGAATGGTTCCGGAAAAACTTTGAGCTGTTTCTGAACCTGCTTCAGGGGCTTCCGGAAACCAACCCCGCGGGACAGCCTCTTCATGTGCGGACGCTGGATCCGGAACCGCCGGATCTACTGGAATTTGACCGGGGAATTTTCTGCGCGGTGATAGAGGAAGCCGCCGCGTGGGGAGATATTGTCCATTATACGACCAATTTCGGACTGAGGCTGACCACGGACGGGAACAGCCGGGGCCCTGATGAATTTGTAGAGTACCGGATCTGTCCGGAAGAGGGACCGCCGGTTGTTGCCAAAAGCCGTTTTCAGCTTTATCAGGATCGCTTGCCGGGAAAAAAACAATGACGTCCTTTCGTTGAATCTCCGAAACAGGTGTGCTATACTGGTACCCGATAAAAGGCGGTTCGGACCGAGAGAAAAGCCGGCCGGGGCAGAGAACCTGCCGGCGAAAACCGGACCGCGGAAGAAAGGCAGATGACAGATATGTCAAAAAATGTAATGTTGAATCATCATATGTACCCTCTGGTGGCAGGGCAGGCAGATAAATATATTTTTTCCGGGTGGAAGAAGGGGATACGGTACTGCTTAAGGCGTCTTTCACAGGCGGCGGATACGGGCAGGCGGATATTGTCTGGACTTCCTCCGATGAAAAGGTGGCGGTGGTGTCCGGCGGGCTGGTACGGGCCGTCAGAACCGGGACGGCGGATATCCGGGCGTCTCTTCCCGACGGCAGCAGCGACCTTTGCCGGGTGCAGGTGATAGACAATATCGGGCGGTTTACCGCAAGAGAGGTGTTTTTGAATACAGACCGGCTGGTTCTCGGAGAGGAAGAGGGCGCGGCCCTGTATCCGGTGATTCTGCCTGTGGATCATGACCACAACGGGATCCTGGATAACAGCTTTGAGTGGACAAGCTCTGACGAGCGTGTGGCGGCGGTAGATCACAGAGGCCGGATTCTGGCTCTGACTGCCGGCCGGACAGTGATCACAGCCAGATCAAGAGATGTGGGCAGAGAGGCTGTCTGCCATGTGACGGTGGTGAAAAAGGATTCAAAACTGCTGGCGGAAAATCCGCTGGAAGACCTGGACGGCGGACAGATCGCCATGAAAGCGCCGGGAGAAAAGACGCTGGCGCTGCCTTTGAAAGCGTCCAGCCAGCCAGTCTGCTGGAGCTCGGAAAATCCCGGTATCGCGTCGGTGGATCAAGAGGGCCGGGTCACCGCCTATCGGGCCGGGCAGGTGAGAATCTGGGCCACCTTTGTCAATGGAGGCAAACGGGTAGGTTACGGTCTGTTTATTGAAACCGCGCCGGTGAAAGTGGAAAAGATTGCGCTCAGCTGCCAGCGGCTGTATCTGGCAAAGGGGCAGCGGCGTCCTGTCTATGGCGTGGTATTTCCGGCGGTGCTTCTGGAACGCTGCCTTTCCTGGAAAAGCTCCGATGAAAAGGTAGTCTCCATTGTCCGGCAGCATATCAATCTGTCGGGCCTGGATGAGATCATTGCGGAAGGCATGGGGGAAGGAACGGCAGTGCTTACAGCGACAGACCGGGACGGGATCTCTGTTTCCTGCCAGGTAACGGTGACGGAAGAGCCCGCCGCCATCGGCGCCATTACGCTTCCGGAAAAGATCCGGATCCAGCCGGAGACGGTGGAAACACTCCGGCCGCAGTATTGGTTTTCCCAGGGCGTTTTTTCCGAGAATATCAGTCAGGCTCCTGTTTGCTGGATCTGTGACGACCGCCGGAAAGTAACGGTGGACAGAAACGGCGTGATCAAGGGCTACTCCAGAGGACAGGCCAAAATCTACTGCATTTGTGAAGACGGGCTTTCCAAGGAGGACCGGGAGCTTTTGCGGGATATTTCCCAGATAAGAGCCATAGGGGAAGAGCCGGACCGGATGAAAGAGCTGGAAGAACTGCTTGCCCGTCAGGTTCACGGCGTCTGCCAGGTGACGGTAGAGGCGGAAAGCGACTGCCTGTTCCATCTCCATGTGCCGGCGGAAACCGTTACCGCGGACAGCCTGTGTTTGCTCTGGAACCGGGAGGCGCAGACCCGCGTGGGACAGCTGTCCCATTACGAGATTTATGAGAACGAAAAAAAGATTGGTACTACAAAGCAGCTGAGCTTCCGGGTAAAAGATCTTGCGCCGGGAAGCACTTATCGCTTTACGGTAGCCGCTGTAGAAGCGGCGGGAGAAAACGAAGAACCAAAAATCATCTGCAGACAAACGGTTACGGCTGTGACCCGTAATGAAAACACAGCTGTTCTGGACGTGACAAAGGCGCCTTACTGCGCGGTAGGCAATGGAATTGCCAGCGATACCCTTGCCATTCAGAAAGCGATTGATCAATGTCCCAGGGGCGGAGAGGTTCTGCTTCCAAAAGGATATGTGTTCTGCTCCGGGGCGCTGTTTCTGAAAAGTGATATGACCTTTCGGGTAGATGGGATTTTATTTGGTACGGAAGACCCGGATGAATATCCTCCGGTTGTGTGCCGCTGGGAGGGCTTCCGAAAGCTGCGTCTTACAGAGGAAAACCAGAAAAAAACCGTGCCGGTGTTTGCTCATAATGTTTATGCCCATGCCAGTCTGGTGAATGTGGGCGTTTATGACGAGGGGGAACCGGAAAGGCTCAGCCCCTGCCATACCCGCAATGTGCGCATCTGCGGAGAGGGCATGATCAATGGAAACGGATTCAGTCTGTCTTACAATGAGGGACCCTGCTGGTATACAGGCCGAAAGGGGCTTCCGGTGCCCCAGCCGGTCAGGCGGGATCAGAACGTCCGGGGACGGCTGGTGGCGATTTACAACGCGGACGGGGTCTATGTGTCTGACGTGACAGTGGGATACGGACCCTCCTGGACGCTGCAGCCGGTATTTTCCAAAAACATCACCTTTGATCATGTCCGGGTGATCACCAAGGGAAACGGGCGCACCGGAGCCACGGAGGGCATGGTGACCCTGAACGGAGACGGCATCGATCCCGATTCCTGCACCCATGTGAATATCATCAACTGTCTGTTTACGGTAGGGGACGACGCGGTGGCCATCAAATCCGGCCGCAACCGTCAGGGCCGGGAGCTTGGAAAGCCAAGCGCCTATATTCGTGTCACCGACTGCTGCTGCGTGAACGCCAAGGGCGCTTTTGCCATTGGCAGCGAGCAGTCCGGAGGGGTACACGATGTGCTGTTTCAGAATCTGACCGCGGAAAATATTACCAATTTCGGCCTGTGGATCAAAAGCGCTCCTTTCAGAGGCGGTCTTGTGGAAGACGTGGTGTTCCGGGACTGTCTGATCAAAAATACCGGCGGCGCCATGCAGATCGAATACCGTCACGGCGGTGACGAGGATCCCTCCCCCACGCTTCCCGTTACCAGAAGAGTGACCTTTGAAAATATCCGTTTTGTGGGGATGCAGAAGTTTGGCATCCGTCTTTTGGGACATCCCGACAGTCCCATCTCGGATGTGACCCTTAAGGATTTTCGGTTTGAGGATTTCGCGGCAAAAAAAGACCGGAAATTTGCCATATCCCACTGCCGGGGGATTCAGATGGACAATGTGCGGCTGCCGGAAGGCTTTCATTGGGAAACAGACTGACGGACACCGGTTTTTTGGCGCTGCATAAGCTAATGGTAATGAGGGCGGAAAGGTGCTGGCTGTGTGAAAGGAATCTGCCGGATGGCTGTGACGGCAATTCTGCTGCCCTGGGTGATCACGGTGTTTCTTGGAAGCGGGATCCGTCCGGACAGACAGGAGCCGGATGAAGAGATCATTGTCTGCCGGGATGAAGTGCGCTACAGGGTTACGGAGGAAGAGTATCTGAAAGGGGCATTTTGGGCCATCGCCCCGGAAGAAAGCAGGGAAGAGACCCTGAAAGCGTTGGCGGTAATTTTGCGGACAGAGCTGTACCGGCGGCTGGATGAGCAGAAAACGATTACAGTTCAAAAACAGGAATGGATCCCGGCCTGCCAGCGGGCGGGCGCCAGTGCCGGTTTGCGGAAACAGGAAAACCGGTTTGCAAAGGCCGTTGGGGAGACGGAAGGTTTGATCATGAAATGGGAGGGACAGATTATTGAGGCTCCGTTCCATGGGATCAGCGCCGGAAAGACCAGGACGGGAAGCAGGCCGTGGCTTCAGGGAACTGAAAGCAACTGGGACCGGAAGGCGGAGGAATTTCTGCATGTATACAGCTTTTCCACGGACGATCTGTGCGGACAGTTTCCCGGTACCACAAAAGAAGCGTGGAAATCGGTTTCCTTTGTCCCGGAACCGGATTCTTCCTATATAAAAGAAGTGACTGTGGGAGATCAGACATATGACGGAGACGTCTTCCGGCGGAAGCTGGATCTTTGCTCCGCCGCCTACTGGGGCAGCTGGCAGCAGGATCAGACCCTGCAGATCATTTGCCAGGGACAGGGACACGGACTTGGGTTCAGCTGTTATGGAGCCGACGCCCAGGCGGCATTGGGCAGTTCCTTTCAGGAGCTTTTGCAGTATTATTATGGAAAGATCACCCTTACAGGTGAATAGAATTTCCTAAAATGGAAACCATATCCTTATCAACATTGTCGTAACAGATGACAGGAAATGAGGTAAGGATATGAGAAGACATAAACGATCATTGCTGTTGGCGCTGCTGCTGTGCTGTGTATCGGCAGTGGCAATGGCCGGCATTTACAGAAGAGAGATCAACCGGCATCGAAATGAGGAACTGAATGATCTGGTGGAGATGAAAGAGGCAAACGAAGACCAGCTTCCAAGCGAGGAAGAGATTTCCGCGCTGGTACAGTCTGCCCTTGGGGATGAGAACGCCGATTCTGCCGGGGAACCGGAGGACACAACGGCGCCCGCCGGAGAACCGGTTCCTTTTATAGAGGAAACTGATACAGAGGAAAAGACAGCGGCGGAGCCGGATACCATTCTGGGAGAAGCGGCAGCTGAGACAGCGGTGGAACCGGTCTCTGAGGAAACACTGCTTCAGTTTGGAGAGGATTCCGTGCTTGCCTGGCCTGTCCAGGGGGATGTGCTGTCCATGTTCAGCATGGACAGGACTGTTTATTTTCCCACCCTTGCCCAGTACAAATATAATCCCGGAATGCTGATCCAGGGAGAAGAGGGAACGATGGTGTACGCGGGAGCCGACGGAAGAGTAATCCAGATCGGACAGTCGGACGAGCTTGGGTGCACGGTGACCATGGATCTGGGAAATTCCTATACGGTAAAGTATGGCCAGCTGAAAGCGCTGAACGTGAAAGAGGGAGACCTGGTCACGGCAGGCACCGCAATCGGACTGGTGGCCGCGCCTACAAAGTATTATGTGGTGGAAGGGGATCATGTGTACATGGAACTGCAGCATGAGGGCGTGCCGGTAGATCCTCTGGATTATCTGGACTGATCTGGCGGGGCCCCTGGGCCCGCATCGTGTCTGAGAGAAGCGCCATGCTAAGCCCCGGCAGGGAGCCGGGGCTCACGGCTTGCGCCGTATACCAGCAGCGAAACTCTCATGTGCAGGCAAGCCTGCCCCTGGGGTTTGCTGTGTCTGAGAGAAACGCCATGCCAAGCCCCGGCAGGGAGCCGGGGCTCACGGCTTGCGCCGTATACCCGCAGCGAAACCTCTGTGTGCAGACAAGTCTGCCCCTGGGGTTGCTGTGTCTGAGAGAAGCGCCATGCCAAGCCCCGGCAGGAAGCCGGGGCTCACGGCTTGCGCCGTATACCCGCAGCGAAACCTCCATGTGCAGGCTTGCCTGCACATGAGAGTTTAGCTGCTGGTGCATGGCTTTGGAATGGATATTTTGAAAAAAGTGCTTGCAATTCCCGGATACATCAGTTATAATAGCTTTTGCTGTGACATTGATAGCTTTGAAGCGTGAGGTTGCTGCCCTTATGTGGCAGGTTTTTCCGTGGAGCGAATGTCAAGTTAGGAAACTGGCGACAAGTCACTGTACCATATGGTCTACCATAAAGAGTAGAAACGTCGTGTGAAAGTGCTGGGGTTTGCAAAACAACAGGACACACACGGAAGAGTGTACAGTCACCACTTGTCGTACTTCTCATAAAAGTGCGAAAAGGAGGCGGCTTTTTTTATGGCAAGTCAAGTAATGAGAATCACGTTAAAGGCGTATGATCATCAGCTGATCGATGCGTCCGCAAAGAAGATCATCGAAACTGTGAAGAAGAATGGCGCTCAGGTGAGCGGTCCGGTACCCCTTCCCACGAAAAAAGAGGTAGTGACCATTTTAAGAGCGGTACACATGTACAAAGATTCCAGAGAACAGTTCGAGCAGAGAACTCATAAGAGACTCATTGACATTGTCACACCCACCCAGAAAACGGTGGAAGCATTGACAAAGATCGAAATGCCGGCAGGCGTTGACATCAACATCAAAATGAAAGAAAAATAATATAGCGACGGAAATCCTCGGAAAATAAGAAGTTTCGCCTGGCGAAGCTTCGGACACTAGGATGATTGAGCCGCCGGGATAACACCCTCAGGCTTAATCCGCTGTAGGAAAACAGGAGGTAAAACATGAAGAAAGCAATTTTGGCAACAAAAGTCGGAATGACACAGATTTTCGACGAGAACGGGGCTTTGATCCCTGTTACGGTGCTGCAGGCAGGCCCCTGTGTGGTCACACAGATCAAAACAGTGGAAAACGACGGGTACAGCGCAGTACAGGTAGGTTTTGTGGACAAGAGAGAAAAGCTTGTGAACAAACCCCGCAAAGGTCACTTTGATAAGGCAGGCGTTTCCTATAAGAGATTCATCAGAGAATTTAAGCTGGAAAACGCTCAGGACTATAAGGTAGCGGATCAGATCACCGCCGACGTGTTTGCGGCAGGGGATAAGGTAGACGCTTCCGCCATATCCAAGGGCAAGGGATTCCAGGGCGCCATTAAGCGTCACGGACAGTCCAGAGGACCTATGGCCCATGGTTCCAAGTACCACCGTCACGCAGGTTCCAACGGTTCCAGCGCGTATCCCAGCAAGGTGTTCAAGGGAAAGAAAATGCCCGGACACATGGGAAGCCAGAAAGTAACCATCCAGAATCTGGAAGTGGTAAAGGTTGACGCCGAAAACAACCTGCTTCTCGTAAAAGGCGCAGTGCCCGGACCGAAGAAAGCATTGGTTACCATCAAAGAGGCAGTAAAAGCCAACTAAGCTTTTACCAGGAAAGGAGGAACAGGCAGATGGCAAATGTATCTGTTTACAATATGGAAGGCAAGGAAGTAGGCACTCTGGAGCTGAAGGATGAGATCTTCGCGGCTCCCGTCAATGAGCATCTGGTTCATATGGCAGTGCTTCAGCAGCTTGCGAACAACCGCCAGGGAACTCAGAAAGCAAAAACCCGCGGCGAGGTATCCGGGGGAGGAAGAAAGCCCTGGAGACAGAAAGAAACAGGGCATGCAAGACAGGGCTCAACCAGAGCGCCCCAGTGGAAAGGCGGCGGCGTTGTGTTTGCTCCCGTGCCCAGAGATTATTCCTTTAAAATGAACAGGAAAGAAAAGAGAGCGGCCCTGAAGTCCGTGCTGTCCGCAAAGGTCAGCGAAAACAAGTTCATCGTGGTAGATGAGCTGAAGCTGGACGAGATCAAGACCAAGAAGTTCAAAGCGGTTCTGGACAACCTGAAAGCGGAAAACGCGCTGGTGGTTCTCAACGAAAAGGATGAAACCATCATCCGCAGCGCAAACAATCTTCCCATGGTGAAGACCGCGCTCTCCAATACCATCAATGTTTACGATATTCTGAGATACAACACAATGGTAGTGACAAAAGCTGCCGTTGCCACCATTGAGGAGGTGTATGCGTAATGGCAAACGTACAATACTACGACGTGATCTTAAGACCTGTAGTTACTGAAAAGAGTATGGCTGCTATGGCAGAGAAGAAATACACCTTTTTGGTACATCCCGAAGCAAACAAGACCATGATCAAGGAAGCTGTGGAAAAAATGTTCGCCGGGACCAAGGTAGAAAAAGTAAACACCATGAACCTGGAAGGCAAGACCCGCAGACGGGGCATGACCTCCGGCAAGACAGCCAAGAAGAAGAAAGCCATCGTGCAGCTGACAGCTGACAGCGCAGACATTGAGCTTTTCCAGGGTCTGTAAAGTGTGAGAACAAACAATCAGTAGAAAGGAGACAGTAGCAATGGGTATTAAGACTTATAATCCTTATACACCTTCCAGAAGACATATGACCGGTTCTGATTTCGCGGAGATCACCAGGACCACTCCTGAGAAATCTCTGGTAACTTCTCTGAAGAAAAATGCCGGCCGTAATAATCAGGGAAAGATTACTGTTAGACACCGCGGAGGCGGTTCAAGAAGAAAATATAGAATCATCGATTTCAAGAGGACAAAGGACGGGGTTCCCGCAACTGTGCTGGGCATTGAGTACGATCCCAACCGTTCCGCCAACATTGCGCTGATCTGCTATGCAGACGGCCAGAAAGCGTATATTCTCGCTCCGGAGGGCTTAAAGACCGGAAACAAGGTCATGAACGGCGCCGAGGCAGAAGTGAGAGTGGGCAACTGCATGCCCCTGTCCCACGTTCCTGTAGGTACTCAGGTACACAATATTGAGCTGCATCCCGGCAAGGGCGGCCAACTGGCACGTTCCGCCGGCAACAGCGCGCAGCTGATGGCAAAGGAAGGCAAATATGCAACCCTGCGTCTTCCCTCCGGTGAGATGCGGATGGTTCCCATTATCTGCCGGGCTTCCATCGGTATAGTAGGAAACGGCGACCACAACCTGGTCAATGTGGGAAAAGCCGGCCGGAAACGCCATATGGGCATCAGACCTACCGTCCGCGGTTCTGTTATGAACCCCAACGACCATCCTCACGGCGGCGGCGAAGGCAAGACGGGCATCGGACGTCCCGGTCCATGTACGCCTTGGGGCAAGCCTGCTCTTGGTCTGAAGACCAGAAAGAAGAACAAACAGTCCGATAAGCTGATTATCAGAAGAAAAGACGGCAAGTCCATCAAATAACAATGTTGATTTAAGGAGGTTAACCATATGGCTCGTTCATTGAAAAAAGGACCCTTTGCGGACAAGAGCTTGCTGAAGAAGATAGACGCGCTGAACGCGGCAGGCCAGAAGACGGTGATCAAATCCTGGTCACGCCGCTCTACCATCTTTCCGCAGATGGTTGGACATACCATCGCCATTCATGACGGAAGAAAGCATGTGCCCGTATATGTTACAGAGGACATGGTAGGACATAAGCTTGGTGAATTTGTTGCCACCAGAACCTACAGAGGTCATGGAAAAGACGAAAAGAAATCAAAAGTACGCTGACGATTAGCGTGAAAGGAGGTTTTATTCATGGCGAAAGGACATAGATCCCAGATCAAGAGAGAAAGAAACGCCAATAAGGATACAAGGCCCTCAGCAAAGGTTTCCTATGCGAGAGTGTCTGTTCAGAAAGCTTGTTTCGTACTGGATGCCATCCGCGGCAAGGATGTGAAGACTGCCCTGGGTATTCTGGCATACAACCCCAGAACCGCTGCAAGCATCATAGAGAAGCTGCTGAAATCAGCGGTTGCCAACGCGGAGAACAACAACGGTCTCAATGCTGACAACCTTTATATTGCAGAGTGTTACGCCAACAAAGGTCCTACAATGAAGAGAGTAAGACCGAGGGCAAAGGGAAGAGCTTACAGGATCGAGAAGAAGATGAGCCACATTACCATTGTGCTTGATGAGAGATAGGAGGACAATCATGGGACAAAAAGTTAATCCTCACGGCCTCAGAGTCGGAGTAATCAAAGACTGGGATTCCAAATGGTATGCAGAAGACAATTTTGCGGACTGCCTTGTGGAAGACTACAAGATCAGAAAATTTTTGAAGGATAAGCTTTATGCGGCAGGCATTTCCAAGATTGAAATCGAAAGAAAGTCTGAGCGCGTAAAAGTGATCATCTATACCGCGAAGCCCGGTATTGTTATCGGAAAAGGCGGCGCGGAGATCGAGAAAGTGAAAGCCGAGCTGCAGAAGCAGGTGGCTGCCGGCACAAAGCTTTCCGTTGACATCAAGGAAGTGAAGAGACCGGACGCGGACGCGCAGCTGGTTGCGGAAAACATTGCGCAGCAGCTGGAAAACCGTATTTCTTTCCGCCGCGCCATGAAATCTACCATGTCCCGGACCATGAAAGCCGGAGCGCAGGGAATCAAGACCTGCTGCGCAGGCAGACTGGGCGGCGCGGATATGGCCCGTACCGAATTTTACAGCGAGGGAACCATTCCCCTGCAGACTCTGCGCGCTGACATCGAGTATGGTTTCGCCGAGGCAGACACGACCTACGGAAAGATCGGCGTAAAGGTCTGGATCTACAAGGGTGAGATACTCCCCGCAAAGCACGGTAAGGAAGGGAGCGATAATCATGTTAATGCCTAAGAGAGTAAAGCGCCGCAAACAGTTCCGCGGCACTATGAAAGGAAAAGCAACAAGGGGTAATATGATTACCAACGGTGAATATGGAATCGTGGCTGTGGAGCCTGCATGGATCAAATCCAATCAGATCGAGGCAGCCCGTATCGCCATGACGCGTTACATCAAGCGTGGCGGTAAGGTTTGGATCAAGATTTTTCCCGACAAACCGGTAACGGCAAAGCCTGCTGAGACCCGTATGGGTTCCGGTAAAGGCGCGCTGGAGTATTGGGTAGCAGTGGTAAAGCCCGGACGCGTGATGTTTGAGATTTCAGGCGTATCCGAGGAAATCGCAAAGGAAGCCCTTCGTCTTGCAACGCATAAGCTGCCTTGCAAATGTAAAGTGGTTTCCCGCGCAGACCTAGAAGGCGGTGAATCAAATGAAAAGTAAGAATTATTTAGATGAGTTAAAGACACAGACAGCAGCAGAGCTTCAGCAGACACTGGTGGCTGCGAAAAAGGAACTTTTTAATTTGAGATTCCAGAACGCAACAAATCAATTGGACAATACAAGCAGGATCAAAGAGGTGCGGAAAAATATCGCCCGCATTCAGACGCTGATCACGGAAAAAGCTGAATAAGCCCCTTGTAGATCAACCGAGTGAAAGGAGAAACTGTTGTGGAAAGAAATTTGAGAAAGACCAGAACCGGAAAGGTCATCAGCAATAAAATGCAGAAAACCATTGTTGTGGCAGTGGAAGATCATGTGAAGCATCCTCTTTACAACAAGATCGTGAAAAAGACCTACAAGCTGAAAGCACATGACGAGGAGAACACCTGCAACATCGGCGATACTGTAAAGGTGATGGAGACAAGAGCTCTGTCCAAGGACAAGAGATGGAGACTTGTAGAGATTATGGAAAGAGCAAAATAATGCTCCCAGCCAAATAGATTAGGAGGTTATCCGCATGGTACAACAAGAAACAAGACTGAAGGTTGCCGACAACACCGGTGCAAAGGAGCTTCTCTGCATCCGCGTTATGGGCGGTTCAACCAGAAGATATGCCAACATCGGCGATGTGATCACTGCTACGGTTAAAGATGCAACACCCGGCGGTGTTGTTAAAAAAGGCGATGTGGTAAAAGCCGTTGTTGTCCGTTCCAAAAAAGGCGCCCGCCGTCAGGACGGTTCCTACATCAAATTTGATGAGAACGCTGCCGTGATCATCAAGGAAGATAAAAATCCCAGAGGAACCCGTATTTTCGGGCCGGTTGCAAGAGAGCTGAGAGAGAAGCAGTTTATGAAGATCGTTTCTCTGGCTCCGGAAGTATTATAGGAGGTTACACATATGTCAATGAAAATCAAAAAGGGCGACACAGTGCGTGTAATCGCCGGAAAAGATAAAGACAAGGAAGGCAAGGTCCTTTCTGTAGACAGAAAGAATCACCGCGTATATGTGGAAGGCGTTGCCATGGTTTCCAAGCATACAAAGCCCAACGCCACCAATCAGCAGGGCGGAATCGTAAAGAAGGAAGCTGCCATTGATGTTTCCAATGTGATGTATGTCCACAAAGGAAAACCTACCCGGATCGGTTTTACAATGAAGGGTGACAAGAAAGTCCGCGTTGCCAAGTCAACGGGCGACGTCATTGACTAATCAGGAGAGGAGGTTTATCAAGTTGAGTAGACTGAAAGAGATATATAAAAACGAGATCATGGATGCCATGACCAAAAAGTTTGGATATAAAAACATCATGGAAGTGCCCAAGCTTGAAAAGGTTGTCATCAACATGGGAGTCGGCGAAGCGAGAGAAAACGTCAAGATCCTGGATGCGGCCATGGGCGATCTGGAGCTGATCACAGGCCAGAAGCCGGTGATTACCCGGGCAAAAAATTCCGTTGCCAACTTTAAGATCAGAGAGGGAATGCCCATTGGATGCAAGGTAACCTTAAGAGGCGAGCGGATGTATGAGTTCGTGGACCGTCTGATCAACCTTGCGCTTCCCCGTGTCCGCGACTTCAGAGGCGTGAATCCCAACGCGTTTGACGGCAGAGGCAATTATGCCCTTGGAATCAAGGAACAGCTGATCTTCCCTGAGATTCAGTACGATAAGGTAGACAAGGTCAGAGGAATGGATGTCATCTTCGTTACCACCGCAAAAACCGATGAAGAAGCACGAGAGCTGTTGAGACTGTTCAATATGCCGTTTGAAAGATAGGAGGGAGATTCATGGCAAAGACATCAATGAAGATTAAGCAGCAGCGCAAACCGAAATTTTCAACAAGAGCGTATACCCGCTGCAGAATTTGCGGACGTCCTCACGCATATTTGAGAAAGTATGGTATTTGCAGAATTTGTTTCCGCGAATTGGCATACAAAGGACAGATCCCCGGTGTGAAAAAGGCAAGTTGGTAAATCAAGTAGGAGGAAACAGATATGACAATGAGTGATCCGATTGCAGATATGCTTACAAGAATCCGTAACGCAAACACTGCAAAGCATGATACAGTGGATATCCCTGCATCAAAGATGAAAATTGCTATCGCTGACATTCTTTTGAATGAAGGTTATATCAGAAAATATGACATCGTTGAAGACGGAAGCTTCAAGACCATTCGCATAACGCTGAAGTACGGCGCCGACAAGAACGAGAAGATCATCACAGGCCTGAAGAGGATCTCAAAGCCCGGTCTGCGGGTTTACGCCAACAAGGATGAGCTTCCCAAGGTTCTGGGCGGCCTGGGCGTTGCCATCATTTCCACCAACAACGGTGTGATTACAGACAAGGAAGCGAGAAAACTGAACGTAGGCGGCGAAGTGCTGGCGTTCATCTGGTAAGAACAAATACAAATCAGCCAATAGGAAAGAGAGGTATCGGGCATGTCACGAATTGGAAGAATGCCGATCGCGGTACCGGCAGGCGTTACTGTCGATATTGCAGAAAATAATCATGTGACTGTAAAAGGTCCCAAGGGCACACTGGACAGAGTTTTGCCTCAGGAGATGGAAATTAAAATGGAAGACGGACAGGTTGTGGTTTCCCGTCCCAATGATCTGAAGAAAATGAAATCTCTCCATGGTCTTACAAGAACTCTGATCGCCAATATGGTTTACGGTGTGACGGAAGGATACGAGAAAGTACTGGAAGTCAACGGCGTAGGTTACAGAGCGGCAAAGTCCGGAAAGAAGCTGACCCTGAACCTTGGATATTCTCATCCTGTAGAGATGGAGGATCCGGAGGGACTGGAAGCCGTTGTGGACGGAAACAAGATCACTGTAAAAGGGATCGATAAAGAAAAAGTTGGCCAATATGCAGCCGAAATCAGAGAAAAGAGAAAACCGGAGCCGTATAAGGGCAAAGGAATCAAGTATGCTGATGAGGTAATCAGACGCAAAGTTGGTAAGACCGGTAAGAAATAATTAAGGAGAGTAGGAATATGATTAAGAAAACATCCAGATCAGAGGTTCGCGAGAACAAGCATAGAAAGCTGCGCAATCGTTTCAGCGGAACTGCGGAAAGACCCCGTTTGTCTGTGTTCCGCAGCAATAATCATATGTACGCTCAGATTATTGACGACGTGGCTCAGACCACTTTGGTAAGCGCGGCGACCGTTCAGAAAGACGTGCGCGCAGAACTTGAAAAGACAAACGACGTAAACGCAGCAGCATATTTGGGTACCGTGATCGCAAAGCGGGCGCTGGAAAAAGGCATCACGGAGGTCGTGTTTGACAGAGGCGGCTTTATATATCAGGGTAAGATTCAGGCATTGGCAGACGCTGCCAGAGAAGCTGGATTAAAATTCTAAGAAGGAGGAGAACACATGAAACGAACAATCATTGATGCCAGTCAGTTAGAGTTGAACGAAAAAGTAGTGGCAATCAAGAGAGTAACGAAGGTTGTTAAGGGTGGTCGTAACTTCAGATTTACAGCTCTGGTAGTTGTAGGCGACGGAAACGGACATATCGGCGCCGGTCTTGGAAAGGCTGCCGAGATTCCCGAGGCAATCCGCAAGGGAAAAGAAGACGCTGCAAAGAAGCTCATCACTGTCAGCAGGGATGAAAACGGCAGCATCACTCATGATACACAGGGCAAGCACACCGGCGCAAACGTGATCTTAAAAAGAGCGCCCAAAGGTACCGGCGTAATCGCAGGCGGTCCTGCCCGTGCGGTGTGTGAGCTTGCGGGCATTGAAAATATCCGTACAAAGTCTCTGGGCTCCAACAATAAGCAGAACGTTGTGCTGGCTACGATCCAGGCGCTGGAGCAGCTGAAGACGCCGGAAGAGGTGGCAAGACTCCGGGGCAAGTCAGTTGAGGAGATTTTAGGCTAATGCCGAATCATTCGGCCGAGACAACCGTTCCAACCGGAACAGAAAAGAGGGTAACATGGCAGAGAAATTGAAAATTACCTTGGTCAAATCTACTATCGGGGCAATCCCCCGTCATAAAAAGACTGTAGAAGCCCTTGGCCTCAGAAAGCTGAACAAGACAGTGGAGATGCCGGACAATGACGCAGTCAGAGGAATGATCAAGCAAGTAAGTCACCTGTTAAAGGTAGAAGAAATCTAATAGACAGATAAGGAGGTGTCATAATGGACTTATCCAATTTAAGACCTGCAGAAGGCTCAAGAGAAAGCAACAACTTTAGAAGAGGCCGTGGACACGGTTCAGGAAACGGTAAGACGGCCGGTAAGGGACACAAGGGTCAAAAGGCACGTTCAGGCGCACCGAGAATCGGATTTGAAGGCGGGCAGATGCCTTTGTACAGAAGACTTCCCAAGCGGGGCTTCACCAACAGAAATTCCAAAGAGATCATTGCACTTAATCTGAATGTTCTTGAAGTGTTTGATCAGGATACGGTGGTTACCGTTGATACATTGAAAGAGCGGGGGATCATCAAGCATGCGAAAGACGGCGTCAAAATTCTCGGCAACGGAGAATTGACGAAGAAGCTGACAGTACAGGTAAATGCCTTCAGCGCAAGCGCAAAGGAAAAGATTGAGGCTCTTGGCGGAAAAGCAGAGGTGATCTAATGTTACAGACACTACGCAATATGTTTAAAGTAGAAGAAGTACGGAAAGGCCTGATCTTTACCTTTCTGATGCTGATCGTGATCCGGCTGGGCTCACTGCTTCCCGTTCCGGGAATCAACGGCCAGGAGCTTTCCAAATTCATGGAAAGCTTAAGCAGCACCGGCGGGTTCAGTTTCTTCAGCGCCATGACCGGCGGCTCTTTTGAACAGATGTCCGTATTTGCACTGAGCATTACGCCCTACATTACCTCTTCCATTATCATGCAGCTGATGACCATTGCCATCCCCAAGCTGGAGGAAATGCAGAAAGACGGCGAAGAGGGAAGAAAGAAGATCGCGGAGATCACCCGTTATGTGACGGTGGGCCTGTCCCTGGCAGAATCCATCGCCCTGGCCATTGGTTTTGGAAGAAGCGGCTATCTGCTCACATACAACTTCGGCTCCGTGCTGGTTGTGGTTGCGGCTCTTACCGCGGGAAGCGCGTTCCTGATGTGGATCGGCGAGCAGATTACCACCTACGGCGTTGGAAACGGAATTTCCATTGTACTGGTGATCAACATCGTTTCCAGAATTCCGTCGGACCTGGCAAGTCTGTACAGCCAGTTTGTGGCCAATAAAAAACTGGCGCCGGCTCTTCTGGCTGCGGTGATCATCATTGCGGTGATCGTGATCACCATTGTTCTTGTGGTGATTCTGCAGGACGCGGAGAGAAGAATCCCGGTACAGTATTCCAAGAAGACAGTAGGAAGAAAGCAGTACGGCGGACAGAGCAGCCATATTCCCCTGAAAGTGAATACGGCAGGCGTGATCCCGGTGATCTTTGCTTCCTCACTGCTGCAGTTCCCCATTGTGATCGCATCGATCCTGGGCAAAGGCGGCGGCACCGGAATCGGATCTCAGATCTTAAACGCCATGAATTCCAACAACTGGTGTAATCCTCAGACGCCGGTGTATTCCATCGGTTTTGTGGTATACATCCTGCTGATCGTGTTCTTTGCGTATTTCTATACCTCCATTACGTTTAATCCACTGGAGGTATCCGACAACATGAAGAAGCAGGGCGGATTTATTCCCGGTATCCGTCCGGGCAAACCCACCACGGAATATCTGAACAGCATTCTGCACTATGTAATTTTCATTGGAGCGGTAGGCCTGGTGATCGTATCCGCGATCCCCATCTTCTTCAATGGCGTTGCAGGTGCAAAGGTATCCTTTGGCGGTACTTCCCTGATCATCATCGTAGGCGTGATCCTTGAGACCATCAAGCAGATCGAGTCCAAGATGCAGGTACGGTACTACAAAGGCTTTTTGAACGACTGATGTCTGCAGAGACAGAAAATACATGAAACGCAGTCTGCGGAACTGTGCCCGGATCCGGGGCAGTGCTGCAGTTGCGTTTCTTGTGCCATAAACTGTTTAAGCGTATGTGCGTAAGCACATTTGGAGCAGGTTGATTTGCCGCGGAAAGCGGCGGGGAGGTAACGATGAAGATCATTATGTTGGGAGCGCCCGGCGCCGGAAAGGGAACCCAGGCAAAGAGCATTGCGGAAAAATATGGGATCCCGCATATTTCTACAGGCGACATTTTTCGGGCAAATATCAAAAACGGTACGGAGCTTGGAAAAAAAGCCAAGGCATATATGGATCAGGGCATGCTGGTGCCCGATGAACTGACACTGGATCTGGTCATGGACCGCTTTGCGCAGGATGACTGTGAAAAGGGTTATGTGCTGGACGGATTTCCGAGAACCATTCCCCAGGCGGAAGCCCTTACGGAAGCGCTTCTGGAAAAAGGGGAAAAAATTGATTACGCAATTGACGTAGCAGTACCTGACGAGGCCATCATCAGCAGAATGTCCGGCAGGAGAGCCTGCCTGACCTGCGGAGCCACCTATCATGTGGAGTTCAATCCGCCTAAACAGGAGGGCGTCTGCGATACATGCGGCGCGGCCCTTGTGCAGCGGGATGATGACAAGCCGGAAACCGTAAAAAAGCGCCTGTCTGTGTATCATCAGCAGACACAGCCTCTGATCGAGTACTATGAGAGGCAGGGCGTGCTGCGGCAGGTAGACGGCACAAAAAGCATGGATCAGGTATTTGCCGGGATTATAGAGATTTTAGACTGATTTGGGGGCTTGTATGACTATGGCAGTGACCGTAAAATCCTCGAGAGAGATCCACCTGATGAGAGAGGCCGGAAAGCGCCTTGCGGAAACCCATATGATGCTGAAAGAAACAGTCCGCCCCGGCATCTCCACCTGGGAGATTGACCGGATCGGCAGAGAATTTATTGAAAAAATGGGCTGTATTCCCTCTTTCTTAAACTACAACGGCTATCCCAACTCCATTTGTATATCCCTGAACGATGAAGTGGTTCACGGGATCCCCTCCAAAGACAGGATCGTGGAGGAGGGCGACATCATCAGCCTGGACGCGGGACTGATCTATGAGGGATATCATTCCGACGCCGCGAGAACCTACGGAGTGGGCAGGGTATCCCCGGAAGCCCGGAAGCTGATGGATGTTACAAAGCAGAGCTTTTTTGAAGGCATCCGATACGCCAGGGAAGGCTGTCATCTCTTTGACATTTCCAATGCCATAGCCTCCTACGCGGAGTCCTTTGGATACGGCGTGGTACGGGCCCTGGTGGGACATGGAATCGGCTCTCATCTTCATGAAGATCCGGAAGTGCCCAATCACAGACAGCGGAGGCGTGGAATCCTGCTGAAAGCGGGAATGACGCTTGCCATTGAGCCTATGATCAACATTGGCAGATGCGATGTAGCCTGGCTGGATGATGACTGGACGGTAGTGACGGAGGACGGATCCTTATCCGCCCATTATGAAAATACGGTGCTGATCACAAAGGGAGAGCCTGAGCTGCTGACCATCGAGCCCGCAGGCGTGTAGGAAAGGCCCGGTGAACAGCATGAAACAGACTGAACCGATTCAAAAGGCGGGGATTCCCCGGAGCCTGCTGGCAAGATCAAAGGCCGGACACGACAAAGGTCAGCTCTATGTGATCGTAGGAGCGGACGCCGACCGGTATTACGGGGCAGATGGAAAGTCTAAAACCGTTGCCAGGCCCAAGAGCAAAAATAAAAAGCACATGCAGCCCATTCATTTTTCCTGGGAGGAGCTTCTGCCCGATCTTCGAAGCACCGGCCTGCGGGATGAGGACGTGAAGTATGTGCTGAAGCAGTATCAAAAAGCAGACGGCAACCATTTCAAGTAGGAGGAACAAGAATGTCAAAAGCAGATGTGATTGAGATCGAAGGAACTGTCATTGAGAAGCTGCCCAACGCCATGTTCCAGGTGGAGCTGGAAAACGGCCACCAGGTGCTGGCTCACATCAGCGGCAAACTGAGAATGAATTATATCCGCATCCTTCCCGGGGATAAGGTGACGCTGGAACTGTCACCCTACGATCTGACAAAAGGAAGGATCGTCTGGAGAGACAAGTAAAAGCCTGGAAAAGCTGGAAAATCGTGCTTGACAGCTTTCTGTGCTGTTGATATAATAACAAATGGACTTTTTTTGAAAGGAGGGTTTACCGTGAAGGTTAGATCATCAGTAAAACCGATTTGCGAAAAGTGCAAAATTATCAAGAGAAAAGGGAGCGTCAGAGTGATCTGCGAGAATCCCAAGCATAAGCAGAGACAGGGTTGACCGCCTGTTTGCTGTTTCTTTTGTGCGGCTGCAGCGTGACAGACGTCATGCTGATGACAATATAATGCGGAGGAACTTTGAGGTTTTCGCCGGGCATGCGCCCTTTAGCAGGCGCCGTATCTAATGCGCGGGCAGGACACAAAGGCAGAAGCTTCCGCCTGTATTGCTTCTAATACCGGATGTGCGGATACCGACGGACGTCCGGAAAGGTCGTGGTAATTTAGCGGCTGGGTTCCGGCTGAGGCCGGGGCCTCAATTAAAGTCAATATGAAATTGGAGGAAAAAAACATGGCTCGTATTGCAGGCGTGGACTTACCCAGAGAAAAGCGCGTGGAGATCGGTCTGACCTATATTTATGGAATCGGCAGATCAAGCTCCAACCGGATTCTCGCGGAGGCAAAGGTGAATCCTGACACCCGTGTCAGAGACCTGACAGATGAAGAGGTGAAAAGGATCAGCACCGTGATCGAGGAAAGTCAGATGGTGGAAGGCGATCTTCGCAGAGAGATCGCGATGAACATCAAGAGATTGCAGGAGATCGGATGCTACAGAGGCATCCGTCACAGAAAGGGTCTTCCTGTTCGGGGACAGAACACAAAGAACAACGCCAGAACAAGAAAAGGTCCCAAGAGAACTGTAGCAAACAAGAAGAAATAAAGGAAGAAAGTAGGTTAGTTTAGAAAATGGCTAAAAAAGTTGCAAGAAAAGTAACGAAAAAGCGCGTTAAGAAAAACGTTGAACGTGGACAGGCACATATTCAGTCTTCATTTAACAATACGATCGTGACGATCACAGATTCTGAAGGAAACGCTCTTTCATGGGCAAGTGCCGGTGGTCTTGGATTTAGAGGTTCAAGGAAATCTACTCCTTATGCAGCACAGACAGCGGCAGAGACCGCGGCAAGAGCCGCTCTGCCCTACGGCCTCAAGACCGTTGAGGTTATGGTAAAGGGTCCCGGATCAGGCAGAGAAGCTGCCATCCGTGCGTTGCAGACATGCGGACTGGAAGTTACCAGCATCAGAGACGTGACGGCTGTGCCCCACAACGGCTGCCGCCCGCCTAAGCGCAGAAGAGTCTAATAGGAGGTAAATTGCAATGGCAGTAAACAGAGTTCCTGTACTGAAAAGATGCAGATCCCTGGATCTGGATCCCACATATCTGGGAATTGATAAAAAATCCCGCAGACAGCTGAGAAGAGCCAACAGAAAGATGAGTGAATACGGTCTTCAGCTGAGGGAAAAGCAGAAAGCAAAATTCATCTATGGCGTTTTGGAGAAGCCTTTCAGAAATTACTATGAGAAAGCTGCCAAGATGTCCGGCATGACCGGTGAGAACCTGATGGTATTTCTGGAGACCAGGCTGGACAACGTGGTGTTCCGCCTTGGCTTTGCCAGAACCAGAAAAGAAGCAAGACAGATCGTGGATCACAAGCATGTGGCTGTAAACGGCCGTCAGGTGAACATTCCTTCTTATCTTGTAAAAGTAGGCGACGTGATTGAGATTCAGGAAAAGCATCGGGATTCCAAGAGATATGCGGAGATCATGGAAGCCACCGGCGGCAGGATGGTGCCCGCATGGCTGGAGTGCGACGCAGAAAACCTGAAAGGAACCGTAAAAGAGCTTCCTACAAGAGAAGTGATAGACGTTCCTGTCAATGAGATGCTGATCGTCGAGTTGTACTCCAAGTAATCCGCTGGAGTACGAACCCTCAGAATAATCACAACCCAAAGGAGGGTCTGTATGTTCGATTTTGAGAAACCAAACATTGATATTGTTGAGATTTCGGAAGATAAGAAGTACGGAAAATTTGTGGTGGAGCCGCTGGAGCGGGGCTACGGCATTACCCTTGGCAATTCACTGAGAAGGATCATGCTGTCCTCTCTGCCGGGCGTGGCGGTAAGTCAGGTAAAGATTGAAGGGGTACTTCACGAATTCAGCTCCATTCCCGGCGTCAAGGAAGATGTGACTGAGATCATCATGAACATCAAAAACCTTGCCATCAAAAACAACAGCGATTCTTTGGAGCCAAAGATCGCCTACATTGAATATGAAGGCGAAGGCGTTGTGACTGCCGCGGATATCCAGGTGGACTCCGATCTGGAGATCTTAAATCCCGATCTGGTCATTGCCACGTTAAGCGGCGGCAGCGACAGCAAGCTGTATATGGAGCTGACCATCACACGGGGCAGAGGCTATGTAAGCGCAGAAAAGAACAAGACAGAGGATCTTCCCATTGGCGTCATCGCCGTGGACTCCATCTATACACCGGTGGAGCGGGTGAATATGACTGTTGAGAATACCCGTGTGGGTCAGATTACAGACTATGACAAGCTGATTCTGGACGTGTACACCAATGCCACCCTGGAACCCGATGAGGCGGTGAGCCTTGCGGCAAAGGTGCTCAGCGAGCATCTGAACCTGTTTATCGATCTTTCCGAGAACGCCAAGACCGCGGAAGTGATGATCGAGAAAGAAGAAAACGAGAAAGAAAAGGTTCTGGAGATGAACATTGACGAGCTGGAGCTGTCTGTTCGTTCCTACAACTGTCTGAAGAGAGCCGGTATCAATACGGTAGAAGAGCTGACGAACAAGACTTCCGAGGAAATGATGAAAGTCCGCAACCTGGGACGGAAATCTCTGGAGGAAGTGCTGACAAAGCTGAAAGAGCTGGGCCTGTCATTCAGTTCCAGCGAAGAATAGGGCAAAGATGTTGGAGTTTGCCCGGACACATGATGGAATAAAAAGCAGCGGCGTAGTAAGCCCGAAGAGCGTACGGCGTTGTTCCACAAATGGAGGAAATCAAAATGGCGTATAGAAAGCTTGGAAAGACGGCAAGCCAGAGAAAGGCCTTGCTGAGAAATCAGGTGACGGCTCTTTTGTACAAGGGAAAGATCGTTACCACAGAGGCCAGGGCAAAAGAGGTCCGCAGGACTGCGGAAAAGCTCATTGCAATGGCAGTGAAAGAGATGGACAATTTTGACACAGTCACGGTTACCGCCAAGGTTGCCCGCAAGGACAAGGACGGTAAGAGAGTGAAAGAGGTAGTGGACGGCAAAAAAGTAACCGTTTACGACCAGGTGGAGAAGACCATTAAGAAAGACCGGCCTTCCCGTCTTCATGCCAGAAAGCAGATGCTGAAAGTGCTTTACCCTGTGACATCGGTAGATCCGGAGATCAGAGGAAAGAAAAAAGCAACCAAGAAGGTAGACATGGTGGCCAGAATGTTTGATGAGGTGGCCCCGAAATACAAAAACCGGAACGGCGGTTACACCCGTATCGTCAAGATCGGTCAGCGGAAAGGCGACGCAGCGATGACAGTTGTGCTTGAGCTGGTATAAAAAGAGATTAAGGGCTGTTGCAAATACATGGAAGCCAAAAAAGCCTGCCGTGTGATTTCGCATCAGCCCTTTTGCTATGCAGGGAACTTATGAAGATCATTCATTCGGAAAATTTGGGATATGAATATCAAAGCGTGAACGAACAGGGGGAAGTGGAGCTTGCCAAGCAGGCTCTTTCCGGCATTAACCTGGATATTGAGCCCGGGGATTTTATTGCCATCGTAGGGCCAAACGGCTCCGGAAAATCCACCCTTGCCAAACAGTTCAACGCCATTTTGACGCCTACGGAGGGCACCCTTTGGGTGGACGGAAAGGATACGGCTCAGGAAGCCAATACATGGGAGATCCGTCAGAACACCGGAATGGTTTTCCAGAATCCGGACAATCAGATCATAGCCGGCGTGGTTGAGGAAGACGTAGGCTTCGGACCGGAAAATCTGGGCGTGCCGACGGAGGAAATCTGGAAGCGGGTTGCGGAATGTCTGAAAACGGTGGGCATGTACCGGTATCGGAAGCATTCCCCCAACAAACTGTCCGGCGGTCAGAAGCAGCGGGTTGCCATTGCGGGCGTCATGGCCATGAAACCCAAATGTATTGTCATGGACGAGCCTACGGCCATGCTGGACCCAAATGGCCGCAGGGAAGTGCTGCAGGCGGCGGATGAGCTGAATAAAAAAGCCCATGTGACGGTGATTTTAATCACCCACTATATGGAGGAAGTCGTATACGCGGACCGGGTATTTGTGATGGATCAGGGCCGGATCGTCATGAAAGGAACGCCCAGGGAGATCTTTTCTCAGGTGGAAACCCTGAAAAAATACAGTCTGGACGTGCCCCAGGTGACCATGCTGGCCTATGAACTGCAAAAAAAAGGATTGCCCCTGCCCCACGGGATTCTGACCAACCGGGAGCTGATCGACGAAATCGTTGCCCTTGCCCGGCAGGAAAAGAAAGAGCCGGCGCGGCCGGACTGACCAAAACAGAGGATTGTCATGTCACTGAAACTGGAACAACTGAGTTATTCATATGGGGATCACAAAGTTTATGAGATCCAGGCGCTGAAAGACATCAGCCTGGAGATCAGATCCGGAGAGTTTGTAGGGGTCATCGGACAGACCGGCTCCGGAAAGTCCACGCTGATGCAGATGATGAACGCCCTGGAAAAGCCCGGAGAGGGAAAGGTGTTCTTTCACGGGCAGGATGTGTGGGCGGCGGATTTTGACCGGAAAGGGCTTCGCAGCAAAGTAGGCCTTGTGTTCCAATATCCGGAGCATCAGCTTTTTGAGTCGGACGTGCTGTCCGACGTGTGTTTTGGCCCAAAAAATCTGGGCCTTTCCCCTCAGGAAGCAAAAAAACGCGCAAAGGAGGCCCTTGCCCTGGTGGGCGTGGAAGAGGCCTGTTATAAAATGTCTCCCTTTGAGCTGTCCGGCGGACAGAGGCGAAGGGTGGCCATTGCCGGGGTGCTGGCCATGGAGCCGGAGTTTCTGATCCTGGACGAGCCTACGGCGGGGCTGGACCCAAAGGGCCGGGACGAGATTCTGGGGCAGATTGCCCTTTTGCACAGACAAAAAGGAATGGGTGTGATCCTGGTGTCTCACAGTATGGAAGACGTGGCCCGCTATGTGGAGCGGATCCTTGTGATGGATCAGGGCAGACTTGTATATGACGGCGTTCCCAGGGAAATATTTGCCCGCTGTGAGCAGCTGGCGCAAATGGGGCTGGCGGCGCCAAATGTTACTTATATCTTACACGGCTTGAAAGAAAAGGGACTGCAGGTAGATACGGATCCGGTAACGGTGGAAGAAGCCAGAGACGCCATCCTGAGAGCCCTGGGAAGAGAACCATGATACGGGATATTACCATCGGACAATATTATCCTTCGGAATCGGCGCTGCACAGGCTGGATCCCCGGGTGAAGATCATCGGCACTCTGGTCTATGTGATTTCCCTGTTTCTGTTCAGAAATCCTGCAGGCCTGCTTGTGGCCACTTTATTTCTGGGCTTTTGCATCGGCCTGTCAAAGGTGCCCCTGTCCTTTATTTTCAAAGGCGTCAGGGCCATTCTGGTGTTTTTGCTGATCACGGTGGTGTTCAATCTGTTTCTGGTGCCCGGGGAACCGGTGCTTCGGATCTGGAAGCTGACCATCAGCCGGGAGGGAATCCACACAGCGGTATTCACGGCCATCCGGCTGATCTACCTGATCTTTGGATCCTCTCTCATGACCCTTACCACCACCCCCAACCATCTCACAGACGGTCTGGAACGGCTGCTGGAACCGCTGCGGATCATCCATGTGCCCGCTCATGAGGTGGCCATGATGATGTCCATAGCGCTTCGGTTTATTCCGATTCTGCTGGAGGAAACGGATAAGATCATGAAAGCCCAGACTGCCAGAGGCGCGGATTTCGAAAGCGGAGGCCTGATCAGAAAGGTGAAAGGACTGGTGCCGCTTCTGGTGCCGCTGTTTATTTCCGCCTTCCGCAGGGCGTCGGATCTTGCCCTTGCCATGGAGGCCCGCTGTTACCGGGGCGGCAAAGGCCGCACCAAGATGAACCCGCTGCGCTACACAGCCGGAGACCGGATTGCCTACGGGGTGATCCTGCTCTATCTGATCCTGCTGACAGTAGCCCTCCGGTTCACATAAAGGGCACATTTTTCTGGTATACTGAAGCAAGTTTTTGAAAATCAATGAGAAATCAATATGATAGGAGGGCCCCTTTTGATTGAGATCAAACATCTGACAAAAAAATACGGAGATCACACAGCGGTGGACGATCTGACCTTTACTGTGAAAAAGGGACAGATCTACGGCTTTCTGGGTCCAAACGGCGCAGGCAAATCCACTACCATGAATATGATCACAGGATATATCGGCGCCACCAGCGGCGACATTACCATCAACGGCTACGACATTTTTGAGGAGCCGGAGCTGGCAAAAAAATCTATCGGCTACCTGCCGGAGCAGCCGCCCCTTTACATGGATATGACGCCTTACGAATATCTGCGGTTCGCGGCGGAACTGAAAAAGATTCCCAAATCCGCCCGGAAAAACATGATTCAGGAGATTATGGAGCGCACCATGATCCTGGACGTAAAAGACCGCCTGATCAAAAATCTGTCCAAAGGCTATAAGCAGCGGGTGGGCATTGCCCAGGCGCTGTTGGGGTATCCGGAGATCATCATCCTGGATGAGCCTACGGTTGGACTGGATCCCAAGCAGATCATTGAAATCCGGGATCTGATCCGGGAGATCGGCAAGCAGCATACCGTGATCCTGAGCTCTCATATTTTGTCGGAGGTCAGCGCCATCTGCGACTATGTGCTGATCATTTCCAACGGGAAGCTGGTTGCCAGCGACAAGCCGGCCAATCTGACCAGACATCTGCGGGATACGGTCAGCATGTCCATGACGGTTCTGGGAGACCGAAACCAGATTCAAAAGGTGCTGGAAGGCCAGGCGCAGGTAAGCTCTTTCTGGATCCGGGAATCCGCCCAGGAGACAGGCGCCTGGGATGTGGATTTGAAGAGCGGCGATTCCGCGGATCTGCGGGAGAAGCTGTTTAACGCCTTTGCGGAGAGCAAATGTCCCATCCTGAAAATGCAGACGGAAGAGATGTCCCTGGAGGACGCGTTCCTGGAGCTGACAGAAGAAAAGACGGAACCGGAGGATACGGCTGAAACAGAGCGGGCATCCGAACCGGAGGACGGGGCTGAAGCAGAGCGGGCATCCGAAGCGGAAGAGACACCGGCGGATCAGACGGAAGAAACCGGACGTCAGGAAGGGGGAAACTGACCGTGCTTGCCATTTATAAAAGAGAACTGAAAGCGTATTTTACATCTCCCATGGGTTATCTGTTCATTGCGTTTCTGCTGTTTGTGATCGGCATTTACTTTACGGCAGTAAATCTTGTGCAGGGATATCCCTGGTTTGGATTTATTTTTATCAACGTGACCTTTGTGTTTCTGATCCTGGTGCCCATTCTGACCATGCGGATCATGGCGGAAGAGCGCAGGCAGAAAACCGACCAGCTTTTGTTTACGGCGCCGGTAAAGGTGGTGGACGTGGTGCTTGGAAAATACCTGGCCCTTCTGACCGTCTACGCCATTCCCGTTCTTCTGCTGTGCCTGTATCCGGTGCTCATGCTGACGCTGGGCAAGGATATGGTTTCCATGCCCATGGAATATGTGAGCATCCTGGGCTTTTTCCTGCTGGGAGCGGCCAATCTGGCCATCGGCCTGTTTATTTCCTCTCTGACGGAAAGCCAGGTGCTGGCGGCGGTGCTTACGTTTCTTGTGCTGCTGGTCTGCTATTTCAGCTCCAGCCTGGCTCAGTTTGTCCCATCGTCGGAAAACGCGGCGCTGCTGTTCTTTACGGCCCTGATCATTGTAGCGGCGGTAATCATCTATGTGATGACGAAAAACGTGTTCCTGGCCGCGGGAGCGGCCATTGTGCTGGAAGCGGCGCTGCTGGCCGTCTATGCTGCCAATAAGGAGCTTTTGCAGGGATCCGTGGCAAAGCTGTTTAGTATTTTTGACATCAGTTCCCGTCTGGACAATTTTGTTTATGGGATCCTGGATCTGACGGCGGTAGTCTACTATCTTTCCGTCGCCGGTCTGTTTGTGTTTCTGACAGTGCAGGCGATTCAAAAACGGCGCTGGAGCTAAGGAGGAACAGTATGAAAGCAGCAGAAAGAAAACGATTGAAAAACGGTTCCTACAGCACGCTCATTACGGTGATCGTCATAGCCGTACTGCTGATTGTGAACTTTATTGTGGCGGGACTTCCCTCCACATGGACAAAACCGGATTTCAGCGAGCAGCAGACGCTGGCGCTGTCCCAGCAGACAAAGACCCTTGTGTCGGGACTTTCCCAGGACGTGACGATTTATCTGGTGGCCCAGCAGGGAAAAGAGGACAATCTGATCCAGGAGCTGGTGGAAAAATACGCGGCTCTTTCCTCCAAAATCCATGTGGTGCAGAAAGATACGGCCCTGGATCCCGCATTTGTGTCCGGTTATACCACAGGAGGCCTTGCGGACAACAGCCTGATTGTGGAAAGTCAGAAACGAAACAAGGTCATTGCCTACGACAGTATTTACAGGCAGACCACTTCTTACAATGAAAGCTATCAGCAGGTAGTCAGCACCGACTTTGACGGGGAAAATCAGCTGACCAATGCCATAGATTATGTGACCAGCGAAACGCTTCCGGTGATTTATGCCGTGTCCGGACATTCGGAAACAGCGGTTCCGGAGGAACTGGCAACGCAGATCAGCGGCCAGAACATGGAAGTCAAGGCCCTGAACCTGATTCAGACAGGGGAGATCCCCGCGGACTGCAGCGCGCTGCTGTTTTATGCCCCTCAGAAAGACATTACCGAAAAGGAAAAGGAGCTGCTGACCGCTTACTTTGAGCAGGGCGGCGCGCTCTTTATCATCACTACCATGGAAGCCGGGGACACGCCCAATCTGGACAGCTTCCTTAAGACCTATGGCCTTTCCGTGGAGGGCAGTATCGTATGTGAAGGGGATACGGGCCATACGGTGCAGAACATGCCGGATCTGATCTGGGCTCAGATGGGAAGCCATGCCATTTCGGATCCGCTGGTAAACGGCGGCCTGAATGTGCTTGTGGCAGATGCCCAGACCATCCTGTTTACCCAGCCGGACAATACGGTAACCGGCACGGAGCTTCTGACTACCACACCCAGCGGATATGTGAAGAACAAAACAGGCAAAACCCTGGCAAAGGAAGAGGGAGACGCTTCCGGAAAACAGATCCTGGGGCTTGCGCTGGAAAAAAAGGCGGCCGACGGGAAAGAGACCGGACGGCTTGTGCTGTACACCACTCCCATGATGTTTGACAACAGCGTCAACACCATAGCCGCCGGAGGAAACTACGATCTGATGATCAATTCCTTTGGATGGATGTGCCAACATGAAAGCGCCATTTCCATCCATGCCAAGAGCATGGACGGCACGCCTCTGCAGGTAAGCTCTACCCAGGCAAATGTCTGGAGCACCGTGCTGGTTGCGGTGATCCCGCTGGCGCTTATTGTTGTCGGGGTAGTAGTCTGGATCATCAGGAGGAGAAGATAATGTCAAAAAAGACCAAACGTCTTGTGATCCTTTTGGGGGTTCTCGCAGTGCTGGCGGCAGCCTACGCTGCCCTTACGCTGTTCAACCAGAAAAAAGCGGAACAGGAGTCAAAGGAAGCGGAGCGGACGGAAAAAGGGATCCTTGTTCAGCAGATGGACAAAGATCAGATTCAGGGTTTCTCCTACCAGCATCCCCATGATGAGGAGTATTCCGATACGACCTACATCTTTTCCAAAAAGGGAGATACCTGGTATTACAAGGACGATCTGGATTTCCCGGTAAATGAAACGGTGCTGGACACCAAACTGGAGGATCTGTCCAAAGTTTACGCGAAGCGGCTTCTGGAGGAAAGCACCGAAAACTTTAAGACTTACGGACTGGATGATCCGGCGCTGATCATTTCCGTTACCGACGGAAAAAATACGGTGACCTACAACATCGGCAATTACAATGAAAGCACCGCCGACTACTATATGAACGTAGAGGGCACGGATCAGGTCTATACGGTGGACGCCACCCTTTGGGTCGGATTTTCCATGGAGCTTTACGATATGGTGGAAATGGACCGGTTTCCTGAGATTCAGTCGGATCACATCACCCATATGAACATTGCCACAAAAGATCAGGAGCTGGATTTTACCTTTGAGATCACCGGAACCCACACGGATCAGCAGACTCAGAAAGTGACCAATCAGGGAGTCTGGTACATCCGGGACAGCTCCGGCGCCGTTGTCAAGGCCAATCAGTCCCGGACGGAGGCGCTGGTCTCTTCCATTGTAGGGCTGTCCTATGTTCAGGAGGTAGACTACGACTGTCCGGAAGAGGAATATGGAAAATACGGCCTGGATCAGCCGGGAGCGGTGATCACCATCGATTACACCGTTGATCAGGTGGATCCGGGATCTGTGGAGAAAGTAGAGATCGGGGAAAATCTCAATGAGATCCAATATGAGACAGACCGGGTAGAAAAACAGATGGTGATCTCTGTAGGAAACCCCACAGAGGATTTTACCTTTTCCGACGACTATTATATCCGGACTTCTGACAGCAGCAGCATCGTCACCATTGACACGGCGCTGGCGGAAACGTTTCTGACTTTGCAGAGAGACACTTTCGTGGCCCCTACCGCGGACGCGCTGAATACGGAAGCGCCGGCGGCCCAGTGATTTTTTGAAAATGATTTTGCAAAAATCTGGAACCTGCGAATAGGATTTTGAAAACTGCGCATATTACTACCGACGAACCGTAAAGGAGAAATGAATATGAAGCAGTTGAAAAAGCTATTTTTATTGACTGCATTGACTGTTTCCATGGCTTTGCTCTGCGCCTGCGGAAACGGCAATGTGGAAGACGGCAGAGACACCGTGACAACAGAAGACGCGAAGACTACCGAAGAGGCAGACTCCACAGAGGAGACAAGAAGCTCCGAGGACGCGCGCAAAACGGAGGATGCGGACAGTGACCGGAATTCCGGCACCAATGAAGCGGGCGATGTGATCGAGGACATCGGAAACGGTGTGGAAGAAGGCGTTGACGGTGTGATCAACGGCGCGGAAGACGTGGGCGAAGGCCTTACCGGAAACGATACCGGAAACGGGATGGTAACGGCAAACCCCAGTGAAAACGCACAGTAACCAAAAACACAGGGGGCTGCGGACATTTCCGCAGCCCCGGTGATTTCCGCGGGGATAAGGACGGGAAAAAATGAAATTCAGACCGTGTATCGACATACATAACGGAAAAGTGAAACAGATCATAGGCGGTTCCCTGTCGGATGGGGGAGACCGGGCAAAGGAAAATTTTGTGTCGGAGGCAGACGGCGCCTTTTACGGAAGACTGTACAGAGAACGAGGCCTTTCGGGAGGCCATGTGATTTTGCTGAACTCCAAAGACTCTCCCTATTACCGTCAGACAAAAGAACAGGCCCTTTCGGCTCTTAGGGCATTTCCCGGGGGACTGCAGGCGGGAGGCGGCATCACGCCGGAAAACGCGGAGGCGTTTCTGGACGCGGGGGCTTCCCATGTGATCGTGACCTCCTATGTGTTTGAGCAGGGCCGCATCCGTACAGACCGGCTCAGACAGCTGTCCCGGACGGTGGGAAAGGAACGGCTGGTGCTGGACATCAGCTGCAGGAAGAAGAAAGACGGCTACTATGTTGTCACCGACCGGTGGCAGAAATGGTCTGACGTAAAGGTAACGGAAGAAACCATGGATATGCTGGCGGAATACTGTGATGAATTCCTTGTCCATGGGGCAGACGCGGAGGGGCTGCGGGCAGGCATTGAGGAGGAGCTGGCAGCGCTTCTTGGCCGCTGGGGCAAGCGCCCGGTTACCTACGCGGGCGGCATCGGATCCTTTGGGGATCTGGAAAAGCTGCGAGAGCTTGGCAAAGGCCGCCTGGACTTTACCGTGGGAAGCGCGCTGGATCTTTTTGGCGGTTCCATGGATTTTGAACAGGTGTGCAGGTGGCAGTAAAAAGGAGTCCGTGATCATGGGGGCGCCTTTTTTTTGAAAAAGGTTATTGACAACTAACTAAAGTTAGCGTATACTAACAATGATCAAATCATGAAGGAGGAAGACGGTATGCCCCTGACTATGGCAACAGCCGGAGAACCCGCCGTCATCAAGCGGGTAGGCGGCAAAGAAGAAACAAAGCGTTTTCTGGAAAATCTCGGTTTTGTTACCGGCAGTACGGTAACGGTGGTTTCCGCCACGGAGGGAAATGTGATTGTCAATGTGAAAGATTCCCGGGTTGCCATCGGAAAGGATATGGCAAACAAGATCTTGATCTGACATGAGGAAACGGCGGATGCCGGCGCATTTTGCGTAAAAAAGAAGAGAAAGGAAGAACGGGGATGAAAACATTGAGAGAAGTGCCCTGCGGAAGTACCGTAAAGGTGGCAAAGCTGACCGGGACAGGGCCGGTAAAGCGGCGTATTATGGATATGGGGATCACCAAGGGCATTGAGGTGTTTGTGCGGAAAGTGGCGCCTCTGGGTGATCCTGTGGAAGTGACGGTAAGAGGATATGAGCTGTCCCTGCGTAAAGCGGACGCGGAAATGATCCAGGTGGAGTAATTTTTTTGCCGGGAAGTTAGTCACAACTAATACAAAGACAGAAAAAGGGAGGAAACTATGGCGATTAAAATTGCACTTGCGGGAAACCCAAACAGCGGCAAGACCACGTTGTTTAACGCTCTGACAGGCTCCAATCAGTTTGTGGGAAACTGGCCGGGCGTTACAGTGGAGAAAAAAGAGGGAAAATTAAAAGGAAATAAGGATGTAGTCATCATGGATCTGCCGGGAATCTATTCTCTTTCTCCTTATACGCTGGAGGAAGTGGTGGCAAGAAACTATCTGGTAAGCCAGCGGCCCGACGCCATCCTGAACATTGTAGACGGCACCAACATTGAACGAAATCTGTATCTGACCACACAGCTGATGGAGCTTGGCATTCCGGTTGTCATGGCAGTGAACATGATGGATGTGGTAAAGAAAAACAATGATCAGATCCATCTTGATCAGCTGAGCAAAAAACTGGGCTGTCAGGCGGTGGAAATATCCGCGCTGAAGGGCACCGGGATCGACAAGGCGGCCCAGATGGCAGTGGCGGCGGCAAAAAAAGCCGTGGCGGAACCGGTTCACCAGTTCGCGGATCAGGTGGAGAAAGCCATTTCCAGCGTGGAAATGAGGCTGGGCCCGGATGTGGAGGAAAGCCAGAAGCGGTTTTTTGCCATTAAGCTTTTGGAAAAAGACGACAAGATCCCGGAACTGATGAAGCAGATCCCTGACGTACAGGATCAGATCGATTTTCTGGAAAAAAGCTTTGACGACGACACGGAAAGTATTATTACCAACGAAAGATATGTTTATATTTCAAAGATCATCGGGGAATGCTGTACAAAGGGGAAAAAGGGAGAAAAGCTCACCACGTCTGACAAGATCGACAAAGTTGTGACGAACAGATGGGCGGCGCTGCCCATTTTCGCGGCGGTGATGTTTGTGGTTTATTTCGTTTCCGTCACCACAGTAGGCACTTTTGTAACAGACTGGACCAACGACGTGCTGTTTGGAGAGATCATTCCGCCGGCTGTTGAAAAGGCGCTGGTCAGTATGCACTGCGCTGCCTGGCTTCAGGGTCTGATCCTGGACGGCATCGTAGCCGGCGTGGGAGCGGTGCTTGGCTTTGTGCCCCAGATGCTGGTTCTGTTTTTGTTCCTTGCGTTTCTGGAAAGCTGCGGCTATATGGCCCGCGTGGCGTTTATCATGGACAGGATCTTCCGCAAATTCGGCCTTTCCGGAAAATCGTTCATTCCGATGCTGATCGGAACCGGATGCGGCGTGCCCGGCGTGATGGCTTCCCGTACTATTGAAAATGACAGAGACCGGAAGATGACCATTATGACCACCACGTTCATTCCCTGCGGCGCCAAGCTTCCCATTATCGCCCTGATCGCGGGAGCTTTGTTCGGCGGCGCGTGGTGGGTGGCTCCAAGCGCCTACTTTGTAGGGATCGCGGCCATTATCTGCTCCGGCATTATTTTGAAAAAGACAAAGATGTTTGCGGGAGACCCGGCGCCCTTTGTCATGGAGCTTCCCGCATATCACTGGCCCACAGCGGGAAACGTGCTTCGAAGCATGTGGGAGCGGGGCTGGTCCTTTATCAAAAAAGCAGGCACCATCATTTTGCTTTCCACCATTGTAGTGTGGTTTACCACTTACTTTGGCTGGGTTGACGGAAAATTCCGGATGCTGGAAGAGATGGAGATTGATCACAGCATTCTGGCGGCCATAGGCAGAGGAATCGCCTGGATTTTTACCCCTCTTGGCTGGGGCGACTGGAAGTCCGCGGTGGCGGCAGTAACCGGTCTGGTGGCAAAAGAAAATGTGGTAGGAACCTTTGGAATTCTCTTTGGCTTTGCCGAGGTGGCCGAGGACGGCGTGGAGTACTGGGGAACGCTGGCAGGCAGCATGACCTCTCTGGCAGCCTACTCTTTCCTGGTGTTCAACCTGCTGTGCGCGCCCTGCTTCGCGGCAATGGGAGCCATTAAACGGGAAATGAACAACGCCAAATGGTTCTGGTTTGCCATTGGATATCAGTGCCTGCTTGCTTATGTGGTGTCCCTGTGCATTTACCAGCTGGGCATGCTGTTTACCGGCGGCGGATTTGGCGTGGGAACGGCAGCGGCCATTCTTCTGGTGGCCGGATTCCTTTATCTGCTGTTCAGACCCTATCGACAAAGCGACACTTTGAGAGTGAAACTGAAAAAAGCGGCGTAAACGCGCAAAAGGAGGCTGAAAATGGGAACGATCATTGTTGCGTTGGCTGTATGCGGCCTTGTGGCGCTTGCGGTCATCAGTATGATCAGAGACAAAAAGAAAGGCAAATCCCTCCAGTGCGGAGGAGACTGCAAAAACTGCGGCGGGCACGGCTGTCACTGAACGTGCCTGTGCCCCTATAAGAAATCCAAACCTTATAAAATGAAAAAGGCTGTCTGCAAAGCGCTGGTTTTGCAGACAGCCTTTTTTGGGCCGTTACTGAAAAAAGCTTTCGATACAGTCAAGCAGCCGGTCATTGCTCTGCCGGTCTAAAAAGCAGAACCTGAAAAAGGCGGGGCCAAGTCCCTCAAAATCCGAGCAGTCCCGGATCATCAGTCCCTGCCGGATGGAAAACTCAAAAAAGTCGTGAGCGGTTTTGGAGGGATCCAAAATCTTCACTAAGAGAAAGTTGGCGGCAGGCGAAAACAGCCTCAAAGACCGGATCTGCTCAAGACGGCTTACGATCCGGCGCCGCTGTCCGGCAATGAACTCTTTGGTGTTTTCAATGTAAGTCCTGTCGGTAAACATGACCTCACCGGCAATGGAAGCCGGAACGCTGACGCTCCAGGGATCCTGCAGCGCAGCCATCTGACCAAGGAGCTTTTCATTGCCGGAGAGGGCATAGCCAAGGCGCAGGCCTGGACAGGCAAAAAATTTGGAGGTGCCCCGCAGGATCAGCAGGTTGTCAAACCGGGACAGCAGCGGGACGGCGCCCTGGGTGCCGGTAAATTCCATATATGTTTCATCTGCCGTCACAAAGATTCCCTGTGATCTGCAAAAGGACAGGATCCGGTCAAGGGTCTGATTGTCCAGCATGGTTCCCGTGGGATTGTTCGGATTGCACAGCACCAGCAGATCCGATCCGGATTCTTTCAGGAAAGATTCCAGCTGCTCCGGGTCTACGGCAAAGCCGGTTTCTTCTTTCAGTGGAAAAAAGCAGCAGCTGCCGCCTGCCAGGGAAATCTCTCTGCGGTACTCCCCATAGGTGGGGGCAAGGATACAGGCCCGGCCGGGCCCGGTCACTTTCATTGCCAGGGAGATCAGCTCCGTGGAGCCGTTGCCCGGCAGTACCTGCCGGGGGTTTGTCCCCGTATAATGGGCAATGGCGGACCGCAGCTTCTGATAGTTCCGGTCCGGATAGGAGGTGACGGCCCTTACATTGTTTTTCAGCGCTTCCTCCATCAGGGGGGAGATGCCCAGGGGATTTACATTAGATCCAAAGGCGGTGATCTGCTGTACCGGGATTCCGTACATAGATGCAATGACTTCCACATCACTTCCGTGGAAGACGGATGGCTTGTTTGTCATAGGGTTCTCATTTCCTTTAAAATCTTTTGGCTGTTTCTGCCAATCTATTTGCAACATGACCAAAAATAGTTTATAATCTATTATAACTGAGAAACAGAAACTTGACAAGGCTATGGAAACAACGCCTGGAAAACAAAAGAGGTGCAGGGATCCCCATGAATGGCAAACCACTGTCAGAAGAAAATGATACATTTGAAGAAGCTTCGCTGTTTCTTTCTGAGGAAAGTATTGCTTTCTGTATGGAGCCCGGCGCCGTGCAGGAAGGCAGCTTTCGGATCTTTGAAAACCGGGGGCGGAAAGTAAAAGGCCGGATCTATACCACCCACTGGAGAATGCAGTGCAGGTCGGGCAGCCGGTTTCAGGGCAGGCAGGCGGAAATCAGTTACCTGTTTGACAGCACGGGCATGGAAATGGGAGACACGGTTAAGGGTCTGTTCCTGATTGTGTCTGACGCCGGGGAATACCGGCTTCCTTTTGCCGTCACGGCGCAGCCCTCCTATATCACTACGCCGGAGGGCAAGCTGAAAAATCTGTCGGCGTTTCTCAGCCTTGCGCAGACAGACCTGGATGCCGCTTATCAGGCTTTTTCCCATCCTCGTTTCTGCAATACCCTGATGGGGGAACCGGACTCTATCGTCCTCCGCTATCAGGGACTGGTGAAAAACGGCGTCAATTATCAGGCCATGGTTGCCTTTTTAAAAAGTCTGGGCCAGTACCGGGAGCCCCAGGAGACGCCGCCTCTGAAATCCCAGCTGAAAAAGTTTTACGCCCAGAATAACATTGATTATGAGCGCAGAGAACAAAAGAAAAATACCGTGGAGCTGTTCCGCCTGTATCTGAAGTTTCGCAGCATGGCTCTGCCGCTGGATCAGTGGGCAAAAAGGACGAAAGAGCTTCTGGAGGCTCTTTCCGGAAAAGGAAAATACAGAAGATTTTATAAACTGGGTCTGATCCATGTGGCGATCCTCCAGGGAGACCAGCGGGGTTCCAAAAAAATGCTGGATGAATTTGCGGAGTCCCATTACGACCTTCAGAGAAATGCAGAGGTGTACGGATACTATTTGTATCTCTGTGCCTGCCTGCGACGCTCCCATACTTTTCTGGAGCAGGTATGCCAGCGGGTGCGGATCCTTTACGGGCGGCATCCGGGAAGCGGAATTCTGCTGTGGGTGCTGCAGATGGTGGACAGGGAGCTTCTGACCGACGACCGCCGGCGCTGCCAGATGATGGAACAGCTGCACAATCAGGGCGTCCGCACGCCTATACTATACATTGAGGCCTGTATGCTTTACCGGCAAAATCCCGGACTGGTAGGAAGCCTGTCCGATTATGAGGTGCAGGTGCTTACCTTTGCCAACCGGTATCATCTGCTGAACCGGGAGCTGATGGAGCGGGTTACAAAGCTGGCTCTGCGCTACAAAAGCTTTTCCGTTACCATGTATTCTCTTTTGGAACAGTGTTATCAGGCCAATCCGGATACCGGATGTATTCATGCCATATGTACGCTTCTGATCAAGGGCAATAAGATTGGCGACGAATATTTCAAATGGTATGAAAAAGGAGTGCAGGCAAATCTGCGGATCACCCGCCTGTACGACTACTATCTGTATTCCATGCGGGAGTCCATGGACAGCCCCCTCCCTGAGGCGGTGCTGATGTATTTTCAGTACAATCAGGATCTGGACTATCAAAAGAAAGCGTATCTGTTTGCCAATCTGACCAAATACCGGAAGCAGTATCCGGATCTGTACGATACATACCGTCAGGATATGATAGATTTTGTGCTGCGGCAGCTGGAAAAGGGCCGGGTAAACGCCCATCTGATCTGCCTTTATCAGGAAATGGTCAGCAGGCAGTATATCAGTCAGAAAAATGCCTATCACGTCGCGGATTTTATTTTCTCCTACCGGATCCGTTCCATTCCCCGCCAGTTTACTTCAGTGGTGGTGCGGGAGCCGTCCCTGAAGGAGGAAATCACGGTGGCGGTCAGCGGCGGCGAGGCCATCATACCCATTTATACCGGCGACGCCTGTGTTTTTTTCCAGGACGCGGCAGGCGGCAGGCAGTGGGTGGAAAAGGATTCCCGTTTTGAACGGTGGTTTGACCGGCAGGAGCTGCTGGAGCTGTGCGGCAGGTATTGTCCGGCTCATCCGGGAATTGTGCTTGAGCAGTGCCGGAAACTGACGGAGGGAAAGGACCCCGGATGGCAGGTGACGCTGGCCCGGATCACGGCGGAAAATCAGTTTTCCCTTTCCTACCGCATGGAGCTGTGGCAGCAGATGCTGGATCATTTTTATCAGGTCTACGATCATGACGCCATTGAATGGTGTCTGCAGCATGTAACGGTGCAGGAGCTGCCGGCCCGAAAACGCAGCCGGAATACGGAACTGCTCCTTTTGCTGGGACATTATGAGGAGGCCTTTGCCTACATCAGCACCTACGGCTGTGAACGGATTCCCTATAAGCCTTTGATCCGGATGTGCAGCCATATGATCTGCCAGAAAGAATTTACCTGGGACGAAAACCTTGTGGCTGTGTGCCGGGAAGTGTTCTTCCGGGGAAAATATGACGAGATCATGCTGACGTACCTGCTGGAACACATGGACGGCGGCACGGCTGAGCTGCAGTGTCTGTGGCAGGCCGGGCAGCAGTTTGGCCTGGATACTTATCAGGTGGAAAAGAAGCTGATCGCCAGAGCGCTGATCACCAAATTCATTCCGGACCGGCTCTTTGATATATTTGAAAGCTATTACCGGGCAAAGGGCAGGGAAAACCTGGTTCTCGGGTTCCTGACCTACTTCGCGGGAGAAGCGGTCCGGCGGGATCTGCAGATCGACAGCCGGGTTTACCAGTGGATCCGAAAGGAGCTTGTCCGGGGAGAACTCCTCAATGAGACCTGCCGGATCGGATGGCTGTACGGAGTATCTCAGGATGCCTCCCTGCTGGAGGGAGAGGAAGACCTGGGCAGCCGGATCCTGGATGAGCTGATCTGTGACGGCCGGTATTTTGCTTTTTACAGCAGGCTTCCGGAGGCGCTTAGCAAAGGCCGCCTGTTTTTGGAACAGTCCTGCCTGGAATATAAAACGGATCCGTCCCATCGGGTATATTTGCACTACCGGATCCAGGGACAGGATCAGACGGATCATTTCGGTACGGAAGAAATGGAACAGAGCTTTGGCGGGATTTTTGTAAAAGAGCTGCTGCTTTTTGCCGGAGACAGGCTCCAGTATTATATTACAGAGCAGACTCCCCAGCGGGAATGGGTAGCCGCAAGCGGTGTCATGGAAGGATGGGGCCGTCCGGCGGCCGGCAAAGACCGCTTTGAAAAAATGGAGCAGCTGCTTGGCGCCCGGGACCGCAAACAGCAGGAAGAGCTGGCGGAGGCTTATGTGCGGGAGTCCTGTGTGGCGCAGCAGTTTTTCCAGCCTCTGTAGCAGACGGAAGGAGAGATGCAGGTTGAGTGAAAAAAAAGCATTGCTCATCGGATACAGCTTTCAGGACTCTGATGTGCAGATCGGATACTATTCCTCAGATATGGAAGAACCGCAGCTTCTTTCCCAGACGTCGGATCCTGATCTGGTCCGGATCCCCGTATGCCTGTGCAAGCTGGACGACAGCAATCAGTGGCTTTTCGGGACGGAAGCCCGCAGCGCCTACGAGCAGGGACATGGAGAACTGACAGAGGATCTGATCCGCCTTTGCCTGGCGGGAGAGCCGGTACTGGTGGATCATGTGCCCTATATGCCCTCAGAGCTTCTGGGGATTTTTCTGAAACGCAGTTTAAACCTGCTGCACCGGATCATCAATCTGGATCAGATCCATTCCATAACCTTTACGTTCCCGGAGCTGCCGGGCAGGCTGGTGGCGGATATGCGCCAGGCAATGGCTCAGCTGCCGGTGCCCGGGGAGCGGCTGTTTCTGCAGGATCATAAAGAAAGCTTTTATGATTTTGTCATTCATCAGAAGCGGGAACTGTGGACCAACGACGTGATGCTGCTGGACGCCAGGGAAGGAGGGCTTTATGCCTGGAACCTGGGGCGGGCAAAAGCAGTCCGCGGCACGCCCTTTACCGTTACGGAAACGGCGCTGGATGAATTTCAGTTTGGAAATAAGGACGGGGATACCGACGCCCGTTTTACAAAGCTTTTGGAGCAGCTGATCCAGAAACGGCTGATCTCCTCCGTATTTCTTGTGGGCAGAGAATTTCAGGGAAACTGGATGCAGGAATCGCTTCGGTATCTCTGCAGAGGCCGGAGAGTGTTCGGCGTGGAGAATATGGAAGTGAAAGGCGCCTGCTACCGGGGGCTTCGGGGGCAGGAGAAAGAAAGCGACCGGCGGCAGTTTTATCTGGGGGAGCAGCAGGTCAAGTACCATATCGGACTTTATGTGTGGAACGGACGGGAGCAGCAGTACTGCAGGCTTGTATGGGCAGGCACCAGCTGGTTTGACGCCGGGCTGTCCCAGGTATTTCTGGTGGACGACTGCGACAGCATCTGTTTCCAGACAGACGCGGCCACGGAAGTTCCCGAGGAAGAACGCAGTTTCCGGAAGACGATTTCCCTGGACTGGCTGCCGAAACGCCCCAACCTGGCTACCAAGATCCGGGTGGATCTGCGGTTTGAGAGCGCTGATAAGTGGACGGTGACGGTAACGGATATGGGGCTTGGGGAGCTGTTTCCCGCTTCCGGAAAATCCGTGACGGAACAGATTGGAGGTTGATCTTGTGGGCGGCATTCGTATTTGCAGGCAGCAGACTGCACAGAACCCTTTTTTCATAAAACGGATCTCCGTGAAAATTTATACCGTTGAGGAACTGTGCTATTACGTTTACCACAATTTTGCCCTGATCGACGATACCCTGATCAATGAGGACTTATTTGTCTGGCTGGAATCGGAGCTTGGCATGGCCAGATGCGCGGGGATCCTCCGGCAGAACGTGGCCGGCGGCGCTTCCTACCGGAAGCTGGCAAGCCTGCTTTTGGATCTGGTAGGCTACTGCAACAAGGAGGAGCTCAGAAACCTGTTTTCCGGCATTGAAGCCCAAAGCACCAAGCCGGGATCTCAGATGCTCAAATCCATCGGCGACCGGATGCTGGAAAATCACAAGTATGTAAAGGCCATCCGGGAGTACAACAGTATTCTGAACCTGCGGGCCAGAGACAATCAGACCGACAGCTTTCTGGGCAGCGTGTATCACAACATGGGAGTGGCCTTTGCCAGACTGTTCTTATACGATCAGGCCGCAAAATGCTTTGCGGCGGCTTACGAAAAGAACGGGGACGAGAAGTCCAGGGAGCAGTATATAGGCGCTGTAAAGCTGGGCGGCGCGCCCATAGAAGAGTTTGTGGATGAAAAGGAGCCGGACGTAGACGCAAAGCTGGAGGCCCTTGTGAAAGAGGCCTCACAGGACGATACGGTGAGACGGTTCCGGGAGCTTCAGAGGCTGAAAGAGGAAGGACAGGAGGAAGCCTATCAGCAGCAGCTGCAGGCCTTTTTGCAGGAGCAGAAAAAGATCTGCGCGAAATATATTTCGGTATAACAGACAGGAGGGAATGAGAGCGTATGTTGACAGATACCAGAAAATCTCCCTACGCGGTTTTGGCGCCGCTTTCTTATGGAGATGTAAAATGGACAGAAGGATTTTGGAAAGAGGCAGAAGAGCAGTGCAGCAAAAAGACCGTGCCTCATCTGCAGAAGATGTTTGAATCGCCGCAGATCAGTCATGTGGTGGAAAATTTCCGGATCTGCGCAAACCCGGAGGATCACCGTCCTCATTCCGGAACAGCCTTTGGCGACGGGGATTTTTATAAATGGATGGAATCTGCCATGTATACGGCGGAGGCCGCTAAGGATCAGGCCATGCTTGACCAGCTGGAGGAATATGTGCAGCTGATCGGAAAATCCCAGCAGCCTGACGGGTATCTTTCCACGAAACAGATCATTGCGGAGCGGAATGAAACCGGCCGCCGGCTGGGGGACATCAACGAATTTGAAGTATATAATATGGGACATCTTTTTACCGCTGCATGTTTGTACTACCGGCTTACCGGCCGGGATTCCCTGCTGAAGATCGCGGAAAAGTCCGCAGATTATCTGGAGCAGATGTACAGGGAGACTCTGGAAAAGGACGAAGTGCAGACGGCGGTCTGCCCCTCCCATTATATGGGTCTCATTGAAATGTACCGAACTACCGGGAACAAACGGTATCTGGATCTTGCCCGCCTTGCCATCGAGGCAAGGGATTCCGTAAAAAACGGCATGGACGACAACCAGGACCGTCTTCCCTTAAAGACCCACAAAAAGATCGTGGGTCATGCTGTGCGGGCCACTTACCTGTACGCCGGAGTGGCGGATCTGTATGCGGAAGAAGGCGACGGGGAATATCTGGAAATGCTCCACAGAGTGTGGCGGAACATGGTGGACAAAAAGATATACATCACCGGCGGCGTGGGCGCCCTTTACAACGGGGCTTCCCCTTACGGCTATTTCTTCCGGCACCGTCTGGTTCATCAGGCGTTTGGATATGAATATCAGCTGCCGAACGTAACGGCCTACAATGAGACCTGTGCCTCTCTGGGACTGGTGTTCTGGGCATACCGGATGTATCTGATCGAACCCCGGGCAGAGTACATGGATATTCTGGAACGGGCCATGCTGAATGTGAATCTGGCGGCGGTAAGCCTGGACGGAGAGTATTTCTTTTACGAAAACACTCTGCGGCGCACAAGGAAGCTGGACTACCGGCTGATCTGGCGGCTTCGCAGGGCAAGATACATCTTAAGCTACTGCTGTCCTCCCAACCTGGCCAGAACCATTGCCCAGTCCAGCGAGTACGCATACGCGGTATCCGAAAACAAAGTCTATTTTGGGCTGTATGGGGCAAGCCAGGCCCGGATCTCTCTTCCGGACAGTGTCTTTACTTTGGTGCAGAAGACAGGATATCCCTACGACGGAAAGATCGTCATTTCCGCCAGAGACGTGGAAAAGAACGGTTTGTGCACGCTGATGATCCGGGTGCCCGGGTGGGTGCAGAGCGGTTCTGTCACATGGGCCGGCGGATCCATGACGCTTACAGAGAAGCAGGCCTCCAGCTATGTGGAGGTGCCCATGCGTCCCGGCAGCGATACCGTGACGGTGGAATTTGATATGCCGGTGCGCTATACCACGGCTCATCCCCTTGTGGAGGAATGTGTCAATCAGGCGGCGGTAGAGCGCGGCCCTCTGGTATACTGTATTGAAACGCCGGATGCGCAGGTGGATACTTTAGACGCGCTTTTGCTGGATCTGCAGACAGAGTGGAAGCCGGTGGAATATGAAATTGAGGGCAGGAAAATGATCGCGCTGGAAGGTCAGATGTACTGTCAGAAAAAGAAACGGTCCGGAGAGCTTTATGAGACGTTGTCCTATGAGGGCATGGAGCATACAGACGTGCGGATGATCCCCTATTTTGCCTGGGACAACCGCAGTGAAAAGGACGACGGCACCCATGACGCCAGGGGCCTGAAGAACAAGCTGGACACGCCGGACGAGATTGAATACGACGAGATGCGGATCTGGCTGCCGGTTGCCTACCGGTAGCGGCAGCGGGGAAACAGGAGGCTGTTTCAGTCTGATTTCTTTTTCAGTACGCGGCAGAGCAGCTGCATGCCATAAATGAGCACCGGCACAGCCACGGTACAGAAAATGGAAGCCTGGAACCATTGGAACCAGTCGGAACGCTTCATCAGCGCAAAGACCAGTGTGAGAATATACAGCGCTGCCAGCAGCAGCGCGCCGATGATAGCGGCGATCTGTTTTGCTCGTTTCAAGGAAAAGCCTCCCTTTCCACAGGCATCCGATAGACGGAGCCGGATTTTTTTTAAAAACAGTTGACAAACGCACTGATTTTTTTATATAGTATACAGGGTAAAGGGAATTTTTTCAAGTCTGCAAAAAACAGAGATCCCCTGCAAAAATCATTTGACAACCGTCAAAAGGAGTGCTATTATAGAAAAGCAGTTTGTTAGCGGGAATGCTGGAATTGGCAGACAGGCATGACTAAGGATCATGTGGTTGAATTACCGTGAGGGTTCAAGTCCCTTTTCCCGCATAGGCAGGAATGGCGGAATTGGCAGACGCGCACGGTTCAGGTCCGTGTGATAGCAATATCATGAGGGTTCAAGTCCCTTTTCCTGCACGAAAAAGCCACCGGCTCTGATACATCAGGTATCATGGCCGGCGGCTTTTTTTTCGGACGCCTTTTTCACAAGCAGATAGGCCAGCGCCGCCAGCACACAGCCGATCACCAGACCGCCCAGCACGTCTGTTGGAAAATGCACATACAGATACAGCCTGGAAAATCCGATGAGAGCCGCCAGCAAAAGGGCGGCGATTCCTGCTTTCCGGAAGTAAAAAAAGATGGACAGGGCCGCCGCGAAGCCTGCCTGGGTATGTCCTGAGGGAAAGGAAAAATCCGCGGGCATTTTGATCAGCAGAGGCACATCCTGGTTGATCCAGCAGGGCCGCTGCCTTGCCGCCAGGTTTTTTAAAAGGAAGTTGCCTGCAAGCAGAGAAAACAAAAGAGCCAGCAGAACGGTGACGCCGCATTTTCTTGTCTTTTTGAAAAACAGCAGGAGAATGCCGGTAAGGATCCAGAAGATGCCGGCGTTTCCAAGAGAAGTAACGGCGGTCATGAAAGAATCCAGCAGAGGATTGTGTAAGCTTTGGAGGGCGTCCAGAAAGGGAAATTCCCAATGAAAATAAAACATGCTTTTTTCTCCCCGGGTAAAAGATCAAAAAAGGAGCCAATCTACAGGTTGGCTCCTTTTTTATCGGAGTGACAAGATTCGAACTTGCGGTCTCAACGTCCCTAACGTTGCGCCTTAACCAAACTGGGCCACACCCCGATTGCATCAGCACTATGTATTATAATCAGAGATCTGAAAACTGTCAAGAAATTTTTTGGCTTTGGGAGATTTTTTCAGTTTCAGGCAAAAAGCAGACCGGAACAGATAATCATTGACAGACGCAAAGCAAGTATGCTATAGTTGCTTTAGAGCTTTAAAGTGAAAAAGATAACTTATAACAGGAGGAAGAAACATTGATCGTAAAAATCATACTGTTGATTGCGTTTTTTGCCGTTATGGTAGGCGTAGGGCTGTATGCCAGAAAACACGCCACCAATATGAATGATTTTGTTCTGGGCGGCAGAACGGTGGGCCCCTGGCTGACGGCGTTTGCTTACGGCACCTCTTATTTTTCCGCGGTGATCTTTGTAGGCTATGCCGGCCAGTTCGGCTGGAAGTTTGGAATCGCCTCTACCTGGATCGGCCTTGGCAATGCCTTTTTGGGCAGCCTTCTGGCATGGGTTGTGCTGGGACGCCGGACCAGGGTTATGACCCAGCACCTGAACAGCGCCACCATGCCGGATTTCTTTGCGAAACGGTTTGACAGCAAGGCGCTGAAGATCGCGGCTTCCGTGATCGTATTTGTATTTCTGGTGCCTTATACCGCCTCGCTGTACAACGGGCTTTCCCGTCTGTTTGGAATGGCCTTTGACATTGACTACTCCGTCTGTGTGATCGTCATGGCGGTGCTGACCGGTGTCTATGTGATCGCGGGCGGATACATGGCCACGGCCATTAACGATTTTATTCAGGGACTGATCATGCTGGCGGGGATCGTCGTGATCATCTTCGCGGTGCTGAAGAGCCAGGGCGGTTTCCTGGAGGCGCTTAACAGGCTTGCCCTTGTATCGGATCAGAACGTGACCAGCCAGGTAGGCGCGTTCAATTCCTTTTTTGGGCCGGATCCCGCCAACCTGCTTGGCGTGGTGATCCTGACGTCTCTTGGAACCTGGGGTCTTCCCCAGATGGTGCAGAAGTTCTATGCCATTAAAAGTGAAAAAGCCATCAAGACCGGTACGGTGGTTTCCACGGGCTTTGCCCTGATTGTGGCCGGCGGCTGTTATTTCCTGGGCGGTTTCGGCCGTCTGTTCACGGAGCAGGTGGGAGCCAATCCGGTTTATGACCAGATCATTCCGGCAATGCTTTCCTCCCTGCCGGACCTGCTGATCGCCATTACGGTGATTCTGGTGCTGTCCGCTTCCATGTCTACCCTGTCCTCTCTGGTGCTGACCTCCAGTACTACCCTGACCCTTGATCTGCTGAAAGATCATGTGATCAAAAAGATGGACGAAAAGAAGCAGCTGCTTACCACCCGTCTGCTGATCGTGTTCTTCATTCTGGTTTCCGTGATCCTGGCGCTGATCCAGTACAAATCCAGCGTCACCTTTATCGCGCAGCTGATGGGAATTTCCTGGGGCGCTCTGGCAGGCGCTTTCCTGGCGCCTTTCCTATATGGCCTTTACTGGAAAGGAACAAGCCGGATTGCCGTCTGGGCAAGCTTTATTT
>CANQUC010000014.1 GCA_947626945.1 uncultured Lachnospiraceae bacterium | reverse complement strand
AACCGCCGTGTACCGAACGGTACGCACGGTGGTGTGAGAGGTCGGGGGATTATATAAATCCCCCTCCTACTCGATTGGCGCCGGCAGAAGCACTTTATGTCACCAGTGTTGGAAACCATTTCTGTTGCGTTTCCTTTGGCGGAAAGGTTTCACCACAGAAAAATATTTTGTTTATTCTGTATATGGCGGACATATTAAAAAGTTGGTATAATAGCCCGGGACAGATTTGCCGCGCCGCGGCAAAAAAACAAGCCCCAAAGGAGCGAACAGATTGAAGATAGAAATTTATGATACAATGCCGGAAGAGGCAAGACAGATCCGGCAGCAGGTTTTTATAGAGGAACAGGGATTTTCCCGGGAATTTGACGAGACAGACAAACAGGCCTGGCATCTTGTGCTGTATGAGGGGCAGATGCCCGCGGGAACCTGCAGGCTGTTCCCGGGTGAGGAGCCCCATCTTTTTATCCTGGGCAGGATCGCGGTGCAGAAAGTGTGCCGGGGAAAGGGCTTTGGGGCGGCTCTTGTGGCAGAAGCGGAGCGCTTTGCCATAGCCAGAGGCGGAACGGTTCTTGCCATCCACGCGCAGTGCAGAAGAACAGGCTTTTATGAAAAACTGGGTTTTCTGGCCTACGGCCCTGTTGAGGACGATCAGGGATGCCCTCATATTTGGATGAAAAAACAGATGGGTAATGGCGATGAAACCAAGAGCAGGAGGACAACAGTATGATCAAAAATATCATCTTTGACATTGGAAATGTGCTGGTGGATTATAAGCCGGTGGAATTTCTTGCCCGGAAAGGCTTTTCGGAGCCTGTCATCAAAAGGATCCTCAAAGCATCCGTGTTAAGCCCCTACTGGGAGCAGTTTGAGCGGGCGGATCTGACGGAGGAAGAAGCAATGAGCGCTTTTGTGAGCCTGGACCCCGAGATTGAAAGGGAGCTTTACAAGGCTTATACAAACATCAAGGGGATGCTGCTTCTTCGGGATTTCGCGGTGGACTGGGTCAGAAACCTGAAAGAGGCCGGATACAAAGTCTACTATCTGTCCAACTATTCCAAAAAGGCCTATAACGAATGCAGAGAATCCCTGGCTTTCATGAAAGATATGGAGGGCGGATTCCTGTCCTTTCAGGAAAGGATCACAAAGCCTGATCCGGAAATTTACAGGCGGTTTTTGAAGCGTTTTGGACTGAAACCGGAAGAGTCGGTATTTGTGGACGATACAGAACAGAATGTGTCGGTGGCAAAAGAGCTTGGTTTTCACGGGATCATCTTTACATCCTATGAAAGCACTGTGGAGCAGCTGGCGGCGCTGGGCGTAGAATCAAAAAGGAGAATGGCGGAGGATGAAACAGGAAGATAAACCGGAAACCGGATTCCGGAAGATGAGAAGAAGCGGGCAGCAGCTTACCCGGCAGGAGTGCATGGAGATCCTGGAGAGAAATACTGCCGGCACTCTGGCGGTGCTGGGGGACGGCGGGTATCCTTACGCGGTGCCCTTAAGTTATGTGTGCGAGAACGATGCCCTGTATTTTCACTGCGCCAGAACCGGCCACAAGCTGGACGCTGTTCAAAGCTGCAGCAAAGTTTCCTTTTGCGTCATTGATCAGGATCAGGTGGTTCCGTCAGAATATACCACATATTACCGCAGCGTGATCCTGTTTGGAAAGGCAACGGTCCTAAAGGACGCCGGAGAAATACAAAGGGCGATCGAAATGATCGCGGAGAAATATGCGCCGGAGGATTCCGCATCCCGCCGGCGGGAAGTGATCAAAAAAGAATCTGACGCATTTTGCATTGTCAAAATCCGGATTGAACAGATCACCGGGAAAGAGGCAAAAGAGCTTGCAAAGAGAAAGAAGGATCCTGCTGTGAAATGACCTGTACGGCCAAAAAGTCAGATCAGGCAAAAATATGGCAGATCTGTGCAAGAAAAAATTTACTTATGGAAAAACCTGTGCTATAATGGACGCGGTGAGCCGGGCGGTTTGGATCCGGCCGGCAGGAGAAGCGCGCGATTCCTGGGCGGCAAAGGCTTTTTGCCGGAAAGCAGGAAACGCAGCAAAGGGACTGGAGGAATTTCAACATGGTTAGAGCAGTTGTAGGAGCCAACTGGGGAGATGAAGGAAAAGGAAAGATCACCGATATGCTTGGTGAGAAAGCGGACATTATCGTGCGCTTTCAGGGCGGTGCCAACGCAGGGCATACCATTGTGAACAATTATGGTAAATTCGCGCTGCACACTCTGCCGTCCGGGGTGTTTTACGATCACACCACAAGCATTATCGGAAACGGCGTGGCTCTGAACATTCCCGTATTGTTTCAGGAAGTGAAATCCATTGTGGAAAAGGGCGTTCCCATGCCAAAGATCCTGGTGTCCAACAGGGCGCAGATGGTTATGTCCTATCACATTCTGCTGGATCAGTATGAGGAGGAGCGTCTGGGCGGAAAGTCCTTTGGCTCTACCAAATCAGGCATCGCGCCTTTTTATTCTGACAAATATGCAAAGATCGGCTTCCAGGTCAGCGAGCTGTCAGACCCGGAGGCGTTGAAAGAAAAAGTAGCCCGTGTGGTGGCATCAAAAAATGTGCTCATGGAGCATTTGTATCATAAGCCGCTTTTGAAAGAAGAGGATATTTTTCAGGAGCTGATGAGCTACAAAGAGATGGTAGAACCCTTTGTATGCGACGTGTCCCTTTATCTCTGGAACGCCATCAAAGAGGGAAAGGAAATTCTTCTGGAGGGGCAGCTTGGTTCTCTGAAAGATCCGGATCACGGCATTTATCCCATGGTGACTTCTTCTTCTACGCTGGCGGCGTACGGCGCTATCGGCGCGGGTATTCCACCTTATGAAATCAAACAGGTGATTACTGTCTGCAAGGCCTATTCCAGCGCGGTAGGAGCCGGGGAATTTGTCAGCGAGATCTTTGGAGAGGAGGCCGACGAGCTTCGCAGAAGAGGCGGAGACGGAGGCGAATACGGCGCCACTACCGGCCGTCCAAGGAGAATGGGATGGTTCGACTGCGTGGCGTCAAAATACGGCTGCCGCATGCAGGGCACCACAGACGTGGCTTTTACCGTTCTGGACGTGCTTGGTTATCTGGATGAGATTCCCGTATGCGTAGGATATGACATTGACGGTACCGTTACCGATGAATTCCCTACCACGGCGCTTTTGAAAAAGGCAAAGCCGGTATATGAGGTGCTGCCCGGATGGAAATCTGAAAAAGAGGATATCCGGGGCATCAAAACCTATGAGGAGCTGCCGGCAAACTGCAGAAATTACATTGAGTTTGTGGAAAAGCATATTGGGTTCCCCATTACCATGATCTCCAACGGACCAAGCCGGGAGGATATCATTTACCGGAAATCCCCTTTGAAAAAATAATGAAAAACTGTGCGGCCTTCAAGCTGAGACAAAAGAGCATCGGTCTCAGCTTGAAGGTTTTTTTATGGCGCAAAGGGATTGGCGCAAAATCGGAAGTATCTCTTGCAATGTGCTCCTGGTGAATTTATAATAAAATGCAGAAAAAGCCGAAAGAGGATTATAAAATGGACGTAGAAATCCGGAAACTTCAAAGAGAAGACATAAAAGAAGCCATTGGGGTCTGGAATCAGGTGGTGGAAGAGGGAACCGCTTTTCCCCAGACCGAATGTCTGGATGAAAACACAGGCGCTGCCTTTTTCGCGGAGCAGTCCTATACCGGCGTGGCAGTGGAAAAGAACAGCGGAAAGATCATTGGGCTGTATATTCTTCATCCAAACAATGTAGGGCGATGCGGGCATATCTGCAATGCCAGTTACGCGGTGGACGAAAGGGCCAGGGGACGCCATGTGGGAGAGCGGCTGGTGCGCCACTGCCTGCGGGAGGCAAAGATGCTGGGGTTTCGAATCCTGCAGTTCAACGCGGTGGTCAGATCCAACCTGCGGGCAATGAAGCTGTATCAGAAACTGGGTTTTGTGCAGCTTGGCGTGATCCCGGGAGGCTTTTTGCTGAAAGACGGTACTTATGAGGACATTGTGCCTTATTATTATATTTTATAAAAAGGGACCGGAGAGAACGTCCCGGAATGGAGAACATGATGCAGGACATTTTAGTGGTTGTGGATATGCAGAACGATTTTATTGACGGAGCCCTGGGCACCCGGGAAGCACAGGCGATTGTGGAAAGGGTTGCGGAAAAAATCAAAGGGTTTTCCGGAAAAGTATTGTTTACCCAGGATACCCACACGGAAAATTATATGGAAACACAGGAGGGAAAATATCTGCCGGTGCCCCACTGTATCCGGGGCACAAAGGGCTGGGAGATCTGCGACGCCCTGCGTCCCCTCCAAAGGCAGCAGCCGCTGGAAAAACCGACTTTCGGTTCCGCGGCCTTGGGCGCTTTCCTGCAGGAGGCAGACAAAAAAGACCCCATCGGATCCGTTACCCTTGTGGGGCTTTGCACGGATATCTGCGTCATCTCAAACGCCATGCTGCTGAAGGCTTTTTTGCCGGAAACCCGGATCCTGGTGGACGCCGCCTGCTGCGCGGGGGTTACCCCCAAAAGCCACAAAAGGGCGCTGGAGGCAATGAAAGCCTGCCAGATCCAGATCCAAAATGAGGAAGAATAAACAAAATAGGAAACAGCAGCTGTAAACACAAAACATGATAAAAGGAGATCAGAAAAATGAAAAGCAATATAACCAGAGAAGAGGCTTTGGCCCTTTTGAAAAAGTACAACAGGGAACCCTTTCATATCCAGCACGCCCTGACTGTGGAAGGAGTTATGAACTGGTACGCCAATGAGCTGGGATATGGAGAGGACGCCGATTTCTGGGCAATGGCAGGCCTGCTTCATGACATTGATTTTGAACAGTATCCGGAGGAACACTGCCAAAAAGCCCCGCAGCTTCTGCAGGAGGGCGGCGCAAGTCAGGAACTGATTCACGCCGTTTGCAGCCATGGGTATGGCCTGACGGTGGATGTGAAACCGGAGCACGAAATGGAAAAGGTGCTGTATGCCGCGGATGAGCTGACCGGACTTATCTGGGCGGCGGCTTTGATGCGGCCGTCCAAAAGCGTGCAGGATATGGAAGTGAAGTCGGTAAAGAAAAAATACAAAAGTCCTAACTTTGCCGCCGGATGTTCCAGGGAAGTGATCCAGAAAGGCGCGGACATGCTTGAATGGACCTTGGAGGAACTGATCCAGAAGACCATTTACGCCATGCGTTCCTGTGAGGCGCAGGTACAGGAGGCCATGGAAAAAGAAAGCCGGTAGAAAAATATTTGCATGCTTCAGGAGGAAAAAATGGAAACAGCAGTTGCCCTGTCAAAATGTGAACAGTATGATAAAGAACAGATCAAAACCCTGCTTCAGCAGCATTTTCACAGTCTGGATCTGGAGCCGGAGTTTTTCTCCGGAAAGTATGTGGTGTTAAAGCCCAACCTCCTTTCCAGACGGGAGCCGGAAAAGGCGGTGACCACCCACCCGGCAGTGGTCTTGGCGGTGATAGAGCTTTTGATCTCCTATGGGGCGAGAGTGACCGTGGCAGAAAGTCCCGCAGGCCTCTACACGGAAAACGCCCTGAGGGAGGCCTATAAGGCCTCCGGCTTTATGGAGGAGGCAAAAAAGGCAGGCGCGGAGTTCAATTATGATGTGACCAGCCGGGATGTGCCGGCGCCAAATGGCGTTGCCTGCAAAGGATTTCATATTATCACGCCGATCTGCGAAGCGGATATTGTATTAAACTTATGTAAACTAAAGACCCATTCTCTGACGAAAATGACCAATGGGGTGAAAAATCTTTTTGGAACGGTGCCCGGCGGTGAAAAAGTGGAGATGCACGCCCGGTTCAGCAATTCCGGGGTATTTGCCCAGATGCTGCTGGATCTGTGCGAGACTATCTGCGCCGCCAAACCGGTGATCACAGTCTGCGACGCCATTCTGGCAATGGAGGGAGAGGGCCCCGGAACGGGAACGCCCAGAAAGCTCAACGCGCTTTTGACCAGCAAAAGCCCATACGCGCTGGATCTTGCCTGCTGTCAGCTGATTGGCTTCGGCAATACGGTGGAGATGATCGAACTGGAAAAGAAACGGGGACTGTGCCCCGCCAATCCGGGAGAATTGAACATCATCGGAACACCTTTGGAAGAACTGGCTGTCAGGGATTTCAAAGAACCCAAGTCCCAGAAGCTTCCCACCCTGATCAAACTGATCCCCTCTTTCCTGAAGCCAAGACCGGTGATCAACCGGGAAGTGTGCGTAGGCTGCGGCCAGTGTAAGAGAAGCTGCCCCGCCAATACGATTACCATGGAAAAGAACAAGGCTTTCATTCATAAAAAAAACTGCATCCGCTGTTTCTGCTGTCAGGAGCTGTGCCCGTACAAAGCGGTGGACATTAAACGCAGTTTCATCTTTGAGAAGATCATGAAGTAGTGAAAAACGGGCCGGAAATGGCCGGGCCGGATTTTGCCATTGAAAATCTCCAAAACTGCCGGGATCTTTTACGGGGAAAAGTTGTTGCAAAGGAGATCTGTCATGGAAAAAGATCTGACAGGAGGATCCATATGGAAACAGCTGGTTTCCTTTACGATTCCTCTGATACTGGGCAACCTGTTTCAGCTGACCTACAATGCGGTGGACTCCATTGTGGTAGGACAGTTCGCGGGAGACCGCGCGCTGGCGGCAGTGGGAACGGCGGATCCCCTGATGAATCTGCTGATCCTTGGAATTACCGGACTGTGCATCGGAGGTTCCGTGTTGATGAGCCATTTTTTTGGCGCGGGGGACCGGGAAAAGCTGAAATGCCAGATGGGCGCCATGATCCTGCTGGGAATGGGGCTGTCTGTTCTGGTGTTTGTACTGGGGCTGTCTCTGGCAGAACCGTTTCTGAAGCTGATGCGGGCGCCGCGGGAGATCCTGGGCATGTCGGCATCCTATCTGCGGATCATCTTTGTGGGAATGCCCTTTACCTGCCTGTATAATATTTACAGCGCGGCGCTGCGAAGCGTGGGAGACGCCAAGACACCCCTGCGGTTTCTGATGCTGGCGGCGGTCCTGAACGTCTGTCTGGATCTGGTGTTTGTAGCCCTGCTGCGCCTTGGCGTGGAGGGAGCAGGACTGGCCACAGACATAGCGGAGGCGGTTTCCGCATTGCTCTGCATGGTTTATGTGCGCAGAAAGGTGCCTCTGCTGCATTTAAAGAAAAATCATTTTGTCCCGGAAAAACAGATGCTCATAAGAACCGTGCAGTGCGGCGGGATCACGGCGCTGCAGCAGTGCAGCCAGCCCTTTGGCAAGCTGTTGATCCAGGGGGCCATCAATCCCCTTGGAGTAAGCACCATCGCCGCATTCAACGCGGTTGGAAAGATTGAGGATTTTGCCCTGGTGCCCGGACGGAGTATCTCCAATGCCATTATGACCTTTACGGCTCAGAACGAGGGAGCGGGAAAGAAAAAGAGGATCCGGGAGGGATTTCAGAAAGGGATGATCCTGGAGGCCGGATACTGGATCCTGATCTGTGGGGTGCTTCTGGTATTTGGAGAAGAATTTCTTTCCCTGTTCAGCAGCGACAGCCTGACCCGCATGGAAGGGCTCAGATATTTTTCCGTTATGGCGTTCTGTTACTGGCTTCCCGGGTTTAACAACGGGCTGCAGGGCTTTTTCAGAGGCGTCGGAAAAATGCAGATTACCCTTTGGGGCACCCTGACCCAAATTTCTTTCCGGGTATTGTTTACGTTTCTTCTGGTGCCAAAATTGGGCATTACAGGCGTAGCCTTTGCCTGTGTCATCGGATGGAGCGTAATGCTTTTATGGGAGGCGGTTTATTATGTCACATATGCCGCAAAGCACCTGCGGGAATGACTCCGTCTGCAGGATCGGCGTAATTTCAGATACTCACGGACTGCTGCGGGAAGAAGTAAAAAATGTGCTTGAAACCTGTCAGGCGATCATCCATGCCGGCGATGTGACCTGCCCGGAAATATTGGACGAGCTGTCCCGGATGGCCAGAATCTATGTGGCCCGTGGCAACGGAGACCGGGAATGGGCCTCCCGGATCAGCAGCACGCAGAAAATGGAGCTGTTTGGCCTGCGCTTTTTTGTAATCCACAACAAAAAGATGATCCGGGAGGATCTTTCTGACCGGGATATCGTGATCTACGGACACTCCCATATTTACCGGGAGGAGTGGAAGAACAATCAGCTTTGGCTGAATCCGGGAAGCTGCGGCCCCGGAAGGTTTTCTCTTCCCGCCACTATGGCGGTGATTACAGGGAAAAAAGACGGTTCCTTTTCAGTGGAAAAGATAGAACTGGGAGGAAAGGGCCGGCGCCCGTCTCCGGCGGAGGGACTTCCGGCAGGCAGGGAGAAAGAGATCATAAAAGCTGTTCTGAAAGAAATGGAAAAGGGAAAGACTGTGGCTGCCATCGCCGCAAAGCATCAGATCAGCCGGACGGTCATGGAACAGATTTGCCGGATCATTGTAACCCATCCGGGAGTAGACGAAGACGGGATTCTGAACCGGCTGCAGATCGTAAGAGGGGAGAGGTAAGGACATATTTTTTTGCATCTTTTTTAAAATTAGCTGTTGACAAATACGCCCTCATCATGTAGTATATGTCTTGTGCCGAATTGATGCGCGAGTGGCTCAGTGGTGGAGTATCGCCTTGCCAAGGCGAGGGTCGCGGGTTCGAATCCCGTCTCGCGCTCTGAAAAGTCCTCTGAAAGACAGAGGACTTTTTTTGTTTACTTTTTCGACTTATTTTTCAAAAAAAATTAAAAAAAACTCAATGGAAAAATAACAGTATCATAAGACATTGTAATTGTGATTTCCTGATTTTTTTGATAAAATAGACGTCACTCACTCAAAAAATCAGAAATCAGGGATCGAAGATGTTGTTTTCCAGCTTGATATTTCTATTTGTGTTTTTTACGCTCAATCTGATTGTGTATGTCTGCTTCGCAAAAACCATCCGGCAGAAAAACATGGTCATGCTGGGCTTTTCTCTGTTTTTCTATATGTGGGGCGGCCCCCGGTTTCTGATCCTGCTCCTTGCCATGACAGCCATCAGCTGGATCAGCGCGCTGCTTGTGGACGCCATGCCTTACGGCGGTTCCAGAAAAGCTGTGCTGGTTGTCTGCTGCGGGCTGATGCTGGGGCTTCTGGGAGTATTCAAATACACCGGGTTTTTCCTGAGCAATCTGCAGGCCCTGACGGGCTTTCCCAAAACAATTCCCAATATTGTGCTGCCCCTTGGCATTTCTTTTTATACGTTTCAGCTGTTGTCTTACGTTGTGGATGTCTACCGGGGAGAGGTAGAGGCCCAGAGAAGATACTGGCTGCTTCTGCTGTACGCCTCCATGTTTCACCAGTGCATAGCCGGGCCTATTATCCGCTACCGGGACATCAGCCGGCAAATCCGTTTTCGGACGATGGATCTTTCTTCTCTTTCCAGAGGAATCGGGCGCTTCGCGGCGGGACTGGCGAAAAAAACAGTGCTTGCCAACAGCTGCGCCTATGTTGCGGACACGCTTATTCCAGGCGGCGTGGAAGCCATTGGGGAAGCGCCTGCGGCGGCGCTGTGGCTTGGCATACTCTTTTACATGCTTCAGATTTATCTGGATTTTTCCGCTTACTCTGACATGGCCATCGGCATGGGGCAGATGATCGGGTTTACCTATAAAGAAAATTTCGATTATCCCTATACGGCGGTTTCCGTTACCGATTTCTGGAGAAGATGGCATATTTCTCTGGGCTCCTTTTTCAGAGATTATGTTTACATCCCTCTGGGAGGCAACCGCAGGGGAAAAGGCCGGCAGGTGTTCAATATGTTTATTGTCTGGTTTTTGACCGGCATGTGGCATGGGGCAAGCTGGAACTTTATTTTGTGGGGGCTGTATTTCTTTGTGTTTCTTGTGCTGGAAAAATATGTGCTTGGAGATGTTCTTGACAGGGCGCCAAAGTTTTTCTCCCATATCTATCTGATAGCGGTGATCTATTTTAGCTGGATTCTGTTCCGGTTTGAGAGCCTGAAAGAGATTCTTGCCGTACTGAAAGGCATGATCTGTTTAAACGGCAACGCGCTGTCAGATTTCAGGACCGGAGTGCTGTTTCAAAATGAGCTGTTTTTCCTGATCATTGCAATCATCGCGGTAACGCCTCTGATGAAAAATCTGGGAGAGATCATACGGCGCGTATCCATGAAGCGCTTTGAAGTTCCTTATGTGTATTACGCCTGCCAGGTCCTCATCCCTCCCATATTGCTGCTGATGTCGGTGATGGCCCTTGTGGGAGACAGTTATAATCCATTTATTTATTTTCGGTTTTAGGAGGCAGTCGTCATGAAAAAGGGACGTCAGCAGAGATTAAAAAAACAAAAGCTTGCCTATCAAAAATATAAAATGATCAGAGTGACGGTATTTTTTCTTGCCATGGCGTTTTTCGCAGTGGCCGGGATTCTGATCCCTCTGCGGCCAAAGACCTCTGACCTGGAAAAGCGGGAACTGACCCGGTTTCCGTCGTTTTCTCTGTCTGATTTCTGGAACGGAACGTTTTTTTCAGGAATTGAAACCTGGTATGGGGACACTTTCCCCATGCGGGAATCGCTTCTTTCGGCCAACGCTTTCTTAAAAGAGCTTCACGGGCTCCGGTCCAAAACCGTGGTCATCAGCGGAAACAGGCAAAAGGGAGAACAGATCCCTCAGGAGGCGGATGCAGATCAGACTGCTTCCCCACAGACAGATCCGGAGGAAACGGTACTTCAGACAGAAGCGCCCCTTTCCACAGAGGAGGCGGACGGCTCGATCCATGAGGGCGTCGCGGAAACCTTTGGGGATGTGTACATCGTTGACGGACAGGCTTTTGAAGCGTTTTATTTTGTGAAAGACTATGGGGACCGCTACTGCCGCGTGGTCAATACCCTGCAGGAAAAAGCAGGTCAGGACGTTTCCTTTTATGTGATGGCGGTACCGGTAAACAGCGGGATCATTTTGGACGAAAAAATGCAGGAGCAGTTTGGTTTCAGCAATCAGAAGGAAGCAGCGGAGTATCTCTATAAAAACCTGGACAGCCGGATAACGGCGGTGGACGTATACAACAGGATCAAACGGCACAACAGTGAATATGTATATTTCCGGACCGATCATCACTGGACCTCTCTGGGCGCCTATTATGCCTACTGCCAGTTCGCGGAGACCAAAGGCCTGGAACCGGCGTCTTTGGATTCCTTTGAAAAAAAGGAATTTCCCGGTTTTCTGGGATCCTTTTATTCCAGCAGCCAGGCCTCTGTGCTGAAAGAGCATCCGGATACGGTGACCGCCTATTTTCCAAAAGGAACCAATGACATCTCTATTACAGACCAGCAGGGAACCGTAAAGAACTGGAAGATCATAGGGGATGTGTCAGATTATCAGGAAAACAATCTGTATTGTACGTTCATCGGAGGGGATAATCCGTACAGCGAGATCCACAATCCAAATGTCACGGACGGTTCCTCCCTGCTGGTGTTCAAAGAATCCTATGCCAACTGCTTTATTCCGTTTCTGACAGATCATTATCAGGATATTTATATCATTGATTACCGGTATTATCAGGGCGATCTTCCGGGGCTGATCCGGGATAAATCCATCGATGAGGTTCTGTTTCTGAACAACCTAAATTCGATCTTTGCGGACAATCTGCTGAAACGTATGGAGCAGCTTGTGTTGTGATTTGTTGATTTGTATCTGTTTCTGTAGTTGCAAAATGCGGTGGAACTTGTTATGATGTTGTATGCGGCCCGTTAGAGGGCAGACAGAATTTGTTACAGAAAGAGATGAAGTTTCATGCAGCAGCAGACAACAGGGGAAAACAAAATGGGAGTGATGCCCATTAACCGCCTTTTGCTGTCCATGTCCGTGCCGTTGATGCTTTCCATGCTTGTGCAGGCGCTGTATAACGTGGTGGACAGCGTGTTCGTTTCAAGAGTCAGCGAAGACGCTCTGACGGCAGTATCTTTGGCATTCCCCATACAAAATCTGATGATCGCCGTGGGTTCCGGCATCGGCGTGGGTATGAACGCCCTTTTGTCCCGGTCCCTTGGAGAAAAAAATCAAAAACAGGCAAATCTGGCAGCAGTGCAGTCGGTGTTTCTGATCCTGCTGTCCTATGTGCTCTTTTTCCTGGTGGGTATGTTTGGCGCCAGTGCCTTTATGCACAGCCAGACTTCAGACGCGGCCATTGCGGATCCGGGCATCCAGTATGTGCGGATCGTCTGCTGTATGTCCTTTGGCATTTTTGGCCAGCTGATCACGGAACGGATGCTCCAGTCTACCGGAAAGACCATCTATACCATGATCACACAGGGAACCGGAGCCATCATCAATATCATTTTGGATCCCATTATGATCTTTGGACTGTTCGGCATGCCGAAAATGGGCGTGGCGGGCGCGGCTCTTGCCACCGTAATCGGACAGACGGTGGCCGCTTCTCTCGGCATTGTCTTCAATATTAAGGTAAACAAAGAAATCCAGCCGGATTTCCGGCACTTCCGGCCTGACCTGCCTGTGATTGGACAGGTGCTTTCTGTAGGAATCCCCAGTATGATCATGGCGTCTATCGGTTCCGTGATGACTTACGGCATGAACCGGATTCTGATCGGGTTCAGCTCCACGGCTACAGCAGTCTTTGGCGTGTACTTCAAGGTGCAGAGCTTTGTGTTCATGCCGGTATTTGGGCTGAACAACGGAATGGTGCCCATCATCGCATACAATTACGGAGCCAGAAACAAAGACCGGATGATGAAGACCGTAAAGCTCAGCATCATCTACGCGGTGGCTTTGATGTGGATCGGCCTGATGGTGTTCCAGATCGCTCCCGTACAGATCCTGCAGCTGTTTGACGCATCAGACAATATGATGGAGATTGGCATACCGGCTCTGCGTACCATCAGCTTTTCCTTTATCTTCGCGGGCTTTGGCATTGTGTGTTCTTCCTTGTTCCAGTCTCTGGGAAACGGTGTGTACAGTATGATCGTGTCTATCTGCAGGCAGCTGGTGGTGCTGCTTCCTGTGGCATACGCCCTGTCCAGGTTCCATAATGTGCGGCTGGTGTGGTATGCTTTTCCCGTGGCGGAATTTGTTTCTGTGATTTTGAGTATCATTTTCTTTATACGGATCTATAAAAAGATTATCCGGCCGCTGCGGCAGCCCGCTGCCAGTGAAGCCGGCGTCAGGTAAGAGCAGACCGGAAAACGGGAGGTGCGTGATGAGTTACGCAGACAAAGTATTTAAGGCAATGTGCCGGGACATTCTGGAAAACGGCACCGATACAAAAGGGGAACTGGTTCGTCCAATCTGGGAGGATACCGGTGAAAAGGCCTATACCATCAAAAAATTCGGCGTGGTGAACCGCTATGACCTGAGAAAAGAATTCCCGGCCCTTACCCTTCGCCGCACGGCCATCAAAAGCGCCTTTGACGAGGTGCTCTGGATCTATCAGAAAAAATCCAACAACATCCGTGACCTGAGCAGCCATATCTGGGATGCCTGGGCAGACGAGGACGGATCCATCGGCACCTGCTACGGCTGGGTAGTAGGACAGAAGTTTCAGTATCAGGGAACCGAGACCGATCAGATGGATTATGTGCTTCGCCAGCTGAAAGAAAACCCATACAGCCGGCGGATCATGACCAATCTGTACCAATATGAATATCTTCACAGCGGCGGACTGGATCCCTGCGCTTATTCCATGACCTACAACGTAACGGCGGAAGAAGACGGAAAGCTGGTGTTAAACGGCATTTTAAACCAGCGCAGCAACGACGTGCTGGCGGCAAACAACTGGAATGTGGTGCAGTACGCGCTGATGATCATGATGCTTGCCCAGGTAAATGATATGATCCCCGGGGAGCTGATCCATGTCATTGCAGACGCCCATATTTATGACCGGCATGTGCCCATGATCAGAACTCTGCTGGAACGGGAAGAGTTTCCCGCTCCAAAGGTATCTCTCAATCCGGAAATCAGGGATTTTTATCAGTTTACCAAGGAAGATCTGATCATTGAGGATTACCGGTACGGAGAGCAGATCAAAAATATTCCCATTGCTGTATGATGAAAAAGGAGGCGCCTTATGAATCTGATCGTTTCGGTAGACGAAAACTGGGCCATTGGCAGGAACAACCGGCTGCTTGTGCGGATTCCCAGCGATATGAAGTTTTTCCGGGAGACGACGGTGGGCAAGGTGGTGGTTATGGGAAGAAAGACACTGGAAAGCCTGCCAAACAGCATGCCTTTGAAAAACCGCACCAATATTGTGCTGTCCAGAGACGAAAATTTTCGGGTAAAGGACGCGAAAGTAGTTCATTCCATGGAAGAATGCCTGGAGGTTCTTTCCGCCTACCCGCCGGAAGACGTTTACATCATTGGAGGAGACAGCGTATACAAAGCGTTTTTGCCCTATTGCAGAACCGCTCATGTGACCTATATCTGTCGTCAGTTTGAGGCGGACGCCTATTTCCCCAATCTGGAAGCGGATCCGGACTGGGTTCTTACCGGGGAAAGCGAAGAGCAGACCTATTTTGACCTGGAATTCTGGTGGCGCAGATATGAACGCCGCAAGGGGCAGGCCTGACGAAAGAAGATGGAAAAACCGTGGAAAATTTTGTTTTCAGCCTCAACTCCACATTGCCCATATTTCTTCTGATCCTCCTGGGATATGGGCTGAAATGCCTGGGAATGCTGGGCGAAAAATTTGTAAAAGAAGCCAATCAGTTTAATTTTACGGTTACGCTGCCGACGCTGTTGTTTCAGGATATCATGTCGGCGGATGTGGCCAGGGAATTTGACCTTGGCTTCCTTTTATTTTGCGCAGGTGCCACCACCGTCAGTTTTTTCGGAATCTGGCTGGCAGCCGGAAAAGTGCTGAAAAACAGGCGTATTCTGGGAGAGTTTGTCCAGGCCGCGTTTCGATGCAGCGCGGCGGTGATGGGAATCGCCTTTGTCCGGAATATTTACGGGGATTCCGGAATGGCCCCCATGATGATCATCGGAACAGTGCCGCTGTTGAATATTTACTCGGTGCTTGTGCTGACCTTTGAGGCGCCTGAAAACGGGGAAAGCCCCAAAGAAACAAAGGCCGCGGGCCGGGACAGGATGAGAGAAGCGCTGATCAATATTGCCAAAAACCCGATCATCATTGGGATTCTTCTGGGGCTTCTGGCGGCATTGGTGCATCTGAAGCTGCCGTTGTTCCTGGAAAGAAGCGTGGGGTATGTGGCGGATCTGGCCACCCCGCTGGCCCTTGTCTGTCTGGGAGCGGCGTTTGAGGGAAGAAAGGCGCTGGCAAAGATGAAGCCGGCACTTTGCGCTTCTCTGATCAAGCTTGTGGTAATGCCGGGGGCCTTTCTGCCACTGGCGCTCTGGCTTGGATACCGCAGGGAAGCGTTGGTGGCTCTTGTGGTCATGCTGGCGTCTCCCACCACCCCCAGCTGTTATATTATGGCAAAAAACATGGGCCATGAGGGAGTGCTTACGTCCAGCGTTGTGGTGCTGACCACGTTGTTTGCCGCCGTTACGCTGACGCTCTGGCTCTTTCTTCTCCGTTCCCTGGGCTGTATCTGAGGCCGGAATCTTTAGGAGCGGTCCGGGAGAACTGCCGAAAATGGGTTGACAAGCAGGCAAAAAAGTTAGATAATAATTCTTAAAATCAAAGTATGGAAGGCTGGGTTGATCATGAATATCAGAATTGAGAAGACAACAAATCCGAAGCCGCTGCCCGCAAAGGACAATCCGCTGACTTTCGGAACCATCTTTACGGATCACATGTTCATCATGAACTATGAGACCGGAAAGGGATGGCATGACCCGCGGATCGTGCCTTACGGCAATATTTCCCTGGAGCCCTCCGCAATGGTATTTCATTACGGACAGGAGATGTTTGAGGGACTGAAAGCCTACAAAGCGGACGATGGCAGAATTCTGCTGTTCCGTCCTGATAAGAACATTGAGCGGGCAAACAACACCAATCGCAGGATCTGCATTCCTGAGATCGATCCCGCGGATTTTCTGCAGGCCATTAAGGAGATCGTCAGCATTGACCGGGCCTGGATCCCGGATCGTCCTGGCACATCTCTGTACATCCGCCCGTTTATCATCGCGACGGATCCTTTCCTGGGAGTCCGTCCTTCGGATACATATCTGTTTATCATCATTTTGTCTCCGGTAGGTCCCTACTATCCCGAGGGCCTGGATCCGGTAAAGATCTGGATCGAGGATGAATATGTCCGGGCAGTAAAGGGCGGTATCGGCGAGGCGAAGACCGGCGGCAATTATGTGGCAAGTCTTGCGTCTCAGGTAAAGGCCCATGATGAGGGTTACAGCCAGGTGCTCTGGCTTGACGGCGTACACAGAGAATATATCGAAGAAGTAGGCGCCATGAACATTTTCTTCAAGATCAATGGCAAGGTAGTTACTCCGATGCTGAACGGAAGTATCCTTCCGGGCGTCACAAGAAATTCCTGTATTGCGCTGTGCAAGGAATGGGGCTATCCGGTAGAGGAACGGAGGATCTCCGTTCACGAGCTGTTTGAGGCGGCGGAAAACGGCAGCCTGGAAGAGTGCTGGGGCACAGGCACCGCGGCGGTGATCTCCCCTGTAGGACATCTGCGCTGGGAAGAAAAAGTATTGCAGATCCGCGACGGCGGCATCGGACCTTTAAGCCAGAAGCTGTACGATACGGTGACGGGCATTCAGCTTGGAAAGATTGAAGGCCCGGAGGGCTGGGTCGTAGAAGTGAAATAAATTGAGGTGTTTTGTATGAAAAAGCAGATCGCTGTGATTTTGGGAGTTCTGCTGGCAGTGATGACGGTGTTTCCGGGAGTCAGATCCCTTGCGGCGGAAGCCGAGCCTACCTCCCCCGGGCCAAGCGAAAATACAACGGCGGCCCGGATCGTGGACAAGGAGCAGGAAAAAGCTCAGACCGAGTCAGAATTACAAAATGCGGAACAATCAAAACAGAATCTGGAACAGGCAAAAATCCAGCTGGAGGGATATCTGGGCGAGCTGAACGCCAAGCTGCAGGAAATCAGCGGCAACATCGGTCAGCTGGAGCAGCAGATCTCTGGAAAGCTGCAGGAGATCGATACGATCAAGGCAGATCTGGATAAGGCAAAGACAGAGGAAAAAGAACAGTATGAGGATATGAAAAAGCGGATCCAGTACATGTACGAGAAAGGCAGCCTGGGAATGTATTCCATGCTGCTGTCCGGTCAGAGCCTTTCGGAAGTGATCAGCAGAAGCGAGTATATCGCCAAGATTTCCAAATATGACCGGGACATGCTCCAGAAATATCAGGATACAAAAAACCGGATCCAGGAGAATGAAGACGCGCTGGTGAAGCAGCAGAAAGAACTGTCCGGCATGGAGGGACAGCTGAAAGCGCAGGAGGCGGAGCTGGAAAAAACCGTGGCCGCCACCGGTGAGAATATCAAGAAGCATGAGGCGGAGATCGCCGCAGCGGAGCTGCAGATCCAGAATTATGAGCAGCAGATCGCCAAGCAGGAGGCCGAGCTCAGCGACCTGCAGGCCATCCAGGAGGCAGAGGCCATTGCCAGCAGCTCTTCGGAAGTAGCGGAAGCGGCGGCCAAAGCCCAGGAGATTGCCAGCGGGCTGAAAGACAAAATGAGCCAGCTTGGCATTCAGGTGCCGGAAACGGTAGTGCCTACCTATGGTGAGGCTTATGCCGCGACGGCTACCGATCTTGTCCTGATGGCCACGATCATATATGTGGAAGCCGGCATAGAGCCTTTTGAGGGAAAATGTGCCGTGGGAGCCTGCGTGATGAACCGGGTGCGCAGTCCGGAATTTCCCAACAGCATTTTAGGCGTGATCTATCAGCCAGGACAGTTTACTCCGGTTACCACCGGAAGATTTGCCCTTGCCCTTGCCCAGGGCGTTCCCGATGAATGTTACCGGGCGGCGCAGATGGCGCTGGACGGCTACAACAACATTGGAGATTATCTGTATTTCCGCACGCCAAACGGCAGAGTCAGCGGACTGCAGATCGGCGGCCATATTTTCCATGACGGCCATGTATTTTAATCAAAACCTGTATTGACAGAAAAGATGAGGCATGTTGTTTTTAAAACAGCCTCATCTTTTTTTATTATACCGGCTCCAGATCAAAGTATTCCAGTATCCCGTTGTACATTCCGATGGCAAATCCGTAAGGATCGTTTTCCAGCTTTCTGGCGTCGTTTTCATTGGTCAGATATGCCAGCTCCACCAGCGCCGCGGGCATTTGCGTCCGACGCAGAACGTAAAGAGAGGGATTGAGCCGTACCCCGTTGTCTTTGGTACCCATCCGTGCCACAATGCCTCCGAGAAGATACTGGGCAAGCCAGTATGCCTGGGTATACTGGGCATAGACATACACTTCCGTGCCGTTTGCGGAAGCATTGGTGCTGGCGTTGCAGTGGATGCTGATAAAGTAGTCCGCGGGCCAGGCGTTGGCGGCGGACACCCGGGCAGCCAGACTGGATGCGTTGCTGGTGCCAAGTACCTCCTGCGGCGTGGAGCGGGAAACCCGCACTTCAAAGCGCGGATCAGCGGAAAGCAGGTTGGCCAGGTAGATCCCGACCACATAAGTAATGTCCTGTTCATATAAGCCGTTTCCGACTGCTCCTGCGTTGGGGGCCCCGGTAGGATTGTGGCCCTGATCGATGTAGATTTTGATGGGCATCAAAACACCTCCTTAGAAACAGCTTATGAAAAAAAAGAAAAGTGGTGACAGAACGAAGCTGTGGCAAAGATCAGGAATGTTCATATAATTCAGGTAAAAGCATCTGTGGAGCAGGGCATGGAAATCTATGTGGTAGGACAGGGAGATACGGTAAATTCCATTGCGGCAGAATACGGCGTGACGGCAGAAAGCATCATACAAAACAATCAGATCAGGAACCCTCAGAGTCTGGTGGTGGGTCAGGCGCTTCTGATCCTCACCGGACAGGAGACGCCTTTATACGGCAGAGCCATAGAGGCGGGAGGCTATGCCTATCCTTTTATTCAGCCTGCCGTGCTGCGGCAGGCCGCTCCCCATCTGAATACGTTGCTGAATTTTTCCTACGGATTTGACACGGAGGGAACGCTTCTTCCCCTGGACGATCAGGGGCTTCTGGAAACGGCGGCGGAATTCGGACTTACGCCCATACTGGTACTGACGCCTTTTACGGAGGAGGGAACCTTCAACAATCAGCTTGTGAATCTGGTGGTGGAGGATCTGCAGGTGCAGGAACAGCTGATCCAAAATCTGCTGCAGGTGACGTCGGAAAAAGGATACGGCGGCATTGACATAGATTTTGAATTCATTCTTGCGGAGGACCGGGACGCCTATGTGGCATTTGTGCGGAATGTAAGGGAGGCGGCAAATCCGAGAGGGCTGACTGTTTCCGTGGCGCTGGCGCCAAAGGTGTCCGCGGAACAAAAGGGGCTTTTATATGAGGGCATTGATTACGGGGGACTTGGGGAAGCGGCGGATTCGGTACTGCTGATGACCTACGAGTGGGGGTACAAATACGGGCCTCCCCTTGCGGTGGCGCCTGTTCCAAGCGTCCGGCGGGTCATTGAATATGCGCTGACAGAGATCCCGCCGGAAAAGATCGATCTGGGAATCCCCAATTACGGTTATGACTGGCCTCTGCCCTTTGAACGGGGCATTACCGAAGCGGAGACCATTGGAAATCAGCAGGCTCTGCAGATCGCTTCCGAATACGGAGCTCAGATCCTGTACGATGAGAGCGCGCAGGCGCCGTATTTTTTCTACCAGAGAAACGGTGTGGAGCATGAGGTATGGTTTGAGGACGTCAGAAGCCTGCAGGCCAAGCTGGAGCTTGTGGAGGAGTACGGTTTCCGGGGCATCGGTATCTGGAACCTGATGCGGCCTTTTCTTGCGGGCTGGCTTCTTTTGAGCGCGACCTTTCCCATTGACTGAATGGCGGGAGAAAAGGATTCTCCGTTGATGAATGCCGAAAAATATGGTATGATGCAAAGCAGAAAGTTGTGGCTAAGTGTTTGGCAAATGCCTCAGGAAAATGAAAAAAAGACAGCTTTTGTGGGATCAGACGATAAAAAAAGAGGAGAAAAACATGTATTGCAGTCAATGTGGAAAACAGTTGGATGATGGAGATCGGTTCTGCTCAAATTGCGGAGCGGAAACAGAAATGCAGAAATTTCAGTCCCAACAGCAGGAGAATACAGGATCTTATGAAAAGGCGAGACCGAAAAAGAGCCGTAAGGCAAGAAAAATACTGATCGTTCTTGCGGGAATTCTGGTTGTCGCGGCAGCCGTGGCCGCTGCCATTATGTTGATGCAGCATCATAAACAGGCCCGGTATCATGAGCTGCTGTCGGCCGGTGACAGATATCTTGACCAGATGGATTACGAGAAAGCGGAGGCCAGTTATCTCGCGGCGATAGAAATCGATAAAAAACAGCCGGAGCCCTATGTCCAGCTGGCGGATGTCTATGTGGCAAAAAAGCAGTATAAGAAAGCGGAGGATATTCTGAAAAAAGGTCTGGAAAACGCCGCAAAGGAAAATGACCGCAGCGTCATTCGGAAGAAACAGACGGAGACATCAGAAAATATAGAAAAAGCAAAAAAGGAAGACGAGGAAAAGAAACGAAAAGAGGAAATCGAAAGCCGCTATACCTGGGTGGTGGAGCCGACCATTGAGGCAGACGATATCAATTACGCGAAAATAAGTAATTGCAGCGACATCTGGGAAAATGAGTTCTATCAGCAGGCAATGTGGGATATCGCGGTGGCCAGGTGCGGCAGCAGTTATGCCCTGATCAATATGGAGGGCCGGCTGCTTACAGATTATGTTTATAAAAGCGTTGAAATGTGGGATATGAATTTTGCGGATCCCGATCAAAATACATATGTGTTGCATCGGAATTACCCGGTTTACGAGGCCGCCTATCATACCAACTGGGATTTGTATCAGTATGGGAGAAACGGATTGGAGCCTGTGGACGGTCTGGGAGGACCGAGCACGATGAAAGGAGAGGTCACATACCAGTATTACGGGAAAAGGGTTGTGCTGCAGGGAGCGCTGGACGAAACAGCGGGGTATCCCGACCATCCGGTAGGCGCGCCCATTTTGTATGATGACGGCGTGGGCAACTATGTGATCATAAATCATCAGCAGGTGGTGAACGAGGAAGAATACGACCAGGTTGGCGCATATTCCGGCGGTGTGATCCCCGTATCTCAAAATGGGAAATGGGGGTATCTGGACGAAAACGGGGAAGAGGTAATCCCCATTGAGTATGATGCCTCATGGCCCGGAGTGCAAGGGTATTATGAAGACGGGAACGAGATCACGCTGGATCTGGCCTATACCGCGTCGGAAAATACCATCGTGTTATGTAAAAATGATCAGTGGAGCCTTGTGGATACTGCCGGTAATGAAATTCTCCCGCCAGGAGAATTTGAGGCCATTCGCCCGGTATATGAAAGAAAATGCTGGGTGAAAAAGGACGGAAAGTGGGGCGTGATTCAGCTTACAGACAAAGCTTTGGATTCTTTGCGCTCACAGCCTGCGCCCACTTCTGCGCCAGATCCAACAGAATCGGTTGTATCTTCTTCAAACGGTTACGAACTGTATGCAGATTTCCTGAATCATATAGAACAGCAGTATTCCAATGATACACTACAGTACAGCGTGGAAGCCGCATTTATAGATATGGATGGAGACGGTTTGCTGGAAATGATCGTTGGCGGATCAGCTAAATGGCAGTTTGTGGATGTTTATAGCTGTACAAATGGTATATTAACAAATCTTTTTGAACTTGATCATGGAGGAACAATTTTTAAGGATGTGGATAATCAGAATACATTTTATATAAAGTATTCGGAGGGATCCGGACTATACGGCTATGATCGCATTGTGGTGCGAGGAGGACAGTCTTCAATAGATGACTGGTATGCTAATAGTGAAACAGGGTATACGCCGGAACCAATATATACCATTGGAGGTTCTCAGGTTATACAAGAAGAATGGGATGAATGGGAAAGTAAGATTGAACAGAATCCAATCATCTTTTCAGATGAGATTAAGAGCATTAACTGGACGGAACAGAAAATTTTAGAATTGGCACAGTAGTAAAAAAACTGCTTTTTTCTATTTATAAAAATGGTAATATCGAACCAGGCAAAAGCACATGAAACCAAAACATGAAATATTTGCGTTTTTTTGAAAAGCGGTAGATTTCTTTGGATAAATCATGTATAATAGAAATCTGTTGAAAGCACGGATGATTGTTTGTACAAGAGAGTTGGAGGAACGGTTATGGCAGTAAAATACGTCTTTGTCACCGGCGGCGTTGTGTCCGGACTGGGTAAGGGAATCACGGCGGCGTCTCTGGGGCGGCTGTTAAAAGCGCGGGGATACACGGTGACCATGCAGAAATTTGATCCCTATATCAATATTGATCCCGGTACCATGAACCCCATTCAGCACGGCGAGGTGTTTGTCACCGACGATGGCGCCGAGACCGACCTGGATCTGGGGCATTATGAGCGTTTTATTGATGAGAGCCTGAACAAGAATTCCAATGTAACAACCGGAAAGATCTACTGGTCCGTTCTGCAGAAAGAGCGGAGAGGAGATTTCGGCGGAGGCACCGTGCAGGTGATCCCCCACATCACCAACGAGATCAAGAGCCGGTTTTATCGAAATTATACAAGCAAGGAAACAAGAATTGCCATTATTGAGGTGGGCGGTACGGTAGGCGATATTGAGTCCCAGCCTTTTCTGGAGTCCATCCGCCAGTTTCAGCATGACGTGGGACGGGAAAACGCGATCCTGGTTCATGTGACGCTGATTCCCTATCTGCGTGCCTCCGGAGAGATGAAGACCAAGCCTACCCAGGCAAGCGTCAAGGAACTGCAGGGCATGGGCATTCAGCCGGATATTATCGTATGCCGTTCCGAGAAGCCTCTGGATCAGGGCCTGAAAGACAAGATCGCGCTTTTCTGCAATGTTCCCAGCAAGCGGGTGCTTCAGAATCTGGACGTGGAGTACCTTTACGAGGCGCCTCTGGCTATGGAACAGGAAAACCTTGCCCAGGTGGCCTGCGAATGTCTGAATCTGGAATGTCCCAAGCCGGATCTGGAAGATTGGAAAGCGATGGTAGACGCTTTGAAGCATCCCACGAAAGAAGTGACCATTTCTCTTGTGGGAAAATACATACAGCTCCATGACGCGTATATTTCCGTTGTGGAAGCGCTGAAGCACGGCGGCATTGCAAGCCGGGCGGTGGTAAACATCAACTGGGTGGATTCCGAGCAGGTTACAAAGGAGAATGTGGCGGATCTGCTTTCCTGCAGCGACGGCATTCTGGTGCCGGGCGGATTTGGAGACAGAGGCATAGAGGGGAAGATCACGGCCATTGAATATGCCCGCACAAAGAAGATTCCCTTTTTGGGACTTTGCCTGGGAATGCAGCTGGCCATTGTGGAGTTTGCGAGAAACGTGATCGGATATCAGGACGCTCATTCAGTGGAGCTTCGCCCAAGCACAACCCATCCTGTGATCGCGCTGATGCCGGATCAGAACGGCGTGGAGGACATTGGCGGCACTTTGCGGCTGGGCGCCTATCCCTGCGTGCTGGACGAGGAAAGCAAGGCCTATGCTCTTTACGGACAAAAGACCATTCAGGAACGGCACAGACATCGGTATGAGGTGAACAATGATTACCGGGGCGTGCTGGAAGAGCATGGAATGAAGCTGGTAGGCCTTTCTCCGGACAATCGTATCGTAGAAATGATCGAATTGCCCTCTCATCCCTGGTTTGTGGCTACCCAGGCCCACCCGGAGCTGAAGTCCAGACCAAACCGGCCCCATCCGCTGTTCAGAGGCTTTATTGAGGCGGCGCTTGCAAAAAAGCAGTAGGAGATCAAGAAAAAAAGGACTCAAATTTTTAGCGCAGTACGGACCTGTCTGACCGGTCAACCGGATTCCGGACAGGTCCTTTTTTCAGGAAAGAACACGGAAAATGGGCGCTCCTTTGTACAAAAAAGTTTCACATCTTATATATTGACTTCTGTTTGGCAACAATTTATCATAAAGTATGTGAATAACATGGGCGTTTTGTCCATCACAGGAGGAACTGTATGAATAATAAACAACCGAATAAGAAAGGACCTCAGGATAACAAACAGACCATTATCATATTTATCATTGTGACGCTTCTGACGCTGGCGGCCATGACATTTTTCAGCAGTCTGCTGATGCACGCCAGAAGCCAGAAGATCACCTATGACAAGTTTATTGAGCTGGTTGAGGAAGATAAGGTAAAGGCGGTGGAGATCACCTCTACTCAGATCAACATTGAGCCAAAAGAACAGCCCAGCGAATTTATGGATATTGTATACTATACAGGCGTGCTCAACGACGAGGAGCTGATTCCGCTTTTAAAGGAGCACCATGTGAAATTTGACGGGGAGATTCCGGATTCCAGTTCTACCATTCTGGATATCATTTTCATTTATGTGCTGCCCCTTGTTCTGATCTGGATCATGTTCAGCTTTATCATGCGCCGGATGTCAAAAGGCAGCGGCGGCGTTATGGGAGTGGGAAAAAATACCGCAAAGGTCTATATGGATAAGGAAACCGGGGTTACCTTTAAGGATGTTGCCGGTCAGGATGAGGCAAAGGAATCCCTCCAGGAAGTTGTGGATTTCCTGCACAACCCCAGAAAATATATGGCCATCGGCGCGAAGCTTCCAAAAGGCGCCCTGCTGGTAGGCCCTCCCGGTACCGGAAAGACGCTTCTGGCAAAGGCTGTGGCCGGCGAGGCAAAGGTGCCCTTTTTCAGCCTGGCCGGTTCGGATTTCGTGGAAATGTTCGTAGGCGTAGGAGCGTCCCGGGTGCGGGATCTGTTTAAGGAAGCCCAGAAAAACGCGCCCTGTATTATTTTTATTGATGAGATCGATGCCATCGGAAAAAGCAGAGACAGCCGCTACGGCGGAAACGACGAGCGGGAGCAGACACTAAATCAGCTTCTTTCAGAGATGGATGGATTTGATACCTCCAAGGGTATTTTGATCTTGGCCGCCACCAACCGGCCGGAGATTCTTGATAAGGCTTTGCTCCGTCCCGGGCGGTTTGACCGGCGGATCATTGTGGATAAGCCGGATTTGAAGGGCCGTCTGGAAGTGCTGAAGGTGCATTCCAAGGACGTGCTTATGGACGACAGCGTGGATCTGGAAGAGATTGCCATGGCCACAAGCGGCGCCGTTGGCTCTGATCTTGCCAATATGATCAATGAGGCGGCCATTCTGGCAGTAAAGAACGGCAGACAGTATGTGAATCAGTCAGACCTGTTTGAGTCTGTGGAAGTGGTCATTGCCGGCAAGGAAAAGAAAGACCGGATCCTGAGTGAAAAAGAAAAGAGGACAGTGGCCTACCATGAAGTGGGTCATGCCCTTGTGACCGCCCTGTTAAAAGACGCGGAGCCGGTGCAGAAGATTACCATTGTGCCCCGTACCATGGGCTCTCTCGGATATGTGATGCAGGTGCCGGAAGAGGAAAAATACCTGATGACAAAGGATGAACTCCTTGCAAGGCTAGTTACCTACTTTGGAGGCAGGGCCGCAGAGGAGCTTGTGTTTGGCACCATTACCACGGGGGCGTCCAATGATATTGAACAGGCCACCAACCTGGCCCGTTCTATGGTGACCCGGTTTGGAATGTCAGACAAATTTGGCCTGATGGCTTTGGAAACCGTAGAAAGTCAGTATCTGGACGGCAGAAGCGTACTCAACTGCGGTGAGGAAACGGCAGCCCAGATCGACAGCGAAGTGATGGCCATTTTAAAAGACTGCTACAAACAGGCAAAAGCGCTGCTCAGTGAAAACCGGAAAGCAATGGATGCCATTGCGGGCTTCCTGTATGAAAAAGAGACCATTACCGGAAAACAGTTTATGGAGATCTTCAATCAGGTCAGGGAATCCGGAAAAACCGAAGAAACCGAAGAAACAGCAGAGGAACCCCCTACAGAATCATAACAGGCTTGTCAAAAGCGGGAGAAAATGCTACAATATTGCCGCAAAATAAAGAAGACGGGAGAGGATCAGATGACGATTCAGGAATTTTATCAATCCATTGGCGCCGATGGAAACAGTGTGATTGCCAGATTTGCAGGCAGCGAAGCTCTTGCCAGAAAATTTGTGCTGAAATTTGGGGAAGACAACACCTTTTCCCAGCTTGAAGAGGCTATGAAAGCAGACGATAAGGAAAGTATTCTCCGGACCGCCCATACGTTAAAGGGCGTCTGCGGAAATCTGGGACTGGATTGTCTGACTGTGCCTGCCACAAATATTGTGGCTATGGTGCGCGCGCAGGATTATGAGGGGATTCCCGCGGAATATGAAAAAGCCTGCAAAGCCTATGAGCTCATTCAGGAAAAGCTTGCGCAGCTTGACTGAAAGGTCTTTGAAGAAAGGACAGAACATGACGACAAACAATTCAACAACCAAACTGCAGCAGACGGAAAGCCGTGTGCCCCAGCGTAATAAGATCCTAATTGTAGACGATGTGGAGCTCAACCGCGCCATTTTAAGCGAGACCTTTTCCGACAGCTATACCATTCTGGAAGCGGAAAACGGCATAGAGGCTCTGAAGCTGGTAGAAGCCAACAAAGAGGATCTGGCAGCGATTCTGCTGGATCTGATCATGCCGGAACTGGATGGAATGGGTGTTCTGGAGGAGCTGAACCGTCAGGATCTGATCATGCGTATCCCTGTATTTCTCATTACAGCGGAAAATTCATGGGACGTATTGCAGCATGCCTACGACCTGGGGGTAAAGGATATTATTGAAAAGCCTTTTGTGTCCTACTTTATCAAACGTCGTATCACCAATATGCTCCGTCTTGACAATATTTTAAAGACTCAGGACATTGTGATCAGCGAGCAGGTCAGGCAGATCGAGAGACTGAACCATTCCCTGATCGAGGCCCTTGCTACCGCTACGGAGTTTCGTGACTGCGAATCCGGCGAACACATCAAGCGGATGCAGCAGCTGACTTTGCTGCTGTGCCGGTATGCTTCCCGGGAATTTCCGGAATTCGGACTGGAAGAAAAGGAACTGCCTCTGATCGCGGAGGCGGCGGTTATGCACGACATCGGAAAAATCGCCATTCCCGATTCCATTTTAAATAAGCCCGGCAGACTGACGCCGGAAGAGTTTGCGGAGATGAAAAAGCATACCATAAAGGGATGCGAGCTTTTGGAGACCATTCCTTATCTGGACGAGACAGAGATGTACCACTACGCATACGATATCTGCAGATGGCACCATGAGCGCTGTGACGGAAAAGGTTATCCGGACGGCCTGAAAGGGGATGAGATCCCTGTCTGGGCTCAGGTGGTCAGCCTGGCGGATGTGTACGACGCCCTGGTCAGCCCCCGTGTCTACAAAGCGGCCTACAGCCATGAAAAGGCCAGAGAGATGATCCTGAACGGGGAATGCGGCACATTCAGCCCAAAGATCCTGCAGTGCCTGAAAGCGTGCGGAGACGCCATGGAAGCGTTGTATCAGGAAGAATCATAAAAAAAGAGGGTATTTTCAAATGTGAGATTTGGAAATACCCTCTTTTCTTCATGTGCTGTTTCATCCAAAAACCTGTTTCATCCAAAAACCTGTTTCATCCAAAAACCTGTTTCAGACAGATTCGGCTATGATATAGATCAGCTGTTCCGAGTCCTCCCATCCAAGGCAGGGATCGGTGATGGATTTGCCGTATACGCCCTCCGATACCTTCTGACAGCCTTCTACCAGATAGCTTTCGATCATCACGCCTTTTACCAGACTGGCAATATCAGGAGAGTGGCGGCGGCTGTGGAGCACTTCCTTTGTAATGCGGATCTGTTCCCGGAACTGCTTGTTGGAGTTGGAGTGATTGGCGTCCACGATGCAGGCGGGATTTTTGTAGTCCCGCTGTTGATACAGTTCCACAAGAAGACTCAGATCTTCGTAGTGATAATTGGGAATGCACTGGCCCCGCTTGTTGACGGCGCCGCGGAGAATGGTGTGGGCCAGGTCGTTGCCTTTGGATTCCACTTCCCATCCGCGGTAGATAAAGTTGTGGCTTGCCTGGGCAGCCACCACCGAATTCATCATTACCGTCAGATCGCCGCTGGTGGGATTTTTCATGCCGGCAGGCACGGACATGCCGCTGGCGGTCATGCGGTGATGCTGATCCTCCACGGAACGGGCGCCAATGGCTACATAGGACAGCAGATCGTTCAGATAACGGTAGTTTTCCGGATAGAGCATTTCGTCTGCCGTGGGCAGACCGGTCTCCTCAATGGTGCGCATATGCAGCTTGCGGATGGCGATCAGGCCCTGGAGGATATCCGGAGCCTTTGTGGGATCCGGCTGATGCAAAATGCCCTTATAGCCCTCGCCGGTTGTGCGGGGCTTGTTGGTGTAAACCCGGGGGATCAGGATCAGCCGGTCTGCCACCTTTTCCTGTACGCGGGCAAGACGGTTTACATAATCCAAAACCGCGTCTTCGTTGTCCGCGGAACAGGGCCCGATAATCACAAGAAATTTATCGGAAGCGCCGGTAAACACATCCCGGATTTCCCGGTCTTTTGTTTCTTTGACTGCCGCTGCCCGCTCAGAAAGGGGATATTCTTTCTTGATCTCCATGGGGATAGGCAGTTTTCTTTTAAATTCTAAGTTCATATTGTCATTCCTTTGGATTTTGAGATTGATAACGTACGCATTTCATTATATTGCGAATTCATTTGGAAGTCAATGTTCCCGTCTGAATTCTTTCAGACATCCCATAAAACAAATAAACAGCAAATAGACGGCGCCGCTGAGAGCCAGCAGAAATCCAAGGACGGGAATGGATGGTTCCTTTGGGGCCGGGATCATCAGCCGGGCCGCCATACAGGAAGCCAGGGCGGCAAGGCAGGGCTTGATTAGATATTCCGTCAGATTTACGGAAAAGGCAATGGATCTTTTTAAGATCACAATATACAGAAAGGCAGACAGCAGATGACAGGCCAGCATGCCCCACAGATAACCTAAAATGGAATATCTGGGAATCAGGATCAGCACAAAGAGGATGCGCAGAAACAGACTGCATAAATTGATCACAAAAACGGTCATGGTTTTGCCAAGACCGTGAATGATGCTGCCAAAGGTAGAGGAAATATAAAGCAGCGGGCAGATCCATCCCAGAACGCATAAAAAGCGGCCGGCCAGCTGGTTGTGGAAGACCGCCAGCCCGATCTGATGTCCCCAGAAAACGAAAACGGAAGTACAGAAAATACCAAGGAGCAGGCAGTATTTCAGGGTATACTCCACAGTGCTTTTCAGGGAGTATTCCTGATGTCTTGCCTGCGCGTCCGCAACGGAGGGCATCAGCATGGTGGATGCCGAGTTGATCAGCGTGGAGGGAAACAGGACAAAGGGCAGGGCCATACCGGTGAGAACTCCGTAAACGCTCAGGCTTTCCGAAGCGGACAATCCAAACATCCGCAGTCTGCCGGGAATCAGCACCGCCTCCAGGCTCTGAAGCAGATTCAGCAGCACCCGGTTGGCGGTAAGGGGAATTCCCTGGCGGACAAAAGCCTGAGCGGTTTCTCGAAAGCAGCCGCCAAAGAGGGCGGAAAGGGAGGCTTTTTTTCCAAAGGACAGCGCCGTGACGCAGATCAGGGCGGAAGCTGCCTCTCCAAGAACCATGCCGTAGACAGCCACCTCTACGGTCAGGGCCCGGCCCTCCGAAACGGCGATCCGGCATAGAAGCCATACGGATAATACCCGTACCAGCTGCTCAGCCAGACTGGTCGCGGCTGGAATGGCTGTTTTCTGTCTGCCAAAGTAATAGCCCTCAATGCACATGTGAATGCCGGAAAGGGGAACGCACCATGCCGCGGCCCGAAGAAGGGGTGCGCATCTGGGCTCCGACAGAAAATGCTCTGCCAGAAAGGGGGCGAAGCGGCGCATCAGAAAAAAAACGCCGGCAGACAGCACCATGGAGAGAAAAAGGCCCGCGATCAGCACTTCTTTGCCGTCGCTTCCGGAAGCGCGGCTTCGGCACGCGCCAGCGGCAACCTGTCGGGAGATCACCAGCTGGATACCGGAGGAGGTAAAGGAAAAAGCCAGAACCAGAAGCGGAAAGATCAGCTGGTAGATGCCAAGCTGCTCTGCACCAATCTGATGGGAGAGGAATATCCTATAATAAAAACCGATCAGCCGGGTTACGGCACCTGCGATCGTCAGGATCAGGGTGCCTTTTAAAATCTTTTTTTTGTTGTTCATGGCAAAGACTTCAAGTTGGTCTTGTCAATATATATATGAGTCAATCATCCATGGCAGAACGGAGGAAAAAGGAAGGAGCAGATTCATGGACCCATGGATATATCTGGATCACGCGGCTACCACGCCCCTTGCGCCGGAAGCGCTGGAAGCCATGCTGCCTTACTGCGGAGAAGATTACGGAAATCCTTCCAGCAGCTACGGTCTGTCGGAGGCGCCCAAAAAAGCCCTGGCAGACGCCAGGCAGACAGTGGCGGCGGCGATCCATGCAGACAGTGAAGAAATCTATTTTACAGGAGGCGGTACGGAAAGCGACAACTGGGCGCTGACGGCAGTGGCAGAGCAGTACGGGCAAGGAGGCGGCCATCTGATCACCACGGCCATGGAGCATCACGCGGTGCTCCATACCTGCGGTTATCTGGAAGAAAGGGGATTTGAAATCACTTATCTGCCTGTAAATGAACAGGGTTTCATATCACTTCGGGAGCTGCGGGACGCCATTCGGCCGGATACGGTTTTGATCTCCGTCATGACAGCCAACAATGAGATCGGGACGATCCAGCCAATCAGGGAAATCGGACAGATCGCAAAGGAAAGGCGCATTCTGTTTCATACCGACGCGGTGCAGGCATTCTGTCAGATTCCCATTGACGTAAAAGAGATGGGCATTGACCTGCTCAGCGCCAGCAGTCACAAATGCTACGGCCCAAAGGGCGTGGGTTTTTTGTATGCGGCAAAGCAGGTAAACCTGAAGCCCTTTCTGCATGGAGGCGCCCAGGAGCGGGGAATGCGCGCGGGAACGGAAAATGTGGCGGGAATTGCCGGATTTGGAAAAGCTGTAGAGCTGTGCCAGAAGACAATGGCTGCCAGAGAAGCCCATGAAAGGTCTCTGCGGGACTATCTGATCAAACGAATTCTGGCGGAGGTGCCTTATACAAGATTAAATGGCAGCCGGAAACTGCGGCTGCCCAATAACGCAAATTTCAGTTTTCAGTTTATTGAAGGGGAAAACTTACGGGTACTTCTGGATATGGATGGGATCTGCGCCTCCGGAGGAAGCGCGTGTACTACCGGATCGACAGAACCCTCCCATGTGCTGAAAGCCATTGGTCTGCCGGACGCGCTGGCAAACGGGTCACTGCGGCTGACTCTTGGAGCCGGGACTACAAAAGAGGAGATTGAGAAAACCGTTGAGGCGGTAAAAAAACATGTGGCAGATCTGAGAAGCGGATCGGCAGTCTACGAAGCCTTTACCACTGCCGGCGGCCAGCCGGCGTAAAAAGACCCGGCCCGCGGGTCAAAGCTTTACATGGGCGGGCCTGCGGCGGGAAAAGGTGCAGAGATACCGGACGCCGCAGTCTTTTAAGATCTCAAGAGTTCTGGGGAAATGACCGGCGATCTCTTCCGGTCTGTGGGCGTCGGAGCCCAGCGTGACGCAGTCGCCTCCCAAAGCCAGATACCGTTTGATGATCTCAGGCATCGGATTGGTTGTTCCAAGGCCGCTTTTTAAGCCGCCGGTGTTCACTTCCAGTCCGATGCCCTTTTCTGTCAGAAACCGCAGAATGGGATCCAGACAGTGGGCATAGGCTTCATAGGAGTAAAATCGATTTTTGTTGGGACCGTAACGAACCACATAATCCAGATGGCCGCATACGTCAATATTGCAAAAGGACTTCAGATTCTCCAGCACAGTCTGAAAATACTGTTCATAGGCGTCCCGCTCCTGTTTCCCCGCAAAGTAGGCCGGATCATACACATCCAGTCCTGCTACCACATGGGTAGAGCCAATGATAAAATCAAAGGGATACCGGTTTACATAATCCTGAAAATAAGAAGCCAGATGAGGCTGCAGGCCAAGCTCCACCCCAATGCGGAGATCTATGCGGTTCTGATAGCGCCGACGAAAGGAGGACAGCACAGGCAGATACCGATCCGTATCCAGATCAAAGCTGATGTCGCAGGGCGGAAAGTCCGGATCCTGATGATCGGTAACGCAGATGGAGGTCAGTCCCTTTTCCACGGCGGCCTCCACCATGGATTCCACAGAAGCGTCGCTGTCTCCGGAAAAACAGGTGTGAAGATGGTCGTCAAACATAAGAAGCCTCCTTTAATATAAATGCAGGTTCATTAAAAACAGCGGAATGTACACGGCAAACAGCATGGCAGACGCCGTAAGCAGGCCGCGGTGCAGATGGGGATGCCGGCGGCTTGATTCTGCCAGTACAACGAACATGGGCAGGGCACAGGTCATATATCTGCCGCAGCTTAAGGGCCAGGTAATGGAAAAGTTCATGAAAAAGTATATGAAAAAGTACACGCTGTAGGTGGCGGGTATGCGGCGGATTCCGATCAGCAGCACCACAAGTCCGAAGAAGAACAGGACAAACTGAGGAAACCACAGGATCAGAATCTTGTCCGGATCCGCACTGGTTATCTGATTCCAGATGATCTGAAGCGTGTTGGTAAACAGGGTAGAGCCCTGGAACCAGTGTTCTTTCTGATAGATCAGAAACTGGAAAGGGTTGCCGCTTACATGATAATTCAACAAAAGATAGATCAGCGTGCCTACAGCGGTCAGGGGCAGGAAGATCACTTTCTGCCAGCAAAGAGTCCAAAAGTCATGAAACCGCTTTTCTTTCAGCATGGCAAAAGGATGATAGGCGGAAATGATCTCCGCGGCCGCCGCTACCGCAAGCAGCAGTCCCTGCATACGGGAGAGGGCAGCCAGGGCGCCCCAGACCGACGCGGGAAAGAACCGGTGTTTTCGGATATAGTACAGGGATGCCGCCGAGGTCAGGAAAAACAGACTTTCCGTGCGGACTGCCCCAAAGAAAAAGGCAAACGGAAAGAGAGAAAGCAAAAGTACGCTGCGAAAGGCGGTCTTTTTGGAAAAATCATTTGCCACAAGCAGATAAAAATAGCAGCAGCCCCCTACAAAACACAGGTTGGATACCAGATAAGCACAGGCCTGGTAATTGGGAATCAGAAGATGCAGTCCCCGGATCAGCCACGGATACAGCGGAAAGAAAACCAGAAACAGGTGCTGTCCGTCTTCTGTAAAATCAGAATAGCCAAGCCTGGCAAGATTCAGATAGTGGCTGCCGTCCCAGTTTGCCCAGCGATCCGGAAGGCTGGAAATATCGCCGATCTGAAAGGCAGGGACTACATAAGCGCTGAGCAGGTAAGCCAGCGCCCTGATGAAGAGTGCCCAGCCCACAACGGTAAGCAGATCGGCTGCCGACACAGGATCGCTTTCTGCGGAGGGCTCCAGAAAAAGGCTGAATGAATGTCCGAAAAGGGACAATTCCCTGACCCCTGCAAGCTTGATCAGGATAAACAGAAAAGCAAGGACGGCGGGAATGAAAAGAGGCGCGAAATCCGGCATTGCAAAAGGCTCCTTTCTGGCGTGGTTGAGTATTTATCCGTATTTTACCAGATTGCGCGGCCTGTTGCAAGTGGAACAGATTCCCCGTAAGACCCTGAAATGGGGAAAAGAAAGTCCCCGGAGCCTGAAAGATCAGATGCCGGGGACTAAAAAAGGGGAGGATAAGTATTACTATTCGTCTTTTGTAGTGAAATTGTCGGGGAAAGACAATTTCTATCCTGTAGTATCAACTGTTTTATCCGTTTTATACAAAAAATGAAAAAATCATAAAAAATTTCGTTGACAAGAATTGACAAATACAATATAATTAGAACATGAAGCAACAAATTATATAAAATTTCAACAAAAAAGAAAAAGGATGGACTAAAATGGAATATGAGGAATTCAAAGACCGGGTGCTGGAATCGGTACAAAAAGAACTGCAAAAGGATGATCAGATTGAGATCCATAAGATCCTGAGAAACAACGGGAGCAGACTGGATGGACTGACAGTGCTGCGGGAGGGAAACACCATAGCGCCCGCCCTGTACCTGAACGATTATTTTGAAGAATATGAAAAAGGCTGCCCTTTGGGCACCATTGTCGGAGAAATCACGGACTTTTATAAATACGGCGAAGACAGGATCGATCCGGTAAACATGGACTTTTACAAAGAATTCGATCAGGTAAAGGATCATCTTTACGGCAGGCTGGTTCACTTTGAGCGAAACCGGGAAAACCTGTCCGACATTCCCCATATCCGTATTATGGATCTTGCCATTGTGTTTTACTGCAAGCTGCGACATGAGACTCTTGGAGAGATTCAGATACAGGTATGCAATTCGCATCTGGATCTCTGGCAGATTCAGACGGCGGATTTATACAGAATCGCCATGAGCAATACAAGGGAAAAGCTTCCGGTGGAGCTCAAGCCCATGAATCAGATCCTGCGGGAAATGGCCCGGGAGGATCCGTCCGACCTGACCAGAGAGGAAATGGAGCAGGTGCGCGTGGACAGCCATATGTATGTGCTGACCAATTATCTTCGGCGGTACGGGGCGATCTGTATGCTTTATCCGGGCGTCCTTTCCAGATTTGCCATGACGGTGGGAGCGGATCTGTACATTCTTCCAAGCTCTGTTCACGAGGTGATTCTTCTTCCGGCAAAAGAGGCTTACGAAAAAGAAAAACTCCGGGAAGTGGTGCGGCAGGTCAACGAAACCCAGGTGGCCGCGGAGGACATACTTTCCGATACCGTCTATCTGTTTTCGCGGAAAATGAAAAAGATCCTGTTCTGACCGGGATCCCGGATTTATCCCGTTCTCATTTCTGCATTTTTTTGTTGAAATACGGTCTGTTTGCGGTTATAATGAATCCATGGCCCCAGGCCAGAAGACTGATTTGGAAATGAGGACGATCATGATGGAAAAGACGATGGAGAAGATCGTAGCCCTTGCAAAGGCAAGAGGGTTTGTGTATGCCGGATCCGAAATATACGGAGGACTGGCTAATACATGGGATTACGGCAATCTTGGCGTGGAACTGAAAAACAATGTAAAAAAGGCCTGGTGGCAGAAGTTTGTCACGGAAAGCCCATATAACGTAGGCGTAGACTGTGCGATTTTGATGAATCCCCAGACCTGGGTGGCTTCCGGGCATCTGGGCAGCTTCAGCGATCCTTTGATGGACTGCCGGGAATGTCATGAGCGGTTTCGGGCGGATCAGCTGATTGAAAAATTTGCCTCTGAGAACGGCATCGCGCTGGAATCCGGCGTGGACGCCTGGACCCATGAGCAGATGCGGGATTTTATTGAGGAGCATCAGGTGCCCTGCCCGACATGCGGCAAACACAATTTCACGGATATCCGGGAATTCAATCTGATGTTCAAGACATTCCAGGGCGTTACCGAGGACGCAAAAAATATCGTGTATCTTCGTCCGGAAACGGCTCAGGGAATTTTTGTGAATTTCAAGAACGTTCAGAGAACTTCCAGAAAGAAGATCCCCTTTGGAATCGCTCAGATCGGAAAGTCTTTCCGAAATGAGATTACGCCCGGCAACTTTACGTTCCGGACAAGAGAATTTGAGCAGATGGAGCTGGAGTTTTTCTGCGAGCCGGATACGGATCTGGAGTGGTTCGCCTACTGGAAACAGTACTGTATCAGCTGGCTGAAGAGCCTTGGCATGAAAGAAGAGGAAATGCGTGTGCGGGATCATGAAAAGGAGGAGCTCTCTTTCTACAGCAAGGCGACCACGGATATTGAGTTTTTGTTCCCCTTTGGATGGGGCGAGCTGTGGGGCATTGCGGACCGGACCGATTATGACCTGACCCGGCACCAGGAAGTGTCCAAAGAGGACATGAGTTATTTTGACGACAGTAAGAATCAAAAGTATATTCCTTATGTGATCGAGCCGTCTCTTGGCGCGGACCGTGTTGTTCTGGCGTTTCTCTGCGGCGCATATGATGAAGAAGAACTTGAGGGCGGAGATAAGCGTACCGTTCTGCGTTTTCATCCTGCGCTGGCTCCGGTAAAGATCGGCGTTCTGCCTCTTTCCAAAAAGCTGAACGAGGGCGCGGAAAAAGTGTTCCGGATGCTGACCAAAAAATACAACTGTGAATTTGACGACAGGGGCAATATCGGTAAGCGTTACAGAAGACAGGACGAGATCGGCACGCCTTTCTGCATTACCTACGATTTTGACTCAGAGGAGGACGGAGCCGTTACCGTGCGGGATCGGGATACTATGGCCCAGGAGCGTATCAGCATTCAGGATCTTATGAAATATTTTGAAGACAAATTTACATTCTGACCTTGTCAGGATCAAAAGGGGCTGCCGCAAAGCAAGTTTAGAAGCTGAGCTTTTTGCCGCAGCCCCGTTCATTAGGAAAGCAGGGCTGGTTTATGACCCGGTGGATGATACAGCATTTTGTAAAAGATTATGAAAAAACAGACAACATCAAGGTTCGGACCGCCTATGGCGTTTTGGGAAGCTGTGTGGCAATGGGCTGCAACCTGGTGCTCTTTGCCGTGAAATTTGTTCTTGGCGCCATGCTGCACAGTGTTTCCGTGCTGGCAGACGCGTTCAACAATCTGTCTGACACCGTATCCAACATCATTGGTCTGGTGGGAGTAAAGATGGCAGAAAAGCCCGCGGACAAAAATCACCCTTTCGGTCATGGCAGAATGGAATATATTGCCGCCATGATCGTGGCTTTTCTGGTAGTGGAGGTTGGCATCACGTTTCTTAAGGAATCTGTTCACAAGATCCTCCATCCTCAGAAAATGGCGTTTCAGTGGGTGGCCATGGCCGGACTGCTTTTTTCCGTGGCCGTGAAACTGTGGATGGCTTATTTTAACCGGAAGCTTGGAAAGACCATTCATTCAAAGGTGATGGAAGCCACCGCGGTGGATGCTGTGGGGGATGTGCTGGCCACGCTGGTTACGGCGGTTTCCCTGCTGGTATACAGACTGTTTCAGATCAATATTGACGGATGGGCAGGGCTTCTGGTTTCTCTTCTCATCATCTGGGCCGGCATCAGCATTGTGATGGACGCCTCAAAGCCTCTTCTGGGAGGACCTGCGGACCCGCAGCAGTACCGGCGGATCAAGGAGTTTGTGGAAAAATATGAAGGCATCCGCGGCACTCACGACCTGATCATCCACAACTACGGGCCCGCCAACAGTATGGCTTCCATTCACGCGGAGGTTTCCGACAGGGAAAATATCGTCCGGTGTCATGAACTGATCGACCGCATTGAAAGGGATGCTTCCAGAAAGCTGGGAATTATGCTGCTGATCCATACGGATCCTCTGGAGCTGGATTCCCGGGAACTGACTGCGGCAAGGGAAAAGGTGACCGCCCTTTTGGGTACTTTGGATGAGCGTCTGACCATCCACGACTTCCGGATGATCCGGGAAAATGAAGTCATCCGTCTGATATTTGATATGGCAGTGCCCTATGAATTCCATCAGGAGCAGGAGGAAGCGCTGCAAAAAAAGCTGGAGGAGCTTCTTAGGCAGGAGGATCCCCGGTATCGCTGTGAGATTACATATGACAAGAGCTTTGTGGAGATAGAAGAGTAAAGGAACGGTGAGGAAGCAATGAAAGAAGAACTGATACGAAAGTTTGAGGAGCTGTATGGGGAAGGAGGGGACATCCGGGCATACTTTGCGCCGGGCAGGGTCAACCTGATCGGAGAGCATACCGATTATAACGGCGGACATGTGTTCCCCTGCGCTCTGACGCTTGGTACATATGTGATCGCCAGAAAGAGAGACGACCGGAGGCTTCGGATGTTTTCCCAGAATTTTTCCCATCTGGGCATTGCGGAGTCCTCTCTGGATGAATTGTATTATCACAGGAAATTTGGATGGACCAATTATCCCAAGGGCGTGATCTGGACATTTCATGAAAAGGGATATGCCGTTACCAACGGATTTGATCTGCTTTTATACGGCAACATTCCCAACGGGTCCGGACTTTCTTCTTCCGCCTCCGTAGAGGTGGCTGTGGCGGTGATGCTGAAAGATATCTATGGCTTTGATATGTCCATGAAAGACATTGCCCTGTTCTGCCAGTATTCGGAAAATAAATTCAACGGCGTCAACTGCGGCATTATGGATCAGTTTTCCATTGCTATGGGAAAAAAGGACAGCGCCATTTTCCTGGATACCAGCAATCTGGATTATGAATACGCCCCGCTGGATATGAAAGGCTACAAGATCGTCATTGCTTCCAGCAATAAAAAAAGAGGGCTTGGAGACAGCAAATACAACGAGCGGCGGGATCAATGCGACGATTCTCTGGCGGAGCTGAAATCTGTGCTGGATATCAGCACACTGGGCGAGCTGACCGTGGAGGCTTTTGAAAAGACAAAGGAGATCATCACCGATCCTGTAAGGGTTCGCCGGGTGCGCCACGCGGTGACGGAAAACCAGCGTACCGTTCAGGCGGTGAAAGCGCTGAAAGCAGGCGATCTGAAGCAGTTTGGACAGCTGATGAACGAATCCCACATTTCTCTGCGGGATGATTATGAGGTGACGGGGCCGGAGCTGGATACCCTTGTGGAGGCCGCCTGGGAACAAAAAGGCGTGATCGGTTCCCGTATGACCGGCGCGGGCTTTGGAGGCTGTACCGTAAGCATTGTGGAGGAAAGCTGCGTGGAGGAATTTATCCGGCAGGTGGGCGCCATTTATCTGAAAAAGATCGGCTACAGCGCGGATTTCTATGTAGTGGATATAGGAGACGGCGCAAGAAGAATTTGATTGAACAAAAATCCGATGCCGGCATATCCTGTATAGAAAGAACCGAAATGGATGTATCAAAATTGGCAGAAAAAGTAGCATTGGACGCAGGACACGGCGGCAGGGACTATGGAGCCGTATATGAGAACCGGCGGGAAAAGGATGACAATCTGAAGCTGGTTCAGGACGTGGGAGATGTGCTGGAGCAGAACGGCGTGGACGTTATGTACACCCGCACTTCCGATGTGTATCATACGCCTTACGAGCGGGCTATGGCGGCGAACAATGAGGGCGCGGATTATTTTGTGTCTCTTCACCGGAACGCTTTTCCGGAACCAAATCAGGCTTCCGGGGTAGAATCTTTTATCTACCGCCAGGGCGGCGACGGAGAAAAGATGGCAAAGGCCATCAATGAGAATATGGAATCCCTTGGATTTGTAAACAGAGGGGTGGAGGAGCGACCGAATCTGGTTGTGCTGAAGCGCACGCAGATGCCGGCGGTGCTGGTGCAGGCCGGATATCTGGATTCTCTGGAGGATAACCGGTTATTTGACAACAATTATGAGGGGATTGTGCAGGCCATTGCCCAGGGAATCCTGGACAGTATCCTGAGCCAGCAGCCTTACTACAAAGTGCAGGTGGGCGTGTTCCGCATGGAATCCAACGCAAGAAAGCTTCTGGAAGAGCTGGTGGGGGAGGGGTTCCCGGCTTATGTGGTGTTTGAGGACGGCTATTACAAAGTGTTTGCCGGCGCCTTCCGGGAAATGGACGACGCGGTGGACCTGGAAAAGCGTCTGAGAGAAAACGGCTACGCAACGGTACTTGTGAAAAACTGAACTTTTAGCAGGCTGTCTCAGAGCAGACGCCAAAAAGCATTTGTTTTGAGACAGCCGCATAAAAGAAATAGAATGATCGGACTGCGATGAGCAGAAGACTGACCAACAGAAAGGGACAGGTAAACAGATGAGTAAAGTAAGAAGAATTTATGTGGAGAAAAAACCCGCGTTTGCTGTGAGGGCAGCTGAGCTTGCCGAGGAGATCCACAGCTATCTGGGAATCGGGCAGGTCACCGGTGTGCGGGTGCTGATCCGTTACGATGTGGAAAATCTGCCGGAAGATATTTATCAAAAAGCCCTTGGCGTTGTATTCCATGAACCTCCCGTTGACGATTATTATGAAGAAACATTTGACGCCGGAAACGGAAGGATATTCAGTGTGGAATATCTGCCGGGGCAGTTTGATCAGAGAGCGGATTCTGCCCTCCAGTGCGTTCATTTTCTGAAAGAAGACGTGCAGCCGCTGATCCGCACCGCCACCACTTATGTGATCCAGGGTGATATTACCGATCAGCAGTTTGAGACCATCAAGGGATTTTGCATCAACCCGGTGGATTCCAGGGAAACCGGCATGGACAAGCCGGATACTCTGGAAACGGTTTTTGAGGAACCGGCCGATGTTAAGGTATTTGACGGATTCTGCGGCCTGCGGGAGGCTGAGCTGAAAAACCTGTATGATTCTCTGAACCTGGCTATGACATTCCGTGATTTCGTGCATATTCAGAATTACTACCGGGAAGAAGAGCACAGGAATCCCACCATGACAGAGATCCGGGTGCTGGATACCTACTGGTCCGATCACTGCCGTCATACTACGTTTTCCACGGAATTAAAAAATGTGAAGTTTGGGGATGGTCCTTACAGAGAGCCCATAGAGGCTTCCTACAGATCCTATCTGGCCGCCCGTCAGGAGCTTTTCCAAAACAGAGAGGACAAGTTTGTCTGTCTGATGGATCTGGCTCTGATCGCCATGCGAAAGCTGAAAAAAGAAGGCAAGCTGCAGGATCTGGAAGAATCCGAAGAGATCAATGCCTGCAGCATCGTTGTGCCTGTTGTCATAGACGGAAAAACAGAGGAGTGGCTGGTGAGTTTTAAAAACGAGACACACAACCACCCTACGGAGATAGAGCCCTTTGGCGGCGCGGCCACCTGTCTGGGCGGCGCGATCCGGGATCCTCTTTCCGGACGTTCCTATGTTTATCAGGCAATGCGTGTCACCGGCGCGGCAGATCCAACGGTTTCCCTGGAAAAAACACTGCCCGGCAAGCTGCCTCAGAAAAAACTGGTGCGCGGCGCCGCAAGCGGATACAGCTCCTACGGCAATCAGATCGGCCTGGCTACCGGTTATGTAAAAGAAATCTATCATCCCGATTATGTGGCAAAACGTCTGGAGATCGGCGCAGTTATGGGTGCCGCGCCCAGAAAAAATGTTATCCGCAAAACCTCTGATCCGGGAGACGTGATCATTCTTCTTGGAGGCCGTACCGGCAGAGACGGCTGCGGCGGGGCTACCGGATCCTCCAAGGTTCACACGGAAACATCTATTGAAACATGCGGCGCGGAGGTACAAAAGGGCAATGCGCCTACAGAACGGAAGATTCAGAGGCTGTTCCGCCGGGAGGAAGTGAGCCGTCTGATCAAAAAATGCAACGACTTTGGAGCGGGAGGCGTCTCTGTTGCCATCGGTGAGCTGGCAGACGGTCTGAGGATCCAGCTGGATCTGGTGCCGAAAAAATACGCGGGTCTTGACGGTACAGAGCTTGCCATTTCCGAGTCTCAGGAGCGTATGGCAGTGGTGGTGGATCCAAAGGATGCCGGACAGTTTCTGGCGTACGCCCGGGAGGAAAACCTGGAGGCGGTTCAGGTTGCCGTGGTGACGGAAGAACCCCGTTTGGTAATGATCTGGAGAGGAAAAGAGATCGTGAACATTTCCAGAAAGTTTCTGGATACCAACGGCGCTCATCAGGAGACCGACGTATTTGTGGAAATCCCGGACAAAGAAGGACGTTACTTTACAACGCCTGTGATCAAAAATGTGAAAGAAGCATGGCTTGCCTGCCTGCAGGATCTGAACGTATGCTCCCAGAAAGGACTTGTGGAGATGTTTGATTCCTCTATCGGGGCCGGCAGCGTTTATATGCCCTATGGAGGAAAATATCAGCTGACGGAAACTCAGTCTATGGTGGCGAAGCTTCCGGTGCTAAAGGGAAAATGTGACACCGTCACCATGATGAGCTATGGCTTTGACCCGTTCCTTTCCAGCTGGAGCCCGTATCACGGCGCCGTCTACGCGGTTCTGGAATCCATTTCCCGCATTGTGGCGGCCGGAGGCGATTATAAAAAGATCCGTTTTACTTTTCAGGAATATTTCCGCCGCATGACGGAGGATCCCGCCCGCTGGAGTCAGCCTTTTGCGGCTCTTCTTGGGGCATATGAGGCCCAGATGCAGTTTGGACTGCCCTCCATTGGCGGAAAGGACAGTATGTCCGGTACCTTTAACCAGATTGACGTGCCGCCCACTCTTGTTTCCTTTGCGGTGGACGTGGCAGAGCTTTCCGATGTGATCACGCCGGAACTGAAAGGCCATGAAAGCATCCTTCTGTATTACCGGATCGAAAAGGACGCGTACGATCTTCCCGATTACAAGCAGGCGGCCAGGCTCTATGAAGAGATCCACGACGCCATGCAGAAAGGGTATGTGCTGTCCGCTTATGTAACTGACGGAAAGGGCGTGATCCCGGCCCTGAGCAAGATGGCCTTTGGCAATCACAAAGGTTTTGTGCTGGACGCGGAGATCGATCCGGCAAAGCTGTTTGAGCCTGCTGTCGGCAACATGATCCTGGAAGTGCCAAAAGAACATTTCACAGACATTCCAATGGGATGTGTGCTTCTGGGACAGGTGACAGACGACGGATGCTTTGTGTTTGGAAAGACCAGGCTGACGGTGGAGGAGGCTGTCCGGGCATGGAAAAAGCCTTTGGAAAAGGTATTCCCCTCAAAAGCTTCCAGGGAGACCAAGCCGGTGGAAAGCGGCCTGTTTGACACAAAGGATATTTATGTCTGCAGGCATAAGGTGGCAAAGCCCAATGTGTTCATTCCGGTATTTCCCGGCACCAACTGTGAATATGACAGCGCCAAAATGTTTGAGGCGGCAGGGGCAACTGTGACCACGCGGATCTTCAAAAATCTGAAGCCGAATGAAATTCTGGAGTCGGTGGAGGAATTTGAAAAGCAGATCGGACAGGCCCAGATGATCATGTTCCCCGGCGGCTTTTCTGCCGGTGATGAGCCGGACGGCTCCGCCAAGTTTTTTGCAACCGCGTTCCAGAATGAAAAGATCCGGGAAGCGGTTCACAGGCTTTTAAATGAGCGGGACGGACTTGCCCTTGGAATCTGCAACGGTTTTCAGGCAATGATTAAGCTGGGTCTGGTGCCCTATGGCAAGATTACCGGACAGACCAAGGAGAGCCCTACGCTGACCTACAATACAGTGAACCGCCATATTTCCAAAATGGCCTATATCAAGGTGGCAAGCAACCGCTCTCCCTGGCTGATGAACGCAGAGCTTGGAGGCGTTTACACCAACCCGGCGTCCCATGGGGAAGGCCGCTTTGTGGCGCCTGACCAGGTGATCCGGCAGCTGTTTGCCAATGGACAGGTAGCCACTCAGTATTGTGATCTGGAGGGCAGGACTTCCATGGATGAAGAGTGGAATATCAACGGATCATACTATGCCATCGAGGGAATCACCAGCCCCGACGGACGCTGTCTTGGCAAGATGGCCCACGCAGAGCGGCAGGGACGCGGCGTTGCCATTAACATTACCGGACGTCAGGATCTTGGAATCTTCGCGTCAGGGGTTTCCTATTTCAAGTAAAGTATGGTAAGGAGAAGAAATGTTAGCGGATCTGGTAAAAGGAGTCTCTCATCTTGGAATTCCGGTCTGTGATCTTTACGAATCTGCGGACTGGTATATCCGGATGCTGGGATTTGAAAAAACAGAGGAAAAATCGGTATTTTATCCGGAACGGATGGACATGCTGTTTATCAGGCAGCGGGATCTTGTAATCCAGCTGTACCGTCCTGCCCCGCATCTGATGGGCCAGATCGAAGCACGCGATACCGGGGTGATCGATCATTTTGCCCTGGATGCGCCGGATTTTACGGAATGTGCCACACAGGTTTATCATAATGGGGCCTGTCTCCATGAGAGTACGCCAAAAGGCTGTGTGTTTTACGATCACATTGGCAAACAGGGGGTTCGGGGCATCAATTTTACGGGACCCAACAAGGAAGTGGTAGAGCTGTGCCATGATTATAACCGCAGCTACGGAGGGGAGACCGGCCTGCAGGGCTGGTCGCACCTGGCCATAAAAATTTCAGATCTGAAGACCTCCCTGCGGTTTTACGAAAAGCTGGGCTTTCAGAAAATCATGGACGGATATCTGGATACGGAAAACGGCCGGATGCAGATTGGATTTGCAGCCTGTCATGGGTTTACGCTGGAGCTGATCCAGGTAACGGAGGCTGACCGGCCGGAACTGAAAAAAAAAGGGCCGGGACGGCTGGATCATGTTGCCCTGGCGGTGACGGACGCGAAAAAAGCCCGGTTTTTGGCCGCAAAAGAGAAAATCCGGTCAATAGAGCCTGCCTTGCGGGAGCTTGCTTTTTCGGACGGCAGGGTCAGCTATTTTACAGTCTCCGGACCGGACGGCGAACGGATTCGTCTGTGGGAAAGAAAAACATGGAAAAAACAATAAAAAAAGAAAATAAGTGTTGACTTTCCCAGATGGGTGATAGTATAATAGCAAGGCAGGTCAGCGATGGCCGGCATCATGGGATCTTAGCTCAGCTGGGAGAGCATCTGCCTTACAAGCAGAGGGTCATAGGTTCGAGCCCTATAGGTCCCATGTATTTTAAATATGGCGGGATAGCTCAGTTGGCTAGAGCACACGGTTCATACCCGTGGTGTCGGGGGTTCAAATCCCTTTCCCGCTATTAAAAAAAGCGTCGAAAACCTTGTAGGGGATTTCGGGGCTTTTCTTTTACTGAATAGCAAAAGAACCCGACAGGCATGACGGAAAGTCCGCTGCCGAAACAGGGGACTGGGTAAAGGAGAATTGCCATGAGAGTTGGAATGGGCTATGATGTGCATAAGCTGGTGGAGGGACGGCCTCTGATCCTGGGCGGAGTGACGATTCCATATGAAAAAGGCCTGCTGGGCCATTCCGATGCGGATGTGCTCGTTCATGCCATTATGGACGCACTTCTGGGAGCGGCTGCGCTGGGAGATATCGGACTGCATTTTCCCGATACAGACGACGCCTACCTGGGAATTTCCAGCATGGAACTGTTGAAAAAGGTAGGGAATCTGCTGGAGGAGCATGGATATTATATTGAAAACATTGACGCCACCATTGTAGCGCAGGAACCCAAAATGCGGCCGTACATTCCCGAAATGGCAAAGAAGATTGGGAACGCTTTGGGAATCCAGGAGGATCAGGTAAATATCAAAGCGACCACAGAGGAAAAGCTGGGCTTTACCGGAAAGGGAGAGGGAATCAGCGCCTATGGGATCTGCTCCATCGCGCCTGTTTTTGCCGCGGACCGGCAGATAAACCTGTCGGAAAGTCTGATGGCGGAAGCGCCCTGCAAAAACTGTCCGGGCGGCTGTAGGGCTGTGCCCGGGGAAACACGTCCATGAACCGGCCGGTCATCTCTCTGAAAAAAGAAGATCATGAAAAAAGCCGCGCCCTGTGGGAGCAGGTCTTTCCGGAAGACGGCAGAGATTTTCTGGATGTTTATTATGAGGGAAAAGGCGCGGACAATGAGATCCTGGTCTGCAAGGACAGCCGTCAGGAGATCTGCGCTATGATCCACTGGAATCCGGTACGGTGTGTTTTTTACGGAAAGCCGATAACGGCGGATTTTCTTGTGGCAGTGGCCACCAGGCCCGACATGAGACGAAAGGGACTGATGACAGGTCTGATGAAAGAAGGACTTGCCCGCCGGGAAGAAAGAAAAATGCCCTTTGTGTTCCTGACGCCGGCCAAGGAGGCGTATTACACGCCTTTTGGATTTGTGAGCGCGGGTAAGTGCATGGGGATCCCCATGGAACCGGAGGAAAACGGTGAAAAAAAGCGGGAGGAAAGGTTTTTGGTACGCCCTTTGGGAAAAGAGGACCGGGCAGGCGCGGCAAACTCTATGAACAGCTGGCTGGCGGACTCAGGCAGTCTGCTGTATGCCATGAGAGATCCGGTTTATCTGCAGAGGCTGCAAAAAGAACTGGCAAGCGAAGGCGGAGACCTGATGGGCGTTTTTGACGGAGACCGGCTGCTTGGAACCTTTTGCTATACAGAAGCGGGAGGCCTGGAGATCCGGGAGCCTCTTTGCGGCCGGGAAGAGAAAGAGCAGCTTTACGATGAAATCCGGTGCTGGACATCTGAAAAAAACAAAGAGGACAAAAGCCGGGAAACCGTCTGTATTTCCGGCTGCGATCCCGGGATGCCGGGAGCGTCCCCGCATTCTGTTACCATGATCCGCGTTGTTTCTTTAGAAGCCTGCGTTTCCCTTGTGAAGAGCAGGAAGCGCATAACCAGAAAGATTTTGGTGGAGGATCCGTTGATCCCGGCAAACAACGGGCCGTTTCTGCTGACGCTGTCCGCCGAAGGGGGCAGCCTGAAGCCCCTTTCCCGAAAAGAAGGCTGCTGCCCGGTCAGGATTGAGGAACTGACAAAGGCCTGGTTTCGGAACCTCTTTTTAAATGAAGCGGTATGAAAAAGGATTTTACGGGATCCGCAGCCGGACAGCCGTTGACAAACAGGCGCGGATTTCATAAACTAGAAGCATGCAGAAACCCATAGGATATGGAGGATGACATGAAGATCTATAATACACTGACAAAAACAAAAGAAGAGTTTGTACCAATCGAAGAGGGAAAGGTGCGGATGTATGTCTGCGGGCCTACCGTTTACAATTATATCCATATCGGAAACGCCAGGCCCATGATCATATTTGACACGGCGCGCCGCTATATGGAATACAAAGGTTATGACGTGAATTTTGTTTCCAATTTTACCGATGTGGACGACAAAATCATTGCGAAAGCTGCCGCTGAGGGCGTATCTGCTTCCGAAATCTCCGAAAAGTTTATCGCGGAATGTAAAAAAGACATGGAAGCCCTGAACGTAAAGCCTGCTACGGTTCACCCCCTTGCCACAAAGGAAATCGGCGGCATGGTGGAGATGATCGAAACGCTGATCCAAAAAGGATTTGCCTATGCGGCAGAGGATGGAACCGTTTATTTTCGCACCCGGAAATTTCCGGAATACGGCAAGCTGTCCAAGAAAAATCTGGACGAGCTGGAGGCCGGCAAACGGATCGCCGTGGAGGAGCAGAAAGAGGATCCGCTGGATTTTGTGCTCTGGAAGCCTAAAAAGGACGGGGAGCCTTACTGGGAATCTCCCTGGTGCCAGGGACGTCCCGGCTGGCATATTGAATGTTCCGTAATGGCCAAAAAATACCTGGGCGACGAGATCGATATTCATGCGGGAGGAGAAGATCTGATCTTCCCCCATCACGAAAATGAGATCGCCCAGAGCGAGGCCGCAAACGGAAAACCTTTTGCCCGGTACTGGATGCACAATGGTTTTTTGAATATTGACAACCGGAAAATGTCCAAATCCCTTGGGAATTTCTTTACGGTCCGCCAGGTGGGAGAAGAATATGATCTTCAGGTGCTGCGGTTTTTCATGCTGAGCGCTCATTACAGAAGCCCTCTCAATTTCAGCAGAGAGTTGATGGAAGCTTCCAAAAACGGACTGGAGCGTATTGTCAACGGGGCGGACAGACTGCGCGGGCTGTGTGAGAGCGGACTTTCCCGGGAAGTCAGTCAGGAGGAAAAGAAGCTTCTTGACCAGGCGGAGGAATATGTGAAAAAATTTGAAGCCGCCATGGATGACGATTTTAATACGGCGGACGCGGTGGCTGCCATTTTTGAACTGGTAAAGCTGATCAACAGCAATACTTCGTCAGAACAGAGCCGGGACTTTTTGTCCGGTCTGCTGGATACGCTGACAAAGCTCTGCGATATTATGGGAATTAAGACCGAAAGGCAGGAAGAGACGCTGGACGCCCGGATCGAAAAGCTGATCGCCCAACGGCAGGAAGCCCGAAAGGAAAGAGATTTTGCAAAGGCGGATCAGATCCGGGATCAGCTGCTTCAGCAGGGGATCCTGCTGGAGGATACGCGTGAGGGTGTAAAATGGAAAAGAATCTGACTTTGCCGGAAACTGCCGGACAGCGGAAAGAGGCTTTTTCCGCAGAAACGCAGCGTGAACTGACAAGAGCGCTTCTGGAAAAGCTGGATACGGAGGGGCTTGACCTGAAAACCTATTCGCCGCTGACGCTGGCTTTTATCGGAGACAGTATTTTTGATCTGCTGATCCGCACCATGGTGGTAAGAGAAGCCAACACAAGCAACCATGTGCTCCACAGAAAAGCGTCCGGGTATGTGAAAGCGGAAAGTCAGTCTGTTATGGCAGAGGGCATTCTTCCCCTTTTAAACAGGGAGGAGCATCAGATCTATCTGCGGGGCAGAAACGCAAAGCCGGCAACCATGGCAAAGCATGCTTCTGTGGCCGACTACAGGCGCGCAACCGGCTTTGAGGCCCTGATGGGAAGCCTGTATCTGCAGAAACGGTACGACCGGATGGTGGAGCTTGCGGCGGCAGGGCTGTACTACCTGCAAAATCAGGGAAGCCGGGATCCGGACGGCGGGAGAAAAAAATGACAGATAAAAACCAGGAAACACAACTGAAAATAGAAGGAAGAAACCCGGTGCTGGAGGCATTTCGCTCCGGCAGGACTGTTGACCGGCTTTATGTGCTGGACGGCTGTCAGGACGGTCCTGTGGGAACCATTGTCCGGGAGGCGAAAAAGCAGGGCACTCTGATCCGGTTTGTGCCAAAAGAACGGCTGGACGGACTTTCGGAAAGGGGCAAGCACCAGGGAGTCATTGCCCTGGCGGCGGCTTACGCTTACGCGTCGGTAGAAGAAATGCTGCAAAAAGCGCAGGAAAAAGGAGAGCCGCCCTTTCTCTTTTTGCTGGACGGCATTGTAGATCCCCACAATCTGGGAGCCATTATCCGAACTGCCAACCTGGCGGGCGCCCATGGGGTGATCATTCCCCGAAACCGGGCTGTGGGACTAACCGGGACAGTGGCAAAGACCAGCGCGGGCGCTTTGAATTACACGCCGGTAGCCAGAGTGACCAACCTGAAAGAAACCATTCAGTCTCTGAAGAAGCAGGGACTTTGGTTTGTATGCGCGGATATGAGCGGTACGCCCATGTACAGCCTGGATCTGAGAGGCCCTATAGGCCTTGTGATCGGCAGCGAGGGAGAAGGCGTCAGCCGTCTGGTAAAGGAAAACTGCGACATGGTCGCCGCCATTCCCATGAAGGGAGAGATCGACTCCCTTAACGCGTCTGTGGCGGCGGGAGTGCTTGCCTATGAGATCGTTCGGCAAAGGGGATAGGCCCATATGGAAAAAGACCGTTGGAAAGAACAATCAGACGAGAAGCTGATCAGTCAGATGCAGCAGGGAACCGCCCAGGTGTGGGACTATCTGGTGAATAAGTACAAGGGCACAGTGCGGTCTTTGGCAAACCGGTATTATCTGATTGGCGCCGACAAGGAGGATCTGGTGCAGGAAGGGATGATCGGCCTGTTTAAGGCAGTGCGGGATTACCGCCCGGACCGGAACGCAAGCTTTTATTCTTTTGCGGTCCTCTGCATCAAAAGGGAAATGTTTACCGCCATCAACAAATACCACAGCAAAAAAAACAGTCCCCTGAACAATTATGTGTCTTTTTCGGCCAAGCTGGAAGAAAACAGCAGGGATCAGGAAACAGCGGGAAAGCTTCTGGATGTGCTGGAAGCGGAAAGCGCCTTTGACCCGGTGCAGGCCGCCATCGACAAGGAATTTCTGGAAACTTTCGAGGAGACGGCAAAGGATTTTTTAAGTGAAACGGAGGGCAAGGTGCTTCATCTGATGATTCAGGGAAAAGGCTATCGGGAAATCGCCGACGCCCTGTCCATGTCTCCAAAATCAGCGGACAATGCCGTCCAGCGATGTAAGCAGAAGCTGACAAAATTTCTGGATCAAAAAACATAAAAATCTGCTTGCGTTTCTTTGGGAAGTATGATAATATACAGAGGTGTCCGGCAGTAGAAATCTGCCGGAAAGCCGGCTGCTTTTTCAGCCTGCCGGATCTGCTACCTTGGCGCAGTCGGTAGCGCGCATCCTTGGTAAGGATGAGGTCGGCGGTTCAAGTCCGCTAGGTAGCTCTCTAAAAAGTCTCTGAGTTTTCAGAGGCTTTTTTTGCTTTGGACATATTGACGGTTTTTTGATTCCCCTGTTGCGAAAAATAGGCAAAGATGCTATACTGAATTTGTTATTATATCGGCAGATTTCATGAAAGAAGGAGAAGCTTATGAAGTGTAAACGTATAATGGCGGGACTTCTGTCCGCGGCCATGATCCTTACGGGACTTTCTCTTCCTGCAGTGAAGACACAGGCAGCAGACAAGTATTTTTCCGAGGATGAATCACAGGTTTATTTCCCCGGAGTGGATGACCGTACCGCGGCCGATCAGTTTGATGCCAGTTTCTTTTCCATTACCGGATTTGCCAAGGAAGGCAATGTGGGAGCGGAAGACAGAAGCCAGTACATCGGTGACCCGGACGCGTACTGGGTTGTAAAGGATGAATATGAATTTCTGGAGGCCTTGGAGGGCGCCAGAGAAGGATATGTCAAAGTCATAGAGATCGCAGGAGATCTGGATCTGGGCTGGGATGCCCTCTCAGAGGACGCCAAGGAAGCCTGCTCCATGATCGAGCCTTACGGCTGGGACATGAGAGCTCAGACTACCACGAACCCCTCCATCATAGAAAGCGGCGTTTCTACGCTGAAGCTCAGCGGCATTCACGGGCTGACCATCTTTTCTCAGGGCGGCAATACGGTGAAGCACGCGGAGTGGGGTCTGGAGGGCACCTGCTCCGACATCATCATCCGCAACATCAAGTTTGACGAGATGTGGATGTTCCATGATGAAAAAGACGGAGACAATAAAGCCTGCGGCTGGACGCTGATGAAGCTGAACGGTGTCAAGGGCGTATGGATCGATCACTGTACCTTTACCCTTGGCTATGACGGCAACATGGATACGGAGAACGGATCCTCCAACATGACCACCTCCTGGTGTTCCTACAGTCTTCCGGCAGATGAAAACCCGGATGTGGACAGCATGATCTACAAGACTGTGACCTATATGGAGGAGCGTTATCAGATGGGTCTGGAAAAGGGCACGGTTTATGAAAGACTGAGAAATCAGGCCAACGGTGACCTTGGCAAGATCATGGCTTATTTTGCTTTTCACGATAAATTCAACTTAAACGGTTCCGGTGAAAAGGATTTCAAAGACGGTGTCGGTCTGGAGGACGGCAATCAGCGTCTCCATCTGACTATGGCTTACAATAAGATCACCAACATCGGACAGCGGTTCCCGCTGCTCCGTCAGGGTACGGTGGCTTATATCAACTGTTATCTGGACAACTCAGGACATAAGGCTGCGGCGGCCGCCCTTGGAAGAAGCTTTGGCGGCGGTTCCGTTGCCAGCGCGCGGGCAGGCGGAACAGTAGCCATGGATACCTGCGTATTCAACAGCACAGGTACTGTTGTAGGCGGAAATGAAAGATTTGTACAGGACGCCAATGTGAAAGAGGAATGGGCGCGGGCTTTTCAAAACGCGCTGAATCACACCCTTGTAGTCAATTCCAAGATCATGGACAATGGCAAGGAAACCTACAGAGGCAGCAGCTGGGACAACAACGGAAACAACGCGTTTATAGGAAGCAGCCAGAGCGCCTGGGACAGGTATTGGAATGACGGCAGAAAATCCATCGGCAACTTTGGATGGTTTTCTCATATCACAGATGAAGATTCCAGCAAGTATGTGAGAGGCATTGCGCCGGCAGAGCCTTTTGAGATTACCTATGATGACAAGCTGACTTACGGTTATCAGGTACTGCCTCTGGACGATGTGGTTTCCACGGTGAATAAATACGCGGGCGCTTATGTGCTGAACGAGGGCCCGGAATTTTGGCTGAAGACTACATATGACGCCAGTGAGACAATAAAGACAGTTGCTGAAAAGGGCGAGACCGTTCCGGCCGAAGAGCTGACTTTGAATGTGGAAAATGGAAGCAGCCTTGAAATGCCGGTAGGAGAACTGAAGCAGATCACCGCGAAAGTAACGCCTTCCCACGCAACGGACAAAACCGTTACCTGGACTTCCTCCGATTCAAGTGTGGTAGAGGTAAAGGAAACCGGTCTGCTTGTGGCAAAGGGAGCCGGAACCGCAAAGATTACCGCTTCAGTGAACGGGGTGGGCCCGGTTTCATTTGACGTAACCGTTTACCGGCCGGTAGAAAATATTGAGATTCAGGGACTGAAAGACGGGGATACCATCTATCTGGGCACAAAGGATCAGCCGGCGGCGTCCGTACTGCTGACAGCTGTTGTCACGCCCACAGACGCTACTTATCCTAAGGTGACCTGGAGAAGCGATTCTCCCAGCCAGCTGAAGATCGATCACAACGGCGTTGTGACGGCTCTGGCAGAGAGACCTACAGGAGCCACCATCACCTGCTCCACCCAGGACGGCTATTACAAACAGATCCGTGTGATCGTGGAAGCGGGCAGCGCGGAGAAGAATACTTACAAGGCGTTCCGTTACGGTGATGCGGACGGAAACGGCAGCGTGGAAGTAGACGACGCCATCCAGGTACTGAAGAGTGTAGTCAAGCTGGTAGAGATTGAGGGAAGCCAGGCTGTTGCGGCCAATGTAAACGACAGCACGGATTCAGACGGAAATGCCAGTGTAGAAGTAAACGACGCCATTCAGATCCTGAAGTATGT
>CANQUC010000013.1 GCA_947626945.1 uncultured Lachnospiraceae bacterium | reverse complement strand
GTTGATGGCCCGGGCGCCGTAGCCCAGCAGGGTGGCGAAGTGATGGACGTCCCGGGGCTCGGCGGACTCCAGAATGACGGACACGGCGGTGCGCTTCTTGGTGCGCACCAGGTGCTGCTCCAGGGTGGACACCGCCAGCAGGGACGGGATCGCCACATGGTTTTCGTCCACGCCCCTGTCGGAGAGGATGATGATGTTGGCGCCCTTTGCGTAAGCCCGGTCTACCTCCACATACAGCCTGTCAATGGCTTTTTCCAGGCTGGTGCTCTTATAGTAAATGATCGGGATTTCCTGCACCTGGAAGCCTTCCCGCTTCATGCTTTTGATCTTCAGCATATCCGTATTGGTCAGAATGGGATTGTTGATCCGAAGCATATGGCAGTTGTCCGCGTGCTCCTCCAGCAGGTTTCCGTCTTTTCCGATATAAATCGTGGTAGAAGTGACGATCTCCTCACGGATGGCGTCAATGGGCGGATTGGTCACCTGGGCAAACATCTGCTTAAAATAATTGAACAGCGGCTGTTTGGACTTGGACAGCACCGGAAGGGGCGTATCGATTCCCATTGCCGCGATCCCCTCTCCGCCGTCTCTTGCCATGGTCAGAATGGAAGTGCGGAATTCCTCATAGCAGTACCCAAAAGCCCGCTGAAGCCTTGTAAGCTCTTCGCTGGTGTAAGACTGTACCTTTTTGTTTGGAATCCGCAGTTCCTTTAAGGTGAGCAGGTTCCGGTCCAGCCACTCGCCGTAGGGCTGGCGGCTCGCGTAGTAATCCTTTAATTCATCGTCGTTGATCACTCTCCCAGCCACCGTATCTACCAGAAGCATTTTGCCGGGATGAAGCCGTTCCTTTACAAGGATCCGGGTAGGATCCAGATCCAGCACGCCTACCTCCGAGGAAAGGATCAGCGTATCGTCATCCATAATATAGTAGCGGGAAGGGCGCAGGCCGTTTCGGTCAAGCACCGCGCCGATCAGATCGCCGTCGGAAAACAAAATGGAGGCCGGACCGTCCCAGGGCTCCATCATAGTGGCATAATACTGGTAAAAGTCTTTCCGCTTCTGGCTCATGGTCGAGTTGTTATCCCAGGGCTCCGGAATGGTGATCATCACCGCAAGAGGCAGCTCCATTCCGCTCATCAGCAAAAATTCCAGGGTATTGTCCAGCATGGCGGAATCAGAGCCGGAGCCGTTCACCACAGGCAGGATTTTCAGGAAATCCTTCTCCAGATATTCCGACTGCATGGTCTCCTCCCGGGCAAGCATCTTATCCACGTTGCCCCGGATGGTGTTGATCTCACCGTTATGTACGATATAGCGGTTTGGATGAGCCCGCTCCCAGCTGGGATTGGTATTGGTAGAAAAACGGGAATGAACGGTGGCAATGGCGGACTCGTAATCCTTTTCCTGCAGATCGGAAAAGAACTGCCGCAGCTGGCCTACCAGAAACATGCCTTTGTAGACAATGGTCCGGCTGGACAGGGAAACCACATAGGTATCGTCGTTGCTCTGTTCAAACTCTCTTCTGGCAACATACAGCCGGCGGTCAAATTCCAGACCTTTTTTTACATCCGCGGGCTTCGCAATAAAGCACTGCATAATGCAGGGCATGCACTCCAGCGCTTTGGATCCCAGAACCTCAGGATGAATGGGCACCTGACGCCAGCCCAGGATCTCCAGGCCTTCCTTTTTGGAAATGATCTCAAACATTTTTTTTGCACGGTTTCTTTTTAATTCTTCCTGGGGGAAGAAAAACATGCCCACACCGTACTCTCTCTCTCCGCCAAGCTGAAAGCCAAGCTCTTTTGCCACTCTGGAAAAGAACCTGTGAGAGATCTGCAGCAGGATCCCAACGCCGTCGCCGGTTTTCCCCTCGGCGTCCTTTCCTGCCCGGTGCTCCAGATTCTCCACGATCTTCAGGGCGTTTTCCACGGTTTCATGAGTTTTGACACCTTTGATATTCACAACGGCGCCGATACCGCAGTTATCATGCTCAAATCGGGACTCATATAAGCCTTTGTTGTCCATTTGTCTCCTCCTTGTATTTTCATCTTCGCGCAGAACGTTCGTCCCGCAAAGACATTTGTCCTTAGAGGATACTATACTCCCGATTTCGGAATTTGTAAACACTTACTTTTTATTAAATTGTCAGATTATTTGAATTTAGTTACTAAGGAAACAAATTGCAGATACATTTTATTGAATTTTTTGCTCATTCAAAGGATTTAGAAACAATTCTTATGAATGAATTTCATTTATTTTTTGTTTTTTCTGTTTGTCATCAGGCTGCCTTTGCGGGTATTTACAATCCGAATGATTTCATTGTTGCCGAGAAATGGGAATCCTGTGCGTTTTTCCGTTTTCAGAAATCTCCAGAATCTCAAGCGCCTGCTTTTTCCCTGCTGATCTCACTTGCGGCAAAAAAATCCCAGCGGCCGTTGAAAGCCGCTGGGATTCGTAAAACATGCTGTTCTATAATTTGCTTTGTTGTCGTCTCAAATTACTTTCCTGCCATCTGGCGTTCCTGAGCCTCGATCATCTTCTTGACCATACCGCCGCCGATACTTCCGGCCTCTCTGGATGTCAGGTCACCGTTGTAACCATCCTTCAGATTAACGCCCAGTTCAGATGCAATTTCCATTTTGAAGCGGTTCATAGCCTCTTTTGCTTCAGGTACATTTACTTTGTTGTTGTTTGAACTGCTCATGTTTTATCACCTCCGTAATGCTAGTATAAGCAAAAACGGTTTTAATATAATGGTAATTTTTGATAGGATCGCCGTTTTTTCATCAAATTGCGGCAGTTGCTTTTTCAAGCCATTTTCTTTCTTCCGGATCCAGATAGGGCCACAGCGTATTTCGCACAAGCTGATGATATTCGTTTAACTGTCTGAGGTCTTCCGGTCCAAGCAGTTCTTTTTCCACAAGCTCCAGGTCAACAGGCACCATTGTCAGCGGCTCAAAACGCAGATACTGTCCGTATTCATTTTTCTTTCCCCTGACGCAGAGAAGCTCGTTTTCCGTGCGGATCCCGTGACTGCCCTCAATATAGATTCCCGGCTCGTCAGTGGTTACCATTCCCGGCTCCAGCACGCAGCTGTCATTTCGCTCCGGCACCTTTTTCCATCGGAAACCGTTTGGCGCCTCATGCACATTCAACAGATATCCCACGCCATGTCCCGTGCCGCATTTGTAATCCAGATCCACATCCCACATAGGCTGCCTTGCCAGAATATCCAGATTGTATCCCGTGCAGCCGTAAAGGAACCGGGCGTTCTGCAGATGCAGCATGCCTTTCAGCACCAGGGTAAAATGCTCCCGGATCTGCCGGCTTACCGGACCCAGACAAAAGGTTCTGGTCACGTCTGTGGTTCCCTCATAATACTGGCCGCCGGAATCTACCAGCAATATGCCCTCCGGTTTCAGCTTCGCGCTGGCGCTTTCCGTTGCGGAATAGTGCATCATTGCCCCGTTTTCATTATAGGCGCATATGGTGGTAAAACTGGGCTCCAGAAAGCCTTCCTGTTCTTTCCGGAATTGTTCCAGCCGCAGGGAGGCTTCCCATTCTGTAAGGGTTTTCTCCTTTACAGCCTGTTTGATCCATCTGATAAACCGGGTGCAGGCAATTCCGTCTTTCACATGAGCCTGTTTCAGATTTGCGATCTCCGTCTGATTTTTTACCGCTTTCATAAGCTGTTCCGGATTTTCACAGTCCAGCAGCGTTCCATCCGGCAGCGCCTTTTCAAGAGCATAGCTGATCTTTTCCCGGTCTGCCATCACCCTTTTGCCTGTTAATTGGGCCGCATAGGAAAAGATCTCCTCATAATCTTTCAGTGTGATCCCCTGGGCCGCCAGCGCACTTTTCTGCTTCGGATCCAGCTTGGTTTGATCCACAAACAGGATGGCCTCTGTCATGGTAACGGCGGCATAGGACAGCACCACCGGATTGCACTCCACATCATTGCCCCGGATGTTATACAGCCAGGCAATATCATCCAATGCCGCCAGCAAATGCACCTGGGCCTGCTTTTCTTTCATAACGTCCCTTACCCTGGCGATTTTTTCTGCTGCGGTCATACCGCTGTACTCGGTCTTCAGCAAAAAAGCCGGCTCCTTTGACATGGCGGGACGGTCTTTCCAGATCAGATCCACAATTTCCTGTTCCAAAATCAGTGTTCCCTGTTTTTCTGCAAGCAATTCTTCAAATTGTCTGCCCTCTTTTGCGGAAATGGTACGGGGATCAAAGGCAAGCGCTTCTCCCTGTTTCAGCCGGTCTTCCAAGAAGCCGTATACAGATGGAACTCCTTCCTCTCCCATTTTAAAAAGGGTTACGCCGCTGCCCTGCATCTGGCGCTCTGCCTGGATAAAATACCGTCCGTCAGTCCAGAGTCCGGCGCTATCCTGACCGATCACCAGCACGCCGGCAGAGCCGGTAAAGCCGGAAAAGTACGCACGGCTGCGGAAATATTCCCCCACATATTCTGACTGATGAAAATCGTTGGTAAACAGAATCTCATAGGAAATGTTTCTTTTTTTCATTTCCTCCTGAAAAGCCCCGATGCGCTGTTTGGGCGTCCTTTGGCCCGTCGTGTTCTCAATCATGATCCGTTCCTCCATGTTCGTTGATTATCATTTCCCGGGATATGCCGCTGGTATAGATTACATCCTGCTGATCTGTCACAAAAATCGCTTCCGTGTCTTTGGTTTTTTCTATCAGCTTTTTACCCTCTTCCAGCCCCAACAGCATACACACTGTGCTAAGGGCGTCTCCGTCCGCGGAGCGGGCCGACAAAACCGTTACGCTGTACAGATCCGTTTTCACCGGGTATCCGGTGTCCGGATCCAGAATATGGTGATACAGCTGACCGTTTTTTTCAAAATACCGCTGGTAAATACCGGAGGTGACCACTGAGGAATCCGAAGCCTTCACCCCAAGCAAAGTCTCCCCGGTTTTGGCAAAGGGTTTCTGAATCCCTACGGAAAACGGGCTGTGATCCGGCTTTTCTCCAATCAGCAGTACATTTCCGCCCAGATCAATAATGCCGCTTTTTACGCCCTGTGCCGTCAGAAACTCTTTCAGCAGATCTGCCGTGTATCCTTTGGCAATGGCGCCCACATCCAGAGCGGCCCCGTCTCCCGAAAGTCTGGCGCTTTCAGCGGACAATTCCAGAGATGCCTGCTTTGTCTTTATGAGAGAAGCCTTTATTTCCTCCTCTGAGGGCAGATAAGCCGATTCCGGATGAAAATCCCACAGACTGCTCAAAGGACCGATCTCCATGGAAAATCTGCCCTCTGACAGGGCTTCATAGCGCTGTCCCATTTCCAGGAGCGTTCTGGTTTCGTCGCTGATTTTGACTGTCTGCCCGGCTTTGCTGTTGACGGCAAAAATCTCTCCGCCGGGATTGTCGCTGTCAAACTGGCGATCCAGCTTTTCGCAGAGCTCCATACAGTCGTCAAGTACTTCAGGCTCCGGATAGTCCCACAAAGTCACGGTCACCACCGTATCCATCAGCATTTCTGTTTTTGAAATTGTTTCTTTTTGTCTGCTGCATCCGCAGGCGGCAAAAATCCAGACAGCCGCAAGCAGACAGACCGCCGTTATTTTCTTCATTCTCCCAAAACAACCTGTTCCGTTCCATTCTTATTCTTTATCATATCGGATTTTTCTTGTATTTACAAGGCAAATTTGTTATGCTGAAAGCAGGATTGAAATTTTAAACAGGATCTGGATTGGAGGAAAATCATATGAAACAGGTATGTGTTGTACTTGCAGAGGGATTTGAGGAGATCGAGGGGCTCACGGTAGTAGACCTGCTTCGCAGAGCCGGCATTTCGGTAACTACCGCTTCTGTCAGCGGCCATCAGAAAGTCACCGGTTCCCACAACATCAGCGTCATTGCGGACGCGCTTTTTGAAGATGTGGATTTTTCAGAAATGGATATGATGGTACTGCCCGGCGGCATGCCCGGCACCAAAAATCTGAAAGCACATTCCGGCGTTGCCAGTCAGCTGAATCACATGATCAGCCAGGGAAAAGAAATTGCCGCCATCTGCGCCGCTCCAAGCGTCCTTGGCTCTCTGGGGCTGTTAAAGGGAAAACAGGCCTGCTGTTATCCGGGCTTTGAAGATCAGCTTCTGGGCGCGGATGTGATCTATGAGCCGGTGGCAAAAAGCGCTCAGGTGATCACTTCCCGGGGCATGGGAACCGCCATTCCCTTTGGCCTGGCCCTTGTGGAACGTCTGACGGATCAGGAGACCGCGGACAAGCTTGCCGCTTCCGTGATTTATCAGGCCTTATGACCGCTTTGAAAAAATTTTCCGCTCATGAAACGCAAAGAAACTGCCCCGCAAAGCCGCGGGGCAGTTTCCATGAAAAAGGTATTATGAAAAAGAACAATCAGTCGTAAAGATTCTGTGCGATCTCCTCGCTTCCGATGTTCTCAGCTGTATAGAACTGGCATCCGGTGTCCGTATCTTTTACCGCTTCGTCTTTTGCGGAAGCATACATCAGATCCGCAAGAACAGCACCGATGGATACGGGAGCCTGGGTAACGGCGCCGTACATTGTGCCTGCGGAAACAGCGGCTTTCAGAATTGAGCCGGAGTCAAAACCAACAGCGATGATCTGCGTGTCCTCGGAACCGCAAAGGTTCAGTGTCTCGTTGGCAGTGATCACGCCTTCTGCCGCAACCTGGTTGGAGCCAAAGATTGCAATGGTGTCTGCCTCATTGAGGATTACGCCTGCTTCTGTTGCGCAAAGCTCTGTAGTCGTCTGAGCAGGTACTCTTACTTCAATGATCACGTCTGCGGATCCTTCATCAGCGGTAGAATCAGCTGAATCGCCTACATATTTCTCATTGCCGGTAACGCATACGGTGTAGTTATCTTTCGTCAGCAGCTCGATCATTTTGTCGATGAAACCAAGGCCACGGTTTGTGATAGACTCAGATGTGGCGTCCTGGTTTACCTCACCGATCCGAACCTGTCCGCTGCCGATGCGGGATTTAATCTTCTCATAAAGACTCTCGGCAGCAAGCTGTCCGGCCGCGTAGTTATCTGTGGCGGCGTTTGCAAGAACAGCGCCTTTGGGAGCGTTGGGAACGCCGGAGTCAAAGCCGATGATGGGAACGCTTCCGTTTACCTTGTTGATGTTGTCAAGAAGTGCGTCCACGTCCAGGGCAGCCAGACCGATGGCATCGGGCGCCGCATTGACAGCCGACTCAAACATCTGTACCTGTACGGCAATATCAGACTCTGAATCAGGACCAACGAAGTTGTATTCAATCTTTACATTGTTGTCAGACTGGATCTTCTCGATCTCTTCCTGAAATCCTTTGTAAACCGCCTGCCAGTAAGTTGACTGGAAGCCCTTGGATACCACTTCAAATTTCAGCGTTTCGCCGCCGGCGGAACCCCCATCACTTTCTGTTTTTCCGGTGCTGCCGCCGTCTGTTTTGGCGGAATCATCAGATCCGCACGCAACCATGGAAAAGACCATGATCAAAGCAAGCATAACAGCCAACACTTTTTTGAATGCTTTCATTTTTTTCTCCTCCTTCTGGAAAATAATAAATTTATCTGCAGGCTTTCGCCTAACATTCTTTCCCGTTATCTCTTTTTGGACCGGATCATATCCACGGTAACCGCAACCAGCAATACGATGCCGGTAATGATCTGCTGCCAGTTTGCCTGAAGTCCCACATAGGGAAGTCCCGTCTTTAACAGGGAGATCAGCAGCACGCCCAGAAAAGTTCCGATTATGGATCCCTTTCCGCCGGTCATGGAAGTACCGCCAATGATGGCAGCCCCAATGGCATCCAGCTCAAAGCCCGCTCCCGTACCCGGAGTGATGGTGGTAAAAGTCCATCCGTAGGCAAGCGCCGCAAGGCCCGCGAAGAAACCGGAGATCATATACGCGATCACATGCCACTTGATCACCCGTACACCGGACAGCCGGAGAGCTTCTTTGTTGGATCCGATGGCAATGGTATAGCGTCCGACCCGGGTCTTTGTCAGCACAATGGTCATAATGGCAATGATGATCAGCATCCACAGCATTCCAATTGGAATTATGGTTCCGTTCTTTAAGGTGAGCCTGAAGACGCTTCTCACCCAGCCGTTTTGAGAGCCCGCCACCGGCCATACGCCGGTCAGTCCTCCTGCCAGAATGGAGCCAAGTCCTCTGGCGATCATCATCGTACACAGCGTGGTGATAAAAGGCGGAAGCTCCAGAACGGATACCACCAGGCCGTTAAAAGCACCCATTGCCGTACCAAGGAGCAGGGTAACCAGAATTCCCACCCAGATGGGCATGCCCTGATGATTGATCAGATAGCTGCCCACAATGGAGTAACATACAAGCCCGGTGCCGATAGACAGATCCACGCCGCCCGTAATCAGCGGAAAGGTAACGCCTATGGCCATCAGCAGGATATAATACATATATCCGAACAGGGTGATGATGGTGGTATATTTTCTGAAAGTAGGCGCCATCGCGCTGAAGAAGATAAACAGGATGACCAGAACGCTGATGATCACAATCTTCTGCAGATCGATTTTCTGAATGATGCTGCTCTTATTCTTTGCATTGTTCATAATTTTCCGCCTCCTTTCTTTAGTCCCGCATGGTAGCCAGATTCATGATCTTTTCCTGGGTAACCTCTGCAATGTCCAGTTCGCCGGTCTTTTTTCCCTCGCACATCACAACCACCCGGTCGCTCATGCGCAGGATCTCCGTCATCTCCGAGGAGATCATAATAATGGATTTCCCCTCTTCTTTCACCAGCTTGTTCATCAGCTCGTAGATCTCCTGCTTTGCCCCTACGTCAATTCCGCGGGTAGGCTCGTCAAAAATCAGGATGTCACAGTTATTGACCAGCCATTTGGCGACTACCACTTTCTGCTGATTGCCGCCGGAAAGGTTCATGACCAGCTGGTCAATGCCCGGCGTCTTGGTCTTCAGAAGATCCACATATTTCTTAGTGACTTTCCGTTCTTTTCTGCCGTCAATGAAAATTCCTTTTACATATTCCTCCAGACAGGCCAGGGTGGAGTTTTCCGTGATGGTCTTCTGCAGTACCACGCCGTAACGCTTTCGATCCTCCGACAGATAGCCGATTCCGGCCTTTACCGCGTCCTGAGGCCTTTTGATCTCAATCTTTTTGCCGTTCAGGAAAATTTCCCCGCTTTCCTTTGGATCGGCTCCAAATACCGCCCGCAGGGTCTCGGTGCGCCCGGCGCCCATCAGTCCGGCAAATCCCAGGATTTCTCCCTTTCTCAGTTCAAAGCTTACGTCCCGCACCATACGGCCCGCGTTTAAGTGATCTACTTTCAGCACCACCGGCGCGTCCTCCGGCACCTGGCTCTCCGTCTTGGGATCCTCATAGATCACCCGTCCCACCATCATGTTGATGATGTCGTCCTTTGTGCACTCCTCGGTGATCAGCGTACCTACATAAGCGCCGTCGCGCATAACGGACACCCGGTCGGTGATCCGCTTGATCTCATCCATGCGGTGGGAAATATATACAATTCCCATCTGCTGTTTTTTCAGGCTCCGGATGATCTCAAAGAGACGCTCGATTTCGGCCTCTGTGAGAGCCGCGCTGGGCTCGTCAAAGATGATCACCTTTGCCTCGTGGGAAATGGCCTTGGCAATCTCGCACATCTGCTGCATACCCACTGTCAGCTCGCTCATGGTCGCTTTTGGATCAATGTCGATGTTCAGCTGTTTAAACAGCTTTTCGGCCTCTTCGTTCATTTTTTTGTCGTCAATGAAAGGCCCTTTTTTAAATTCCCGTCCGATAAATATATTTTGCGCCACTGTCAGATGGCCCATCATATTCAGTTCCTGATGGACGATCACGATCCCGTCCGCCTGCGCTTCTCTGGGATTGTGATAGGTTACCTCCCGTCCCTCGTAGGTGATGGTTCCGGCATCCTTTGAATAGATCCCGGTCAGCACTTTCATCAGCGTTGATTTTCCGGCGCCGTTTTCTCCCATCAGAGCAAGCACTTCGCCCTTTCGCACTTCCAGATCGACTTTATCCAGAGCCCGCACGCCGGGAAAGGATTTGTCGATTCCTTTCATTGTTAAGATTACTTCACCCATGCGGCACCCTCCTTAACTCTTTCTCTTGCGGCTCATAATGTCGGCAGTGACAGCTACCAGAACGATGATGCCGGTCAGTACATATTGATAGGAAATGGTAAAGCCCATGGCCAGAATTCCTTCCTGCATCAGCGCCACGATCAGCGCGCCGATAATGGATCCCAGGATGGAAGCAAGGCCGCCTGCCATGGAAGTACCGCCCATTACACAGGCCGCAATGGCCTCATTGTTGAATGTGTCTCCCAGGCCGGGCTGCACGGTTGTATAGGCGCCTACATAAAAGATCGCCGCAATGCCCACCATCAGGCCGCAGATCATATAGGCAAGCATCTCCCACTTTTTCGTGTTGACGCCGGAAAGACGAACCGCCTCTTTGTTGCTGCCGATGCAGAGCATATAACGTCCTGCCTTTGTCTTGTTGAGAACGATGGCGCAGATCACTGCCACCGCAATGAGGATGATCAGCCCCGTCGGAATGTTGTTCCACTTGACAAGGTATCGGTACCAGGAATTGGCATTGCCGGTGCCGGGCCATGTAACGGACTGGGTTTTTGTAAACACGGATCCGATTCCCTTTGCGATCTGCATACTGGCCATGGATGTGATAAAGGATGGCAAAAACCGGTAAGCCACGAAATACCCGTTCAGCGTCCCAAAGGCAAGACCGATCAGCAAGCTGATGATCAGACATACCGGCAGGGGAATGTTGTATTTCATCAGACAGAATCCGGAGATCAGCGCCGAGGCAAACATCACCGGGCCCACGGAAAAATCAATGCCGCCGGTTGCAATGACAAAGGTCACGCCCAGCGCCATAAATCCAATGAAATAGGCATAGTTCAGCGCGCTCATGAATCTGTCGTAGGTTACGAAATCAGCTCCGGAATGCAAAACCGGCGTCAGAACGGCAAAGATGAGATACAGTAAAATGATTACGCCGATCAAAATGATCCGGTTAAAACCAATGGCTTTCACCACCTTATTGTTTTTGATTTTTTCCACCGTTTCCTTCCTCCTCCTTTTTCTGCAGAAGCGCCTCTCCGTCCGCATACTGACTGCAGAACTCCTCCCGCACCGCTTTTGCGAGAGGCGCAAATTCTTCCGTCATCTGAAGTCTTTGGGGAAGTCCCATGCTCAGCCGCCACATATCCTTTGCGATCCTGGCAGGACGATCCTGATCTTTCAGTTCAGTCAGACCAAACAGGCGTCTGCCGTAGCTTTTGCTCTCACAGGTTTTCAGATACAGCCTGACTGTGTTGCGAAGCTCCTCCTGCAGGATCTGCTCTCCCTCCTGGCCGTAATCGGACGCCAGGGAGATCCCAAGGGCTTTCAGGGCCTTTTCCGTATCTTTTTTTGCGCTTTTTTTCATGATCCTGGCAGTTCCGTAAAGGCAGAGCAGCTCCAGAATTTCCCATAAAAACAGATCCACTCTCCGCTTGCTTTTTGGATCCTCATAGCGAAGACGCCACAGCTTCCGGCAAAGCTCCAGAGCCGGAGTCTGTCCATCCGCTTCTTCTATGGCATCCAATAGTTTCTTCCGTTTTTCCGGGTCTGATTCAGAAAAATAGGCCTGATATTGTTCCGTCATGGACTTCACCTCATATATCACATATTTTACTCAGTTTTCTTTTTTTATGAAATAGAAAAACATCTTGAAATGTGTTAAAATTTTACTGTTTTCACATTTCAAGATGTCTTTTTTTGTATAAAATGCCTATTCAGAGGGTTTTTCAGCTACTCAAACACAATGTCCTGGGTAGCCTGTTTTCCCATAAACGGAAACAGGATCTTCTGTTCTTCCTCCGCGTACATATTTGCCCTGGTGATCAGATGGGAATCTACGGAAATATGGGACTTAGCCGGTTTTCCTCCGGCAAGCCTTACCGCCTGCACGATTCCCAGATATCCCATATTAAACGGGTTTTGTATGACAATGCCCTGATAGACTCCTTCCTCCAGCTTCTGGATCTGATCCGTAGAGCTGTCAATTCCAAATACCAGCACCTGATCTTCCAGCCCAAGATCCTTTATCGCCTGGGCAACCCCCGTGGAAGAATATTCATTCAGCCCTGTCAGCACATTGATCCAGGGCCGCCGTTCCATCAGTTCCTTTGTGAGACGGTAGGCTTTCTGATAATTGGATTCACAGAACAGCACTTCCTCAATAGACTCCGCGTCTTCCTCCAGGCCTTTTCTGATGCCCTCCTCACGCTCAAGGGCTGTGGAGCTGTTTTTTACATGCCCCATGATGGCAATGTGGGCTTCCTCTGGCAGCCGGTTTTTCATAAACGTTCCCAGCTGTATCCCCATCTCCACATTGTCGGTTGCCACTACCGAGTCCGCCAGCACCTGATCCGTGGTGGAATCGATGTATACCAGGGGGATGCCCGCTTTCTTTACTTTCCGCAGGGTATCTGTGTTTTCCGCAAAAGAATTGGGTGTGATGGCGATCACATCCGGCTTCATCGCGATGGCCTTTTCAATCACCTGGTTCTGCTGTTCCACATGGTTTTCCGAATCCGCCGCCATAACGGACAGATTGGCGCCATATTCCTTTGCCGCCATGTTGGCGCCCGCCAGCAAAGTGGCCCAAAACTCATTGGACTGATCCACAATTTTTGGAATATAAATCACATGAATCTTTTTGTTTCTGGGATAGGTAAAAAAGAACAGCGCCACGGCCATAATCAGGATCCCGGCCGCAAGAGCCAGACCTTTTGCGATCCGGTTATGTTTTTTCATAAGTCTGTCCCTCCTGTATATACGGAATCACAATGGTGACGCAGGTTCCCTTTCCCGGACTGCTCTCATAGTGAAGGCCGTATTCTTCTCCGTAATACAGCTGCAGCCTTGCCTGTACATTGTAGACGCCTACCCCGTTATTTCTGTAATTGACTTTATGCTTTTTAAAAATATTTTTCAGCGTCTCCTCGTCCATTCCCTGACCGCTGTCCGTGATCGTGATCATTACGTTCTGATCCTGACGCCATCCCCGGATCTTCAGCCAGCCTTTGTTTTCCTTGTATTTGATCCCATGATAGATCCCATTTTCCACCAGCGGCTGCACTACCAGTTTTACGATCAGCGCGTTTTTGATCTCCGGATCTATCTGAATGTCAAATTCCAGCTTGTCCTGATACCGCATCTGCTGAATGGTCAGATAGCTTCTCACATGAGTCATCTCCTGGTCAACGGTCACAAGCTCCTGCTGCTGATTCAGGGTAGACCGCATCATCCTTGCCAGTGAGGCGGTCATGGTAACCACCTGCTCATTTTTTCCGCTCTCCGCCATCCAGATAATGGAATCCAGCGTATTATAAAGAAAGTGCGGGTTGATCTGAGCCTGCAGGGCCCGCTGCTCGCTGTGGCGCTTCTGCCTTTGCTCTTCAACATTTTCCGCCATCAGCTGCCGGATCTGATCCGTCATGGAGTTAAACGACTGACTTAATGCGCCGATCTCATTGTCCGGCATTTCCTGCAGGTTTACCTTGGACAGCTGCCCGCTTTCAATCTGCTGCATGGCTTCTTTCAGCTCTTCCAACGGCTCCGTGATCCGCTTGGACATTACCGAGATCACAAGCACCGCGCCAAGCAGAAGCAGCACGGTAACGGCGCCATAGGTTTTCTTGATCTCTTCCCGGTTTTTCACCAGCTCTTTCATATAGGAAACGCCCACTGTGGTCCATCCGGTCTTTCGGGAACGGGAGATCGTGTACAGCTTTTCTTCCCCCTGATCGCTGATCTGAATATACTGATCCGACCCATCCAGCACTTCGCTTACATGTTCCGTTTTAATGCCGCTGTAGAGCAGCTGCTGCTGGGGATGATACAGGATCCTGCCCTGATGATCCAAAATGAAAACATAACCCCGATCCCCCAGGCTGATCCGCTCGCACAGATCGTTGATGGCTTCATAATTCAGATCCGCAAACAGCAGAGCCTCCAGCTTTCCGCTGTAAGGATTTTCAATGCGTCTGCTCAATGTGACTACCCAGCGGTATGTGCCCGAGATCAGATTCTGCACATGGGAAGAAGAGAGCACGCTTTCTCCGCTGCTCTCCATTGCCTCCCGGTACCATTCCGCCTTTTCCATATTGCTGTACCGGTTTTCTTTCTTTTTGCCGTCTCCGATAATGCTCCGCCCATTGTCTGCCACAACAGACACGCTGTACAGGTCCTCCCGGATGTTCATCATGGTACCGAACTGCTCCGTGATCTTCTGATAAAGCTCCTGACGCTGATCCTGGGAAAGGTTCTCAGAAAACAGGTAATCCTGCACATCTCTGTTGTTGGAGACCAGCTGGGAAATATTTTCCAGATAGGAAATGTAAGAATCGATATCATTGTTTACCTGGTCGATCAGCTGGACGGTGTAATCAATGGCGTTTTTCTGAGCGTTTTCCTCTGTATAATGGAAGGAAAACAAAAAGAATGTCACTGCCAGAATTACCACAAGCATAACAGACGTTAAAAGCAACGCCCCTCGGATGGTGTGGATCCCCGGATGCTTCATTGCGTTCCTCTTCTCTCTTTTGCGAATTCCGTAGGCGACATGCCGGTGGCTTTTTTAAAACAGATGCTGAAATAGTGAGGATCGCTGTAGCCCACATGCTCTGCCACCTCATAGCCTTTCAGCTCTGTCTGGGCAAGCAGCTTTTTGGCGTGTCCCATGCGGATCCTGGTCAGAGCCTCCACAAAGGTTTCTCCTGTGGCATCCTTGAAAATGGCGCTGAACCGGCTGGTGCTGATGGACAGATACTGACATATGGTTTGCAGGGAAAGATCCGGATCGTCGTAATGCCTGTTCAGATAATCCAGGGCCATTACCACCGGTTTCCGCATGGAACGATTCCGCTGGACTTCCAGTTCCACAGCCAGGTCACTGTAATACGCGTCCAACGCCGCCATCAGCAGTTCAAAGCCGGAAAATTCCGGCAGTTTCCTCATAAGCTGTTCTTCCCTTTCTGAAAACCTGTCCGTCAGCTGTTCTGTCTCCTCCAGCCGGGTATGGATGTTCTGCATCATCTGCTGCAGCAGAAGACAGACCTGCTCCTTGTCCGGGAAAAAGGACTGAATGGCGCCTCCGATCTGTTCTATGGTTTCCCGGATCTGCGCCTGCCGGTTCAGCCTGATCTGCATAACCAGACTTTCAATATGATCGGTAAGTCTGGGCAGGCTCCCGTTTTTCTGACGGATCTCCCGAATGTCAATGATCTGGCCGTCTCCCAGCACATACCGGCAGGTCAGGGCGCTCTGGCTTTCTCTGTAGCTTGCCGGAATCTTTTTCCAGCTGTCCGCCACACTGCCCAGGCCCACAGTCACCGGCAGATGAAGCGCTTCTGTAACCGTCGTGTGAATTTTCCGGCAAAGATCCGGAGCCGATTTCTGCAATTCCTCCGGCGCATCGGACTCAAACAGAATTACGGTCTGCGCGAAAGCGCCCTGAAACACTTCGCCGAATCCCTGTTTCCGGACAAGCTCCTCTGTGATATTGTAGACCACAAAGCTCATCAGTGCGCTCTGCTCCCGCTCCTTTTGTCCCTCCTGCCCGTTTTCAAACAAATCGATCGCCACGGAGGCAACCCGGTAACAGGCTTTTTTCAGAAAGATCCCATTTGCGGAAAGCTCCTCCAGCAGATCCTCCTCGGGCATGGAAAACTTCATCAGGTGCATCAGCGCATTGGAGCGGATCACAAGCCGGTTTTTCTGGATCTGCGCTTTGATCTGCCGGTATTCTGTTGTCTCTTTCCGCTGCCGGTCCAGCGTTTCTCTCAGCGCCGTCAGATGGGAGGACAGCTCCGCAGCCGTTACCGGCTTTAACAGATACTCCTCCACCTTATACTGGATGGCCTGCTTGGCATATTGAAAGTCGTCATATCCGCTTAAAATCAGCACCTTTGTAGACGGATGATTTTCATAGATATATTTGCTCAGCTCCATTCCATCCATATAAGGCATGCAGATATCCGTCACAACCAGATCCACCGGTTCCTTTTCCAGAAAATCCCGGGCTTCCATCCCGTTTTTACAGCAGGCCGCAAGCTCATAGCCAAGCTCTTCCCAGCGGATGCTGTTTTTCACCGCTTCCCGGATCAGCACCTCGTCGTCTACCAAAATCACCCGATACATTCTAAGCACCGCTTTCCCCAGTCTGAAAAACAGGCGGCCAAAAAAACGGCCGCCCATCTTTTGTTACAGTATTATTTCTTGTATAAAGGTCCGTAGGTCGCACAGGCTCTGTAATCCTGTCCTTCCTTATCCATACCGAAAGCGTTCCACGCCGCCGGTCTGAAAATCTTCTCCTCCGGCACGTTGTGCATACAAACCGGAATCCGCAGCATTGAACACATGGTGATCAGATCCGCGCCGATATGTCCGTAGCTGATGGCGCCATGGTTTGCGCCCCAGTTGTTCATCACATCGTATGCCGTCTTGAAAGGACCTTCCTTGCCGTCGCATCTGGGCGCGAACCAGGTGCAGGGCCATGTATAGTCTGTTCTCTTCCAGAGAATATCCGTTACCTCATCAGGAAGCTCAATGGTCCAGCCTTCCGCGATCTGCATCACAGGGCCAAGGCCCTTTATGATATTCAGACGGATCATGGTACAGGGCATTTCCGCTTTGGTGACAAATCTGGAAGAATATCCGCCGCCCCGGAAATAACCCTGGTCAGCCGCGTTCCATGTGGTGGCGGCCAGCATGGCTTTCTGATCCTCTTCGGTTACTTCATACCAGGGCTTCATCACCGGATTGCCCTCTGCATCCCTGGAAACGCCGGAAGCGTCCAGGCAGGCAGCGCCGGAATTGATCAGGTGGATAAAGCCGTCCGCTTCCTTTGCCTTGCCGGTAATGTCATAGCCGGTCACACGCTTTACCGCGGCGCCGCTCCAGTATGTACGCACATCCGCGAAAATCTGGCCTCTGTTGGTGAGCAGCTTCATCAGCAGCATGCCCATTCCGTTCAGCGTATCGTTTTCCGTAGCGAGAATGTAGGGCTCTCTTGCGCCGTTCCAGTCAAAAGTGGTGTTTAAGAGCGCCTCCGCGAAATCACAGTTGGGATAAAAGTCTGTCCACTGCCTCTGTCCCTGGAAGCCGGCGGCAATGGCGTTGTGGCCTACCATTTCTTCCTCTCTTCCCTTTGGAAGATTGGGATTTCCGTTCATCAGGTCTTTGATGATGCACATCATCTTGACCACGAACTCCCAGTCCGCTTCTTTCTGTTCGGGAGTCTTCTGCGCTTCCACGGGATTTTTGTCAAAGCCCTCCGGACAGTTTGCCTTTGTCCAGGCAAGGGCTTTCTGAAACTCTGCCTCGTCGTAGATGCCCTCGGTCATCCGGCGGATGATCTCCACCTCGTCAACGGATTCTACCCGAAGTCCAAAATAGTCTTCAAAGACGTCGGGATTGATGGTAGAACCGGCAATTCCCATACAGATGGAACCGATCTGCAGATAGGACTTGCCTCTCATGGTAGCAACGGCAACCGCTGCGCGGCCAAACCGAAGCAGTTTTTCCTTTACGTCTTCCGGAATCACCGTATCGTCGGCGTCCTGCACGTCACGTCCGTAAATGCCAAAGGCGGGAAGTCCTTTCTGGGCATGTCCCGCGAGAACAGCTGCCAGATATACGGCGCCGGGACGCTCTGTGGCGTTCAGGCCCCACACGCCTTTGATGGTAGTGGGATCCATATCCATGGTCTCTGAGCCGTAGCACCAGCAGGGTGTTACGGAAAGCGTAATGGAAACTCCCTCTTTCTGGAATTTGTCGGCACAGGCGGCCGCCTCTGCCACACGGCCAATGGTGGTATCGGCAATCACAACCTTTACCGGCTCGCCGTTGGTGTACTTCAGATTGGAAGTAAACAGCTCTGCCGCTGCCTTTGCCATGTTCATGGTCTGATCTTCCAATGATTCTCTCACCTTCAGCATCCCTCTTCTGGCATCAATGATCGGTCTGATGCCGATGACAGGATACTGTCCAATCAATCTGCTTTTCGCCATATCGTATACCCTCCTGTTTCATTTTTTATTTGATATGTATATTATACATGGGTTTTCACAATTTTTCCAGTACATTCTGCACAAATCTGCCACAAACCCCTCAGTTTTTAAAACTGTGAATGGGAGCGGGGATCCGGCCCCCTCTGCTGACAAATTTCTCACAGGAAAAAGGATTCACCGGCATGATGGGCGCATGGCCCAGAAGTCCGCCAAATTCCACGGATTCCCCTACTTCTTTTCCGATCACCGGAATGATCCGCACCGCCGTTGTCTTCTGATTTACCATGCCGATGGCCATTTCATCCGCAATGATGCCGGAAATGGTGGCCGGCGTGGTGCTGCCGGGGATCGCGATCATGTCCAGCCCCACAGAGCAGACGCAGGTCATGGCTTCCAGCTTTTCCAGAGACAGGGCTCCCACCGTCACCGCGTCGATCATGCCCTGATCTTCGCTGACCGGAATGAACGCGCCGCTTAAGCCCCCTACATAGGAGGAAGCCATTACGCCGCCTTTTTTTACCTGGTCGTTCAAAAGGGCCAGCGCGGCTGTAGTGCCCGGGGCACCCGCGTATTCCAGCCCGATCTCCGTCAGAATGTCCGCCACGCTGTCGCCTACCGCCGGCGTAGGCGCAAGGGAAAGGTCAATGATGCCAAAGGGAATGCCAAGCCGTCTGGAGGCTTCCTTTGCCACCAGCTGCCCTACTCTCGTAATCTGAAAAGCGGTTTTCTTTACTGTCTCGCACAGCACTTCAAAATTGGCGTCCCGGATTTTGGACAGCGCTTCCTTTACCACGCCGGGGCCGCTGACCCCTACGTTGATCATGGCGTCCTCCTCGGTCACGCCGTGAAATGCGCCTGCCATAAAAGGGTTATCGTCCGGGGCGTTACAGAATACCACCAGCTTGGCGCAGCCAAGTGAATCCCGGTCTGCCGTGTGCTCTGCCGTTTCTTTTACGATCTCGCCAAGAAGCTTTACCGCGTCCATATTGATGCCGCATTTGGTAGAACCCACATTTACGGAGCTGCACACATATTCCGTCTGGGACAGCGCCGCGGGAATGGAACGGATCAGATATTCGTCCGCCTTTGTCATGCCCTTGGACACCAGCGCGCTGTAGCCGCCGATAAAATTCACTCCTACCGTCTTTGCCGCCTCATCCAGGGTTTTTGCCAGAACCACAAAGTCCTCCGGGCCGCGGCAGGCCGCCGCTCCCACAAGAGAAACTGGCGTTACGGAGATCCGCTTGTTCACAATGGGGATCCCGTATTCCGTCTCGATCTCTTTTCCTGTCTTTACCAGGTCTTTTGCGGTGGTCACGATCTTTTCGTATATTTTTTCACTGCAGGCCTTTAAGTTCCCGTCGCAGCAGTCCAGCAGGCTGATTCCCAGCGTAATGGTACGCACGTCCAGGTTTTCCTGCTCGATCATTTTATTGGTTTCGCTGACTTCATAAAGATTGATCATGGTATCCTCCGTTCCGCCTGTCCTTACAGCCTGTGCATTCTGTCAAAGATATCCTCATGCTGGCAGAGGATCTTTACGCCGATCTCCTCGCCGATCTGGGACAGTTCCGATGAGATCTGGGCAAAGGGCTTCAGAGATCCGTTCATGTCCACAATCATCATCATGTTAAAATATTCCTGTACGATGGTCTGGGAAATATCCAGAATGTTGATCTTGTTGTTTGCAAGGTAAGTGCACACCCTTGCGATGATTCCTACGGTATCCTTTCCTACTACGGTGATTACAGTTTTTTTCATGTGAACGCTATCCTCCTGTTTATAATTCAACCACCCGGGACGGGCGGTCTCTGTGCGCCACCTGGATCTGCGGCGGTGTCAGTCCCTGTTCCTCTGCCGTTTGTTCCACTCTCTGACGAACAGTCTCAAAGGCCAGCTCTTTCAGATTGTTTTCCTGGCTCAGATGCCCCAGCATGACTGTCTGCAGCCCGCCGTGGAGCAGACTGCCTAACAGTTCCCCGGAAGCGTCGTTGGAAAGATGCCCGTAAGCCCCCAGGATCCGCAGCTTCAGGTAATAGGGGTAGCTGCCCGCCTGCAGCATCCGCACGTCATGGTTTGCCTCCAGAAGAATGGCGTCCATTTTCTGAAAGCTGTCTATGATATAATCGTCGTAAGTGCCCAGATCCGTCAGGACGCCTACCCGTTTTCCCTCTGAGCGGAACTGATAGGCTACCGGCTCCGCCGCGTCATGGGAAATGGCTGTGGGGCACACACGGATATCTCCGATGGTAAAGCTTTCATCCTGATGTATGGGGCAGAACAGATCCTGGTCAATACATCCCAGGCTGCCTGACCCGCGCAGCGCGTCTATGGTCTTTCCCGTCGCGTAAATGGGAATGTGATACTGTCTTGCCATCACCCCAAGCCCTCTCACATGATCGGAATGCTCATGGGTGATCAGAATGCCTCCGATGGAAGCGGGATCTGTGCCAATCTGCTCCAGACCCTCTTCAATCCGCTTTTTGCTGATGCCCGCGTCCACAAGCAGATTGGTGGTATCGGATCCTACCAGGGTGCAGTTTCCGCTGCTCCCGCTTGCAATACTGTATAATTTCATCTGGTCTCTCTCACTTGTCTTCTTTTTGTATTTTCGCTTTTTTCTTTAGCCGCTCCATTTGCCGGTCCAACTGTTTTATTGTGTCGGTCCATTCCCCGCCGTTATGGATGCGCACATCGCTGCCTGCCCGATACGCCTCTTCTGTCATCTGACTGTCAAAGATGCTTTGAATCTTTTCCCCGGAATACCCCCGGGATCGGGACAGCCGTTTTCGCCGTTTGCTTTCCCCGGCGTCAATGAACCAGATCTCCCCGCAGAAGGAGTCATAGCCGCACTGCAGCAGCAGGGCCGATTCCACAAAAAGGAACCGGACACCGGCTTTTTCCGACCGGGAGATCTGGGCGCGGATCTGCCGTTCCACCGCAGGATGCACAATCTGATTCAAAAGCTTCCGTTCCGCTCCGTCATGGAACACGATCTCTGCCAGCGCCGAACGGTCAAGGTCTCCCTTTTCATCCAGAATGGACTGTCCAAAAGCCGCCACAATGTCCAGAAAAACTTTCTGTCCCTTTTCCTGGAGGGCTTTTGCCACCAGATCCGCCTGAATGACCACAGCGCCATAGGCTTCCCGCAGGTAGGCCAGCACTGTGGATTTGCCGCTTCCCACGCCTCCTGTAATGCCGATCACTTCCATAATCCTGTCTTCTTTCGTCTATTTTGTCTCATACCAGCTGCCGCCGGTATTGACATCCACCACAAGAGGAACCCGCAGGGACGCTGCCTGCTCCATCTCCTCTTTCAATATGGAACGCACCTGCTCTGCCTCTTCCTTCCAGGCCTCCACCAGCAGCTCGTCATGTACCTGCAGAATAAGACGGGAACGCATTTTCTGCTTTCGCAGCCGTTTGTCCACCCGGATCATCGCCAGCTTAATAATGTCCGCGGCGGTTCCCTGAATAGGAGAATTCATGGCGATCCGCTCTCCAAAGGAGCGCTGCATGAAATTGGCGGAGGCAAGCTCCGGCACCGGCCGCCGCCTGCCATACATGGTGTAGGAAAACCCTGTTTTTTTTGCCTCTTCCACAAGACCGTCCAGATACCCCTTGATCTTGGGGTAAGTCTCAAAATACCGCTGAATATAGTCCTGCGCCTCTTTTCTGGAAATGCTCAGATCCTGACTAAGGCCAAAGGAGCTGATGCCGTATACAATGCCAAAGTTTACCGCCTTGGCGTTTCGTCTCTGCTGGGGCGTTACCTGGTCAAGGGGAATATGAAACACCTGGGATGCCGTGCTTCTGTGAATATCCTCCTCCTGCCGGTAGGCTTCGATCAGCCGTTCATCCGCCGACAGATGAGCCAGCACCCGCAGCTCGATCTGGGAATAGTCCGCGTCCACAAACACATACCCGTCCTCCGGCACAAAAACCCTGCGGATCTGACGTCCAAGCTCCATGCGCACCGGAATGTTCTGGAGATTGGGCTCCGCGCTGCTGATTCTGCCTGTGGCGGTAATGGTCTGATGAAAGGTACTGTGTATCCGTTCGTCTTCTCCGATAAAAGCCGTCAGCCCGTCGGCGTAGGTGGACTTTAATTTGGCAAGCTGCCGGTATTCCAGTATTTTCGCAATGACCGGGTTGTCCGGCGCCAGCTTCTCCAGCACGTCCGCCGCCGTTGAATAACCGGTCTTTGTTTTTTTGCCGCCTTTCAGCTGCATCTTGGAAAACAGAATGTCGCCCAGCTGCTTGGGAGAATTGATATTGAACCGTTCCCCGGCCAGGCCGTAGATCTCCTCCTCCAGCTGCCGGATCCGCTCTCCCAGCACGCGGCCATACTCCTGAAGCCGGGGCGCCAGAGTCCGGATACCGTAAAGCTCCATCCGAAGCAGCACATCTGCCAGAGGAAGCTCCACCTGCCTGTAAAGATCCCACATGTTCTCTTCTTTCAGCTTTTCGCAGAGAATCTCCTCCGCGTCATAGACTGTGCTGCTTTCACAGATCAGGATCTCCTCCAGAGCCTCCGGAGCCATTTTTTCTGCCTGGCTCCATTTTGTTTTTCCCAGAAGCTCGCCCACAGAGGGCCTGGTCACATGCAGGTATTCCGAGGAAAGATCGTCATATCTGTAATTGTTCTTCAGCGGATTTAAAAGATAGGCCGCCAGGTGGGCATCAAAATAAGGAACGGTTTCTTCGCCGTCATGGAGGAACTCTTCTTTTCCCAAAACCGGCAGCAGGGCTCTCTTTAAGTCCTTTACGGAAAACGCCCGGATCCGGGAGGCCTGAAAAAGAATCCTCCTCAGGATCTCTGTCAGCTCACTCTGAGAAAAATCCCCGCGGGAAATCAGATATACCCGATCCGAAAGAGCCACTGCCCAGCAGCTTGCCTCCTGTGCCGGATCCGGCCGGTAAAACGAAAGACCTGCCGGGCTGTCTGAAACCTCCCGGAAGAAATCCTCACAGTCCCCGGCCGTCTTTAGCCGGAAGACTTCCCGTTCTTTTATGTGACTGCGCTCCTCCCGGGGAAACCGAGAAAGAAACTGTTTGAACTCCAGTTTTTTGAAAAGCTCATAGGCTTCCTTTGTATAAATCTGCCCAAGCCTGGTCTGTTCCAGGGAAAATCCCGGCAGGCAGCCTGTATCGATGGTTGCAAGCACTTTAGACAGCCTGGCGGTCTCAAAATCGCTGCGAAAGGCTTCTTTTGCCTTGTTTGGCCTGATCTCCTCCAGGTGGGCGTAGGCGTTTTCAATCGTATGGTACTGACTGATGATCTTGACGGCAGTTTTTTCTCCTACACCCGGCAGGCCCGGAATATTGTCGGAAGAGTCGCCCATCAGCGCCTTTACGTCGATAAACTCTTTGGGGGTAACTCCATATTTCGCGGCCACGTCTTTCTGAAAATATTCCTCGCTTTCAGAGCCGCCCTTTTTTGGCTTCGCAAGCCGGATCTTCACATGATCGGTGGCCAGCTGCAAAAGATCCCGGTCTCCGGAAACGATGGTCACATCCATGCCCTGTTCTTCTGCCTGTACCGACAGGGAACCCAACAGGTCGTCCGCTTCCATTCCTTCCTGCTCCACCGTGACAATGTTCATGGCATGGAGCACTTCTTTCATGATCGGTACCTGCTGATGAAGCTCCTGAGGCATTCCCTTTCTGGTGCCCTTATAGGCTTCATACAGTTTGTGCCGGAAAGTGGGGGCTTTCACGTCAAAAGCCACTGCCAGATACCGGGGATTTTCCTCCTCCAGCACCTTAAACAGGATCAGAAGAAATCCGTACACCGCATTGGTATGCAGACCGGATGAAACAGACAGGTCGGGGATCCCGTAAAAGGCCCGGTTCAATATGCTGTGGCCGTCAAGAAGAACCAACTTTGGCCGGTTTTCCATATTTCAAACTCCTTTCCCTCCCTTAAAAGGGAATCATGCGGTGAAACAGCTCCGGATTCAGCCAGCGGATCAGCTGCATGGCAAAAAACAGAAAAACCCCTGCCAGCGCTCCCACCGTGATCCAGAAAACCGCCTTTTTGATCCGATGTCTTTTTTGAACCTTTTCTCTGGAGTCCTGCAGAAGCCGGTCCAGCCCATGCTGAATATGAAAGGAATCCAGCTGATCCTGTTCCAGCATGCGAAGTCCCTGATAAAGAGAATAAGAGATCTGCAGCTCCTCATAGCACTCCTGACAGCTGTCTATATGCCGGACAAACTGTTCCAGCTCTTCATCATTTAACTGCCGGCGGATAAACGGCATCATTTTTTCCTGAGCGGCTCTGCAGTCCATATCCTCACCTCTTTACTTTCATGTTAACCCAAGTTATACTATACAACAACGGTTTTCATTTCGCAATATTTTCATTTGTATTGCCGGGAAATCTGTGCTAAAATAAATCAGAACACGAAACGGATCTGAACCGGCCGGCGCCGTCAGGATCCTTTTTCAGAACAGCCGCCAAAAGCGGCGGAATGGAGCTGATTATGAAAGAACATCTGCTTTCTTTCTTTCAAAAACTGAAATCCGCAGGATCAGGCCGTCAGCCGAAAGGAAGGCGGACTGTGTTTCTGTGCTCTCTTATTTCCGGACTTCTTTGCGCTGTGGTGCTTGCCGTTACCGTTCTGGGACATGCCCGGTGGGCCGGCGCGGATCCCCTCACCGGCATTGCGGACGGACGTTCCTTTGTGCTGGATCCACAGGTGGCGCTTCTCTACGCCCAGGCAAACCAGACCGCAAGACCTCAGGGAACGGATCCCCAGGTAGCTGTTGTAGACAACCAGCGCTACTCCGGCGCGGCGGCCAATTCTGTTACGGACAGTTCTTCCTTAGGCGGCGCAGCCGCGGGAGAAACAGTTTCCGGGCTGTCTACGCCCCGTCCTTATACCCAGGAAGAGCTGGCGGAACTGATTGAAAACAATTTCGGACAGGGGCCCGTTCTGAATCAGAGCAGCCATGAAACTCCGACAGGCACCGGTTCCGTTCCCCAGATCAAGCCGTCGGAGGAGCCGCAGTATGTGGATCCCGAGGCAACGGAGCCGACTGAAGAATCCACGCCGGAGCCTCCGGTCAGCGAGGACCCGCTCCCCCCTCAACTGTTCTGCAACTTTCCTCTGGGCGGACTGGTGAACCAGTCCCTGATCACGGTGGAGGTGCTCTCCGCAGACGCAGCCGGCTTTATACTTCCGACAGAGGCCCAGACGGTGCTGTGCAACGGCGTCGCGGCGGTTCCCCGTTTTGTTAAGGACGACGTTGTCACCTATGCCCTTACCCTTGCGGAGGGAATCAACACCGTCAGCATTACCGCCACAGATAACCTGTCAGGCACTTCCATTACCAACGAATACACCATTGAATATCAGCTGCCTGAAACGCCCGTGATCACCATCTGCGTAGAAGCCACCACAGTAGGATTTGGATATTTGATCCCTCCCACCGCGGTTCCCTATGAAGAGGGGAAGCCCCTTTCCTACTATGTAACGGAGCTCTTAAAGAGCCAGGGATATTCCTATACCAGTACAGGAACCGTGGAATCTGATTTTTATCTGCGGTCCATTGACCGGGAAGGCGCCTTTGGGACGCCGTTTATTCCGGAGGATCTGAAATCCGCCATCCTGGCAGACCAGTATATGGCTCCCGCCTACGACGAAACCGCCTGGAGTCCGGATAAGCTTTCGGAAAATCATTTTGTATTCAATTATTCCGGCTGGATGTTCCAGATCAATGACCAGAACTGCACCGTGGGCATGTCCCAGCTGTTCCCCGCCGCAAACGATATCATACGTCTCCGCTATTCACTGGCCCTTGGAAAGGATATCGGCTGTGCTTTTGACAACAGCGGAAACTACATCGGATGGGACAAGGAATGGTAACATTCAAAGTCAAAAAGACTGCCTCAGAAAAATTTGAGGCAGTCTTTCTTTTTCAGCGCTGAATCGCCGCTGTATTATTTTCCGTCAGGAACTGCAGATAGACGTCCAGGTTTGTATAGGAGCTGTTTCCGTAAGGGGCGGCCCCGTCAGAAGCATCGCCGGGATCCAGGTTCATAAACGCTTCCCAGTCGTCGCTCATGCCGTCATGATCCGCGTCCGCGTATCCTTCATAGCTTCGAAGCTCCGGATATTTTCCCTGCAGGAAATTGAAATAGGGTTCTCCGGTAAGGTACGGGGACAAGGGCTCCTTGTTGGTCCATCCAAGAGACTCTGCGGGAGAGTTGATCAGCTTGCCCTGTTTGTTCTGATAGGCGTCTATCATGGCAAGATCCACGGAATCTCTGTTCAGAGACGCGCCCACTCCCGCAAGCACATCTTTCTCCGCCTCTTCCGCGGTCTGCAGTCCCGTAAGCTTGCTGTCGTCAAAAGGCGCATCCATGAAATAGGTCTCTTTGTCAATGACCTTTCCGCTTACTTTATAGTAGGGATTGTTGTTTGTTGCCAGCACATCGTCCTCAAAGGTTACCAGGCTCTTTTGATCCTCCGGCACCTTACCCTCTACCATATTGCCGGAAATGTACATCCTGTTTCCGATACATGCCTCCGCAAAGGCATAGGTATTTGTGGAGTTTGGACCTTTTTTGAACACATTGTTCAGATAATTGATATAAGTCGTGTAGATCAGGAGGCCATTATCATCCTTGTCGCCGCAGGTACCGCTCTTTTTGCCGTCCCAGTTATACACCACGTTGTTGGCAAATTCCACGCGGAAATTGCCGTCGTCATGGTCGTTATCCTTGTAATTGCCGATCATGGGAGCGCGGCTGCTGTGACTTGCGTAGAAGTTGTGGTGATAGGTCACTTCCGCTCCCTGTGCTCCGCGGATCAGACTGCCCATACCGTGCCTTACATTGGTCAGTCTGGAAATCCTGATGCTTTCCGTGATCATGGACCACTGGACAGACACCCGGTCGCTGACGTCCTCATAAGTATCGCCATATCCGTTCGGAGAGACAGAAAGGGTCTCGTCTGTTCCCCAGCTTGCGGAACAGTGATCGATGATCACGTCTTTGGAGGCCTGTACCCAGATGCTATCCGGCTCCGTCCCCGTCTGATCTCCCGGGCGGACACGGATATACCGGATGATCACATTATTTGCCCTGCTGACCGTAAGCCCGTAATTGGCCAGGCAGATTCCGTCTCCCGGCGCCGTCTGTCCGGCCACGGTAACGTCTCCGTTCTGGATGGTCAGCTTGTCCTGCAGATAAATGGTTCCGGAAACCTTAAACACAACGATCCTCTTTCCGGAAGCCTCCAGGGCTTCTCTCAGGGATCCGGGGCCGTCGTCTTCCAGGTTGGTCACCTCGATCACTCTTCCGCCCCGGCCTCCGGTAGCATATTTGCCATAGCCGTCTGCGCCAGGAAATCCAATGGGCTCCTCCGGTTCTTCAGAAAATACCGCCGGCACATAATAGTTCACCGGTTCCAGCGGAGGCGTGGGAGTATTTTCCGGCTTCTGGTACTCCTCCCTCTGCTGCAGATTGACCAGCATGCGCAAAATCCCAATGGCATCGGCTGTCTGAATGTCTCCGCTGTGGTCTACATCCGCCAGAGTGGTTTCAAGTTCCCCCTCAATGGTGACAAGCTTTACCAGATGCCTCAGAACGCGGATGGCATCGTCCACACTCAGCACACCGTCTGCGTTGGCGTCCCCATACCAGTAGGTTTCCGAGGACTGTTGTTCTTCCGCCCGGGCGCTCTTTCCCGCGGGAAGAATCCCCCCGCAGACCAGGATCGCTGCCGCCAGCAGACCGCAAAGCCCTCTCCTTGCTCTTTTTCTTTTCATAAGCTTCTCCTTTCTGAATATATCCGGCTCGCCCTGTGGCTTTGCGCCGTTTTTTCCTATCTGTACCGGATTTTCTTAAACGCATTCCCAAAAGAGAAATACCAGTTTGCGCAGGAAATCCTGCTGTCCGTACAGCTCTTTTCGGATCCTTTCCACAAATTCACCGCACCACTGCCGTTCTTCTTTTGTAACGCCCTCTTCACTGTAAGCCGCTTTCTGACAGTGGGAAACCCAGGTTTCAAAATCTGCTTCCGTCACAGACGGGCATCGCTGCCTCAGCATCTCTTTGTAGGATTTTGGTTCCTCTTCCTGTCCCTCCACAGACACCGCTTTCATCAGCCGTACAAAATATCCGTACATTCCTCTTACGGCATCACAGTTGTTTTCTGCCGCGAAGTCCCGTTTCCGCCTCTGATCCGTCCAAAGCTTCCGAAGCAGAATGCCAAGGATCAGCCCCGCAAATACCAGAATCCACAGGAGGAACAAAATGGCTGTGGCGGAAAGCCCCTTTTGCTCCGTCTTTTTGTTCCGGCCGCTTTCCTGTTTCTTGGGATCCGCGGTTTGAGGTACTGTCTCTTCCCGGTTTTCCGTCCCGTTTTCCCCCTGAATATTTTGCTGGCTGTCCTGCGCTGCCTCCATAAGCTTGTCAAACCCGGGCGTCACTTCCACCGGCAGCCAGCCAATGGTGTCATAGTAAACTTCCACCCAGGCGTGTTCATCCGCGCCGGAAAGGGCATAGGGCTCCCCGGGCTTCATCTTTTCCGCGCCGGCTTTTGTCAGCGCGTACCCCTCCACATAGCGGGCCGGGATTCCCAGATACCGGTAAAGCAACGCGGCAACGGTAGCAAAGTGGACGTCATTTCCCTTTTTGTCCTCCATCAGGAGCTTTCTCAAAAAATCATCGCTGTCTGCCGGAAGATCCGCCTTTTCATCATAAACCAGCGTATCCGCCAGAAATTTTTTTACATAATTTTCCGCTTCCCCATATTCCATATGGGCCGCCTGGGGATCCACTTCTTTTTCCGTCAGGCGAGAAAATACTTCTTTTTGCTCGTCAGTCAGCGCCGTATAGGCCTGATAGACAAAAAGATTATAATAGCTTTCCTGACTCAGATACCGCAGGGCGTCCTCATCCCCCTGCTGCTGCAGCTCAAACAGCTTCTTTCCCATGACGCCGGTCTTATCTGCCAAAGACTCCGAGATCCGGAAAGAATACGTCCGCTGCCCGAAAAAGCCTTTGGTCAAAGCCGCCGTGTCGCTGTTTCTCCTGAAGTCAAAGGACGATGCCGACGCCAGTTCATAAGGCAAATAATAGTATCTGCTGTCTCCGCCCACATGATCCACTTTCATGGTATAGGTCTTTGGCCCGGCGCCGTCCGTTCCCTGCAGACTGTACAAAAGAAAGGTCTGGTCAAAGCCGTAAAAGCCCTGTCTGTGAAGCCAGTAAAACAGCGGATAATTTTCATAGTGGACAGACTGCTCCAGATCCTGCCAGTTCTGTCCGTCAAAACGGCTTCCCACATAACCTTTCAGATACAGGGGAACCGGATTTTCCATAGTCACATAGAGCGCCGGATCTTTCTGCTTTTCAAGCCGGCCCATTTTGGACAGCTGTCCCTTGGGATAGGATTCCTCCGGCTCTTTTTCATAACGGAGTCTTGCGACAGCCTCCTCAAACACCGGATGCACGCCGCTTTGGGGAGAGATCCAGGAAGCCAGCGCCGACGTCAGCAAAAATACCGTCAAAACCGTTCCCAGGAGAAACGGCCAGGTGCCTTCCTGTTGATCTCCCATGCCGGTAACTCCATAGGCCAGAAGCAGCGACGCGGCAAAAAACAGACAAGTCCAGCGGCCCGGCACAATGCCAAACAGCGCAGGCGGCAGGATCACAGCAATTGCCAGCAAAAGCAGCAGGCTTCTGTATCCGCCGTTTAAAATGGCTGCGCAAAGGCCTGAAAGAACCGCGGAAAAAAAGACCATAAAGAATGTGGCGTACAGCACATAATTGTTTTCGGCAGCCTCCACCGCGAATTTGGTAAAAATGTGGGGCGTATTGACGCCAATGGCATCAATGGCCTGATTCAGCAAAATAAACAGCCCGTTTACCGCGAACTTGGATCCCAGCAGGAAACCAACCACAAAAAAGCCTGTGATAATAAGAAACAGGCTGTATACCGTGCTTTCCCGATCCCAGAAAGCACTGAGGACCGCAATCACCAAAAAGCCCACGGCTTCCCCAAACCAGAACTGATAATGGAGGCCGTATACCCTGGCCAGGAAAAGCTGGATGCCGGTAAAAAGACACAAAGCCGTCACCGCCTTTACGATGCCGGTGATTCTTTTATGATTCTGATTCTGTCCAATAGAGAGGCTCAATCCTCTGTTCATCCGTCCACTCTCCAAGTTTTGCTGTATCCGCGTCTGTAATATAGATCATGCTGAAATAAGATTCGCTTCCCGCTTCTTCTATATAGCTTGCCAGTGTTCCTTTCCCGTCCTCGCAGAAAAAAGTTACGGAAAGCAGTTCATCCAGACAGCGGCTCAACTCTTCCACGGTTTCCACCAAAATTTCCCGAAAGGCCTTCCGCTCCCGGCAATAATAAACGATCTTATGGGGCTTTCCGTTTTCTGCCATCTCATTTGAGACAGAAAGAAGCATGCTTACCCGCCGGGCAGCCTCTTTTGGCAGCTGCGCGAAAGCCTTTTTTGAAAGATCTGTTTCCAGAAACAGGCCGGGGCAGGCGCCACCCTGTTTCATAGTCTCCCGGATCATCAGGGTGTCCAGCTTGCCGGACAGCTTCCAGTGAATATGGCTTACCGGATCTCCCTCTGTATATTCCTTAACGCCAAAACGCTCTTCCCCGCTCTGGCTGCCTTTTCCATCATCGGCGCCTTTCATTTCCGACGGCTCCTCCTGCTCCAGCAAAGGCATCACAAGGGTAGCCCCCTGGGCTGTGGCAGGAAGCTTTATGGAAAATATGCCTGCCAGATCATATCCTGTCAGGTCTTTCAGTTCTATTGTCACCCGTCCGCAGTAAGGACTTTTGAATTTGATGGGAATCTGCTGTTCCATATAGGGCTTTAATCCACAGGAAAAGGGAATTTCCACGGTTTCCTGGGTCAGCTGGTTATGGCAGCAGATCTTTCCTTTCACAGAAAAAACAGGGAACGCGCCTGTATTTTTCAGTATCAACTTTGCGGATTTCTTTTTTCCGGATTTGATCTGCCGGGGAGTTTCCAGGCTAACGGTAAGCTTCTGTCTGCTCTTTGAGAGAGACACAACGGAAAACAGTGTTACGCCAATGGTTCCCATCAAAAGAACTGCGGAGAAAAAGCTTCTCGCCGCCAGAAAACAGCCCAGCACCAGCAGAGCCCAGATACCGAATCCGATTCGTTTTGCCAGCATAGGACACATCCTTTACTTCTTTTTATTTTTGGAAATTTTGGGAACCGGAACTTCCTCCAGGATCAGTTCCAGTACCTTTTCTGCCTCCACATGATTCAGCCGGGACTTTCCGTTCAGGACGATACGGTGACTGCACACATCGCAGAACACCTCTTTCACATCCTCCGGCATGGCAAATTCCCGGCCCTTTACATAGGCGCAGGCCCGGGTCATATTATAAAGGGCAAGGACGCCTCTGGGGCTGACGCCCAGCTCAATGTTTCCCTGCTGCCTTGTTGCCTCGCAGAGGAGCGTCAGGTATTCGATCACCTCATCGGACACAAATACCTTTGTAACGTCCTCCTGCATCTGCTGCAGCTCCCCGGGCGTGAGAACCTGGGAGATCTGATGCAGGGGATTATCCTGCTTTCTGTCCTGAATGATGCGGATCTGGCTTTTGGTATCGGGATACCCCATCCGGCAGGTGATCATAAATCGATCCATCTGGGATTCCGGCAGCATCTGAGTGCCGGCTGCCCCCATGGGATTCTGTGTGGCGATCACCACAAAGGGCTTTGGCACCGGATAGGTAACCCCGTCCACTGTCACATTGCCTTCCTCCATCACCTCAAGCAAGGCTGCCTGCGTCTTGCTGAAGGTACGGTTTACCTCGTCCGCCAGCAGCAGATTGCACATGGCGGCGCCCGGCTTATAATCAAAGGCGCCTGTTTCCTTGTTATAAACTGTAAATCCCACAATATCACTTGGAAGCACGTCCGGCGTAAACTGCACGCGTTTGTAAGACATTCCCATTGCCTTGCTGATGCCAAGGGCCAAAGTCGTCTTTCCCACTCCCGGAATATCTTCCAGGAGGACATGTCCCCCTGCCAGTATGGCCATTATCACCTTTGTGATCACCTGATCCTTTCCAATGATCACCTTTCTGATCTCTTCCTCCGGTTTTCTGTTATATACACCCACGTTCTTGTCTCCTTTTATCTGATTCTTTATTCTTCAAAGCGGTGAATGAACAGCCCGCTTCTCAGCTTCGGTTCAAACCATGTAGACTTTGGCGGCATCAGGCGGCTGGCGTCTGCCACCGCGAACAGTTCTCCGATAGAGGTGGGATACAGGGAAAAGGCCACTTTCATATCGCTGTCCGCTCTTCTCTCAAGCTCCGTAAGGCCTCTGATCCCGCCTACAAAATCAATCCTTTCATCGGTTTTCGGATCCCGGATCCCAAGGATGGGGCCCAAAAGCCAATCCTGCAGAACCGATACGTCCAGTCCCTTTACCGGGTCTGCCGACGCGGTTTCCGGCTTTGCCCGAAGCACATACCAGGTTTTGTCCAGATACATGCCAAAGGTGCCTTTTTCCTTTGGACGGTAGGGAGCCTCTGCCGCCGGTTCCACAAAAAATCCCTCTGAGACCTTTTTTAAAAATTCTTCTTTTGTCAGACCGTTCAGATCCCGGACTACCCGGTTGTAATCCATGATCATCAGCTCCTGATCCGGAAACAGCACCGACAGGAAGAAATTAAATTCCTCTTTCCCGGTGTAGTCCGGATGTTTCGCTCTTCTCATAAGGCCCACCTTCACGGCGCTGGCCGCCCGGTGATGGCCATCCGCAATATAAATCTCAGAGATAGAGGAAAACGCGTCCCGGATCTTTCGGATCTTCTCCTCCTCTCCGATCTTCCAGACTCTGTGACCAATGCCATCCTCCGCCGTAAAATCATAAAGACAGGGACGGCCCTTTGCTTCCCTCACTGCCTGGCTGATCACGGGATGAGCCCGATAGGCAAGAAAGATCGGCCCGGTCTGGGCGCTGCAGGCGTCCACATGGCGGATCCGGTCCTGCTCCTTATCGGCCCTTGTGTTTTCATGCTTTTTGATCACCTGGTTTTCGTAATCGTCAATAGACGCGCAGGCCACTATGCCTGTCTGGCTGCGTCCATCCATTGTAAGCTCATAAACATAATATCCCGGATCAGGATCCTCAAAAAGCTGTCCCCGGCGGATCATATCATCCAGCAGGGTTCTTGCCTTTTCATAAACACGGTCATCATAAGTGTCCACAGACCGGTCAAAAGAGGTCTCAGCCCGGTCGATCCGCAAAAAGGACAGCGGATTGTCTTTTACCGCCTCCCATGCCTCCTGACGGTTGTACACATCATAGGGAAGCGCCGCGATTCTTTCCGCAAGCTCTTCTCTGGGACGGATACAGGAAAAAGGTCTTATTACTGCCATTTTGTTTCTCCTTTATATGATCAGATCTTCATAGTAAAAACACCGAGAGGCCGTCACAAAACAGCGGCTTTCCATCAGCAGGATCCGTTTCATGACAGCCTCACCTATTAAAATTACCGAATGATTCTTACGCGAATCACGCCTTTTACCGCCGCCAGTTTTTCCGCTACCTCCGGCGTCACCTTTTCCTCCAGATCCAGCAGCGTGTACGCGAAATCGTCACGGCTCTTGTTGGTCATATCGGAAATGTTAATATTTGCCGCGCCAAACACGCTGGTGATCTGCCCAATGGTATTGGCCACGTTTTTATGAAGAATGGCCACCCGGCCTGCCTGGGTACATACGCCCATGTTGCAGCTGGGATAATTGACGGAATTTTTAATATTGCCGTTCTCCAGATAATCTTTCAGCTCTTTTGCGGCCATAACCGCGCAGTTATCCTCCGACTCTTCCGTAGAAGCGCCCAGATGAGGGATCACAATGCAGTTTTTCTTTCCCGCTGTGGTGGCGTTGGGGAAATCAGAAACATATCTTCTGACCTTTCCATGCTCCAGAGCGTCCAGCATATCCGCCTCATTCACAAGCAGATCCCTGGCAAAATTCAGCACCACCACGCCGTTCTTCATCAGAGAGATGGCGTCCTTGTCGATCATGCCCTTTGTGCTGTCAAGCAGCGGCACATGGATGGTGATAAAATCGCACTCCCGGTAAATTTCTTCCACATTCTGGATATGCTTGATATTTCTGGAAAGGCTCCAGGCCGCGTCCACGGAAAGATAAGGATCGTAGCCGTATACTTCCATTCCAAGATGGGTCGCCATATTGGCCACCGGTCCGCCAATGGCTCCAAGTCCGATGACCCCAAGACGTTTTCCTTTCAGCTCACAGCCCGCGTAGGCTTTCTTCTGTTTTTCCGCAAGTTTGGCAATGTCCGCTTCATCCTTTGCCTCTTTTACCCAGTTGATGCCGTCCACCACATCACGGCAGGCAAGGAGCATTCCTGCCAGCACAAGCTCTTTCACCCCGTTTGCGTTGGCGCCCGGCGTGTTAAACACAACAATACCTTTTTCCGCATACTCTTTCAGAGGAATGTTGTTGACTCCCGCGCCTGCTCTTGCAACTGCCACAAGACGGTCGCTTACAGGGAGATCGTGCATAGCGGCGCTTCTTACCAGAACGGCCTGTGCTTCCTCCAGTTTTTCTGTCCGTTTAAATTCCTCCCCAAGTCCGGCAAGTCCTACGCTGGCAATGGGGTTCAGGCAATGATATTTAAACATGGTTTTCCTCCTCAAATTTCTTCATAAACGCAACCAGCTTCTCCACGCCTTCCTTTGGCATGGCGTTGTAAATACTGGCGCGCATACCGCCTACGGTTCTGTGTCCTTTCAGGTTTTCCAGTCCGGCTTCCTTTGCCTCTTTGACAAATTTCGCGTCCAGATCCGCGTCTCCTGTTACAAAAGGCACATTCATCAGGGAGCGGTCTTTCTTTTCCACGGTGCCGTTGAACAGCTTGCTTTCATCCAGGAAATCATAAAGGATCCGGGCTTTTTCCTCATTGCGCTGCTTCATAACCTCCAGGCCGCCCATTTTTTTCAGCCATTTGAAAACCTTTCCGCAGATGTAAATGCCATAGGCGGGAGGCGTATTGTAAAGAGATTTCGCGTCCGCATGGATCTTGTACTGCATCATGGTAGGCGTTCCGGGAAGCACGTCTTCTGTGATCAGATCCTCCCGGATAATGACGATCACCACACCTGCGGGGCCGATATTTTTCTGAACGCCGCCGTAGATCACGCCGTATTTTGTCACGTCCACCGGCTCTGACAGGAAACAGGAGGATACGTCCGCTACCAGCGTTTTTCCCTTTGTATTGGGAAGCGTCTTGTATTTTGTTCCGTATATGGTATTGTTCTCGCAGATATAAACATAATCCGCGTCCTCACTGATGGGAAGATCGCTGCAGTCGGGAATATAGGAAAAGGTCTTATCCTCTGAGGACGCGATCTTATTGGCCTTTCCATATTTGGAAGCTTCCTGGAATGCCTTTTTTGACCATTGTCCGGTCACAATGTAATCCGCCGTGCCATTCTTCATCAGGTTCATGGGGATCATGGAGAACTGCAGGGACGCACCTCCCTGTAAAAACAATACCTTATAGTTGTCAGGAATGTTCATCAGATCCCGAAGATCCTGCTCCGCCTCTGTGATGATCTCCTCAAAGGCCTTGGAACGATGGCTCATCTCCATTACGGACATGCCCGTATGGTTGTAGTCCAGCATTTCTGCCGCCGCCTCTTTTAAAACCTCCTCCGGAAGTACCGCGGGTCCGGCGGAAAAATTGTACACTCTGCTCATACTTATACCTCTTTTCTTTTTTCTAAATCATCGCCGTCAAAAGCCTCGTCAATGGGCGTGCCCGGGGACACCATGGGAAATACCTTGTCGTCGCTGTCAATGATACAGTCTATGACGACTGCCCTGTTTGCTTTCATTGCCTTTAACAGGGCCGGCATCAGTTCTTCCTTTTTGGTGACGCGGATGCCTTCCGCTCCCATGGCTTCCGCCACTTTCACGAAATCCACGCTGTCATTGAGCACTGTATTGGAATAGCGCTTTCCGTAGTACAGAGTCTGCCACTGGCGGACCATGCCAAGCACATGATTGTTTATGATAACCTCGATCACAGGGATGTTTTCCCGCACCGCAGTGGCCAGTTCGTTGAGATTCATCCGGAAACAGCCGTCTCCGGCAATGTTGAACACGGTTTTTTCCGGGCAGGCCACCTTTGCGCCCATACTTGCCCCAAGTCCGTAGCCCATGGTGCCCAGACCGCCGGAGCTTAACAGCCTGCGGGGCATGGGGAAGCGGTAATACTGTGCCGCCCACATCTGATGCTGTCCCACCTCTGTCGTAATGATGGCGTCGCCTCCTGTAGCCTGATAGATCTGCTCCACAATATAGGGGCCTGTAAGTCCTTCCGGATTGTACCGGAGAGGGTAGGTCTGACGCAGCTTTTCAATATGGGAAAGCCATTCCTCATGAGCCTGTTTCTCAACAAGGGGAGTCAGTTCACGCAGTACATCTTTCAGATCTCCGATCAGACGCAGGTGTGCCTTGATATTTTTGTTGATCTCCGCCGGGTCAATGTCTATATGAACGATCTTTGCGTTTCTTGCAAATTTCTTTGCGTTGCCGATCACCCGGTCGCTGAACCGGGCGCCCATTACAATGAGCAGATCGCATTCCGTCACGCCGAAATTGGATGTCTTGGTGCCGTGCATGCCAAGCATTCCCGTATAGAGGGGGTGATTGCCGTCAAATACGCCCTTGCCCATCAGGGTATCCGCCACCGGCGCGTGGATCTTTTCCGCAAAGGCCCGTACTTCCTCATAGGCCTCAGAGATCACCGCGCCGCCGCCTACAAAAATGTAAGGCCGTTTGGCGTTGTTGATCAGCTCAGCGGCTTTCAAAAGATCCTCCCGGATAATGGTATCCCCCAAAGGGCGGATCTCTTTCGGCTTTTCAGGCTGATACTCCGTTACATTTGAGGTGGCGTCCTTTGTAATGTCCACCAGCACCGGGCCCGGCCGTCCTGTCCGGGCAATGGAAAACGCCCTCCGGATCACCGGCGCGATGTCCTCCACATTTTTTACGATAAAACTGTACTTGGTAATGGGCGTTACAATTCCCGCAATGTCCACCTCCTGGAAAGAATCCTTTCCCAGAAGCTGCGTGGTCACGTTGGCCGTAATGGCCACCACGGGCACCGAATCCATATAGGCGGTGGCAATGCCGGTAACCAGATTGGTAGCGCCGGGGCCTGATGTAGCCATGCAGACGCCTACCCTGCCGGTTGCCCTGGCATAGCCGTCAGCCGCGTGGGCCGCCCCCTGCTCGTGAGAGGTGAGCACATGTCTGATCTCATCTTTGTGCTTGTAAAGCTCGTCGTAAATATTTAAAATCGCACCTCCCGGATAACCAAACACCGTATCCACGCCCTGTTCTTTCAAACAGGCGATGACGATTTCAGATCCGTTTAACTGCATACTGTTCCTCCATTCTGCCTGTCAGTTGATCTCCAGTATGGCGCCTCTGTTTCCGGAGGTCACCATCTTTTCATATCTGGCCAGATAGCCGGTAGTCACCCGGGGCTGTCTGGGCTTCCAGTTTTTCTTTCTTTCCGCCAGTACCTCATCGGATACAAGCACATCCAGCGTGTTGGCGGGAATGTCGATCCGGATTTTGTCTCCCTCTTCAACCAGGGCAATGGGTCCTCCCACAGCCGCTTCCGGAGAGACGTGACCGATGGAGGCTCCTCTGGAGGCGCCGCTGAACCGGCCGTCCGTAATCAGCGCCACGCTGCTTCCCAGACCCATTCCGGCAATGGCGGAGGTGGGATTTAACATCTCACGCATGCCCGGGCCGCCTTTTGGCCCTTCATAGCGGATAACCACCACGTCACCGGGAACGATCCTGCCGCCCTTAATGGCGTCGATGGCATCCTCCTCGCAGTCAAAGACTCTGGCAGGCCCCTCATGAACCATCATTTCCGGCACTACCGCGGAGCGTTTTACCACGGCTGTATCCGGCGCAAGATTGCCTTTGAGCACGGCAATTCCCCCGGTCTCGCTGTACGGATGATCAATGGGACGGATCACCTCCGGATTTCTGTTTGCGCAGTCCCGGATATTTTCTCCAACGGTTCTGCCGGTTACGGTCATACAGTCTGTATTCAGCAGATCCTTTTTGTTCAGTTCGTTCATCACCGCATACACGCCGCCGGCCTCGTTCAGCTCCTCCATATATGTATGCCCTGCCGGAGCAAGATGGCACAGATTTGGCGTCCGGGCGCTGATGTCATTGGCAAGTTCCGGTGAAAGTTCCATGCCGATCTCATGGGCGATGGCAGGCAGATGCAGCATGCTGTTGGTGGAGCATCCAAGGGCCATATCTACTGTAAGCGCGTTGAAAATAGCCTGCTCCGTAATGATGTCCCGGGGCCGGATATTTTTCTCCCAAAGCTTCATGACCTGCATACCGGCCTCTTTCGCGAGACGGATCCTGGCCGAGTACACGGCGGGAATGGTTCCGTTGCCTTTCAGGCCCATGCCAAGGGCTTCCGTAAGGCAGTTCATGCTGTTGGCCGTATACATGCCGGAGCAGGAACCGCAGGTAGGACAGGCATGATTTTCAAAATCAGTCAGTTCTTCCTGGCTGATCTTTCCTGCCGCGCAGGCGCCTACCGCCTCAAACATGCTGGAAAGACTTGTTTTCTGTCCCTTTACATGACCTGCCAGCATAGGTCCCCCGCTGACAAAGATCGTGGGCACATTGATGCGGGCCGCGGCCATTAACAGGCCCGGCACGTTCTTATCACAGTTGGGCACCATCACCAGGGCGTCAAACTGATGGGCAAGGGCCATGGCTTCCGTGGAATCCGCGATCAGGTCTCTGGTGACAAGAGAATATTTCATACCGATATGTCCCATGGCAATGCCGTCGCATACGGCGATAGCCGGAAATACCACAGGGGTGCCTCCCGCCATTGCCACACCGGTCTTCACTGCGTTTACGATCTTATCCAGGTTCATATGTCCCGGCACGATCTCATTGTAAGAGCTGACAATGCCCACAAGAGGGCGGTCCATCTCTTCTTTTGTAAATCCAAGGGCATTGAACAGGGATCTGTGGGGCGCCTGCTGCATCCCCTTTGTTACAGAATCACTTCTCATGTTTTCCTCCATTCTGAAGATGCTTTTTCAAAATCCGCAATGGTTTCTATAGAATCTGGGACATCTTCCGCCCAGGATCCCGTCATTTGATCCGCGCCGCGATGGCGTCGCCCATCTGCGCCGTGCCCACCTTTGTGCAGCCTTCCGAGTAAATATCTCCCGTGCGGAAGCCGTCGGCAAGCACCTGTCTTACAGCAGCCTCTATGGCGTCGGCTTCTCTGTCCAGATCAAGGGAATACCGCAGCATCATTGCCGCTGACAAAATGGTGGCAATGGGGTTTGCCAGATCTTTTCCCGCAATGTCCGGAGCGCTGCCGTGGCTGGGCTCATAAAGGCCGAATTTGGATTCGTTCAGGCTCGCGGAGGAAAGCATGCCGATGGAACCGGTAATCATGCTTGCCTCGTCGGACAGAATATCTCCAAACATGTTTTCCGTCAGGATCACGTCAAACTGTCCCGGGTCTTTCACCAGCTGCATGGCGCAGTTGTCTACCAGCATATGCTCCAGGGCAATATTGGGATAATCCTTTGCCACTTCCTCCACAACCGCTCTCCAGAGCCGGGAAGAATCCAGCACATTGGCTTTATCTACACTGGTCACTTTCTTTCTGCGCTTGCCGGCGATCTCAAAAGCGCGGACAGCGATACGGCGGATCTCTTCTTCACTGTAGGTCAGCGTATCAATGGCTTTGCGGACGCCGTTCTCCTTTACCGTGCGCCGTTCTCCAAAATAAAGGCCTCCGGTAAGTTCCCGCATGATCACCAGATCAAATCCGTCTCCAATGATGTCGTCACGGAGAGGACAGGCGTCTTTCAGCTCCTGAAACAAATATGCCGGCCTTACATTGGCAAACAGATTCAGCGACTTGCGGATCTTTAACAGGCCCGCTTCCGGTCTGCGCTCCGGGGGAAGCTGATACCAGGGAGAAGTGGTGGTGTCGCCGCCGATGGAGCCCATCAGCACAGCCTGAGACGCCTTTGCCCTGGCAATGGTCTCATCTGTCAGGGGCACGCCGTGAACGTCAATGGAGGCGCCGCCCATAAGCAGATCCTCATACAAAAACCGATGGCCGTACACATTGCCTGTCTGATCCAGCACCTTTTTCGCCTCTCTGACAATCTCCGGTCCGATCCCGTCGCCGGAGATCACCGCTACATGAAATTCCATACAAATCCTCCGCTTTCTTAAAAAACTTATCCTTTATTATATCTCTTTTTCAGTCACATTTCAACAGGAATGTAAGCAAAAAAGGAGACTTTACAAAACGGCAGACTGCTGCCTTTGTAAAATCCCCTTCCCTTTTTCGTAGTTTATTCGTCGGCCTTTTCCACCTGCGTAATAGCGCTTTTCTGCATGGGGATCCGGCAGTTTCTGTTGTTGCCGAACTCCACGATCACCGTATCGTCTGTAATGTCGATCACCACGCCGTAAAAGCCGCTGGATGTCAGAACCGTGTCCCCGCATTCCATTTCCGCCAGCATTGCGTTAAGCCGTTTCTGCTCCTTTTTCTGGGGACGGATCAAAACAAAATAGAAAAAGGCGCCGATCACAACGACATAGAGAATGATCGCCATGATACTCATGCCTGCCCCGCCTGACGCAGCTGCGCCGGACGCCAGAAGCATTGCAAATCCCTGCATATGATTTCCTCCGATTTCTGTCATATTTTTGCTTTATAGAACACTATACACAAATTTGTCCGGAAAGGCAAGCCCCAAAATCTTTTTTTCCGGTATCGGCGCCTGAAAAAAAGCCTGTCAGGCGTCCTCTCCGCTTCCGGACACTGCCTGGAGCTTTTGCTTTTTGTATTCTCCATACCTGTTCTCCTCAATCGCCTGACGGATCTCCGCCATCATCGTATTGTAGAAATACAGATTATGAAGCACACACAGACGCATGCCAAGCATTTCCTTTGCTTTCAGAAGATGCCGGATGTATCCCCTGCTGTAATTTCTGCAGGCAGGACAGCCGCAGCCCTCCTCGATGGGCCTGCTGTCAGTCTCGTATTTCTGATTAAAGAGATTGCGCTTTCCCTGATTGGTATATACATGCCCGTGCCGGCCATTGCGGGAAGGATATACGCAGTCAAAGAAATCCACGCCCCGATCTACGCTTTCCAATATATTTGCCGGAGTGCCGACTCCCATCAGATAAGTAGGCTTGTCCTGAGGAAGATGGGGCACCGCCACATCCAGAATATGGTACATCTCCTCATGAGACTCTCCCACAGCCAGCCCTCCGATGGCATAGCCGTCCAGATCCAGCCGGCTGATCTGATCTGCCTGGGCAATGCGGATATCCTCATAGACTCCTCCCTGATTGATGCCAAAAAGAAGCTGATTTTGATTGATGGTATCCGGCAGGCTGTTCAGCCGCTCCATTTCCGCTTTGCAGCGCTCCAGCCATCTGACCGTCCGGTCCGCGGAAGCCTGCATATAATCCCTGTCTGAGGGATAAGGCGGGCACTCGTCAAAAGCCATGGCGATGGTGGAGGCCAGATTGGACTGGATCCGCATGCTCTCCTCCGGCCCCATAAAAATCTTTCTTCCGTCGATATGGGAATTGAAATAGACCCCTTCCTCCCTGATTCTGCGAAGCCCCGCCAGGGAAAACACCTGAAATCCGCCGCTGTCGGTTAAGATCGGGCGGTCCCAGTTCATAAACCGGTGAAGCCCTCCCATCTGCTTTACGATCCGGTCTCCGGGACGCACATGGAGATGGTAGGTATTGGACAGCTGCACCTGAGTTCCGATCTCTTTCAGATCCGTGGTGGCAACCGCGCCCTTAATGGCCGCCGCCGTACCTACGTTCATAAACACCGGGGTCTGGATGTCCCCATGCACCGTATGAAAAACGCCACGCTTCGCACGGCCGTCTTTTTTGATCAGCTGATACATCTGTTCCTCGCTTTATCTGTCAAAAAAACGGATTACCTGATCCATTCTGGAAGTCATGGACGCAAACAGACTGTCCAGAACGGTCAGAGCCGTCATACACTCTACTACCACAACCGCTCTCGGCACGATCACCGGATCGTGCCTGCCCCGAATGACAATCTCCCGGTTTTCCATGTTCCGGTCAACCGTTTTCTGAGGCGCCGCGATGGAAGGAGTCGGTTTTACATAGGCTCTTACCAGGATCTGACTTCCGTCACTGATGCCGCCGTATATGCCGCCTCCGTGATTGCTTTCTTTTTCCAGCTTTTGATTTATGGAATACATGGAGTCATTGTTTTGGGAACCCCGCGTTTTCGCAGAGGCCGCGCCGTCTCCGATCTCCACCGCTTTCACGGCGCCGATGGACATCAGCGCTTTTGCAAGATTTGCGTCCAGCTTGTCAAAGCAGGGCTCTCCCACTCCGGCCGTCAGGTTGTCCACCCGGCACTCGATAACGCCGCCCACCGAGTCCTGACTCTTCACGCACTCTGATATCAAAAGGGCTGCCTGTTGGGCCGCTTGGCGGTCCGGCATGTAAAGCCCGTTGTTTCCGCATTCTTCCAGATCAAATCTGTCGGCGGAGATCTCCACATTGCCAATGGCTTTTGTGTAGGCGGTAACGGTGATTCCAAGCTGGGACAAAATCTTTGCCGCCACTGCTCCCGCCGCTACTCTGGCCAGGGTTTCTCTTCCGGAAGAGCGGCCACCTCCCCGGTAGTCACGGAAGCCGTATTTTTGGTCGTAAGCATAGTCCGCGTGACCCGGCCGGTAGAGTTCTGCAAGTTCTCCATAATCTCCGGAACGCTGATCCGTGTTTTCCACCATAAGGGAAATGGGGGTTCCGGTAGTCTTTCCCTCAAAAACGCCGGATAAGATCTGCACGCAGTCTCCCTCACGGCGTTTTGTGGTAAATTTGGACTGACCGGGTTTTCTTCTGTCCAGATAGGTCTGAATATCCTCCTCGCACAAAGGAAGGCCTGCCGGGCAGCCGTCAATGACAACTCCCAGGGCCTTTCCGTGAGATTCTCCCCATGTGGTGATCTGAAATACAGAACCAAATGTAGAACCTGGCATATTACTCCTCCTCAAGATGGATCACCAGCGCGCAGTTGGGCGTTTCAATATAGAGGGGCGCCGCATTCATGGCAATGGTACCCTTTTCATAGTCCACCGCAAAGGTGGTAATGGAATTGGATTCATGATTTAAGGCAATCACATGGCGCATATCCGGGAAGACGTCAATGTCCTTTGGATAATCGCCGCTGACGGGAAGCACGCAGATCTTTTCCAGCCTTCCGTCCGGTTTGATGCGAAAGATGCCCAGGCTGTTTTCCCCTGCGTTGGAGCAATACAGATACTTGCCGTCTGGAGACAGCTTCATGCCGGAAGCGGCGCAGTTGCTTGTCTCATCCTCATCCAGGGTGCTGATCTTGTCCAGTCTTTCAAACTTGGACGCTTTATCCGGGCCAAGGTATTCATATTCCATAATATAATTTTTCAGTTCGCAGATCACATAGGCATATCTGCCGTCCTCGCTGAATACCATCTTTCTTGGAGCGGATTCCAACGGACAGTGAAGAATATCCACAAGGCGAAGCTTGCCGGTGACCTCATCAAGGGAATAGATCTTGACATGATCCACGCCAAGATCTACCGCGCACAAAAACCGATCGTCCGGCGTAGGAACCACACAGTTCACATGGGGACGGAAATTCCGCTCCGCGATACTGCCAAGCCCTTTGTGAAAAATCCCGTCGCAGATCTCACCGATAGACCCGTCCTGATTCAGGCGCATCACCGTCACCTTTCCGTCATGATACCCTGCCACAAACAAAAACCGGTCCCTGGAATCCGTAGACAAATGACAGCCCCGCATTCCCCGGATGCCTGCCTGATTGATCAGCTCCAGATCGCCGTCCGGCAGAATACGGAAAGCTTCCACTCCTTCGTCGCAGATGGAGTACAGGTATTTTCCGCTCTTGGACTGAACCATATAAGACGCGTTGTTGATGGGAACCACTTTCCGTTCCTTTAACGTGCCGTTTTCCACATCCATATCATAAATATGGATCCCTACGCTGGTTCCATGAGTATATGTGCCCACATATAAAATATCTCTTCCCATTTTCCTCTCCATTCCGGAGCGTTTACGCGGCGGGATCAACAAATCCGCAAATGCGCCCGCCTGTCAAAAGGGCTGCCTGAGACGCTCCGGCACAAACAGCCTGACAAACATCCTTTCCGATATAAACCGTTTTGTCCTTTTATGGTCTTGCAGGAAAACCAATCTTTTGCTGCACTTTTCTCAGTGTTTTTGTAGCGAAATAAGAAGCCTTTTCTCCGTTCTCCTTGATGATTCCGGACAGGTAAGCCTTGTCAGCGGAAACCTGGGCAAACCGTTCCTGCAAAGGACGAAGCTGCGCCACCACGGATTCTCCCACTGCTTCCTTAAACTGACCGTAACCTTTTCCCTCAAATTCCTTTTCAGTCTCCCCGGGAGTCTTTCCTGTCATGGCACAGTAAATATCAATCAGATTCCGGATTCCCGGCTTGTCGTCCCGATAAAGGATCTCGCTGCCGGAATCCGTCACCGCCCGCTTGCATTTGCGCATGACGGTGTCCGGATCGTCTGTCAGATAAATGCTGGCATTGGGATTCTCATCAGACTTGGACATTTTCTTGTCGGGCTCCTGAAGAGATTTGATATTGGCGCCTGCCTTTCCCACATAAGGCTCCGGCACGGTAAACACGTCCCCATAGATCTTATTGAACCGCTGAGCGATATCCCTTGTCAGCTCCAGATGCTGCATCTGATCCAGCCCTACAGGCACCACATCCGCCTGATAAAGCAGAATGTCCGCCGCCATCAGAACCGGATAGGTAAACAGGCCCGCGTTGATATTATCCTGGTGCTTTCGGCTCTTATCCTTAAACTGCGTCATCCGGTTCAGCTCGCCCATATAAGTAAAACAGTTCAGGATCCAGGCAAGCTCCGCGTGAGCGGATACATGAGACTGATAGTAAATACAGTTTTTCTTCGGATCCAGCCCGGCCGCTATGTACAGCGCCAGCAGATCCCTTGCCCGTTTCCGAAGATCTGCCGGATCCCTGCGGATCGTAATGGAATGCAGATCTACCACACTGTAAAAGCACTGGTACTGGTCGGAAAGCTGCACCCAGTTTTTCAGCGCGCCAGCGTAATTGCCCAGTGTCAGTGTCCCCGTTGCCTGCATGCCGCTGAACAGCACTTTTTTATCATTGATCATGTAAAAACCTCTTTTCTCCGGCCAAAACCCGGATATTCTATTTTACAGGCCGCCGCCGACAATCAGCTGATGGATCATGTACAGCAGCAGCAAATGTACGGGATAAAAAACATAAAACAGCCATTTCATGCTCCGCCCTTTCTGACCATTATATAAAAGGATGGGCAGAATTGCAAGGATGGCCGAGTCCTGCAGTTTGACCTGCATCAGATCGCCGTAAAAGGGAAATCCCATTCTTCTCCTCTTCAGCCAGGTCAGCAGACGTTCCGCGAAACAGTTTACAAGGCCCATCCAAACCAGGGCCAGAACCCGGATGCTTCGCAGACAATAAAAGCCGACCACAAACAGAATGCCCCGATAGCTGTAGTCGGTCTGAAGCAAAACCGCAAGCATACAGCCCGCTCCGGTTCCTGCCAGAAACGCCGCCAGATCTTTCAGGTCGTTGAGCCAGGAGTTTTTCAGCTTCTTCCGCCACAAAGCGTCAATCAGCCAGACAGTACAAAAACCCAGGAGCAGGGTAAAAAATACATTCTGCTTCTCAGCGTAATACAGCTTTCCGTAAAAAGCCAGATCAAAGCAGGGCTCGCTTATGATACAAAACGCGCCCAGTCTTAACACATAAGCCTTACGGCTGCGGGTGTGGACAAATCCCTCCACAAGCATAAAGCAGAAGATCGGAAACGCCAGCCGTCCCACCCTGCGGAACAGACTGTACCAGACGCCAAGCTGTTTCTGAAACAAGTACCCCACATGATCGATCAGCATGGTGACCATGGCGATCCATTTCAGCTGAAAGCCGGTGAAAAACCGCCTTCCCGCGGCTTCTTGGGGCCGGTCATCTTTCCGGAAACCCTCATTCATCTGTCAATACTCCTGTCAGAAGCGCCACCGTTCTGCCCTCAACAGTCAGTTGGCGCTGATCCTTTAAAATTTTTGCCGGATCCGCCTGGACACAGTTTTCTTCCTCCGGCGCTCCGGTAGAAAACAACAGACACCATTTCATATTTTGAGGCAGATTGGGAAGGGCAAAGCTGTGTTCCAGCCAATGGAAATTAAAAGCCGCGTACAGAAAATCTCTGCTGATTTTTCCCTCTTCCGACTTTTTGCCGTCACAATACATAACGCCAATGTGGCGGCTGTAATAATCCATCTCAGAATACCAGGCTTTTTCGCTGTGATAGGACAGATCCGGATACCCGCATCCGGTTACGTCCATCATGCGCAGCCCTTCCTGACGGTGCAGAATGGGGTGCTCCCTGCGGATGGCAATCAGCTTTTTTACAAATTCACCGATCTCTTTGTAGGGAGGCCGGTTCCACTGTACCCAGGAAATCTCATTGTCCAGGCAATAGGCATTGTTGTTGCCCTCCTGAGAATTGCCCATCTCATCCCCCGCCAAAAGCATGGGGATGCCCTGAGACAGAAACAGCATGGAAAGCGCGTTCTTCATCTGCCTTCTGCGAAGCGCCATGACCTTTTTCTTTCTGGTCTTTCCCTCTTCACCACAGTTCCAGCTGAGATTATAATTGCTGCCGTCCCGGTTGTCCTCGCCGTTGGCCTCATTGTGCTTCTGATCATAGGAGACCAGATCCAGCAGCGTAAATCCGTTGTGTCCGGTAATATAATTGATGATCCCGGTTTTTTCCGGCTGATTGGTGAGACACCGGGTAAATCTCCCAAGCTGGTCTTCGTCGCTTTTTAAGATCCGCCTTGCGGCCTGCTGAAAATCCTCCTGGTAAACCGCTACTTTTTCCCGCTGTCCGCCGCAGGCAAGCCCCGCGGAATCCGCGGAATAAAATTTGGTGCCGGACAGAATGGGATCCGTCACCAGTTCTTCCACCGGGATCCCTCCGCTGTTAATATGAAAGCCGTCCACATGATAGACCATTGCCCAATAACGGATACAGTCCAGAATCAGATGTCCGTTTGTCTTTTCCGGGAAATAAAACTCCATGATTACTTCCACGCCGGCTTTGTGACAGGCCTTTACCATATCCTTAAATTCTCTGCAGGGATCCTCTCCCGCACTATAGGAAGCCTTTGGCGAAAAGAAGCAAGCCGGTCCATAACCCCAGTAATTCAATCTGGGAGAAGCCTGGTTATAGGGAGCTTCTATCCGGCATTCATCAAATTCATAGGCCGGCATCAGTTCGATCTGATTGATGCCAAGATCACACAGATAGGGCAGTTTTTCCACAATTCCCAGAAACGTCCCCTTATGCCTGACTTTGGAAGAGGCATGTCTGGTAAATCCCCGCACATGAAGACTGTACCCACACACCTGATCAGAGGGGATCTGCAGGGGACGGTCTCCCTCCCAGTCATAATCCGGGGACGCAAATCCGCAGCGGACAAAGGGCTTTTTTTCCGGATCTTTCAGAAATCCAAACTGCTCTCTTCCGATCACTCTGCGCGCGTAGGGAGCCGGCGCCACCACACCGTCAATCTCCAGATTGTACTCATAGGCCTTTTCATCAAAATCCAGGAATTCCAGCGCCCATACGTTGCCGATCCGTCTGCCCTCTTTTGTGGAAACAGTTCTGCAGGGAACCGAATTTCCTTTCCGGTAGATCAAAAGCCTGCAGGTCTTTCCGGAGGGAATACAGACAGACAGGTTCACGCCTCTCTTGGTCCGATATACGCCAATGGGAATCGGGATTCCTTCTTTGATCTGAAATTGTTGTTTTTCCTGTTTGCCTGCGCTGTCCCGCTTCATATTGTCTCCCCTTTCCCACAGGTACCGTCTATTTTTCACGCATCTGATACTCTTTGTCCTCGTCGATCATCCGGATCAGGATATCCGCGAACACCGGATCAAACTGAGTGCCTTTTCCGTTGACGATCTCTTTGCGCACCACATCCTGAGGAAGCACATCCCGGTAGCTGCGCTTGGAGGACATGGCGTCATAGGCGTCTGCCACTCCGATGATCCTGACAAACTGGGGAATTTCCTCTCCCTTCAGCCCGTCCGGATAACCGGTGCCGTCATATTTCTCATGGTGCCATCTTGCGGCGGTATCGATCCCCGGCATTTCTGAAATATGCCGCAGAATCTCCGCGCCGATAGTAGGATGAGACAACACCAGTTTGTATTCTTCCGCTGTAAGACCGGTTGTCTTTTGAATTATGGTATCCGGTATTCCGATCTTGCCAATGTCGTGAAGAAGCGCCATATAGTAAATATCTGCCTGGGTTTTTTCCGGCAGGCCGTATCTTTTCGCAATTTCCCTGGCATATTCAGCTACCCGGATGGAATGGCCGTTTGTGTATTCATCCTTGGCGTCAATGGCACTGACCAGGGCCTCGATCACCTGGACAGACAGACGCTCTACCTGCTGTCTTCTGCGCTCAGCCTCCACCGTCTGATAGGCCACTTCTCTCTGCAGATCCTGTTTCAGCCTTGCAAGCTCCAGAATACGGTTTACCCGGAAGAATACAATTTCCTCCGCAAAGGGCTTTAAAATCAGATCGGATACACCTGCATTCAGACCCTTGATTTCCATATCAAAGATCTGCGTTCCCGTCCGTTTTGCCTGTACCATCAGAATCGCGGGCACCTCCCGGCATCCCTCCATGCTTCTGATCTGATTCAGGAGGGCAAACACCTCCTCATCCGGCATTTTCTCATCCAGGATCATCAGATCCGGAATTGTCTGCCTAAGGCTTTGGAGCAATTCCTTTCCGGACCGAACACAATGGACAAAATACCGTTTTTCCAGCATCTCTTCCACTGTCCGCAGTTCGTCTTCATCTCCGGATGCCACAAGAATGTGGGCAAAAGCGTCTGCGCTTTCCAAAAGGTCATTGCCCTGCAAAGATGACTCATGGGACTGGTTTAAGAAAGACAGCTGCCTCATCATGGAACTGTCAATTTTATTTTTGCCAGACATCGGATACCCTCCTTATGTTTCTTAAAATATAGTATACCTTTCCGTGCCCGCAAAATCAAGAAAAGGACGCATTTTATTCTGCAAAAAATTTCAGGCGCCCTCATTTTTTGAGGACGCCTGAAAAAACTTATCACTTTATGCTGTCAAAAAATCCGTTTATTCTTCCTCTTTTTCTCTTTTCTTAAACAGCATTGCGCCGCCTGCTACAACCGCAGCTCCGCATGCTACCAAAACGCCTGTGGAAACTACGCCTGTCTGAGGAAGATTCTGGTTGTTGGTCGCTGCCTTTGCGGAAGCAGCGGGAGATCTTGTGGAGGTTGCGTTGTTGTTGGAGGTATTTGTGTTGTTTGTCTGATTTCCTCCGTCCGCCGCGTTGTTATCATTGCTGTTGTCCGCTCCGCTGGGATTTTCATTGTTCCCACCGCCCGGAGCGCTGTTCTTTGCGTTCTGAGTCATGGTCACTACATCAGAATCGCTTGCGATAGAATCATAGAACGTCACGTCATCAACAAAAACGCCATTGGCCGCTGCCATACATCCGGTGTATCCAAAATACGCGGTAGTATCGGAAGCTGTAAGGATATCCATCAACTGAGGCTCATGCTTGTTTGCCTCCGCGTCAGTTGTATGTGCCTCGCCAAGGTTGAAACGTTTGCCGATACCGCAGGGCACGCCTGTCTGAGGAAGTGTTTCCGCAATTTTTGTTCCGTCGATGTAAATCTTATTATCTGCGGCATTATTGCCCAGAGTTACCACCATAAATACCCATTTGTCAGCATTGGTAATAAAGGTCTGATCCAGATCCTTCATCCACATGGAATTGCTCAGCATACCCACAAAGTTGACCATTGCGCTGCTCATCAACACGTCGTCGTCATTGGCGCCAACACCGATACCGTAGCAGTACTGGCCGCTGATCAGCTCATCTGTGGTATTTTTGTCGTAGATCTTGTCGGGATGCTCCAGACCGCTGTACTCTTTGGAAACAAAGCCTATCAGGCCCGCGCCTTCTTCCGCCGCTGCCGCGGGAGCTTTCACCCACATGGAAATGGTCGCGCCGGTAAGGCTCTTTCCCGCAAAGGGATTGGTATCCAGTTTCATACTGCTGGGAGTACCGGGATCAATGGTTGTTGAATTCTTTGTAGGAACACCGGCTGTACAGGTGGAGCCTGTTCCGCCGTTAAACTGCAGTACATTGCCTCTTTCACCGTCCTGCGTAACTGCGGGAGCGGGACCGCCAAGTCCGGAATCGCTCATGCCGGATGTACCGTTTTCAAAATCATATGTAGCAATGGCATTAGGCGCTGCCTGAACGGTAACTGTCGGAACAGTCGTCACGACCAGCGCGGCCGCTGCCAGAACCGGCAACACTTTTTTTACAAGTTTCATTGCAATACTACTTCCTTTCTATCATTTTTTTATAAAACAGAGCACTTTTTGGAACGCCCTGATTTATTACAAAGAACAGCTTTGATCATCATTCATCATGTTCTTTTTTCTTGAACAGCATTGCGCCGCCTGCCACAACCGCAGCTCCGCATGCTACCAAAACGCCTGTGGAAACTACGCCTGTCTGAGGAAGATTCTGATTGTTGGTCGCTGCCTTTGCGGACGAAGCGGGAGACTTTGTGGAGGTTGCGTTGTTGTTGGAAGTATTTGTATTGTTTGTCTGATTTCCTCCGTCGGCCGCGTTGTTATTATTGCCGTTGTCCGCTCCGCTGGGATTTTCATTGTTCCCGCCGCCCTGATCGCTGTTCTTCGCGTTCTGGAACATGGTCATGGCATCCGCGGCGCTGACAGCAGAATCATAAAATGTCAGGTCGTCAATGCAAACGCCGTTGGCCGCTGCCATGGAACCGTTGTAACCAACATAAGCCGTTGTGTCAGCCGCGGTCAGAACATCCATAATGGTGTCTTCCTCGGTGTTGGACTTGTTGGTGGCATCCAGCTCGCCATGGTTGAAACGCTTGCCAATGCCGTTTTCTTCCATCTGCTGCGCCGCAAGAGCGGCTACCTCTACGCCGTCAATATAAATCCGATTGTCAGAAGTATTGTTGCCGACAGTTACAACAAGGAATTTCCATGTGTCGGGAGCATACATCAAGGTCTGTGTTTCGTCCGCAAGCCATGCGGTATTTCTCAGGAAACCGCCAAAGTACATCATATGTACGGTGGAAAGGGGATAATCCCAGGCTCCTGTGCCAATGCCATACGCATACTGGCCGCTGATGATCTCGTCAACCTTGGGGTTTTCTCCCGTACGCTTTGCGGGATGCTCCATATTTTCTCTGAAAGAAGAAATGAAGCCAACCAAAGCGGCGCCGTCACCGGCCGCGGCTGAGGGAACCTTAACCCACATGGAAATGGTGGCGGTTGTGGCTCCTGATCCGGCATAAGGGTTTGTATCCAGCTTCAGGCTGCTTGGAGTACCCGGATCAATCTTTGTACTGTTTTCACTGGCCGCGTCCACAGAACCTGCCAGATATCTTGAACCTGTTCCGCCGTTAAACTGCAGCACATTGCCTCTTTCACTGTCCTGCACGACTGTGGGAGCAGGGCCGCCAAGTCCGGAGTCGCTCATGCCGGACGTACCATTTTCAAAATCATATGTAGCAATGGCATTGGGCGCTGCCTGAACAGTAACGGCAGGCACAGCTGTAACGATCAAGGCTGCTGCTGCCAAAGCTGACAATATTTTTTTTGTCATTTTCATGGTCATCATAGCTCCTTTTTCTTTTTGAAGATCACAGAGTGACCCAACTTTTAGAATCATATCTATCATATCATGCAAATTCAACCAATGCAAGATTTTTTTATCCAGAATTTCAAACAATATTCACAATTTTACGCCCTTTTACGGAATCGTTATCGTCCGAACCGTCTCAGTACCAAACACATTGGTAAATTTCAGCGTATAAATGCCGGGCGCCAGCGTGGCGGACGGAATGTCATAATTTCCGTTTTCGTCGGTATACCCTACATATACGGTTTCTCCGTACTGATTGTTCATAATGATGCTCTGGATGCCGCTTGTGACACCGTCTCCCACCACAAGCTGCTGGGTGCCGGTTTCCTCTCCCAGTTCATTGCGGAAAACAATGGTATAGGTGCCGTTGGGCAAAGGCGCGTTCCAGTTTCCTTCCGCATCCGTCTTGCCCCGGTAGACCACCTCGTTGTAATAGGTATTGGTGATCTCCACATCCAGGATCGGGGATACGGGAATGGGCGTCTGGGTTGGCTCGGGAGTGGGCGTGGGTTCCGGAGTCGGGGTCGGCGTCGGCGTCGCGGTTGACTTTACTACCTGCAGCTGCTCATTGCCCTTTTCATCTTTCACCTTTTCCACCATCCTGGCCACCACCGCAAGTCGCTTTGTGCCGCTGTCCTCGCAGGACAGCAAAGTCAGGGTCTTTTCTCCCACCACCATATCTGTAATGGACCAGTCCTTTGGCTTTACAACCTGCTGCTTATATACGGAGTAGGTGTAGCTTTTTCCGGTAATATCCGTTACTACTATGAGATCCCCGTCTTTCAGCTTGTTGATGTTTTTGAAAAATTCTCCGAAATAACCGCCCCGGTGTCCGGCCAGAACACAGTTTCCGTCTCCTCCTATGGGAGCCGTGGTCTCAATATGGCCCACCGCCACCTTGATGTTTTCCCGCTTGGTTCCCTCTACTACCGCATATTCCAGTCCCAGCGCCTCAATGTTTAAGATGCCCAGGATCTTCTCTCCTCCCAGAGTGGCCTGAATGGTCTTCTGCTTTTCTATGGTAGCGGAAAGTCTGGCCTGCGCTTCCGGGGAAAGGGCGTTGAAATCCTCTTCCGACAGTCCGGTCCCCTCGTAGCCGCCGGACTGTTCGTCGGACAGCTGCAGCTGCTCCTGCATATCCTGAAACTGCTGGATGACCTGGTTTGCCTTTTCTACCATCTGTTCGTTCTTGTGTTTGATATAAAACGGGATCACCACCGCGTAAACAATTACCCCCGCGCCCAACAGCATAATGCCTATGGCGGTCAGGTTCCGGAGGCCCAGACGGGACACTTTTCCGGACATTCTCACAAAGCCGTCCGGCAAAGCGCGAATCCCTTTTTCGATTTTTCGGAATATCCTTTGGAAAATGTTCATTTCCATTGCTCCTTACTGTTCAAAGGTAATATGAATATCCATGATCTCGCTGTCGGTTCCCACACGCATATTGGGGCCCCATACGCCTACGCCGGAAGTGACAAAGGAATGCAGCGACCCTTTCCGAAGATATCCGTGAGAGTTTTCCCACATAAGCCCGGTAATCAGATTTCCCGGGAACAGCTGACCGTCATGAGTATGGCCTGAGAGCGCCACGTCCACGCCTGCCTCTTCCAGCAGCTCCAGATTTTTTGGCTGATGATCCATCACCAGAACCGGTCTGGTCAGATCCAGTCCTTCTGTCAGTTCTTCTATGGTCTTGCGGCTCTTTTGCCCATTGCCGGGCCTGGAATAATCCAGCCGGCTCACAAGATAAAAGGCGTCGTCCACCAGCAGTGTCTCATCTTTCATAGAGCAGATGCCTGCCCGCTCAAGGAATTCTTCCATTCTGGGATCGATCAGCCTGTCTGCGGAAGAATCCATGGCAAACCCCATCAGCAGATTTTCCGTCACATCATGATTTCCATAGCAGGAATACACTCCGTAGGTACTTTTGATCCCTTTCAGAATGGAGATCAGTTCTTCCGGATCATCCAGAGCGTCATAATCGTTGTCAAATATATCTCCCGCAATGCAGACCAGATCCGGATCCAGTTCATTGATCTTTTTCACCATCTGACGCATGCGGTCAACCCCTACGCTGTATCCCAGATGCAGATCCGCCACCAGAACCACATGCAGCCGGGACAAATCGCGCTTTTTGTCCACCGCAATCTCATAGCGGTTTATCCTGATGTCTCCCGCATGAAAGATCCCGTAGGTGCCCACTGTGACAACCAGTACGATCACAGCCAGTCCCGCAAACAAAAACGTCTTTCCGGACTGATAAAAAGCGGTTTTAGACACCTTTGTCAGGCGCAGGATCAGGCGGATCAGCTCTCCCGCTCCCAAAAACAGCACAATATATAACAGATAACCTGTCCAGTAATTGTTCACGCTTTTAAAGAAACGCTGTACGGCGGATCCTGCAGGCAAAAGAAAAGAAAGCGCAGGCGATACGGCGGCAATGAAAAAGCATACCCCAAACGGGATCCGAAAAAAACAGGATCCCAAAAAAGAATGAACAGTTCCCGCCCATTTGAAAAACCTGTATAATATGTAAATAACTGCCAGCAGATAAACAGGAAGCAACAATAAAAAAATCATCTTTTTCCGGTATTCCTTTTCTGTTCTTTTTTGTATTTTATCATAACATTCCCTGTAAAAACAACCCGTTCACAATAAAATCAATTTTTCACCTTTTTTCCCCAACCACATAAGATGATAAAAAGAATAAAAGTATATTCAGAAAGGATCAGTTTTATGTCAGATTGTAATCAAATGTACGGACGTTCCATGATGCAGCGGGGCGGTTCCTATGGAAACTGCAGCTGCAAAAATTCCCGTACTGCACAATATCAGACCGGCTATGGCAGCAGCTGCTGTCACAGCCAGAACCGCGGCGCAAATTATGGCGGTAAAAAGCCTGACAGCTGCGGACTTGCCGAATGCGATCAGTTAAGCGATCTTTCCCTTGCCATGGGCTATGTGCCCTGGCAGCAGTGGTGTTCTCTTTATGAGCCTGACAAAGGCCTTTGCCAGGGTACTGTTTTTGCGGAACTTGATAAACCGTTTTTAGGATGCAGAGGAGGCAGAAGATGATGAAACAAAACCAACAGCAGATGCTGAATTATGTAAACTCGGTAAGCTTCGCCGTTACGGAAGCCAATCTGTATCTGGATACCCATCCCTGCGATCAGGAGGCCCTGGACTACTTCCGGCACTACAACAAGCTCCGCGGCAAAGCCCTGAAAGAATACGCAGACGCTTACGGTCCCCTGACTCTGGATACCAACAGCAACTGCAGCGACACCTGGGAATGGGTTCAGAATCCATGGCCCTGGCAGACAGGAGGTGATTGTTAAGTTATGTGGACTTATGAAAGACGTTTGGAATATCCTGTAAACATCACGCAGACCAACCCCAAGATCGCTATGGTGATCATTTCCCAGTTCGGCGGTCCCGACGGAGAACTGAGCGCTTCCATGCGCTATCTTTCCCAGCGTTACTCCATGCCCTATAAAGAAGTCGCCGGTGTGCTGACCGACATCGGCACCGAGGAGCTGGCGCACATGGAAATTGTATGCGCCATCATTCATCAGCTGACCAGAAATCTGTCTGTGGAAGAAATAAAAGCTTCCGGATTTGACAAATACTATGTGGATCATACTCTTGGCACCTGGCCTCAGAGCGCCGGCGGCCAGGCCTTTACAGCCACTTACTTCCAGGTAAAGGGCGATCCCATTACCGACCTCTATGAGGATATGGCGGCGGAGCAGAAAGCCCGCAGCACCTATGACAACATCCTGCGTCTGGTAACAGACCCTGAGGTCTGCGACCCCATCCGGTTCCTGCGCCAGCGTGAAATCGTGCATTTCCAGAGATTTGGAGAAGCGCAGCGCATTGTCCAGGAACATCTGGACAGCAAGAATTACTATGCCTTTAACCCGGCCTTTGACACTACCGTGGTAAAAGGAAACAACAACAATTGTAATTGCTGATACGGATATGATTTGTCCGTAAAAGAAAAACGGGGAGCATCCTGCCGACGGCAGGGTGCTCCCTTGTATGATATCAGTTCCTGATCTATAGATTTCTTCCCTGATATTGTATCGTTACAACATAGACGCTTTTGTCTGTTTCATCAATTTTAAAAATGACGATATAGTTATCGACGATTAGTTGTCTGTAACCTTTTCCGGCATATCTTCCTTCCATGCGTTCCTGATGAGACTGCGGAAAAACATTTAAACTCAGGATCGCTTTTTTAATCCTGTCAGTCTGGCCTTTCGCATTTTCGGGCGCCTGTTTCTCCTTTGCGATATATTCATAAATGCTGTCTAACTCGCGGACTGCTTTTGGGTAGATTTTGACTTTGTATTTATCCAAAATGCTTTTTCTCCATTTCCGCAAAAACAGTTTCCGCCTCCTGCGCCTCTGCCCCGTTTGCAACTTCCTGTTCGGATTCAAAGATTGCCTGATCAATGCGGTTTATTCTTGCAAATTTATCGTATAGCTCGCTGCTCATTACCACAAGGTCGCTGTATCCGTTTTTGGTAATAAAGATCGGTTCCTGTTCTCTATGTGCGATATTTGAAATTTCCGTTGTGTTGCGTAAGTCTTTAATAGGCATTATAAGCGGCATAATATCCCTCCTTGTTTTACATAATCATAGCATAATTATGCTATCTTTTCAACAAAAAATACCTTGCAAATTTAAAATTGTCTTTTTCATATTTCTAATAGACCCGACAGTCTGCGACCCCATCCGGTTCCTGTAACCCGGCCTTTGACACTACCGTGGTAAAAAGAAATAACAACAATTGTAATTGCTGATACGGATATGATGTGTTCGTAAAAGAAAAACGGGGAGCACCCTGCCGGCGGCGGGGTGCTCCCCGTTTTTTAAGGTTGCTCCATTTTATGAAAAAATTGTATGGTGTGTAGATAAATTTCTTATTGTCCAGTTTCTTCTACCGGAAAATGATCAATTAATTTTACAACCTTTTTTAGTATAAATAACGCATCTGATACATCAATATTATTGTTTCCATCTACATCTCCTAATACCACTTGTTCTTTCGTTGGTATTGCTAATTTAACTACAAATTTTAATATCTGCAATGCGTCATTAACGTCGACCACCCTATCATCATTGACATCTCCGTACAATAAATTTGATACTGTATTTGGCATCATTCCAATGTTTACATCAACCTGAACAGGCGGAACAGTTACCCATTCACTCCATGCAGTTTCATACCCCTCCTTTTCACACTTTACACGCCACCATCCTTCAGGGACGTCCCACGCATATTTACCATCCACATTTGAGAGCAGTGGATTTTCCTGTTCATATTCCAAAGAATCCCAAAGAACTCCAAAAACATTATCATCAGGCTTCCTACCCCAGGAATCATTTGTCCCATCATATGGTATCCAGTATGCAGATACTGTAACATTTTCTAATCTTTCTCCCGTTATTTGATCATAAACGTATCCACTAGGATCAACAACCCAGTTTAGATCAAACTTTCCACTTTTGATCTTCGTTCCTCTCATTTCAAATATGCTTCCGGAAATACTGGTCATAACTGCAAGCATACTCGAAAAAAGCATTACAGGTCCTGCCATTGGTGAACCTGCCACAATAATTGGCATGATTGTTGTCAACGCCAGAAAGGCCAACTGATCGTTTTTTAATTCCAAAGCTTTTGTTCTTGCCGCCTGTTTATCCCAAATTGTTGTAGACTGTTCGATTTCTGTAATCAAATCATCATAATCACTGTAGATTCCATATGTTTTATATGCAAACCCTGCAAGTTTTGAAAAATTACCTACTTTATCACTCCAGTCCACCAACGAGTAATACCCGTCTGCCCCGAAATCTGTATAATTTAATTTCATTGAAATTACTTTTTCCGTAACATCAGAAGCATCAGACAACAGCATCAAAATATTTTCGGGATCTGAAAGATCCAAATTTAAAAGATATTTTTTATTGTTGTCTCCTGGAATTATATACTCAAACGCTGTTTCGGTAATCCCACATGCGTCTTTGATTTCTTCAAGTGATGTTTCATCTTTTTGGTCAAAATACTTTATAAGCGCCTTTACTTCTGCTTTTCCAAATTTTTCATAGACCTTAGACCAGTCAAGAACAGCTTCTATTTCATTTTCACTTATAGAGTTATACTTTATATCTACATCTTTAAAACTATCTTTCATGATCTGTTCATATGGGGCAATATCAAACTTTTCAGATGCTACAATCTCTTTACTTTTTTCTACATATTCAATTCCGATCTGTCCGGGAACATAACTTGTATTTTCAGGGTCGAAGAAACTGTCTGTGTAATACTTTCCGCTGGCATCATCATATTCTGCTTCTATGGTTCGTTTTTCATTATTTCTTGTACTTGTAACATACACTGACTCAATACTCTCGTTATTTTCCAGTTCAATAATAAAATTAAACTTTGAATTTGGAGCATAATAAATCTTAGGTTTTATATTATTAGTATTTTTCAGATCAATTTCCTTTTTCTCATTATGTTCATACCATTGCAATATAAACGATTTTAAAACTGGAGCGGTTGACTGATAGCTTACCATTTGTCTGGCTACAATCTCATTTCCGTATTCATCAATACTTTGGGCTGCAATCTTATAAGGATAATACTCCTGGGGTTCAGGAATTTGCACACTTCCAGAATATGAACCATTTTTCAATGATGTTACTTCTCCCTGTTTTACACCATCTACAAATAATTCTACTGTAGACTCCGGAGTTGTTACACCGGAAACGCTAACTTCATTGACTCTTACTACTTCCGGCACATTGAGGGAAATACCTGAGAATTCCTCATTCAGGGCACCTATAACTTCTATTGTATTGACATTATTCTTTGTGGCAGACAAATACGCATAACTGACAATCTTTTCCTTGGATCGTACTTTCACACTATAAGTTAATTGGCAGGAATCTCCGGTGACAGGAACTGTCAGTTTTCTTGAATCAGAATTGTATGTAAAATTCTTAACAAATTTTCCGTCAAGTCGGAGCGAACTTTCTACCAGATCAGTATACTGCGGAATATATGTCACAACTTTTTGATTATTTAACTCTCCTTTCCATTTATTCTTAATCTGAAGATTAATTGTAAAAGGCAATGTGCCATTTGCAGACAGAGAATCGGTATTTGCAAAGAAAACTGAGCCCGCACGATCAATCATCAGGTTTTCATGATCATAGAATTTTTCGTCAGATGCAGTAAATGGAATATCGTGGTCAATTGCATAAATTACATTGTTTGAAAAGTAATTTAGATATAATAAAAGGTTTTGATCGTTCGAAAAAACATCATTACCAATACTAACCAGTGCATTTGGCATATTGGCGTAAGATAAATTTTTGCAATCTGAAAATGCGCGAAAGCCTATTTTAGAAGTTTTTGTTGGAATGGTCACTTCCTGCAAACTAATACAATCCTGAAATGCATTGCTTCCTATCTCTGTTATACTGTCTACCCAATGAATATTTTTTAATTTTTCACAATACCGGCACAAATTCCCTACTACAGCGGTTGTTCCTTCTTCAAAATATACATCTGTAAGCTCAGATACATCAAACGGTTGATAGGCATTTTTCACTGTCTTTGGTATCGTTATACTTGTAATTGGAGCTTTATAAAATGCCCTGTTTCCCAGTGTTTCTACCTTTCTGGGCAGTGTCACTTCTTTCAGATTTTCACAATCTGCAAATGCACTGCCAGATATAGTTACTATAGAATCTGGAAGTATCAGACTTTCCACAGCCGTATCTTGAAATGCATTGCTTCCTATCTCTGTTATACTGTCTACCCAATGAATATTTTTTAATTTTTCACAATACCGGCACAA
>CANQUC010000012.1 GCA_947626945.1 uncultured Lachnospiraceae bacterium | reverse complement strand
CATCATACAGGATATGGGGAGGGGAGTGTAAGACTAAATTCAGCATGAATGTGGAATTTAGAATTTCATTCAAAGAATCAAACGGAAAATCCCTGTAAAATCTTGCGGAATCAGGAAGGGAATGTTAAAATAAACAGAGATTCCACGGACGGAGGCGATTGTTTTGAAAAAAACACTGATGATCGAGCATATGAGGGACATAGTCCGGTATTGGAAAAAACAGGATCTTTCTGTAGGTCTTGTTCCCACAATGGGAAAAGTGACAGAGGATCATGAGGCGCTGATCAGGCATGCTTTGAAACAAAATGACAGAGTGGTGGTCAGTATGTTTGCCAATCCTCTGCAGTTTTCCTCAGCGGAAGAATATGAAAAGCATGAAACGGCCTTTGAAGAGGGTGAGGAAGTCTGCCGCAGGCTTGGGGTTCATCACATTTTTCAGCCAAAGGCGGAAGAAATGTATGGAGGCAGATACTGCACCTTTGTAGTCTGCGAAGAGTGGCCGAAAAAAGAGGAGGACGCGGACGGCTACAACTATTACAAGGGCTGCTGTACGGTTGTGACAAAGCTGTACCACATCATACAGCCTGAACGAATCTACATACGGCCTCAGAAATCGCTGGACGCCCAGGTATTCCGCATGCTTGCCCATGATCTGAACATGGACGTGGAAATCTATACCGAATAATCACAGAGATGGAGACTGTGAGAGATCACAGAACAGGAAAAGATGAAGATTACCGTGATCTGCGTGGGAAAATTAAAGGAAAAATACTGGAAAGACGCCGTAGCCGAATATGAAAAACGACTTGGCGCATACTGTAAGCTGGAGCTTATTGAGGTGGCAGATGAAAAAACGCCGGAAAAAGCTTCCCGGGCAGAATTAGAGCGGATCAAAAAAAAGGAAGGCCAGCGGATCCGCAGGCATATTGCCTCGGACGGCTGGGTCATTGCCCTTGCGATAGAGGGAGCCTCCATGGATTCCCCGGCTTTTGCCAGAGAGATCCAACGGCTGGGAATTCAGGGAAAAAGCCATCTGATCTTTCTCATTGGCGGCTCCCTTGGTCTGGATGAGGAGCTGCTTTGCCAGGCGGATCAGAAACTGAGCTTCTCAAAAATGACCTTTCCCCATCAGCTTATGCGGGTGATCCTGCTGGAACAGCTGTATCGGGGCTATCGGATCAGCACCGGAGCGCCCTACCACAAGTAATTGCCGGAGAAAACAGCCGGCTGGGAAGATGAAAAGGAGGACATGCCATGAAAAAAATCATGATGGGTCTGATCATACTGTCTCTGGCTGTTTCACTTAGCGCCTGCGGCAGCAAAAAAGAACAGCAGAGCGGTCAGGATACGGCTCTGGCCAAAGACGCGAAAGAACTTTTGCAGAAAGTCTGGGACAGCTATGAAGAGGAGGAAAAATTCGCGGTTGCCGGAGGAGACATGTCTGAGGAAAACAGCAGCATGGAAGGCCCCGGCACATACAGCATTACAGATACAGAGGCTTTGGATTCTACTTTAGGTTTCCCGCCGGAATCCGTTGAACAGATCGACGGCGCCGCGTCGCTGATGCACATGATGAACGCAAACACTTTTACCTGCGGCGCGTTCCATCTGAAAGACGAAAAAGACGCCGATGCCCTTGTGTCAGCGCTGCGGGATCACATTCAGCAGAGAAACTGGATGTGCGGTTTCCCCGACAAGCTGGTGATCGCAAAGGTGGGAGATTATGTGGTATCGTTTTTTGGAGAGAATCAGATCGTGGATACTTTCCGGAAGAAACTTTGCCAGGTGTACAAGACGGCAGAGATCGCGGCAGAAGAATCCATTGCGTAATATGTAAGACAGAAAGGAAAGCCGATGGTATTTTCAAGCATTTCATTCCTGTATTATTTTATTCCCTCTGTTGTGCTCCTGTATTTTCTGTCTCCGGACAGATTCAAAAACAGCGTGCTGCTTTTGGCAAGCCTGTTTTTTTACGGCTGGGGCGAGCCCAGATATGTGATTCTGATGCTTGCCACCATTACCCAGGGATATGTTTTTGGAATATTGATCGGAAGATCTCATAACAGGAAGCGGTCAAAGATTTTTTTGACCGCTTCTGTGCTGTGCAGTCTGGCTACGCTGGGCTGTTTTAAGTACGCGGATTTTTTTATTGAAAACTTCAACAGGGTCACGGGACTGTCTCTGCCGCTTTTGCGGCTGGCGTTGCCCATCGGCATCAGTTTTTATACTTTCCAGATCTTAAGTTATGTGGTGGACGTTTACCGCCGCCAGGTGCCTGCCCAGAAAAATTATATAGATCTGGCTGTCTATGTGGCAATGTTTCCCCAGCTGATTGCCGGGCCCATTGTGCGTTATTCCCACATTGCCGGGCAGCTTAAGGGCCGTAGCCACAGTCTGGAGGATGCCGCCGCCGGGATCCGCAGATTTCTCACCGGCCTGTCCAAAAAAGTGCTGCTTGCCGATACATTGGGTCAGCTGGCGGAAGCTTTTCGCGTCACCAAAGAGCAGTCTGTGCTGTTTTGCTGGCTGTACGCCGCGGCCATCCTGCTGCAGATCTATTTTGATTTTTCAGGCTACAGTGATATGGCCATCGGACTTGGCAGGCTCTTTGGATTCCGGTTCCCGGAAAACTTCAATTATCCCTATATTTCAGGCAGTATTACAGAATTCTGGAGAAGATGGCATATGTCGCTGGGGTCCTGGTTCCGGGACTATCTGTACATTCCGCTGGGCGGAAACCGGGTCAGCCGGCCCCGCTGGTTCTGCAACATTCTGCTTGTCTGGCTGGCAACGGGACTGTGGCATGGCGCCGCCTGGAATTTTGTGCTGTGGGGACTGATGTTTGGGGCGCTGCTGGTGCTGGAAAAGCAATGGCTTCTGCCCTGGCTGAAAAGACATCCTGTCCCGGGACATTTTTATGTCCTGCTTTTGATAACGGTCAGCTTTGTGCTGTTTGACAGTCCGGACATTTCGTCGGCCTGTTCAGTTGTTGTTTCCATGTTTGGAGGCGGGAAACTGCCCCTGGTCACCACGGAAAGCCTTTATTACCTGAAAAGCTACGGCATATTACTTGCGGCCGGATTGATAGGCGCGACGCCCCTGCTGTCCTGGATCCGCAAAAAAATCCAGGCCTGCGGCAGAGCCGCCAGGATCTGGAACGGGGCGGAACCGGTTCTTCTTGCGGGTCTGCTTGCGGTATGCACAGCTTTTCTGATTGACGGATCTTTTCATCCGTTTTTGTATTTTCGATTCTAGGAGGATATGATGGGAGGAAAAGGAAATCACATTCTGATGGTCATATTGATTGGAGGCATGCTCTTTGGATTTTGCCTGTGGAGCCTTTTGAAAGCGCCGGACAGGGAATCTCTGACAGAGAGAAGACAGCTTTCCGCTTTTCCGGAAATGACAAAGGAAGCCGTTCTTTCCGGCAGGTTTATGAATGACTTTGAAAACTATGCCCTGGATCAGTTTCCCCTGCGGGACAGCTTCCGAAGCGTAAAGGCGATGGTGTCCCGTTATGGGATGGGCCAAAAAGACAACAACGGCGTTTATCTGCAGGACGGATATCTTGCAAAGCTGGATTATCCCCTGAATGAGCAGTCCGTTTCCTATGCCGCCCGGCGTTTCGCGTATTTGTATGACCGTTATCTTGCGGGAAAAAATATGAAGATCTATTTGTCTGTGGTGCCGGATAAGGGATATTTTCTGGCGGAGGCGGGAGGCTATCCGGCTATGGATTACAGGGCGCTGTTTCATTCCCTGCAGGCGCAGATGCCTTACGCGGAATATATCGATCTGCTGCCTTATCTGGAGCTGTCCGATTATTACCGGACAGATTCCCACTGGAGGCAGGAAAAGATCATTCCCGCGGCCGAATATCTTGCCGGGCGGATGGGCGCCAGCGGTCTGCGGGATATTCAGATCGTTTCCCTGGACTGCCCGTTTTACGGAGTTTATTACGGCCAAATGGCGCTGACCCCGGAGCCGGATCAGATCTTTTATGCAGACAGCCCCACTTTGCGGGCGTGCAGTGTATACGATTATGAAACCGGCAGCTGGCTGCCTGTGTATGATCTGGAAAAAGGAACGGAACGGGATCCTTATCAGCTGTTTTTGTCCGGGTCCAGACCGCTTCTGACACTGGAAAATCCCAATGCCAAAACGAAAAGGGAACTGATTTTGTTTCGGGATTCCTTTGGAAGCGCCATAGCGCCTCTTTTGGCGGAGAGCTATCAAAAGATTACGCTGGTGGATATCCGGTATGTGTCCCCGGAGATACTGGACAAATGGATCTGTTTTCAGGATCAGGATATTTTGTTTTTGTACAGCGCTTCGGTTCTGAATGACAGCGTGACCATAAAATAACAGAGGGGTTTTGTCTGTTTTTCTTTCTTTTCAGAGCCGGAAGTGGTATAATAAATTGATTTTACCGTTGAAAAGAGGAACTCATGAAACTGATACATTGTGCGGATCTGCATCTGGATTCCAGGATGACAGCCAATCTTACAAAAGAAAAGACAAAGGAACGCCGGACGGAATTGCTGCGCACCTTTGAGCAGATGATCCGGTATGGAGAAGAGCATCAGGCGGAGGGTGTGATCATTGCCGGCGATCTTTTTGATACGAAGCAGGTCTCCGCTACCGCCAGGAACACGGTTAAAAACGCGGTCATAAACCATCCGGAAATGACCTTTTTCTATCTGCGGGGCAATCACGACGCAGCATTCCTGAAAGAGGGAGAATCGCTTCCCGACAATTTGAAGACCTTTGGACAAAACTGGACCACATACACTTTGGGGGACAGTGCGGTGACCGTTACCGGCGTGGAACTGGACCGGGACAACAGCGCTTCCGTATACAGCGGACTTTCTCTTGACAAAGACCGGTTTAACATTGTGGTCATGCACGGTCAGGAAAGCGGTTATTCTCCAAAAGACGGAGGAGAACTGATCGATCTGAAAAAACTGAAAAATCTGGGCATCGATTATCTGGCTCTTGGACATATTCACTTTTACAAGGAAGCGCAGTTGGACGGCAGAGGCTGTTACTGTTACCCGGGATGCCTGGAAGGACGGGGTTTTGACGAGTGCGGGGAGCATGGATTTGTTTTGCTGGAAATCGATGAGAAGAACCGGACCGCTACAAGGAAATTTGTTCCCATGGCGCGCCGGAATTTTTACGCTCCGCAGATCGACATCAGCGGCTGCGCCACAACCGGAGAGATCGCCTGCAGGATCGAGGAGGTCTTGAACCGGGAGCAATATCCCCCTGAAAGTCTGGTAAAGATCGTGCTGACCGGCAGCGTGCCGGTGGACTGTGAAAAGAACACGGATATTCTGCAGAAAAAATTTGAGGAATACTTTTATTTCCTGAAGATTCAGGATCAGACAAAATTTCATGTGGATTACGAAGCCTACGGGCTGGACGCTTCCCTGAAAGGAGAGTTCGTCAGGACCGTGCGGGAGGCAAAGGATCTTTCGGCGGAGGAAAAAGCCGCTGTGATCCGTATGGGCATTCAGATTCTTTCCGGTGAGGAACCGGAGTGAGAAGACATTTGTGAAGCGACCGGATGATGGGAGGCGTCTATGAAGCTGATTCGCTGTCATGTGGAAAATTTTGGAAAACTGCATGATTTTACATATGAATTCACGGCCGGATGCAATGTGATCTGCCGGGAAAACGGCTGGGGGAAAAGCACTCTGGCAGATTTTATCCGGGTGATGTTTTACGGCTTTTCCAATGAAAAGTCAAGAGATGACCTGAAAAATGAACGGAAGCGCTATCAGCCCTGGGGACAGGGAGGAAACTACGGCGGTTCTCTGGAGTTTGAGACAGAGGGCAGACATTATGAGATCACCAGAGTATTTGGACTCCGCGAAAAAGAAGACCGGTTTGAGCTGCGGAATCGGGACACCAATCTGAAAAGCGATGATTTTTCCGCTTCTATAGGAGAAGAACTGTTCCAGCTGGACTGTGATTCTTTTTGCAGAACCGTGTTCATTTCCCAGAACGACTGTGAAACCGCCGCCACCGGAGGCATCAATGCCAAGCTTGGAAATCTGTCAGAGGACGGTACGGACATTGGCGGTTATGAACGGGCTATGAAGAGGCTGACGGATCTGTTAAATCAGATGAGTCCGGAAAGAAAGACCGGCCGGCTTTTTCAAATGAGCGAGGAAATGGCCCGCCTTCGGGAACAGGTACGTTCGGGGGAACAGATCCCGGAGACCATCAAACAGCAGGAGGCGCTGCAAAACCAGCAGCTGGGCAAAAAAAAGCAGCTGGAAGAAGAGCAGGACCGTTTAAACCGGGAACGAAATGAACTGCAGGCATACAGAGAGCAAACGCTTCTCAGAGAACAATATGACAGTCTGAAAACTGACTGGATGCGCAAAAAAGCAAAATATGATAAGGAAAAGGCCTGCTTTCCGGGCCCCCTGCCCCGGCAGCCGGATCTGGAACAGTCTGTGAAAGACAGCAGAAAACTGTCCTCACTGGAGGAACGCCTTTCCTGCCGCAGGCAGACGTGGGCTGTTTTAAAAAAGGGAGCCGCCGTCACCGGAGGCATCAGTCTGTTGCTGCTTCTTGCGGGAACGGTTCTTTTGATTGTCAGAGCGGGACCGGGGATTTTGGGGGCTGTTCTCACAGGATTGGGGCTGTTCCTTGGAATTGTTGCTTTGTGTCTTTTTCTTTTTGGAAAAAAAGCTCTGCTTGGAACTCTTTTGGAAGACTGCCTCAGCCTTGGCGGCAATCTGAAAACATATCTGGATTCTCTCCGGATTACGCCGCAGGAGGATCTGCAAAGCCAGTTTCTGGACCTGAGTGAGCATCTGAAAAACCTCCGGTATTTTCAAGGGGAGTTTGAGGAGGCAAAGGAGCGAATCGATGAATTTGAGCGGCGTCACCCTGTGGAACAGCTGCTTGAGGACCCGGTTCCAAAGCCGCCCGGGGATATGAAAAAACTGGAAGAAGCCCTTTCCCGTTTAGCAGAACAGATCCGGCATACAGACAGGCGGCTCCGGGAATATGAGGAATCTCTTGAACAGCTTCAGGAACAGGCGGCCCAGGCCGCGGAAGACATGGAAAGGCTGGAAGCCCTTGAAGAGGATCTGGAAAAGGAACAACGCCGCTATGGGCTTCTGAAGCGGACAAAAGCGTATCTTGCCGCTGCCAAGACTTCTTTTACGGCCAGATATACAGAACCGTTGTTAAAAGGGTTTCAAAAGTATTATGCTCTGGCGGCGTCGCAGTCGCCAAAGGAATTTTATCTGGATGCCGACACGAGACTGACTGTTTTGGAACAGGGAATGCAGCGGGAAACCAGATTTTTCAGCACCGGATACCGGGATCTGATGGGCGTGTGTCTGCGTCTGGCGCTGATCGACGCCATGTATGAAACCAACAGGCCCTTTGTGATCCTGGATGATCCTTTTTCCAATCTGGATGATGAAAAGCTGAAAGGCGCCATGAATTTTTTAAAGAAGCTGGGCGAACATGACCAGATCTTATATTTTACCTGTCATCAGAGCCGGAGCTGATCCGGGCCAAAAGCGTGACAGGAACAACGAAACAGAAAGGATGTAAAAGCAGTTATGACAAACGTATTCCGTTTTTTTAAGGAAAAGGCGGCAGGGTTCTTTGTGATCGCGCTGCTTGCCGGCATGTTGTTTTCTTATGCCGTTCAGGGCGCGGAGGAATCGGCCGCGTTCAGTCTGGATTATGTATTTACAGATGAGGAATCCGCGAATGCAGACGGCAGCTGCCGGATCTACGCGGGATATCAGGCAGATTCCCTGGCTGTGACGGAAGGAGAATTGCTCCTTAGAAACACAAGAACCGGAGAAGAAATTACTTTGAAGCAGGAGGATTTTTCCGGGACCCATTTCCGGTTTCTGGCAACCGCAGAACAGACGGGAACGGATCGGATGGAGATCCTTGGCCTTACGGTGGAGCTTGCGGACGGCAGCCGCAGGACGGTGACCCTTGCCCAGTCGGGTATGGATCCCGCCTATGTTCAGGCAGGAAGCGTCTGTGAGGATCAGGCGCCCCGGTTTTTGGCGCCCGCCGCGAAAAAAGACGGCAATGTGGTGATCGTTCTGGATCCGGGCCACGACAGCACCCATACGGGAGCCCGGGCCAACGGACTGGTGGAGGAATCGCTGAACCTGAAAATCGCGAAGTACTGCAAGGAAGAGCTGGAGAAGTATCAGGGAGTGACGGTTTACCTTACAAGAGAGGAGGAAGCCTGTCCGTTTCCGGTTATCGACGGAGCCTCTTCCGATTCCAATCTGGACAATCGCTATCGGATCTTTTTTGCCAGGGATCATCAGGCGGATGCCTTTGTCTCCATCCATCTGAACAGCGCGGAGGATTCCCGGGCTCAGGGCGTGGAGATTTATTATCCCAATGACAGCTGGAAACCCCAGATCGGCCAGACGGGAAAAGACCTGGCGGCATCCATTCTGCCTAAGATCACGGCGCTGGGGATTGCCGACAGAGGCATAAAAATCCGAAACTCCGAAGACAACACCCGTTATGAAGACAATTCGATTGCCGATTATTACGGCGTCATCAACAGAGGAAAAAAAGAAAACGTGCCTGCCATCATCATTGAGGGGGCGTTTCTCACCAACAGTTCTGACGCCGCGTTCCTGGGGCAGGAAGAAAATCTGAAAAAGCTCGGTCAGGCAGACGCCGCGGGAATTGCTGCTTATTACGGTCTGGAAAAGCCGCAGCTTACTCCGGTGGTATCCGACATTGATCAGACCATGGGCACATTTACCATCTCGCTGTCCAATATCCCGGATGCCGATCAGATGAAGTCCGTGCGGTTTGGCGTATTTCGGAAGGACGGCACTTATCTGTACTGGTATACGGCAAAACCCGATCAAAACGGAAACTGCTCCGTGAAGGCGGATCTGAAAAACCACGGTTTGTTAGGCGGCGAATATTACATCCATGTGTATTATGACGCCCTGGACGGCACATCAGCCTATCTGTGCGGCAGCGGCGTAATGATGGAAAATCCCGTATGGAATTACTACTGGGGCGATGTGGATCTGAACGGTCAGCTGCAGGTAAATGACGCTTTGCTGGTACTGCGCCATGTTGTCAGGATCGCCGACATAAAAGCGGGAAAACCGATCATGCTGGCGGATGTTTCCCAGAATCAGAGTGTTGGCGTAGAGGACGCCATTGAGATCCTGAAAATGATTGTGAAGCTTCGCGCACCCTATCAATACGGCACGGTCCGGCCCGATCCCACACCGGTAGGCATGCACGGCCAGCTTTCCGTAAAGGGAACGCAGCTTACGGATCAATCCGGCAACGCCGTACAGCTGCGTGGCATCAGTACCCATGGCATCAACTGGTTTCCCCAGTATGTAAACAGAGAGGCGTTTCAGTATCTGCGGGATAACTGGCATGTAAATCTGATCCGTCTTGCCATGTATACATATGAATACAACGGCTATTGCTCCGGAGGAGACAAGACCGCTCTGAAAAATCTGATCTATCAGGGCGTTGACGCAGCGGTATCCCTGGGAATGTATGTGATCGTGGACTGGCATGTGTTAAATGACAGGAATCCAAACACTTACCTTGCCGACGCAAAACAGTTTTTCCAGGAGGTTACTGCCAAATACAAAAATACGCCAAATGTGATCTATGAGATCTGCAATGAGCCAAACAGCGGCGTCAGCTGGCAGGAGATCCGAAATTATGCCAGCCAGGTCATTCCGGTGATCCGCCAAAACGCTCCCAATGCGGTAATTCTTGTGGGAACGCCAAACTGGTCCCAGGACGTGGATGAAGCGGCCAAAAACCCTATTACCGGATACAGCAACCTGATGTATTCACTGCATTTTTATTCGGCCACCCATAAAGACTGGCTCCGTGATAAGATGAACACTGCCCTGAATCAGGGCCTGCCTGTTTTTGTATCGGAGTTCAGCACCTGCGATGCTTCCGGAAACGGCGGTTATGACTTCGCGGAATCTGAAAAATGGCTGAATACGCTGGATCAGAAAAAGATCAGCTATGCCTGCTGGAGCCTGTGCAACAAAGCGGAGAGCAGCGCGCTGCTCAAAAGCAGTGCGGCCGGTACCACCGCGTTCCCTGACAGTACATTGTCAGAAAACGGGCTGTGGATAAAAAAATGGTACCTTAAAAAGGGCCTGACACAGTAATTGTGCAATATAATGAACCTGATTTTGTCGTATTTTCTGTCATATTGACGAAAAAAACTCCTTACTTACCCGGGCCAATAAATGGTATAATAAAAGGGCAAAGGAGGGATGTTCTATGTTTCGTGTGGGCGATCTGGTTCAATACGGAAACAGCGGCGTCTGTCAGGTGCAGGAAATCGTCAGCGAAGGGATCAGTTCCGTTAAAGATAAGCTGTTTTATCTGCTCATTCCTCTGGGAAGCAAAGGAAGTAAGATCTATACACCGGTAGACAATGAAAAGGTGGTCATGAGAAAGATCATGACGCCGGATGAAATTGACAGCCTGGTGAGTCGCATTGCAGACATTCCTGAACTTGGGATACCGGATGAACGGTCAAGAGAACAACAATACAAGCAGGCGATCCATTCCGGAAGCTGCGAAGAATGGATCAAAATCATCAAAACTTTATATCTGCGCAAGAAAAAACGCGCCGCCCAGGGAAAGAAGATTACATCCACTGACGAGCGGTATATGAAAAGCGCAGAAGATAGACTGTACGGCGAATTTTCCGCCGCTCTCGGAAAAGACAGAGAGGACGTGAAATCTTACATTTCACAGCGCATTGAAAAGGAAACCGTATAAAGCAAAAAGATCTCCCAAAGCCGTCTTTTATTTTACGGAGTTGGGAGATCTTTTTTTCTGAAAAAAGCATCTCATATGAGCGTTGCATTTTGAAAAAGAAACCATTATAATAAAAAATGGTGAAAAGCGAGCATCAGCTGTTTTCAGGAAAGGATTGGGAATGGATCAGAAAATCGATTTTGAAGCCATAGATCTGACCGGGCCTCCGCCCGGGCAGGAACCGGACAGGCAATACTATTTCATTGCAAGGTGCCGTCTGTGGGTGCGGGAGTTTCTGGAGAAACAGGGCCGGCTCCCAAGGGCATGCGTTGTAAATTACGGCTGCCAGATGAACGCCAGGGATTCGGAAAAGCTTGCCGGTATTCTGAAAGAGATCGGTTATGATCTGACAGAGTCTGAGGAAGCGGATTTTGTGATCTACAACACCTGCACCGTCAGAGATAACGCCAATCAAAAGGTATATGGCAGACTGGGCTATTTAAACGGCAATAAAAAGAAAAATCCCCACATGAAGATCGCGCTCTGCGGCTGTATGATGCAGGAACCCTCTGCGGTAGAAAAGATCAAAAGGTCTTACGGATTTGTGGATCTGATCTTTGGGACTCATAATATTTTCAAGCTTGCAGAGCTTTTGGACGTCTGTCTCCGGCAGGACGGCATGATCATAGATCTGTGGGAGGATACCGATCAGATCGTGGAGGCGCTTCCCGTGGATCGGAAATATCCCTTTAAATCCGGCGTTAATATTATGTTTGGCTGCAACAACTTCTGCAGCTACTGTATTGTTCCTTATGTGCGTGGCAGAGAGCGCAGCAGAAAGCCGGAGGACATTTTAAAGGAGATCCGTTCTCTTGTGGATCAGGGCGTTGTGGAGATCATGCTTCTCGGACAAAACGTGAATTCCTACGGGAAAAATCTGCCGGAACCCATGACCTTTGCGCAGCTTCTTACGGAAGTGGAAGGAATTCGGGGACTGAAGCGGATCCGTTTTATGACTTCTCATCCGAAAGATCTGTCCGACCAGCTGATTCAGGTGATGCAAAACTCCAAAAAGATCTGCAGGCATCTTCATCTGCCACTTCAGTCCGGAAGCAGCCGGCTGCTAAAGCTGATGAACAGGCATTATGACAAGGAACAGTACATTGCCCTGGCTCAGAAGATCCGAAAGGCCATTCCGGACATTGCCATTACCACAGACATCATCGTGGGATTTCCGGGAGAGACGGAAGAGGATTTTAAGGATACCCTGGATGTAGTGGAAAAGGTACAGTTTGAAAATGCCTTTACCTTTATTTATTCCAAGCGAACTGGAACCCCGGCGGCGGCAATGGCGGATCAGGTGCCGCCTGAGGTGGCTCACCGCCGTTTTGACCGGCTTTTGTCTCTTGTGCAGGAAACCGCAAAAAGGCGGAACGCCCTGCTTGTGGGCACAAAGCAGACTGTTCTGGCAGAGGAAGTGAACAGTCATGAAAATGGAATGCTTACCGGGCGGATGAGCAACAATGCCCTGGTTCATTTTAACGGGCCCGCAGATCTTGTGGGCAGTCTCTGTGCCGTCAGGCTGACAGAGAGCAAAGGATTTTACTATATTGGCCAGTATCTTCAACAGGAGGATGAAAAATGAGTGCAAAAACATCCGGGCAAAAAAAATATTCCATGTCGTATATCCTGGCAGTGATTGCCATCGTTTACTTTGCGGTTGGCATTGTGCTGATCTTTCGGGCGGATACGCTGACCGCGGTGGTCTGCATGATCGGTTGCGGACTTGTGATTTTGGGGGTCTTCAGGGTGGTGCAGTATTTGCGGAACAACAGTCATATGAATCCGCAAAACTATGATTTTTCCATTGGGGTGCTGATGGTGATTCTGGGCGTGCTTTTGCTGGTGCAGAATCAGGCCGTTTCCAAATGGCTGCCCCATCTGCTTGCGGTCTGTGTGGTGATCACCAGCGTGATGAAAATGCAGAATGCCCTGGCGCTTCAGCGGATGAAAGATGAAAACTGGACGCTGTTTTTTCTGATGGCTGTCGTAACCCTGATCCTTTCCTGCGTGATCCTTTTCTGGAAGAAAAAATTTGTCTCGGAAAACGGAGAGATCAATCTGTATGTTCCGATCGTGCTGCTGGTAGACGGCCTGTTTGATCTGATCAATATGTTCCGTCTTGGAAGCCGGATGAAAAAGATGAACAGCATGCCCGCCCCGGTTATGCCCGGAGGGCCCGCAGATCAGCCGCAGACCCCGGCAAAGACTGAAGACGGCGGACAGAATGCAAGATAAATGGAAAGGCCTGAGAAAATGAAAATCGTAGTCGTTGGCGGCGGCGCCTCCGGAATGACCGCGGCGATCACCGCTGCAAAAAAAGGGGCAAAGGTTACGGTGCTGGAGCACCGGGACCGGGTTGGCAAAAAGATTTTGTCCACCGGAAACGGACGCTGCAACTTTACAAATCTGCATATGAGCGCCGACTGTTTCCGCGGCGCCTCCCCGGAATTTATCACCGGGGTTCTCTCTCAGTTTTCTGAGGAGGATACGCTGCGGTTTTTTGAGGAGCTTGGCATCCTCGCAAAAGAAAAAAACGGCTGTATCTATCCTTACAGCGAACAGGCCTCCGCTGTGCTGGATGTGCTTCGGTTTCAGATGGAGCAGCTGGGCGTGGCTGTGCGCACGGAAGAACAGATCAGCAACATTTTCTGCAAAGAAAATTTTGTGGTGAAGACCAATCACGGCTCCTATGATGGGGACCGTCTGATCCTTGCCTGCGGCGGACAGGCCGCCAGATCCACCGGCTCTGACGGAAGCGGCTATGTGCTTGCAAAAGCCTTTGGACACAATGTGATCCGGCCGGTTCCCGCGCTGGTACAGCTTTGCGCTAAGGATCTGATGTTTCCGGGTGTGGCAGGCGTGCGCTGCGACGGTCAGGTTACTTTGTATGTAGACGGAGAGCCTGTGGCCAGCGACAGAGGAGAGCTTCAGCTGACAGAGTATGGCATTTCCGGTATTCCGGTATTTCAGGTAAGCCGCTTTGCCGCAAAGGCGCTGGCATTAAAAAGGCAGGTTTTTGCCTCCCTAAATTTTCTTCCTGATTTTTCTGAACAGCGGTTATATTATTATTTCCTGCAGCGGGCGGTAAATCAGTCCTGGAAAACCATGGAGCAGTTTCTGACCGGGATCTTTCCCAAAAAACTGGCTGTCATGCTGCTGAAAAAAGTGGGACTGTCCGTGATGACCAAAGCGGAAGCATGTCCGGCCTCCTCCTGGAAAGGACTTGCGGACGTGGTTTTGGATTACCGTATGCCCATTACCGACACAAAGGGATTTGATTCTGCCCAGGTATGCGCAGGCGGCGTAGACACCCGGGAAGTGGATGAGCATACATTGGAGTCCAGGCTTGTAAAAAATCTTTATTTTGCCGGAGAACTGCTGGATGTAGATGGTATCTGCGGCGGATACAACCTGCAGTGGGCATGGAGCAGCGGCTATGTGTCCGGTTTTCATGCCGCAGAGGAATGAGCGCGTATGCTGAAAATCACTCAGATCCGATTAAGACCGGAAAAAATCTCCTCCAAAGACCAGTGCATGCGGCTGCTGAAGAAAAAAGCGGCGGCGATCCTGGAAATCCCTCAGGATCAGATCCTGTCTTTGGAGATTTGTAAATATTCTATCGACGCCAGAAGAAAGCCGGATATTTTTTATGAGTTTTCTGTTAAAGCGGCGCTTCCCCACCCGCTGGAAAAAAAGCTCTGCGGGAAGAAAAGGCCAAATGTTTCTCTTTATCAGGAACGTTCCTATATGTTCCCGGAGGCCGGTACGCGGATTCTTTCAGATCCGCCTGTGATTGTGGGAACCGGCCCTGCCGGTTTGTTTTGCGGATATTATCTGGCGCTTTTTGGTTACCGTCCCATATTGCTGGAGCGGGGAACAAACGTAGAACAGCGGATAAAAGACGTGGAGGCTTTCTGGAAAGAGGGCAGGCTGGATCCGGAAAGCAATGTGCAGTTTGGAGAAGGCGGCGCCGGCACTTTTTCTGACGGCAAATTAAATACCATGATCCGGGATCCTGCCGGAAGACAGGAAGAGGTGCTTCGCTGTTTTGTGGAAAATGGCGCCCCAAAAGAGATCCTCTGGGACAGCAGGCCTCATCTTGGCACCGATCAGCTTACCGGGATCGTGGCACATATGCGGGATCAGATTATCCGGATGGGCGGACAGGTGCGCTTTTCAAGCTGTGTTACCGACCTCGTGCAAAAGGACGGCGTCATACAGGGTGTTGAGATCAACGGCAGGGAAATCCTTTCCTCCGAAGTTGTGGTGCTGGCTCCGGGACACAGCGCAAGAGATACTTTTCTGATGCTTCATGGCCGGAATATTCCCATGGAAAGCAAGTCCTTTGCGGTGGGAGTACGGATTGAGCATTCCCAGAAGATGATCAATGAAAGACAGTATGGCGTGGACTGTGCCGGCAATCTTCCTGCGGCCTCCTATAAGGTTGCCGTCAGGACGGCGGAGGGAAGAGGCGTCTATTCTTTCTGTATGTGTCCGGGAGGCTATGTGGTCAACGCTTCTTCCGAACAGGAAATGCTGGCGGTAAACGGCATGAGTTACCAAAGCAGAGACGGGAAGAACGGAAACAGCGCCATGATCGTTACGGTGACGCCGGATGATTATGCCGCCTTTCAGAAAGAGCTGAAAGCGGAGACGCTTCCGGAACCGTTAATGGGCGTTTCGTTTCAGCGGGCGCTGGAGAGGCGGGCCTATGCCGCCGGGGAAGGAAAGATTCCCGTGCAGCGCTTTGAAGACTTTCAGAACCATGTAAAGACAACCGCTTTTGGAAGCCTGCGCCCGGAAACAAAAGGAGAATTTTGTCCGGCAGATGTGCGGAGCATTTTTCCGCAGGTTCTGGGCAATGCTTTGGAAGAGGGCATACACCTGTGCGGGAAAAAGATCCGGGGCTTTGATCAAAAGGACGCCCTGCTTTCCGGAGTGGAGAGCCGCACTTCCTCTCCGGTGCGGATCCTGCGTGGAGAGGATTATCAGTCCAAGGTAAAAGGCCTGTATCCATGCGGAGAAGGGGCCGGCTATGCAGGGGGCATCACTTCCGCGGCCATAGACGGTCTGAAGATCGCGGAGGCAATCGGGGCAAAATACAGCCCTTTTTTAAAAAAGCAAACAGAGAACGGAGAATCAAGATGATTGACGCGGGTTTGATACTGGAGGGCGGAGGCACCCGGGGCGTGTTTACCGCCGGGGTTTTGCAATATTTTATGGAACAGGGACTGGATCTGTCGTATGTGATCGGCGTTTCCGCCGGAGCATGCAACGCGGCGGATTATGTTTCCGGACAGCCGCTGCGGTCCAGGCAGTGTATGATTGACTGTCTGGATAAAAACAGCTATATCGGACTGAAGATCCTGGTCAAAAAGAAGACGGTATTTGATATGGACGCATTGTTTGACGTGTTTCCAAACAAGCTTTATCCTTTTGACTACAATACCTATTTTCATTCCGGAAAGCGCTGTTATTTTGCCGCCACCAACTGTCTCACCGGCAGAGCGGAGTATCTGTCCGAACATCGGGACCGGAAACGGCTCATGACCATATGCCGCGCGTCCAGCAGCCTGCCGCTGTTTTCCAAAATGGTAAATGTAAACGGCACCCCCATGCTGGACGGCGGTCTCAGCGATTCGGTTCCCATCCGCAAAGCTCTGCGGGACGGCTACCGTAAGAATGTGGTAATCCTTACAAGGAATCAGGGGTACCGGAAGAAAACAAACAGGCGGTACAATCAGGTGATCCGTACTGTATACCGGAACTATCCCAATCTGGTGCGGACCATTATCCGAAGACCCTATCAGTATAACCGGACCATGGAACTGATCGAGCGGCTGGAACGGGACGGCAGGATCTTTGTGATCCGTCCCCAGACGCCTGCCATTCATTCCACGGAGCGAAACAAGGAAACCTTAAAGGCATTTTACAGCCACGGGTATGAGTACGCCAGAGAGATTTACCCGCAGCTTTTGGAGTATCTTCAGGTAAAAAAGGAGCGCTAGTCAATGGATGAAAAGAAGATCCGGCGGATCAACGAATTATACAGAAAGTCAAAGGCAGAGGGACTTGACGAAGCAGAAAAAGCGGAACAGGCCGCCCTGCGCCGGGAATATATCCTGTCAATCCGCGCCAGCTTAAAGGGACAGCTTGACAATATCGACATTCAGGAAAAAGACGGCTCCATCACAAATCTGGGAGAGCGGTTTGGAAAGAAGATCCATGGAAAGCCTGCAAATTGAGAAAGCGCTGCTCCGAAAGGAGTTTTTGAAAAAGCGAACATCCATGTCCGGCCAATCCGTGCAGGAAAAAAGCCGGATCATCTGCCGGCGGATTCTGCAAACAGAATGGTACAGACAGGCGGACAATATCCTGGCCTATATGCCTGTCCGAAACGAGGTATCCACACTGCCTGTTTTGGAAACGGCTTTTTTGCAGGGAAAGAAACTGTTCCTGCCAAAGGTATGCGGCAGGGAAATGATTTTTTGCCGGATCCGCAAGGCGGAAGAACTGAAAAAAGGCGCTTTTGGCATTTTAGAGCCCGACGGCATAGAGGCGGCGGATGTGACGGAGGGCCTGATGCTTGTGCCGGGAACGGCCTTTGACCGGACAGGAGGAAGGCTTGGGTACGGCGGCGGATTTTATGACCGCTATCTGGCCGGAAAGACCGGATTTGTCCTCCTGGGGCTTTGTTATGAAGAACAGCTGGCTGCCCGGCTTCCGCTGTCTGAGTACGACAGGAGAGTGGCTGCCGTTGTCACGGAAAAACAGATTTATATTACCACATCAGAACGGAGATCATGAGATGAAAAAAACAGACCCGGAAACAAAAAAGAAAAGAGTTCAGGCGCTGCTGAAGGTTCTTCTGGTAGCGGCCATTCTTGGAATCAGCGTCCTGCTGTCCCGATTCAATCTGGTACATATGGGCCATGATTTTGTAATGAAATTCTTTTCTTTCCTGGATGTAAAAGAAGAGGACGAACAGGAACTCTACACCATTGCCCCTGACGGACAGAATGAAGAAAATCCTTCTTCATCGCCTGCGCCCTCGGCCTCTCCCGATTCCCAAACGCCATCGGGGGAAGGGGGCGGAGAGGAAACACTGGAGCACATCAACACGGAAGCAGCCTATGGAGAATCATAATGTTTCAATACTTATTTTTTGATCTTGACGGAACCCTGACAGACCCCAAGGAGGGGATTACCAAAAGCGTTCAGTACGCCCTTGAAAAGGAGGGCTACGGCAAACCGCCGCTGGAATCGCTGATGTCCTTTATCGGCCCGCCTCTCCACGCGGAGTTCTGCCGTTACTGCCATGTGGACGAGGAGGAAGGCAAGCGCCTTGTGTCCGTATACCGGGAGCGTTTCGCAACGGTGGGACTTTTTGAAAACAAAGTCTTTCCGGGGATCGTACCCATGCTTGCCCGTCTGCAGAAAGCGGGAAAAGTCCTTGCGGTAGCCACATCAAAGCCCACGGTGTTTACAGAGCGGATTTTGGATAAATTTGACCTGACCCCCTATTTTGACGTTGTGGTAGGTTCCAACCTGGACGGAAGCCGCTGTGTCAAAAGCCAGGTCATTGAGGAAGTGATAAACAGGCTTTCCCTGAAAGAGGAGGACCGCCCCCGCTGTCTGATGATCGGAGACAGAAAGCATGACATTGCGGGCGCCAAGGAATGCGGGATTGCCTCCGCAGGCGTTTTGTTTGGATACAGCCAGGACAATGAGCTTGCGCTGGCCGGGGCAGATTATCTGATCCCCACTGTCCGCCGTCTGGAACAGTTTCTGCTGGATGCCTGATTTGTATAAAAAACAGGATTTTGACAATTTTTGGTTGACAGGTCAGACTACCATATCTATAATAAATATGTATATAAACCACAAGATATATACCAATTTCCAAAATCAGACAGACAAAGGAGCCGCACATGAGAGTCATTGCAGGAAGCGCCCGCAGTCTTCCTCTGAAAACCGTGGAGGGAAGAGAAACCCGTCCCACAACAGACCGGATCAAGGAGACACTGTTTAATATCCTGATGCCTTACCTGCCCGGCTGCCGTTTTCTGGATCTGTTTGCCGGCAGCGGAGCCATTGGCATTGAGGCGCTGAGCAGAGGCGCGGACACCTGTGTATTTGTGGAAAACAGCCGAAAGGCTGCTGCCTGCATCCGGGAAAATCTTCAGTTTACCCGGCTTGACGCAAAAGCCCGTGTGATCCAGTCGGATGTTCTTTCGGCACTTTCCCGTCTGTGGGATCAGAAGGCCTTTGACCTGATTTTTCTGGATCCCCCCTATGGACAGCAGTGGGAGCAAAAGGTACTGGAAATGCTTGCCCGCCTGCCCCTGGCGGATTCCCATACCCTGATCGTGGCGGAAGCGGATCTGACCACGGATTTTTCCTGGGCGGAGGATCTGGGATTTCAGATTGTCAGGGAAAAGAAATACAAAACCAACCGGCACATGTTTTTGCAGAAAGCCGTTTGACAGGAGCCCGGTGTATCGCCGCAAGCTGCCGCAACGCTCCGGAATGGAGATTTTTATGATAAAAGCAGTCTATCCCGGAAGCTTTGACCCCGTCACTTTCGGGCATCTGGATATCATCAGGCGTTCCGCGTCCATTGCGGATCAGCTGATTGTAGGCGTTTTGAACAACGGCCAGAAGAAGCCTCTGTTTTCCGTGGAGGAACGGGTGTCTATGCTCCGGCAGGTGACAGCGGAGTTTCCCAATGTGAAAGTGGCCTCTTTTAGCGGCCTGCTGATTGATTTCGCAAGGGAACTGGAAGCGACCATCATCGTAAGGGGCCTGCGGGCCATTACGGATTTTGAATATGAACTGCAGATGTCCCAGACCAATCATATTATGGAACCCGGCATTGATACGGTTTTTCTGACCACCAGTCTGGAATATGCCTACCTCAGTTCTTCCACAGTAAAGGAGGTAGCTCTGTTTGGCGGGGACATCAGCCATTTTGTACCCCAGGTTGTAATCGATATGATGCAAAATAAATTATCAAATGATCAAAGGAGGAACTGCCATGAGTAGCAGGATTGAACAAATCATTGATGAGATTGAAGAATATGTGGGCAACTGCAAATATCAGCCTCTGTCATCCACAAAGATCATTGTGAACCGGGAGGAAATCGAGGATCTTTTGCGGGAGCTTCGTCTGAAAACTCCTGAGGAAGTAAAGCGTTATCAAAAGATCATTGCCAATAAAGACGCCATTCTCCAGGACGCTCAGGATAAGGCAGACGCCATGGTGGCGCAGGCAAAGGCCACTACCGACGAGATGCTCAGCGAGCATGAGATTATGCAGCAGGCTTATGCCCAGGCCAATGAGATCGTGAATTCCGCTACGGAACAGGCAAACGAGATCCTTACAAAAGCAACCAACGACGCCAACGAAATCCGTACCGGCGCCATTCAGTATACAGACGACATGCTGGGAACCTTGCAGACCATTATCGGAAACACCATTGATACCGCCGGCGCAAAATACGGCAATCTGTTAAAGTCTCTGCAGGACTGCTATGACGTAGTAAACACCAACCGTGGAGAGCTGAATCCGGAGGGAACCCCGCAGCCTCAGGGAGAGCCCCAGCAGGAGCGCAAGGCCGATTCCCACTACAAGATCGATCCTGCCCTGGACCGGGTTGATTAAACAAAGCCCATATAACCGCACTGGATGTACATGATCAGCAGAGCCAGACATCCGTTCAGCAGCTTTGATGCAAAATAAAGAGGCATGGACAGTCCGCTGTCTTTGCACATCCCCGCTGACTGGACGAAACAGGAAAGCCCTCCAAAGGATACGCAAAAGGAGAGCAGCATCAGCTTTGTAAACAGACCGCCGCTGCCTGTGGCGATTTCATGTACGCCATTTGTAATCTCTGTCACACCAATGAGTAAATAGTATGAAGTGGTAACAGTGGAAAACAGCGCTGTTACCATTTTTGCGATAATTGAAAAAACGATCAGATATCCGCCAAGCCTGGTCATTGCCTCAAAGCTGTCCATGATGGCGTTCCCCAGCGTATAGAAAGACGGCTGGCGCAGGTTTTGGTCAGTTTCCCTTTTGGGAGATGAAAAATTTCTTTTGGCTCTGCGGTAGACAGGATGAAGAATGAGCGCGGTCAGCAGGGACGCTCCGTATACGCAGAGGAGAATCGGCTTCAGACAGCGCTGGTCCCCCAGGGACTGAGCCACCACATACTGGATCAGAAAGCCGGGGCTTGCCACATTGCAGAAGCTGATCAGATACTGGCCTTCCGCAAGGCTGATCTTATCTGTCCGGATCATCTGTGCCGTAATCCTTGCGCCAAGAGGATATCCGCAAAGGAGTCCGGTAAACAGGGCAAAGCAGCCGTTCCCTGAAATGCCCAGCAGCTTTGTGCTGACCGGATCGAACCGGGAAGTCATCCTGGAATCCGGGTCCAGCCCCAGGATCAGGCTGCTTAATATGGTATAGGGCAGCAGAGCAGGCAAAAGATTCTGAAACCACAGTGTCAGGCCCTGTTTGGTGCCTGCCAGCGTCAGCTGGGGCATAAGCAGCATCAGACATAAAAAAAAGAGGCAGCCGGTCAGATAAATTTTGCGTTTCATGGACACTCTTATACAGGACGTTGTTATAAACATATTTTAAAATCAAAAAAATAGAACGGAAGGATTGCCCATGCTTTCTCATTTGGAACCCAAACAGGTTTTTTCTTATTTTGAACAGATATGCAGAATCCCTCATGGCTCCGGCAATACAAGACAGATCAGCGATTTTGTTGTTGACTTTGCCAAAAGCCATGGACTTTCCTACATTCAGGATCAGTGGAACAATGTGATCCTGTTTCAGCCCGGAACCAAAGGCTACGAGCAGTCTCCGCCGGTGATCCTTCAGGGACATCTGGATATGGTCTGCGAAAAAGAGCCGGGCTCTGCGGCCGATCTGCAGACAAAAGGGCCGGATCCGGTGCAGGAGGGCGATTGGATCCGGGCAAAGGAAACCACCCTTGGCGGAGACGACGGCATTGCCATTGCGTACTGCCTGGCGCTTCTGGATTCTGAGGAGATTCCCCATCCTCCTCTTGAGGTGGTCTTTACCACCGATGAGGAGACCGGTATGGACGGCGCCGTAAACATCGATCTGTCAATGCTGAAGGGAAAACGTCTGATCAATCTGGATTCCGAGGAAGAGGGACATATTCTCTGCGGCTGCGCAGGTGGACTTTGCTGCGACTGCAGATTTCCCGCGAAGCGCACAGAAAAAAAAGGGATTTTGCTGACTCTTCGGATCGAGGGACTTCTGGGAGGTCATTCCGGGACGGAGATCCACAAACACCGCGCAAACGCCAATGTTCTTATGGGACGGCTTTTGTGGGGACTTTCCCGGAAATTTCCCCTGGGCCTGTACCGCCTGGAGGGAGGCAGCAAGGATAATGTGATTCCCGCCGCGTCAGAAGCGGTGCTGCTTGTAAGAAAAGAGGATCAGCAACAGATCGACGGGTTCTGCAGGGAAACGGAAGAAACGTTTTCCGGGGAATACGGCGCTGTGGAATCGCAGATTCACGTCTTCAGATCCTTTGGGGAGCCTGCCGCTCTTGATGTAGTGTGGGGCGATGATGCCGCAGGAATCCTTGATTTTCTTTTCTGCGCGCCAAACGGCGTTCAGGAGATGAGCGGCGATATAGAAGGACTTGTAGAGACTTCCTGCAATCTTGGCGTGACCTTTCTGGAACAAGATGCGTTTCTTGCGAGAATCTCTCTGAGAAGTTCCGTTCATTCCAGAAAACAATGGCTTGCCGACAGGATCAGAGCCCTGACGGAAAAATGCGGCGGCAGTTTTTTGACCTGCGGAGACTATCCCGGATGGGAATACAACCGGGATTCCTCCCTGCGGAAGCTGCTTCAGGATATTTTTGTAAAACGTTATCAGAGAGAGCCGAAACTGGAAGTGATCCATGCCGGTCTGGAATGCGGCATTTTCTGCCAAAAGATCCCCGGTCTGGACTGCGTATCCATCGGCCCGGACATTCTGGATATCCATACCCCAAAAGAACGGCTTTCTGTTTCCAGCACGGTAAGGGTATGGGACTATTTGCTGGAGATTTTAAAGAACAGCAGAGAATAAGGAGTAGAACATGGCAAAGAAAACCACCTATGACGCAAGCAGCATATCTGTGCTGGAGGGACTGGAGGCAGTCCGCAAGCGTCCCGGCATGTATATCGGCAGCGTCACCACCAAGGGATTGAACCATCTGGTCTTTGAGATCGTGGACAATTCCGTTGACGAGCATCTGGCAGGGTTCTGCAGCGAGATCACGGTGATCCTGGAAAAGGACGGATCGGCCACCGTCAGTGACAACGGCCGGGGAATTCCCGTGGATATTCATGAAAAAGGAATGCCGGCAGAACGGCTTGTGCTCACGACCCTTCATGCGGGAGGAAAGTTTGACGATTCCGTCTATAAGACCAGCGGCGGTCTTCACGGAGTGGGGTCGTCGGTTGTGAACGCCCTGTCTTCCTATCTGGACATTCAGATCGCAAGCGGCGGTCAGATCCATCATGACCGTTATGAAAAAGGCGTGCCGGTAATCAAGCTGGAGAAAGGCCTTTTGCCGGTGATCGGAAAGACAAAGCAGACCGGCACCACCATCAATTTTCTGCCGGATGACACCATTTTTGAAAAGACCAGATTCCGGGAGGAGGAAATCAAAAGCCGTCTCCATGAGACCGCCTATCTGAATCCCCGGCTGACCATATATTTTGAAGACCGCAGAGGCGAAACGCCGGAGCAGATCACCTTTCATGAAGAGGACGGCATCATGGGATTCATCAAGGATCTGAACCGCTCCAAGGAGCCGATCCACGATCCGGTGTATTTTAAAGGCTCCTCTGAGGGCATTGAGGTGGAGGTGGCGTTTCAGTACGTCAATGAATTTCATGAAAACGTGCTGGGATTCTGCAACAACATTTACAACGGTGAGGGCGGCACCCATCTCACCGGATTTAAGACCACCTTTACTTCCGTGATCAATACTTACGCCAGGGAACTTGGGATCCTGAAAGAAAAAGACGTGAATTTTACAGGGGCCGACGTGCGGAACGGCATGACCGCCGTGGTCTCCATCAAGCATCCCTCTCCCAGGTTTGAGGGACAGACCAAGACAAAGCTGGATAATCAGGACGCGGCCAAGGCAGTCAGCAAAGTGACCGGCGACGAGATCATCCTGTTCTTTGACAAAAATCTGGACACCTTAAAGGGCGTGATCGGCTGCGCCGAAAAAGCGGCAAAGATCCGGAAGACAGAGGAAAAGGCTAAGACAAACCTGCTGACCAAAAACAAGTTTTCCTTTGATTCCAACGGCAAGCTGTCCAACTGTGAGTGCAGGGATCCGTCCAAATGCGAGATTTTCATTGTAGAGGGGGACAGTGCCGGAGGCAGTGCCAAAAATGCCAGAGATCGAAAAATACAGGCGATCCTGCCCATTCGCGGAAAGATTCTCAATGTGGAAAAGGCAAGCATTGACAAAATTCTGGCCAACGCGGAGATCAAGACCATGATCTACGCCTTTGGATGTGGGTTCTCCGAGGGCTACGGAAACGACTTTGATATTTCCAAGCTGCGCTATGACAAAATCATCATCATGGCAGACGCGGATGTGGACGGCGCTCATATTTCCAACCTGCTGCTGACATTGTTTTACCGGTTTATGCCGGAGCTGATCTTTGAAGGGCATGTCTACATTGCCATGCCGCCTCTATATAAGGTGATTCCGGGAAATCCAAAGGCGGAGTCCTGTTATCTGTACGACGACAGCGATCTGGAGCGCTACCGCCGGAGTCACAAGGGCGAAAAGTTTACTCTTCAGCGCTACAAGGGCCTGGGAGAGATGGACGCGGATCAGCTCTGGGAGACTACCCTGAACCCGGAGACAAGAAAGCTGCGGCTTGTGGAGATCGAGGACGCCAGAATGGCCTCCGATGTGACCAGTCTTCTGATGGGCAACGACGTGCCTCCCAGAAGGCAGTTTATTTACCGCAACGCAAGGGAAGCAGAACTGGATATCTAACAGGATAACGGAGAAAAGACATGGAAGAAGTAATCAAAACAGAGTATTCTGACATCATGCGGAAATCATTTATCGACTATGCCATGAGCGTCATTGTGGCGAGAGCGCTGCCGGATGTGCGGGACGGCTTAAAGCCGGTGCAGAGGCGGACCCTTTACGATATGTATGAGCTTGGGATCCGCTTTGACCGTCCATACCGGAAATGCGCCCGTATCGTAGGCGACACCATGGGCAAATACCATCCCCACGGAGACAGTTCCATCTATGAGGCGCTTGTGGTCATGGCCCAGGATTTTAAAAAAGGCCTGCCCCTTGTGGACGGACACGGCAATTTTGGTTCTATTGAGGGAGACGGCGCCGCCGCTATGCGTTATACGGAGGCAAGGCTGCAAAAGATCACCCAGATGGCCTATCTGTCAGATCTGGACAAGGATATTGTGGACTTTGTGCCAAACTTTGATGAGACGGAGCGGGAACCGGAGGTGCTGCCGGTACGGATTCCCAATTTGCTTGTCAACGGCGCGGAAGGCATTGCCGTAGGCATGGCAACCAGCATTCCCCCGCACAATCTTTCTGAGGTGCTGGACGGAGCCATTGCCTTTCTGAAAAATCCGGATATGAACACGGAAGAGATGATGAAATACATTCCCGGTCCGGATTTTCCCACGGGAGGATCCGTGGTAAATCAGTCGGAGCTTCAGGAGATCTACCGCACCGGAACCGGCAAGCTGAAGCTGCGGGGCCATGTGACCGTTGAAAAGGCAAAGGGCGGAAAAGAAAAAATTGTCATCACCGAGATTCCCTATACCATGATCGGCGCCAATATCAGCAAGTTCTTAAACGACATCTATCAGCTGGTGGAGACCAAAAAGACCACGGATATTGTGGATATCGTCAACGAGTCCTCCAAAGAGGGAATCCGCATTGTGCTGGAGCTGAAAAGAGGCGCGGACACCGATCACCTGATCAAAATGCTTTATAAAAAGACAAAGCTTGAGGATACCTTTGGCGTCAACATGCTTGCCGTTGCAAACGGAAGGCCGGAAACAATGGGAATCTGCCAGATCATGGAAAACTTTGTGGATTTCCAGTACGATCTTGCCACCCGCAAATACAACAATCTTCTGAAAAAGGAGATGGAAAAAAAGGAGATCCAGGAGGGACTGATCAAGGCCTGCGACGTGATCGACCTGATCATTGAGATTTTGAGGGGCAGCAGCAATCTGAAAGAAGCCCGGGCCTGCCTGACTGCCGGAGAGACCAAGGGGATCCGGTTCAAATCAGCCGCATCCAAAAAGGCCGCTTCTCAGCTGGCGTTTACAGAGCGTCAGGCAAACGCCATTCTGGAGATGCGTCTGTACCGTCTCATCGGCCTGGAAGTACAGGCACTGATCCGGGAGCATGAGGAAACGCTTGAAAATATTTCCACATATCTGGATATTCTCAATTCCCACGCGTCCATGAACCGGGTTCTGATCCGGGATCTGGAAAAGATCAAAAAAGAATTTGGCGCACCCCGGAAAACTCGGATCGAAAACGCGGAGGAGATCGTTCTTGAGGAGAAAAAGATAGAAGAGGCGCCGGTAGTATTTTTGATGGACCGGTTTGGCTACGCCAAGACTGTGGAGCCGTCTGTTTATGAGAGAAACAAAGAAAACGCCGATACCGAGAACAAATATGTGCTGCCGGTAATGAATACCGGACGGATCTGCGTCTTTACAAATACCGGACGAATGCATACAATAAAGGCAATGGATCTTCCATCCGGCAAATTCCGGGACAAAGGGACGCCCATTGACAATGTAAGCAACTATGACAGCAGCACGGAAAACATGATCTGCGCCAGTCCCATGGAGGTGGGAGACAATGAGAAATATCTGTTTGTCACCAGAAAGGGCATGGTCAAGCTGGTGGAACGCGGGGAGTTTGACGTGAGCAAGCGCACCATTGCCGCCACAAAGCTTTCCGACGGAGATCAGCTTTTGCTGGCCGCTCTTGTAAAGGGTACGGAGCATCTGGTGTTTCAAAGTGAAAAGGGATATTTCCTGCGGATTCCGGTCAGTGAAATTCCAGTCAAGAAAAAGAGCGCCATTGGCGTGAGAGGGATCAGCCTGACGGCAAATGATCAGCTGGAGGGCGCCTATCTGCTTGCCGATTCGGACATTGTGATCCAGTATAAAGACGCGCCCATTCACCTGAACCGGCTGAAGATCGGAAAAAGAGACAACAAAGGCGTAAAACGCTAGGGGAGAGATAACATGAAAAAGATCAGAACAAGATTTGCACCCAGTCCTACCGGGAGAATGCACATAGGCAATCTGCGGACGGCGCTGTACGCCTATCTCATCGCCAGACACAACGGCGGCGATTTTATCCTGCGGATCGAGGACACCGATCAGGAGCGGTTCATGGAGGGAGCCCTGGAGATCATTTACCGCACAATGGAAAAGGCGGGCCTTGACCATGACGAGGGGCCTGACGTGGGCGGAAGCGCGGGACCTTATGTGCAGAGCCAGCGGCAGAAAGAGGGAATATACCTGAAATATGCCAGACAGCTTGTTGAGCGGGGACAGGCCTACTATTGCTTTTGCGATAAAGAACGGCTGGATTCCCTGAAACAGGTAGTGACGGGAAAGGAGATCTCTGTTTATGACAAGCACTGCCTGTCGCTTTCCAGGGAAGAGGTGGAAGAAAAGCTTGCCAAGGGGATTCCCTATGTAATCCGCCAGAACATACCAAATGAGGGGATCACTACTTTTCACGACGAGATCTATGGGGATATTTCCGTGGACAACAGCGAGCTGGACGATATGATCCTCATAAAATCCGACGGCTATCCCACCTATAATTTTGCCAACGTGGTGGACGACCATCTTCAGGGGATTACCCATGTGGTAAGGGGAAATGAGTATTTAAGCTCTTCCCCCAAATACAACCGGCTGTATGAAGCCTTTGGCTGGGAGGTGCCGGTGTATATCCACTGTCCCCTGATCACAGATGAAAACAACAAGAAACTGTCCAAGCGAAGCGGTCATTCTTCTTTTGAGGATCTGCTGGATCAGGGCTATGTGCCGGAAGCCATTGTAAATTATGTGGCGCTGCTTGGATGGTCTCCGGCGGAAAACCGGGAGATCTATTCCCTGAAAGAGCTTGCGGAAATATTTGATTACCGGCATATCAATAAATCTCCGGCTGTATTTGATGTTCAGAAGTTAAAGTGGATGAACGGGGAATATTTAAAGGCCATGGATTTTGAGCCCTTTTATGAAATGGCGCTTCCCTACATCCGGGAGACCGTGAAAAAGGATCTGGATACCCGGCGCATCGCGGAGATGGTAAAGACCCGGATCGATGTGTTTCCCGATATCCGGGAGCATATTGATTTCTTTGAGGAAATGCCGGATTACGATGTGTCCATGTATGTAAACAAAAAAAGCAAGTCCACTGAGGAAACCTCCCTTGCCATTCTGAAAGAAGCGGAAGCGCTTCTAAAGCAGCAGGAGGATTTCTCCAATGAAGGCCTGTTTGACCTGCTTGGCAGATATATTGCGGAAAAAGGCTACAAGACCAATCATGTGATGTGGCCCCTGCGGATCGCGGTTTCCGGCAGGATGATGACGCCGGGAGGTGCCACGGAGCTGATGTCCGTACTTGGAAAAGAGGAGACTCTCTGCCGGATCCGTCAGGCTGTTGAAAAACTGGAAAACCGCCCTTTTACCTGATTAGAAAGGAATCTGATCAATGCGTTTTATCCCGTCTGATTCCCAGCGGCGGGCCATTTGCCACAAAGATGGCCCTCTGCTGGTTCTGGCAGGACCCGGTTCCGGAAAAACGGCCGTGATCATCCAACGGCTTCGGCATCTCATTCAGATTTATCATATCCCGCCGGAACAGATTCTTGCCATTACCTTTACCAAAGCCGCGGCCGATCAGCTGCGCCATCGTTTTTCTCTTCTTACTGACAGACAGTATCCTCAGGTGACAATCCGCACCTTTCACTCCCTTTTTTATCTGATTCTGAAACATACCTATGGAGAATCCGTTCCCCGGATCGCCGACGGACGGGCCCGGATGGAACTGGCCAGAAAAGTGCTGGCTGGGGATGATCAAATTCCCTCTCAGATCACGGTTTCCTCTTTTCTTTCCACAGTTTCCCGGATCAAAACCGATCTGTTCAAAGGGGAATCCTCCTGCATGACTGACGCTGCAATAAAGAGCTGGATGCCGGTTCTGTTTGGCAGATATGAAGCGCTTTTGGCCGAAAACCGCCTGATGGATATGGATGACATTCTGGTAAACACCCGCAGGCTTTTGCGTACCTGTCCCCATATTCTGTCTTTCTGGCAAAGACAGTTTCCTTATATCCTTGTGGATGAATTTCAGGATATTTCAGGACTGCAGTTTGACAGCCTTTATCTGTTATCAGGCTCCGCTCAGAATCTTTTTGCGGTAGGGGACGACGATCAGTCCATTTACAGGTTCCGGGGCGCAAGGCCGGATCTGATGCTGGATTTTTTCCGGTATTTTCCAAAAGGGGACAAAATGCTTCTGGAAACAAACTACCGCTGTCCAAAGAAAATCACCCGGGCGGCAGGGCGTCTGATCGCCTGCAACCAAAAACGGTATGAAAAAAAGATCGTTTCCTTTCAGAAAGAAGAGGGCTGTCTGACCGTAAAAGAATTTGCCTCGCCCCGCCGGGAGGCAGAATATGTGGTGTCGGAAATGACCCTGCATCTGGAGCGGGGAGGCTGTCTGTCAGATTGCGCCCTGCTGTTTCGAAACAGACGGCAGGCATTTCTTCCGGCTCAGCTGCTTTTGCAGCACAACATTCCGTTTGTGATGAAAGAGGGCTTGACCGGTCTCTCAGATCACTGGATCATTGGGGATCTGCTTGCTTATGTGCGTATTGCCCGCAATCAGGAAAGCCTCCGGGAGATTATGAGGATCATGAACAGACCAAACCGGTATCTGTCCAGGGAAAAAATCTGTCAGCTTGGAGACGGCTGTTCTCTTCAGGCGGTAAAAGAGGCTTTTTATCATGACCGGAAGATTGTCTGCGCCGTTGACAAATGGCAGCGGCAAAACCGGATTCTGGAAGTGCTGCCGCCCTATGAGGCTTTGCAGTATATCCGAAAAGAAATGGGCTATGAGTCTTTTCTTCTGGAATACGGGAAAATGCAGCGGACTGATCCGGCGGAATACCTGGAAATCCTGGAGGAGTTTTCCCTGACAGTAACGGGGCTTTCCGGCTGGGAAGAATATGACAGGCTGCAATGCCGCGGCAAAAGCGGCAGCACTCAGAAGAACCAAGACGCCCTTTGCCTTTCTACCATTCACGGAGCAAAGGGGCTGGAATTTGACAAGGTATACATACTGGACGTCAATCAGGGAATCACGCCGTATCAAAAGGATGGGGTCACAGAAGACCCGGAGGAGGAGAGACGGCTTTTTTATGTGGCCATGACAAGGGCAAAAAAAGAACTGCAGCTTTTGTATGTGAAAAACAAAACACTGCAGCCTTCTCAATATCTTTCAGAAGCTCTGGAAAACAAAAGATCCGTCAGTCGTTGAAGTCCAGTTCCTCTTCGCTGACCAGCTCGTCAAATTCATTACAGTCCAGCCATTCGTCAAACGCTTCGTCCACCATTTCGTATTCGCTGTCATCCTCGATGTTTTCAAGGACCGGCTCCCCGGATTCATCCTCCCGGTAACGGTAGATAAACACTTCTCCCGACTGCCGGTCGTCGGAATCCACAGGAAGCAGCGCGATATAATCCTGCCCCTCCGCCTCGAAAATCGTCAGAACCTGACATTCCAGTTCTTCTCCGTTGTCCAGATATAACGTAACCGTATCCATAGCCGTCCTCCTTTTCTTTGAGTTGAGCCAATCATAACACGTTTTCCCATAGTTGAAAAGAACTTTTTTTTCGTGTATAATAAAACAAATGAGGTGCGGCATGAAAAAAAACGACTGGATACTGGCAGGCGCTGTGCTGGCGGCGGCGCTGTGCCTGTTTTTATGGCAGCGGACCGGCAGAAAAGAGGGCAGTCTGATTTCGGTATCCGTAGACGGTCAGATCACGGATACCTATTCCCTCAGTTCGGATCAGACTGTGCTGATCCGGGGCGCGGACGGATTCTGCAGACTGACCATCCGGGATGGAAAGGCTTCTGTCACAGAGGCGTCCTGTCCGGATGAGCTCTGTGTGATGCAGAAAGAGATCAGCAGCCAGGGAGAGACCATTGCCTGTCTGCCAAACAGGATCCTGATCACTGTGGAAAAAGGCGGAGAGTCGGATTATGACGCTGTGGCCCAATAGGAGGCATGCGCTGTGAACAACAAGAACAATGTGTCCGGAAAAGTGGCGATGTTCGGATGTCTGCTGGGCGCTGCTCTGATATTGGGATATGTGGAGGCTCTGATCCCCATACAGATTCCCATACAGGGAGTAAAGCTGGGACTTGCCAACGGGGCTGTTTTGCTGCTGCTATACCTGTTTGATTTTCCGTCGGCGCTGATTGTCTCGCTTTTGCGGATTGTGCTCAGCGGATTTCTGTTTTCCAGTCTGACGGCGATTTTGTACAGTCTGGCAGGAGGAATCTGCAGCATCCTTGTAATGTGGCTTTTGAAAAAGACCCGCCTCTTTGGCGTCATCGGAGTCAGCATCGCGGGAGCGGCCGCCCATAACGCCGGACAGCTGCTTGTTGCCGCGGCTGTAATGGGATCCTGGAATATTTTCCTGTTTTACGGGCCGGTTCTGCTTGTATCCGCCGTAATCACGGGAACCCTTATCGGGATCGCCGTAAAAGAACTGCTGCCAAGGCTGAAAGGGATTTTGAGAGGAGATAAGCTATGATCAGATATATTCAGGGAGATCTTGCCCAGATAGGAGAGGGAGAGATCATCGTTGACGTACAGGGAATCGGATACAGGCTCCTGGTTTCCGCCATGACTCTTTCCGAGCTGCCCTCTGTGGGCAATCGGATCAAGGTGCACACTTACTTTCAGGTCAGAGAGGACGGTGCTTTTTTATATGGATTTCTCAGCAGAGAAGAGCTTGCCATGTTTGAGCGTCTGATCCAGGTCAACGGCGTGGGGCCAAAAGCGGCGCTGGCCATTTTGGGCACGCTGTCTGTCAGTGATCTGAAATTTGCCATCTTATCGGAGGACGCGAAAAGCATATCCCGTTCTCCGGGTATTGGCGCAAAGATCGCCCAGAGGATCATTATGGAATTAAAGGAAAAGGTGTCTCTTTCCGAAGCGTTTGAAGAGCGGATCCGGACGCCGTCCCATGAAAGTCCCGCCGGGAAAGCCGTCTCCGACGCCGTGGAGGGACTGGTTTCTCTTGGGTACAGCGCCACAGAAGCCATGAAAGCGGTAAACAGCGTGGCGGACAGGGAACAGGCCGACGCTCAGACGCTGCTGAAAGAAGCGCTGAAAAAGCTGTATTAACCAGTTGTGTGCCTTTATTTATATGAACAGATCCTGGGGGATCGGGAAAAGAGGAATCTATGCCAAAACGAATCATTACAACAGATGTGACCGCTGAGGATATGACCATAGAGTCAACCCTGCGGCCGCAGCTTTTAAAAGATTACATCGGCCAGAAGAAAGCCAAGAAAAATCTGCAGATTTACATGGAGGCGGCAAAGCAGCGGGAAGACGTGCTGGATCATGTATTGTTTTACGGCCCTCCGGGACTGGGCAAAACAACGCTGGCCGGCATCATTGCCAATGAGATGGGAGTCAATCTGAAGATCACGTCCGGCCCCGCCATTGAAAAACCGGGGGAGATTGCCGCAATTTTAAACAACCTGCAGGAGGGGGATGTGCTGTTCATTGACGAGATCCACCGTCTGAACCGGCAGGTGGAGGAAGTGCTGTACCCCGCTATGGAAGATTATTCCATTGATATTATGATTGGAAAAGGGCCCACAGCCCGTTCCATCCGTCTGGAACTGCCAAAGTTTACTTTGGTGGGGGCTACCACCAGGGCCGGCATGCTTACCGCGCCTCGTCGGGACCGCTTTGGCATTGTCATGCGTCTGGAATATTATACCCATCAGGAACTGTCGGACATCATCATGCGCTCCGCGCAGGTGCTGGGAGTGGAGATTGACTCCACCGGCGCCATGGAGCTTGCCCGCAGGAGCAGAGGCACGCCCCGTCTTGCCAACCGGTTTCTGAAGCGGGTAAGAGATGTGGCCCAGATCCGCCATCAGGGAGCCATTACAGAGGATGTGGCGAGAGAGGCTCTGGACATGCTGGATGTGGATAAGCTGGGGCTGGATTATATAGACCGGAGCCTGCTGCTGACAATTATTGAAAAATTTGCCGGAGGGCCGGTGGGACTGGACACCCTTTCCTCTGCCATCGGTGAAGATACAGGAACCATTGAGGACGTTTACGAACCCTATCTGATACAAAACGGCCTGATCAACCGCACCCCCAGAGGACGTGTTGCCACAGAGCGGGCCTATCATCATTTTGGAATCGCTTATGAAACAGATTGAACTGCTGGCGCCGGCAGGTTCCTATGAGAGCCTGATTGCCGCATGCCGGGCCGGCGCGGATGCGGTGTACACAGGAGGGCGCAAGTTCAGCGCAAGGGCCTATGCCGACAATCTGAGCCGGGAAGAACTGCTGGACGCCATCGACTTTACCCATTTTCACAACAAAAAACTGTATCTGGCGATAAACACGCTGTTAAAGAGCCGGGAACTGGAGCAGGAGCTGTACGGTTACCTGGCTCCCCTGTATGAAGCGGGGCTGGACGGGGTGATCCTGCAGGATGTGGGAGTTCTTTCCCGCGTCCGGGATTGGTTCCCCGGACTGGCTCTTCATGCCAGCACTCAAATGACCGTTACCGGCATTGACGGAGCGGCCTTTTTAAAAGCTCATGGAGTCAGACGGATCGTGCCTGCCAGAGAGCTTTCTATTGCGGAGCTTGCCGCCATCAAAGACGCCACCGGCCTGGAGCTGGAGGTGTTTATTCATGGCGCGTTGTGCTACAGCTATTCCGGGATGTGTCTGTTCAGCAGTCTTCTGGGAGGCAGAAGCGGAAACCGGGGCCGCTGCGCGCAGCCCTGCCGTCTTTTATACAGGCTGGATCAGGGAGACCCAAGGTATTATCTCAGCCCAAAGGATCTTTGCGGTCTTGCCCATATCCCCGCCCTCTGGAAGGCAGGCGCAGATTCCCTGAAGATTGAGGGCCGTATGAAAAATCCCCTCTATACCGCAGGCGTTGTGTCTGTATACAGACATTATCTGGATCTTTACGCCAGTCAGCCTGAATCATACCGGGTGGATCAGGCGGATCTGGACTTTCTTCTTGATTTATACAATCGGGGCGAAACCACCGACGGATATTTTACCCGCAGAAACAGCGGAACTATGATCTCCGCTCTGCGGGCAAATCATTTCGGACTGCGGGTGGGAAAGGCGCGGCCCGGCAAACAGCTTCCCGGAGGCGGAAGAACTGTTTGCGCCGTATTTTCCAGAGATGTTTCCAGGGGTGACGTGCTGGAGCTTCGGGATGCCGGGCAAAAGATCCTTGGGGAATATACCATACAAGAGTCCCGGAAAAAAGGACAGAAAATTTCCCTGTCCCTGCAAAAGGGAAAGCTTCCCGCCGGGGAGCTTGATCTGTACCGCACCAAAAACGCTGGCATAGAGAAAGAGCTGGAAAAAAGAACCGGCGGCCCCCTTGCAAGGACGCTGGAAGGACGGGTGGAGCTTTCTTCCGGAAAACCCGCCCGGTTTACTTTGTGGGATTCAAAGGTTTCTGTAACGGTAGAGGGAGAGCAGGTTCAGGAGGCCGTAAACTGTCCGCTGGAACAGAAAGCGGTCATTCAGCGCATGGCCAAAACCGGCGGAACAGAGTTTCAGTTTTCCAAAATAACCTGTGAGACCGACGGCAGCGTGTTTTTGCCCAATCAGTCCGTCAACGAACTTCGCCGGCTTGGACTGCGCCGGTTTCAGAAAGAGGTTCTTTCCGGTTTCCGGCGAAAGCTGCCGGAAAAAACAGACGCACGGGTTACCGGGCCAAATTTTGGTGAAGCTGAGGTCCATGGAGCAGACCGGGACGGGTCCGCAGACAGTTACCGGTATATTGCCTCTGTGGAAACCGCGGATCAGCTTGATTGGGCGGCCAAATCCCGCCGGATCAGCCGGATCGACTGGGATGAACGGATTTTTCCTTTGGGATCGGACGGCTTTTTTCAGGATCTTCCGGCAATTTATGAGGCTCTTCACAAAAAGGAAATCCTGCTGTATCACCGTCTGCCGGCAGTTTTCCGCGGCGATACAAGAGCCCGGTATGAAAAATGGTTTCCGGCGCTGTTAAACTGCTCGGACGGTTTTATCGTCCGAAATACAGACGAATATGCCTATCTGGTTGAAAAAAAGCGGAAGCAATCTTTTTGGCAGGAGCTCATTGGGGATTTTACCCTCTATACATGGCAGTCTGCCGCGGCGGCGTTCTGGAAAGAACATCCCTGCAGGCTGACCGCCCCTGTGGAACTTAACGAAAAAGAACTGTTAAATAACAAAGGCTGCTATGAGGAACTGATTATTTACGGCAGATATCCCATGATGGTCAGCGCAGGCTGTCTGGAAAAAACCAGGCATGTGCTGGAGGGCGGATCAGACAGTTGCAAAAAAAGCCAAAATATGCTATATTTAACTGATCGCTACGGCAAAAAATTTCCTGTCCGGCAATTTTGCCGGGACTGCGGCAATGTGATCTACAACAGCCTGCCGCTGTCTCTTGGAGAAAATGAACAGGAGATCCGCCGGCTTGGCATCAGGGATCTCAGATTTCTTTTTACAACGGAATCCGGCCGGGAGACGGCCCGCATCATTGAGAACATGACGGAGGCTTTTGATCGGAAAGGCCGCTTTTGCCTGCCCGCAGATTCCTATACCAGGGGACACTTTAAAAGAGGAGTTGAATAAGGCAGATGACGACAATCATTACAACCGGCGCAAATTATCTGATCATTGTCCTGTTTGCCGTCTATACTTTTCAGAGCTTCCAGGTGTTCAAAAGAAAAACGGAAGAGGACAGAAAACACATTTACCGGATGCAGATGGCGGGAATCTATCTGATCTCGTTTCTGGCGCACCTGGTCATGTATCTGCACACAAAAGATCCTGAGCTTTTGTTTTTTTACTGCGCCCAGGTTATGTTTTTTACAGCGGTCTTTCTTGCGTTTCCCCTTGCCTACAAAAAGCTTTCCAGACTGCTTCTGAACCATATGTGCATGCTGATGTCCATTGGTTTTTTCATGATCGCAAGACTGGATCTGGAACGGTCTGTCAAACAGTTTTTCATTGCGGCTGTGACCATGGTGATCAGCCTTTTGATCCCCGCTTTGATCCGCAAGGCGAAATTTTTGAAAAGGATTACGCCCTTTTACTGTATTCTGGGGATCGGACTGCTGGCCGCCGTGTTCATTTACGGCAGCGTCACTTACGGTTCCAAGATCAATGTGACCGTGCATGGGATCACCATTGCTCCCAGCGAGATCGTGAAGATATTATTTGTGTTTTTTGTGGCGGGCATGCTTCGGAAAAACACTTCCATTGGCAATGTGGCGGCAACCACTTTTCTGGCGGCGGTTCATGTGCTGATCCTTGTGTTGTCCAAAGATCTTGGCGGCGCCCTGATCCTGTTTGTGGTCTATTTGTCCATGCTTTATATTGCCACCAGAAAACTGACCTATGTTGCGGGCGGTCTTCTGTGTTTTTCGGGAGCCGCAGCGGCAGCTTTTTTTCTGTTCAATCATGTGCGTGTCCGGATCCTTACCTGGACTACCTCTTTTGACGTGCTGCAGCATGATTCCAGTCAGGTGTCCCAGTCTTTATTTGCCATCGGCACCGGCAGCTGGTTTGGATCGGGGCTTTATCAGGGGCTTCCCGAAACGATCCCGGTGGCAGTATCCGATTTTATTTTTTCCGCCATTTCAGAGGAGCTTGGGACGGTGTTTGCCCTTTGTCTGATCCTTGTGTGCTTCAGCTGTTTTCTGATGTTTGTCAATATTTCCCTGCAGCTTCAGGACAGCTTTTATAAGCTGGTATCTCTGGGACTTTCAGTGTCCTTTATTTTTCAGGTGTTTCTGACCATTGGCGGCGACACCAAATTTATTCCCCTTACAGGGGTGACGCTTCCGCTGGTCAGCTATGGCGGCAGCTCCATATTAAGCTCTGTTATTGTATTTGCCATTATTCAAAGTCTCTATATCATCAAACAGGATGAAGGTGATCATCATGGAGAAAACGAAACAAAGAAGCGCAGAAGCTGATCCCAGGAACGAACAGGGCAAAAAGCCCCGGAAAAAGCGGGAGAAGAGCGGCGAGATCATGATTCTCACATATTTTTTTCTTCTGATCTTTGTGCTTCTCATCGGTTATCTTGTATATTTTCAGTTTACATACGGAGAATCCATGGCAAACAGCCCCTACAACCGGAAACGGCAGAATCAGCTGGCACAAAAGGTGGTAAGAGGACAGATTTTGTCCAATGACGGGGAGGTTCTTGCCAAAACCGAAACAGATGATGAGGGCAATGAAGTCCGGGTCTATCCCTACGGCAGAACCTTTGCTCATGTTGTGGGCTACAGCATCAACGGCGGTTCCGGCCTGGAGGCAGGCTATAACATCCGCCTGCTGAAATCCCATGCCTCCATATTCAAGCGTGTGCGAAATCTGACTTCCGGTCAGAAAAATATCGGAGACAATCTGGTGACCACTTTGGATACCAATCTGCAGGAGGCAGCCTATGACGCCCTGGGGGATTCCAGAGGCGCAGCGGTGGTCATGAATCCCAAAACCGGCGCGGTATTGGCAATGGTTTCCAAGCCCGACTACAATCCCAACGAAGTGGGAGAGCTTTGGGATTACTATACTTCCCAGGAGAGCAGCGGAGACAGCACCCTTTTGAATAGGGCCACTCAGGGCCTTTATCCTCCCGGATCCATATTTAAGGTGCTGACCACCCTTGCCTATCTGAGAGAGCACGATGACCAGTACAGCGATTATCACTATCAGTGCGACGGCTATATTGAGATCGACGGTGAGCGGATCAACTGCTATCACAATGAAAAACACGGCAGTCTGGATCTGGAGGGATCATTTGCCCATTCCTGCAATTCCTCTTTTGTCCACATTGGATTCAATCTGAAAAAGAAAACCATGATCGATCTGTGCAGAAGCTTTCTGTTCAACAGCAAGCTGGACATTCCCATTGCCTATTCCAGGAGCACCGTTGCCATTTCCCGGGCTACCACGGTGGATCAGATGATGCAGACGGTGATCGGACAGGGCGATACCCTGGTTACTCCTCTCCATATGGCCATGATGATCTCTGCCATTGCAAATGACGGAAAGATGATGAATCCCTATTTTGTGGATCATATTGAAAACGAGGCAGGCGCCACCGTAAAGACTTACCGTCCAAAAAAGATCGGACTTCTGATGACCACCGAGGAAACCCGGATCATGAAAAAATTCATGAGCGCCGTGGTAAATGAAGGAACAGCCACCTCGCTGCGGGACGAGGACTATACTGTGGCGGGAAAGACCGGTTCCGCGGAATACGGCACCACAAAGGGCAACAGCCATTCCTGGTTCATTTGTTTTTCGCCGGTGAACGATCCGGAGATCGCCATCAGCGTTATTGTGGAGGGCGCGGGAGAAGGAAGCGAATACGCCGTCCCTGTGGCCAGAAAAATACTGGATGCCTATTATTATAATCAGTGACCAATCAGCAGGATCCGGAAAATACCGAAAGGAAAGGGAACTTTCTCTTGCAAAAATAAGTGGAGTGGTCTATACTGTAATGTGAATCAAGAGGTATAATGCGCACACCGGGTGTTATGGCACCTATTGCAGGAGGGATTGCAGTGATAGAAGCAACGAGCTGTGGCGGTGTGGTTATCTTTCGCGGTAAAATTTTGCTTTTATACAAAAATTATAAAAACAAGTATGAGGGCTGGGTATTACCGAAAGGAACTGTGGAAAAAGGGGAGGACTATAAAGATACAGCTATTCGCGAAGTATTTGAGGAGACCGGCGCAAAGGCCTCCATCATCAAATATATCGGCAAAAGCCAGTATACGTTTACCGTTCCTGAGGATACTGTGGAAAAGGATGTCCACTGGTACCTGATGATGTCGGACAATTACTACAGCAAACCACAACGTGAAGAATACTTTATAGATTCCGGATATTACAAGTACCATGAGGCCTATCATCTGCTGAAGTTTTCCAATGAGAAGCAGATCCTGGAAAAGGCCTATAATGAGTATCTTGATCTTAAGCGATCCAATCTATGGGGCAACAGAAAATATTTCTGAAAGAACTGTTGCAAAATGACGTTTCCGCGTATTTGGACGGCTCATTTTGCAACTGTTTTTTTATACAGGAGGATGCTCATTGGAACAACAGAATCCGTCAAATGTTAAAAATTTCAAACGAAGGATCCATATCAATCTGGGCACCATTGTGTTTGGCCTGGTCTTTTTGTATATCTTATGCTGCGTGATCCTTTATTTTACAAGAAACCGGGTATCCGTCTATGAAGTGGAGGCCGGCAGTATTGTGGAAAATCAGACCTATACGGGGATCGCGTTCCGGCAGGAGCAGGTTTTTAACGCGGAATCCTCCGGCAATCTTACCTACATTGCCAGCGAGGGCCGGCGTGTCAGCAGGAAAACTCCGGTCTACAGCGCCAGCACACAGGGCGATCTTGCAGAGATTCTGGAAAACAACGTCCAAAGCGCCACGCTGACAAAAGAAGACTTAATGTCCCTTTCCCATCAGGTGTCCAGCTTTGCCTCCGCCTACAGTCCGGACAGCTTTCAGCAGGTGTATCCTTTTAAGTCCCAGCTGGATACCGCCGTTATGGACGCGGCGGACGATACTTCCTACAGTGACGATCAGTCGGCCCGGCTTGGAATCTATAACGCGCAGGATTCCGGCATTGTGGTGTATTCCGTGGACGGCTTTGAAAATGACAGCTTTGATACCTTCACGCCCGAGATGCTGGATAAAAGCACCTACAAGCTTCAGGATCTGAAAACCAGAGAGACCGTCAATCAGGGAGACCCTGTCTACAAGCTGATCACAGATGAGAACTGGGAGGTGATCATCCGGCTGGATGATTCCCGGAAAGAACAATATCAGGACGACGACTATGTGGAAGTGCGGTTTCTGAAGGATCATACGACTGCCTGGGGGCAGATCTCCAAATTTGAAAAGGACGGGGACACCTATTGCCGTCTGAAGTTTACCAATTCCATGGTCCGGTTTGCCACAGACCGGTATCTGGAACTGGAAGTTCTGCTGGAAAGCAGTTCGGGTCTGAAAGTACCCAATTCGGCAATTGTGGAAAAGGAATTCTATACCGTTCCCAGGGATTTTGTGGAATCTGACAGCGAAGAAAATAAGCGGGGCGTTTACATTTATGAAGTCAATAAAAAGGGAGAAGCCTTTGAGACTTATCAGGAGATCACGCCCTATAATGTCACCGACAAGGAAGTATATCTGAACATGGACGACATCAAGGCGGGCACCACCCTGATCAAAAAGGGATCTGCCCAGCTGTACACGGTAGGCGACATAGGCAAGCTGATCGGCGTATATAACGTAAACAAGGGATACGCGGATTTCAGCACCGTTACCATGCTGTATCAGAACGACGATTACAGTATCGTAAAGGCCAATGAATCCTACGGTCTCACCCAGTATGACAGGATCGTGCTGGACGGCAGTTCCGTCAACGATGAGGAGACCATTTATCAATAACAAAGGAGTGAGGGCATGTATATTTCGGATGCCATCGCAGGGGTGAGGGCGCGCATCGGGGAGGCCTGCCAGCGCGCGGCGTTTCTGGAGGAGCCTCATCCCCAAAGAAAGGAAGAAGACGTGACGCTGATCGCCGTCAGCAAAACCAAACCCATCCCCATGCTGCAGGAGGCATACGACGCGGGACAGCGGGATTTTGGAGAAAATAAGGTGCAGGAGATTCTGGAAAAATACGACCATTTGCCAAAAGATGTGCGCTGGCATCTGATCGGCCATCTGCAGACAAACAAGGTAAAGTATATTGCCGATAAAGTTGCCATGATCCATTCTCTGGATTCGCTGCATCTGGCACGGGTTATTGAAAAGGAATGTGCCAGGATCAATCGGATCATGCCGGTTCTGGTACAGGTAAATGTATCGGGAGAGGAAAGCAAATTCGGAGTTGCGCCAAAAGACGCGGAGCCATTGATTCGGGATCTGTCCGGATTTCCCCACATTCAGGTGGAGGGGCTCATGACGGTCGCGCCTTTTGTGGAATTTCCGGAAGAAAATCGTGTAATTTTTTCTAAATTGTATCAACTATTTCTTGACATTAAAGAGAAAAACATTGATAATATAAATATGAATGTGCTGTCAATGGGAATGTCCGGAGATTTTGAAGTTGCTGTTGAGGAAGGGGCAACCATGGTTCGAGTGGGAACCAGTATATTTGGCGCGCGAAACTATCAGATAAAGGAGATAGAAACATGAGTTTTATAGACAATATTCTGGATAAAATGGGTCTGAACGACGACTACTATGACGACGAAGAATTCTATGACGACGAGGAAGACTTCGAGGAAGAGGTAGCGCCTAAGAAACGGGGTTCAAAGAAAGCATCCAAAAACGAGGATCTCTACGACGACTATGATGATGATTATGTAGAAGAGAAGAAATCCTACGCAAAGGGAAAAACCATCAAGCCGTCCAAAAAAGTCATGCCCATCAACGACAGATCCTCAAGAGGAAAAGGCGCTCAGGAAGAAATGGAAGTCTGCGTGATCAAGCCTTCCACAGTAGAGGACGCCAGAGAGATTACCGAGACCCTTTTAAACGGCAGAACGGTTGTGTTGAACCTGGAGGGACTGGACATTGACATCGCCCAGCGTATCATTGACTTTACAAGCGGTTCCTGCTTTGCAATCAGCGGCAATCTTCAGAAGATTTCCAGCTATATCTTCATTATCACGCCTCACAATGTAGATATCTTTGGGGATTTCCAGGATATTTTAAACGGTACCATCAATGTGTCTGCTTTTCGGAGCGACTATTGATCCATGACAAAGCAGGAAGTTCAGTTTCAGAAAAGAATGGAGGAGCTTGCCAATACGGCTTATCGGCGGGATATCCCGGTATTTACCAATTTTCTGGAACGTAATGAGTTGCATATACTGCATAGCATCAGGGAGTTTCCTCCGGGAATCCGGGTGGAGACTTCTGGCGGTTATGAATTTGCGGAGCGTCAGATGGCAGTTTTTCTGCCTGATGCTCCTTTCTTGCACTATGAATACCCTTTTGTATCGGTGGTCATTGCGCCCCTGAGCCCCAAATTTTCTGAACCGCTTACCCACAGAGATTATATGGGAGCCGTTTTAAACCTGGGGATCGACCGGGCTCAGACCGGCGATTTTGTTCTCCGTCAGGGAGACTGTGTGTTGTTCTGCACGCCTCAGATTGGAGAATTTCTAACGGAAAACTGTGTGCGGATCCGGCATACGCCTGTATCTGCCGCTCTTTGCCCCATAAATGATCTTGAGATCCGACCGCGATTCCGGGAACAAAAGGGCAGTGTATCCTCCCTGCGTCTGGACTGTATTCTTGCCTTTGCCTTTCACAGCGCCAGAGGAGCCATGCTTCCCTCCATTCAAAATGGGGAAGTATTTGTAAACAGCAGGCTTGTGCAAAGCAACAGCTACCTGTTAAAAGAGCAGGATGTGGTTTCCGTGAGGGGCCATGGAAAATTTATTTTTGACGGGGTGCTTTCCGATACCAAAAAAGGACGCCACATGGTGCGGATCCGCATTTTTGACTGAAAGGAATCTTACAAAATGAGTAAACGTCTGGAAGTAAAGGAAAACGGCGTAAAAAGCTATGACATTGTGATCGAGCATGAAATAAATGGCTTCTTGCAGGAGTACCGCTCTCTGGGTTATGAAAACCGGAGAGTCTGCATCGTGTCGGACAGCAATGTGAGTTCTCTTTACGGAGAAGAGCTCAGAAAACTTCTGCTGCCTGCCGCGAAAACAGTGGAGCTGTTTGTGTTTCCCGCAGGAGAAGCAAATAAAACACTGGATACTGTAAAAGCGCTTTACGCTTTTTTAATCCAGCGGCAGTTTGACCGCAAAGACTGTCTTGTTGCCCTTGGAGGCGGCGTCACAGGCGATCTTGCCGGATATGCCGCGGCCACTTACCTCAGGGGGATTGATTATATTCAGGTGCCCACTTCCATTCTGGCCATGGTTGACAGTTCTGTAGGAGGAAAGACCGGCGTGGATTTTGACGCCTACAAAAATATGGTGGGCGCGTTTAAGATGCCCCGGCTTGTGTATATGAACCTTTCCTATCTGAAGTCTCTGCCGGAAGAGCAGTATTTTAACGGAATGGCCGAGACTGTAAAATACGGCCTGATCTGCGACCTGGAATATTATCTGTTTCTGCTGTCCCATATGACCGAGATTCTGGATCAGGACCCGATTGTCATCGAGCAGATGGTGGCAAAAAGCTGTCAGGCAAAAAAAGAAATTGTGGAAGAGGATCCAATGGAAAAGGGCCTGCGCGCCCTGCTGAATTTCGGACACACGTCAGGACACGCCATTGAAAAGCTCATGGACTTTCGTCTGCTGCACGGCCAGTGCGTGGCTTTGGGCATGGTATGCGCCGCATATCTTTCCTATCGGCGCGGCATGATCGAAAAAGAAGAATATCTGGAGATCCGGGACGTGCTGATCGCTTTCCGCCTTCCGGTAACTCTGGAGGAGGGGCCCTCCGCGGAAGAGATCATCGCCATGACGAAATCAGATAAAAAGATGGACGGAGGATCCATTCGTTTTGTGCTGTTGAAGTCGGTGGGAGAGGCCTATGTGGACGGCACGGTGTCCGACGGGGAGTTAAAGGAGGCATTGGAAGCCACTGTATTGTCCAGGGCGGAAGATGTGACAGATGAGTCTGTTGTAAAGCTCAGCGATATACTTGGCTTTGCCGACGGATCTCATTCTGAGCCGGAGGACGGAGAGGAGTCTCATGAAAACTAACCGACATTCTGCTGTGATTTTTCAGGCGCTGCTGTTTTTGGGCCTGCTGTTTCTGGATCAGATCAGCAAGCTGTGGGCTGCCGTATATTTAAAGGATCGGCCGCTTCCTCTCATCAGAAACGTGTTTTCTCTTCAGTATCTGGAAAACAGAGGGATCGGATTCGGACTGTTTCAGGGAAAGATTCCCCTGATCCTGGTTCTGAATGTTCTGATCCTGATCCTGATTTTTTGGATTTTGTTTCGGATGCCGTCGGACAGAAGGATGATGCCGGTTCGCCTGACGCTGCTGTTTACGGCCGCAGGCGCCCTTGGCAATATTCTGGACCGGGTGCGCCTGGGCTATGTGATAGATTTTTTCTATTTTGAACTGATCCATTTTCCCATATTTAATGTGGCGGACATTTATGTGACTGTTTCGGTGATCCTGTTTGCAGCGCTGTATCTGTGGTATCTGAAGCCGGGAGAGCTGGAGGAGGTTGTGCTGCGCCGCGACAAAAAATGCCGCCCCGGCGAAAAACAGCGGCAGACTGATCAGGAGGAAGACTGATCCATGGAAGAATATACCTTAACCGTATCTCAAGATCAGGAGGGACAGCGGATCGACCTCTTTCTTTCCCGGATGTTTCCCCAAATGTCCCGTTCTTTCATTCAAAAAAAACTAAACGAAGAGATTTTTGTAAATAACAGCCTTGTAAAAGCAAATTACAAGGTTGTTTTTGGTGATGAGATCCGCCTTTCCATTGCGGAGCCGGCGAAACCGGACATTCTTCCGGAAAAAATGGATCTGGACATTGTCTATGAGGACGAGGATCTGCTTCTGATCAACAAGCCAAAGGGAATGGTCGTACATCCGGCGCCGGGACATTATTCCGGTACGCTGGTGAACGGGATCATGGAGCATTGCCGGGATCAGCTGTCCGGCATTAACGGAGTGCTTCGCCCGGGGATCGTTCACCGCATTGACAGGGACACGACGGGCCTGTTGTTTGTCTGCAAGAATGATCTGGCTCACAATGCCATCGCGGCCCAGCTGGCCAGCCATTCCGTCAGCAGAAGCTACCGCGCCATTGTTCACGGCGTGATCTCAGAAGAAGAGGGCGTAATAGACGCCCCTGTGGGAAGACATCCAAAGGATCGGAAAAAAATGGCCGTCAATTATCAAAACGGCAAAAATGCGGTTACCCATTACCGGGTGCTGCGGCGGTTTTCCAAATATACTTATCTGGAATGCAGGCTGGAGACCGGAAGGACCCATCAGATCCGGGTACACATGGCCAGCATCGGACATCCTCTGCTGGGAGATGCCGTTTACGGCCCCAAAAAGCCGCCCTATGCCGTTTCAGGCCAGACACTGCATGCCATGACCCTTGGCTTTGTCCATCCCCGCACAGGGGAATATATGGAGTTCTCCGCCCCGCTTCCGGAGTATTTCACCCATCTGCTGGAAATCCTCCCTTAGCTTCTTGACAGGGTTTGCGGGGAATGAGATAATAAAATTATGATAGAAAAAGCGTGAGCGGAAATAAAAAGGAGGGGATCTTTTGAAAAGAAATGGGTTTCTTGGGTGTTTTCTGGCCATTGCGCTGATGCTGACAGGGATTCCAAGCCCGGCAGCCGCTGCAGAGGCCCCGGACGGATATTTCCCGGAGGATGAATCAGCAATTCAGTTTCCCGGCGTAGAAAACCGGACTGTTTCCCCTTTCAATCCCAGCTTTTTTTCCGTAACCGGTTTTGCGGGAGGAAAGGTGGATTTAGATCACCGCGTCCAGTATCTGAATGATGAGACGGCATACCGAACCGTCAAAAATGAGGAGGAATTTCTGGAGGCTTTGGAAGACGCCGCGGCAGGCGATGTAAAGGTGATCGAGATCGCGGCGGATCTGAACCTGGGATGGAACGCCCTTTCCGATGAGGCAAAGGAAATTTCCACCATGATCAGAAATTATCAGGATCCCGTAACAGGGTGGCCTATGAGGGCAAATATCATTACCAACCCGTCTATTGTGGAAAACGGCATTTCTCAGCTGGAACTAAGCGATATTCACGGCCTGACAATCTTTTCCCGCGCCGGCAACACGGTAAAGCACGCGGAATGGAAGCTGCAGGGCACCTGTTCCGACATCATTATCCGCAATCTGAATTTTGATGAGGTATGGATGTTCCATGATGAAAAGGATGGGGACAATTTTGCCGCAGGATGGTCTCTGCTGAAGCTAAACGGCGTAAAGGGCGTCTGGATCGATCACTGTTCTTTCAGCGTTGCCTATGACGGCAATATCGATTCGGAAAACGGAGCTTCGGATATGACTGTTTCCTGGTGTTCCTTTGGACTTCCCGCAGAAACGGATCCGGATCACAACAGCATGCTGTATAAAACCGTAACTTACATGGAAGAGCGGTTTTTGCAGGGGCTGGAAAACGATACGGTGTACGCCCGGTTCCGTCAGGAGGCAAATGGCGACCTCGGCAAGATCATGGCGTATCTTGCATATCATAAAGGGTTCAATATGAACGGCTCCGGAGAAGCGGATTTTAAAGACGGAGAGGGCAAAGAGGACGGAAACTGGCGGATCCACCTTACATGGGCATACAGTAAGATCTCCAATATCGTCCAGCGATTTCCGCTGATCCGTCAGGGTACGGTAAATGCCATCAACTGTTATCTGAACGACTCCGGTCACAAGGAAGCCGCCGCGGCCCTGGGCAGATCTGTAGAAACCACCGCGGTCAGCGCCAGAGCAGGCGCGTCAGTTGGAATGGATACCTGCGTTTTTGAGGGAGTAGACCGGATCATCGACGGCACGGAGCGCAATATCAGAGACGCCAACAACAAGGAATGGGGCGACGCGTTTTCCAACGCCAGGAATCATACCCTGATCGTAAATTCCAAAATCAAGGGAGCGGGGGAAAACGGCGGCGATTACATTGGCAGCAGCTGGGATCAAAATGGGGAAAATCCCTTTATCGGAGATCCTGCCAAATACTGGAACGACGGGTACAGCACTCTTGGGGAAAACCAGTTCAAATGGTTCTCCCGCATTGAAAACGAACATCAGTATGTAAGAGGGATTCTGCCGGACGAACCGTTTACGTTTTCCTATGAAAGCCGGCTTCCCTATGATTATCAGGTACTGCCTCTGACCGATGTGGAAGAGACGCTGGATCAATACGCCGGCGCCTATGTGCTCAATGAGGATCCTGAATTCTGGCTGAGCACAGAGTACCTGCCTGACACTCAGGTGCTGACTGCCAAAGAAAAGGGAATTTCACCGGATGTGGAAGACCTTTCCCTGCGGCTGGCGGAAAATGAAAAACTGGAAATGGCTGTTGGAGAGATGAAGCAGATTACGGCGGAAGTGGTGCCGTCCAACGCCGGGGACAAGACCATTACCTGGAAATCGTCCGATCCTTCCGTACTGGAAGTAAAAGATTCCGGGCTCCTTGTGGCAGGCAAGCCCGGTACGGCTGTGATATCGGTCTTGGCGGGAAAGATTGTCAAAACCTTTTCGGTTGATGTGTATCAGCCTGTAAGCCAGATCAGGATCAACGGCCTGAAAGACGGAGATACGATCTATCTCGGCACAAAGGACGCCCCTGCGGAATCCGTGCTTCTGACGGCAGAGATCCTTCCGGAGGACGCCACTTATCCCCAGGTTACCTGGTACAGCGACGCGCCGGCACAGCTGAAGATTGATCGTAACGGCGTGGTGACGCCTCTGGCCGAAAGACCTACCGGAGCCACCATCACCTGCGTTACAAAAGACGGTCATTCCCAGAGGATTAAAGTCATTGTGGAATCCGGCAGCGCGTCCAAAAACACTTACAAACCGTTTCTCTATGGAGACACGGATGGAGACGGCCATATCGCGGTGCAGGACGCCATTCTGATTCTGAAAAAGAGTGTGAAACTGGTTGAGCTGGACGACGCGGCCATGATTGCCGCCAACGTGGACGACAGTACAGATCAGCAGGGAAATCCCCTGGTAACAGTAGACGACGCCATACAGATTCTGAAATATCTTGTAAAGCTGACAGACGGATTTGCGGCAGGAAAATAAAAATGGGAGGGCTTAATATGACAAATAACGTGATCACCATTGGAAGACAATGCGGAAGCGGCGGAAGAGAAATAGGGCAGAAGCTTGCAGAAGAGCTTGGCATCCGCTGCTATGACAAAGAGCTGTTGGAACGGGCGGCAAAGGACAGCGGACTTTGCAGGGAAATCTTTGAAAGCAATGACGAGCGCCATAACAGAAGTTTTCTGTATTCTCTTGTAATGGATACTTACAGCATGGGCTACGCCTCATCAGTATATGGAGATATGCCCATCAATCAGAAAGTATTCCTTGCCCAGTTTGAGGCGATCCGAAAGCTGGCGGAAGAGGAGCCCTGCGTGATCGTAGGGCGCTGCGCGGATTATGCCCTTGCGGAGCATCCCGGTCTGCTGAGCGTTTTTATTCACAGCGATATGGATACCCGGGTAAACCGGATCATGCGGGTGAGAAATCTGGACGCCAAAAAAGCAAAGGAACTTGTCAGCAAAACCGACAAGCAGAGAAGCAGCTATTATAACTATTATACGTCCAAAAGCTGGGGCGCTTCCGACAGCTATCATCTTTGCCTGGACAGCGGAAAGCTTGGAATTGACGGAACGGTAGCGGTGATCAAGCAGGCTCTTTCTTTGGCTTCCGCCCAGGAAAAGGGTTATGTTATCTGATCATAAATGATATAGAACATGATATAAAAAAGGCTGGCCAGTTGTTTGTATGGTCAGCCTTTTTCACGCAGATCGGAATCTTTGCGCAGATTGGAATCATCGCACAGATCGGAATCTGATGGGACTATTGAAATAGGCGGATCACTCCAATGACCCGGCCCAGTATGCTTGCATCCTCCACAATGATGGGTTCCATATAATCGTTTTCCGGCTGGAGACGAAAATGTCCCTGTTCCCGGTAAAAGGTTTTAACCGTGGCGGAATCCCCAAGGAGAGCCACCACCATATCGCCGTCCCGGGCAGTGGACTGTTTTTCCACAAGCACATAGTCGCCGTCCAGGATTCCCGCGTTGATCATGCTTTCGCCTTTGACCTTCAGTAAAAATGTATCCTGATTGGGTAAATATTCCGCAGGGATGGGAAAGTATTCGGTGGTTTCCTGGATTGCCAGGATCGGATTGCCGGCAGTTACCGTGCCCACCATGGGAACGTTCTGGATATCTCTGCGGTAGCCTGCGTAAAAATGCTCGTCGGTGATCTCAATGGTACGGGATTTCGCGGGATCCCGGCGGATATAGCCAAGGCTTTCCAGCGTCTGCAGATGCGCGTGAACAGAAGAAGTGGATTTCAGCTGAACCGCGGAACAGATATCTCTGACAGATGGGGGATACCCTCTCTGGATAATCTCGCTTTTGATAAATTCATAAATTTCCTGCTGTTTTTTCGTCAGTTTCCCTTTTTCTTTCATAATATGCGTTTATCCTCCGTTCTGAAAACAGTATAACACATTTGTTCGGACAATGCAAACGAATGTTCCTGCTTTTTTATTTTTTTTCGGAAAACAGATTTCCATTCAGGATGGCGCGAAACATCCGGTCCTTTGCGCCGGGATATTCTCTGTTCAGCCTGTCAAGAAGTTCCTTTACAGACTGGCGCTTTGTATACCCGTCGGCGGGGCAGGGGCTTTTTTGCACAGGCAGATCCATTATGTGCTGAAAACCGATTACATCTTTTTCGGATACATACATCAGCGGACGGATCACCGTCAGATCCATCCGATCCAGATAAGTTACCGGTGAAAACGTATGAAATCGTCCCTCAAACAACAGGGAAAGGAGCATGGTCTCTACCAGATCATCCTTGTGATGGGCATAGGCTACTTTGTTGCAGCCAAGATCTTTGATGGCCTGGTTTAAGGCTCCTTTTCGCATTTTCGCGCAAAGCGAACAGGGATTCGATTCTTTCCGTTCTTCAAAAATGATCCTGGCAATATCGGAACGGACTACCGTATAGGGCACCTGAAGCCGCTGGCAGAGATCAGCGATAGGGGCAGTGTCAAAGGAATCGTAGCCCAGATCAACCGTGACCCCGTAAATGGAAAATTGCTGGGGATAAAAACGGCGCAGGCCGTGTAAGGCATATAACAGGGTTAGGCTGTCTTTGCCTCCGGAGATTCCCACGGCAATTTTGTCCCCCTGACAGATCATATTGTAATCGTCAACGGCTTTTCTTGTATAACTGAGCAGCTGCTGAAGCTTCATAAAAAAATCCTTTCTTTAGGTCAAAATTCCGCATAACGGGCAAATCAATATAGAACGGCTATATTATAACACAGATTGGAACAGAAAAACAGCGGCAGAAAAAAAGACTCAAAATAAAATGACCGGCCCCTTGACAGAAGGAGAGATTGGGGGTAAGATAGATATATGATGTCGCAAAATCGTAATTTTACGACAAGAAAGGGGCGTTTATAAAGAGATGGCCGATTATTCTTATAAAGAGCAAACGGATCTGAAAAATATTCAGAAGCTCCGCAATGTGCTTCAAAAGCTTCCTCGGTTTCTTGGCAGTTATTTTCGTTCCATGGAATCTACCAAATCAACAAGAACCCGATTGTCCTATGCCTATGATCTGTCTGTGTTTTTTTCTTTTCTGCAGACCGAAAATCCACAGCTAAAGGACAAACCCACGGAAACCCTTCCTATGGCCGTACTGGATGAACTGACGCCCATGGATATTGAGGAATATCTTTCCTATCTGCAGACCTATGAAAAAGACGGCGTCACCAGGGTCAACAAGGATCACGGGATCTTGCGGAAATTTGCCGCTTTGCGGTCCATGTACAACTATTTTTTCAAAAAGGAAATGATCAACACAAACCCTCCCGCTCATGTGGAAATTCCAAAGCTCCACACCAAAACAATTGTTCGGCTTGACCCCGACGAGGTAGCCGACATGCTGGATATGGTGGAATCCGGGGATAAACTGACCCCTGCTCAGCTGAGAAATCATAAAAAGACAAAGCTGCGGGATGTGGCGATCATTACGCTTCTTTTGGGAACAGGCATTCGTGTATCCGAATGTGTGGGCCTGAATCTGAAAGATGTGGATTTTAAAAATAACAAGATCCGCATCATTAGGAAAGGCGGAAATGAGGATATCGTTTATTTTGGCGATGAGGTGGCAAATGCGCTGTCAGACTATATGGAACTGGATCGGAAGCAGCTGGAACCGGCTGAGGGTCATGAAGACGCTCTGTTCATCTCCTTAAAGAACCAGCGTCTTACGGTGCGGAGCGTGGAACGGCTTGCGAAGAAATATTCCGCCAACGTGACCACCTTAAAGAAAATCACTCCTCATAAGCTGCGAAGCACTTATGGCACCAGCCTTTACCGGGAAACAGGCGATATTTACCTTGTAGCGGATGTTTTGGGCCATAAGGATGTAAATACAACCAAAAAGCATTACGCGGCCATTCAGGAGGACCGTAAACGGTCTGCCGCCAATGTTGTGAAGCTGCGGGAACCTTAAGTTACTTCATAACTTAAGTAATTTATTACTTAAATACTTCATTAACAGTATCTGTAAGTAAAAAAATAAGAAAAAAAAGAGAGCGCGCAACGCACTCTCTTTTTTAAATACGTTTTCTGTCAGAATCACAATTCACAGACGCCCGGTCCGGCGTTACATGAGAGGATCATTTGTCTTCGTAATGATATACGTCGCTGACCCATTCCTCTCCGTCCACATCCACTTTCAGCCGGTAATATTTCTCCTTATCAATAAACCGGACTGCGGTAGTCGCACCGGATACTCCAAGAGAATGACTGATCTCCTCATTCTTTTCCTGATCGGCCACAGGACTGAATGTGCCGTCCTTGCTGTCAGACACTTCCCATTTGAATGAAAGCTTGCTTTCCAGCGCTGCTGAGGAGTAGCTTAGTGTGATCTGGGACGGATTGATCTCTTCTCCGATAACGGAAAATCCGTCATAATCCCCGTCCGGATAATCCTCACCGTTCATCTTGCAGCCTTCAAAATGAATTCCGTCCACATTGATAAAATTCAATTTGGTATCTGCTCCGGTAAAGCTGCAGTTTTTAAAGTTGACGTTTTTCACCGGACTTCTGTCATATCCGAAGATTGCAATGGTATCCTGCTGTTTTTCGGGCTCAAGGCAGGTGATGTCGCAGTCTTCCAGATAAATGTTTTTGATCTCCGGTGTGGTGGCTTCCGTATCGCCCTCTTCGTAGTGCATGGTGATCAGCACACCGCGATCCACCACATTGGCGGCCTTTACGCCTTTTACATAGATATTTTCAATGACGCCGCCTCTGTCGCCGTTTGTTTTGATGCTTACGGCCTGCAGATGCTCAACGGTTTCTTTGCTTTCGTTGTCCCTGAAGAAAATGTTCTTTACACCGCCGGACATTTCACTGCCTACCGTTGCGCAGGCGCCTTTTCCGGTAATGTAAGTATTGTTCATGGCTACCACATTTTCACAGGGCTTGCCGATGGTGCGCCCGTCATTGTCACGGCCGGATTTGATGGCGATACAGTCGTCTCCCGTATTAAATGTACAGCCGTCAATGACAACCATGTTGCAGCTGTCCGGATTGACGCCGTCGTTGTTGTAGCCGTGACTTTCCACGGTAATTCCGCGGACGGTTACATATTCACAGAAAGTAGGCTGTACCATCCAGAAAGGAGAATTGGTAATGGTCACATCTTCAATCAGCACGTTGCTGCATTCATAGGTCTGCAAAAAACAGGGGCGCAGATAATGTCCCTGACCGAAAACGCGCTCTTCCACGTCTGTTCCGTCCTCGCCCATTTTCCGGAGCGCTTTCTGATCGTCATCCTGGGTTTCGTCAGGCAGATATTTGTTGTTTTTCCAGGGCAGCCAGTACTCTTCTACGGTTGCCTGGCCGTCCAGAACGCCTTTACCCGTAATGGCAACGTTTTCTTTCTGATAGGCATAAACCATAGGGGAATAATTGTAGCAGACAACCCCCTCCCAGCGGGTCTTTACGTTGGGATACTGGCTGTAATCCGTTGTAAACATTACGTTTGCGCCGTCTTCCAGATGCAGATTCACGTTGTTGTCCAGATGAATGGCGCCTGTATAAGTGTATCCGGCCGGTATCACCACCGTGCCGCCTCCCTCATGGGCAGTTACATCGGCAATGGCGTCTGCAATGGCGGCGCCGTTTTTCTTTGCCAGGGCAGCTTCCTGAGTTTTATCGGTGATCTTCTCGGTCTTGATCTCGGCTCCAAAATCTTCGATCTTTACCTCATAGTCGGAAAATGTAGGCATCTTGGCCGCTACTTCTTCTACGATGGAATCCGCAAGCGCCCAGCCTTCCCCGCCGTCGGAGCCGGAACCGCCGCCGTTTTGCTCTCCCTTGCTTTTTTCATCCCCGCAGCCCGCAAATAAAAGAGCGCACAGCATGACCATAGCCGCTGCGAGAATGCCCGTCCGCAATTTCCCTTTCATAGTAAATCCTCCCTTAATATAAATTTATGATGTGATGGAATTGATATCCACTAACTTTCCGTCTCTCCAGATCCGCTCCAGATCATAAAACAGCCGGTCTTCTTCCGAGAATACATGGATGATGATATCGCCGTAATCCATCAGGATCCAGCCGGCGGTGTCGTATCCCTCCACCTGGCGGGGATGGCAGCCGCATTTGCCAAGCTCCTCTTCCACATTGTCGATCATGGCCTGAATCTGATTTTTGTTGGCGCCGCTGGCAATGATAAAATAATCTGCCAGAATGGAGATCTGGCGGATATCCAGCACATGAATGTCCTCAGCTTTTTTGTCCTCCAGCGCCTGATAGGCCTTTTTTACCAGTTCCGTTACTTTCATGGGTACATGCCGCCTCCTTTGTCCTCTGATTTGCGTAAAATTCAAATGTCCGCTGGGTAACCGGATCCACCGCGCCGTCTATGCTCTGCAGGTAGACGAGGGTATCCGAAAGGATCATGTAAAGGGCTTCGTCCAGATCGATAAACGCCTGTTTCCGGATCTGAGACAGCCTGGGAGCCTTATTGCGGTGAGGCTCTATGTAATCCGCCACATAAACGATCTTGTCCAGCAGGGACATGTCCGGCTTTCCGGTAGTATGGTTCAAGATGGCGCTGATGATCTCCTCGTCGCTGACCTGATATTTTTTCATGGCCAGAAAAGCGCCCAGCTTTGCGTGCAGTAAAAACGGGTTGCTGTATTCCACGTCCGTCATCTGAATATTATACTTTTTGCACATGGCAAGTTTTTTGTCGGGCGGAATACATTTGGCGCAGTCATGAAGCAGACCTGCCACCTTGGCTTTCTCCAGATCCGCCTCATAGCGCATGGCAAGGGCTGTTGCCGTATATGCCACGCCGATGGTGTGGTAAAACCGTTTATGATCCAGTTGCTTTTTCAGCTCCTGCTCCAGCTCTTTTGTATTGATCTGTTTCATGGCGTCACTCCTCTATGGATGCAGGGAAAAATTAACGATATAATCCGTTGGCCTCCAGATAATCCACTACCGGGTCCGGCGTATAATAGCGAACAGACTGTCCTTTGCGCACTTTTTCCCGGAGCGCATGGGAGGAAATCTCAAGGGCCGGGATCTGCAGCAGACGAAAATCTCCGTGATACTGCCCGGAGACCTGCGCCAGCAGCGTTTTCAGCTGCGCATCGGGCTCTTCGCTTCGGTTGGCCACAAGAATGGTACATAAGTCCGCAATGGTCTGGGGATCCTTCCATTTCTGAAAGTCTGCCAGTGAGTCCTCTCCCATCAGAAAATAAAAATGAACGTGGGGCTGTTTTTCTTTCAGCAGCTTCAGGGTCTCACAGGTAAATGTGTACCCCTCCCGCTCCATTTCAAAGGTAGAGAGGGCAAAACCCGGATGAGATTTTATGGCAAGTTCTGTCATGGCAATCCGGTGGCGTGGGTCTGTTACGTCCGCCGATTTGTGCGGCGGCGTTCTGGTTGGCATAAACAGGATCTGATCCAGCTGAAACTGCTCCATGGCGGTCTGGGCCAGAATCAGATGCCCGTGGTGAATGGGATCAAAGGTGCCGCCCATGATTCCCACATGCTGTTCTTTCATGAAACTACGCTCCCGGTAACTGGATTTTGGGATTTTTCCTGGCAGGGCGATACAATACGATCTTTCTGCCGATCACATGGACCACCTGGGACCTGGTTCGTTCCGCAATCAGAAAGCCGAGGGCCTTCGGGTCTTCCATACAGTTTTTCAATACGTTGATCTTGATCAGTTCTCTTGCTTCCAGCGCTTCATCCACCGCCCTGATCAGTTCCGGCGTCGCGAGACCCTTGCCCACCTGAATCACGGGGTCCATTACGGAAGCAAGCCCCTTTAAATACGCTCTCTGTTTGCTGGTCATATTAGTTTCTCCATCCTGATGCTGAAAATGTATCTGAAAGATAAGATAATTTTACCATTATTTTCATCAGTTTGCAAGGAAAACAGCATGGCCTCGGGTCTGACTTATACATAATAGTCGAACTGCAGATCACATAGCCTTACCGTATCTCCCTCGCGGATTCCCGCCTCCTCAAGCGCCTCCAAAATGCCCTGATCCTTTAAGAAACGCTGGAAAAAGGCAAATCCCTTTTCGGAATCCAGATTGGTATAACCCAGCATTTTTTCAATCAGAGGGCCCTCTACCAGAAACGCGCCGTCATCATCTCTGGAGACGGTAAATCCGCCCTCCAGAACCGGAATGGATTCTTCCGGAAAATACTCCTGGGAAAAGATTACAGGCTCGTCGCCCGCCTGATCCAGCATCCCGCGGACAAAATATAACAGTTCTTTCAGTCCGCTGCCGCTGACGGCGGAAATGGGGAACACCGAAACGCCCTTTGGCTCAAACTCTTCTTTCAGCAGACTGATCACCGTGTCAGCCTCCTGAGGGGTCATAACGTCGATTTTGTTGGCGGCGATCACCTGAGGCCGGTGGGCAAGATCCGCGTGATACGCGGCAAGCTCTTTGTTGATGGCATAAATGTCGTTGATGGGGTCACGGCCCTCTACAGACGCCGCGTCCACCAGATGAATCATCACTCTGGTCCGCTCAATGTGCCGCAGAAAATCGTGTCCCAGACCTACTCCGTCACTGGCTCCCTCAATCAGTCCCGGAATATCCGCGATCACAAACCCCTTTCCGTCTTCCAGATCTACAACGCCCAGATTGGGCTGCAGGGTTGTAAAATGATAGTCGGCGATCTTTGGCCTGGCGTTGGTAACCCGGGAAAGCAGGGTGGATTTTCCTACATTTGGAAAGCCTACAAGGCCTACGTCCGCAATGACCTTCAGCTCCAGAAAAATTTCCAGCTCCCTGGCCGGCTGACCGGGCTGCGCGTACTTGGGCGCCTGCATGGTGGCGGTGGCGTAATGCTGGTTGCCCTGGCCTCCTCTTCCGCCCTTTAAGATCACAAACCGGTTGTTTTCGCCGGACATATCGGTGATCACCTGGCCGCTGGAGGCTTCCTTGATGATGGTTCCAACAGGAACCTTCAGGATCAGATCCTCCCCGTCTTTCCCATGGCAGTTTCTCTTGCCGCCTTCTTCTCCGTCCTGGGCGGTAAACTTTCGTTTGTGCCTGTAGTCAGAAAGGGTGTTCATGCCCTGATCCGTAATGAAAATCACGTCTCCGCCTCTGCCGCCGTCTCCGCCGTCAGGACCGCCGTTTGGTACATATTTTTCCCGCCGGAAGCTTACATGGCCGTTTCCGCCTTTTCCGGAACGGATATAGATCTTTGCGCTGTCTGCAAAACTCATATTTCATACTCCTGTTACAACCGTGTAAAAAAGGCTGCTGCAAAAATCATTTGCAACAGCCTTTCTTGTTTATTCGTTACTTGCTGCCGGATAGACAGAAACTTTTTTCTTATCTCTTCCTTTTCTTTCAAAACGCACGATACCGTCTGTCAATGCAAACAGAGTGTCGTCTCCGCCGATCCCTACGTTGGTGCCGGGATGGATCTTTGTACCGCGCTGTCTGTAAAGAATATTGCCGGCTTTTACAAACTGACCGTCTGCTCTTTTTGCGCCAAGTCTTTTGGCCTCGGAATCTCTGCCGTTCTTGGTGGATCCCACACCTTTCTTATGGGCAAAAAGCTGTAAGTTCATCTTTACCATGATGGTTACACCTCCCTGAACTTAATGGTGATATACTGCTTTCCATACTCTTTTCGGATGGACTGACATCCAAGAAAGAGGGCATCCAGCAACAGTCTGGCTTTCTCTGAGGAGGGCTCTTGCAGCATACAGCGTACGGAGCCCGCGGCTTCCTCCACGGATACTTCAGTTTTGTCTTCTGTCAGCGTTTCCAGACTTTGCACCACAGTGAGCACAAGAGCCGATACGCCGGCGCAGACAATGTCCTGGCCGTGGTCTGCATAGCCTGCATGTCCCTTGCAGGAAAACCCTGTATAATTACCGTCTGCCTGTCTGTACATTGTCAACTGAATCATAAACGACTCCGTCAGGCATTGATCTTTTCAATCTTTACCTGTGTATAAGACTGTCTGTGACCGTTCTTTTTGTGATAACCGGTCTTTCTCTTATACTTGTACACGATGACTTTGCGGTATTTGCCTTCAGCCACTACGGATGCGGTTACGGTCGCGCCTTCCACAGTGGGGTTGCCCACAACGAGAGAACCGTTGCTGACAGCCAGCACCTGATCGAATGTAACACTGTCGCCTTCCGCCGCGCCAAGTTTTTCTACCTTGATCACGTCGCCTTCGGCAACCTTGTACTGCTTACCGCCTGTTGCAATAATTGCGTACATATAGGGCACCTCCTACTTTACATTACTCGCCAGCTGCGGTGTTCCAAAAATCGGACTCTTCAAACCTCGCTGTGCGGCATACTCAGATAGTTTAACATACCGTTTCTGTAAAGTCAACACCTTTTAGGAAAGATGCCGGCTGATGGCGCCATGCACGGAAATGATCAGTCCGCCAAACAGCAGGTTGGTAACAGGCTGTACAAGGCTTATCAGAACGCTCAGCACCGAAAATGAACCGCCGTTTGACAGAAGATTCGCGATCCCCATAATAAAGGTCAGCAGTCCGCAGACGCCTCCGATGATATTGATTACGGCTACAAACATGGAAACGTTCTTCGTGGTGCTGCCGGTTATGGCAATCTCTTTTGCCCGGTTTAAGGATCCGATCACCTTTGCGTAGTAAACGATGGACAGCACTGCCGCTATCAGGACGATCAAAAGGAAGATGGCTGCGAATACCGCAAACATGGTGGAAATGGTGTCCAAATCAATCGCCCCATTGCCGATATGCCGGCGGATATCCGTGACGCCCAGATCGGCAATCTCATAACCGCCCATTACAATAAAGATAGCGATCACTGTCATCAGCAGAACAACGGCCATCAGAATACAGGTCAGTACCAGCTGCAGAATGGTAAATCCTTTTACCAGGGAAAAACCCGCTGTGGAAAGAGGTTTGTCATTTCCGCCGGAGCAGGTGCCTCTGATCATCCAGAGACCGATACACATGAAGATCAGGGGAATGCTTCCGATGATGGTTGTGTAAGGAACCATGGAAATGGCCTGATTCATCGCGTCCATATCCATGGAACTGAAAACACTGACCATGGTTGCTTTCAATGAAGAGGTATCAAAAGCACTGACAATATTCAGGACAATGCCCAGGGTGAAAAAGATCAGGGCCGCCAGAAACAGGCCGGAACTGCCCTTTTCTTTTAATACCGCCGTGAGACTGTTCTGTCCGTTTCCTGAAGCGGCATCCGGCTGATCCAGAGCGCTGCCGCATCCCTTGCAGAACATATCTGCGTCCTCGTTGCGTGTACCGCATTTTGCGCAAATTTTCATTTTACATAATCCTCCTTTGTTTTGAAAAGCCACAGAGAGCTTTCTCACTCTTTTTCCTGGTGATCTCCGCAAGTCCCAGTGCCGTAATATCAACCAGAACCGGATGCAGGGGATCCTCTTTCAGACAGTCTTTCAGTCTGTTGAACAGAAGCTTGCGGTGCTCCGCCAAACGCAGGTTGATAAAATCCACGATGATGATCCCGGACAGTCTTCGCAGGCGAAGCTGCCTGGCAATCTCCTCTGCCGCTTCCAGGTTGATCCTGAGAAATACGGTTTCTTTATCAGCGCCTGTCTCGCATTTTCCACTGTTCACATCAACAGAAACCAGGGCCTCCGTAGGCTGAATCACCAGGTAGGCCCCGGATTTCAGCCACACACGGGGATACATGGCATCCTCAAGCTGTTTATCTAGATTATAAAGCTTTGCAAGAGGAAAATCAACATTTTTATAGAATCTTACCGGACATGGCGCCTTTGAGAGAAGCTGCCGGTACTCGTTCTCGTCGTCGGTCAGAATCTCTTCGTAGCTGTCCTGAGGAAACCGGTTTAAATATTCCGTCACATCCTGAGACGGTTTATACAGCAGAGAACCGTTTTTTCTGTAGGCGGCGGATTCAATCAGCTTTTCCATCTGTTCCGACAGCGCCAGATATTCCTCCGCGATCATGGGGCCTGACGCAAACCGGCTGTTGGTGCGAAGAAGCAGGCCGTATTTTGGTTCCGGATGTTCAGAAAGGGCTTCCTCTGTCTGGGCAGTCAGGGTTTGACGTTCCGCCTCCTCCAGCTTTGAAGAACAGCGGATCCCGGTAAAACCGGTGCTCACCAGACAGTACCTGCCCGCCATGGTCAGCCTTGTAGAAAGAACCGGCGACTTTTTGCCGCCTCCTTCCCTGGTAACCTGCACCAGCAGCTCATCCCCCGGACAAATGGGCTTTTTCCCCATTTTAGACGTAAAAACCGCCCCGGGAAGCTCTTCCAGGGGGTAATAGCCGGGCAGATCCTTTTCAATCTCAATAAAGGCCGCCTGAAGATTCGCGGCAACAGACGAGACCTTTCCCACATAAATATTCTGCAGCCGGGACTGCTGCTTTTCCGAATAAAAACAGACCTCTGTCAGTTTGTCCTCTTTTACATAGGCCGCCATCCGCTCCCGGCTGACGCCGCTTTCTGTAAAAATCAGTTTCTCATGCAATGTCTTCACCTAACTCTTCCAGCGGGGTATATACAGGCGCCTGTTCTGATCCGGTGTCCGCGTAAAGCTGCAGCCTGTGCACATGGATGGCCCATGGCGTCTGGCTGATCATCCGGGAAAGCCGGTCTCTTACGGGCCGGATGTCTTCCGGACAGTCCGACGTTGCCATTGCCTCCAGAACCTGAATGGGTTTTACATTTGCGCTGCTTCCGGCGGCGGCCCGCAAAAACAGTCCTGTTGGTTGGGGTTCCATTTTAATAAGCAGCGGTTTCAGATCGGTTTCCGTCTGACTTTTTTTCGTTTTTTTTGTAAAGAGGATCTCTTTCTGACCTAAAAACCATTCTGTCAGCTTTTGAAAAGAGGAAGCCTCATACCCATCCTCAAAGGTGATCCTGTAGTCGGCCGCGGCCACAATGGACATGGCGTTTTTGGCATCATCAGGCAAAAGACGGTAGCTGAGCACGGACACGCCGTCCACCATATTCTGATTCAAAGCCTTAACCGCTTCCACGGAAGACATGGTGCTGTGCACTTCAATGTCAAAATACTCTCCCTCTCCGGTCAGTCCGATGCCAAGAGGGGACGCGAAGCTCATGATCTGATGGGGACTGTATCCGGCGGAATAGGCAATCTGGATCCCTGCTCTGCGGATCGCTTTCTGAAAATAGCGCATCATATCCAGGTGTCCCACAAATTTCATGGGCCCCCATTTGGAAAAACGAATCCTAATTTTCATAGCAGACACCTCCCCCAAAGCATCGGTAGTGTCAAAAACTACCTGTTTTTTATTGTTAAATCTTAATAAAAACCTTGATCTTAAGGGAAATCTCAAATAAA
>CANQUC010000011.1 GCA_947626945.1 uncultured Lachnospiraceae bacterium | reverse complement strand
ATTATGCGATTTTTTAGTCTCTGCACCGTTTTTAGCACCGATTGGTGTAAATTTGGTGTAAAGAGGTAAATTTATTCAGTTTGGAAAGTCCCGAAACCCGCATAAACACTGGCTTTTTCTTACTTGTCGTTCGGTAAGGACTTCATTGTCGGGAACAGCAGCACATCTCGGATCGCCTGGGAATCTGTCAGCAGCATTACCATCCGGTCAATGCCGTATCCGATGCCGCCGGTAGGCGGCATGCCGATCTCCAGCGCGTTGAGGAAATCCTCGTCGGTGGTGTTTGCCTCCTCGTCGCCCTGGGCAAGCTGCTCCTCCTGGGCTTTGAAACGCTCCCGCTGATCCAGGGGATCGTTCAGTTCGGAATAGGCGTTGGCCATCTCCCAGCCGTTCATGAAAAACTCAAAGCGCTCCACATATTCCGGATGATCCGGCTTTCTTTTTGTGAGAGGGGATATTTCCACAGGATGATCCGTCACAAAAGTGGGCTGGATCAAATGCTCCTCCGCGAACTCCTCAAAAAACAGATTGAGAATATCGCCCTTTTTGTGGCGCTCTTCGTATTCGATATGATGCTCTTTTGCAAGTGCTCTGGCTTCCTCCAGCGTATTCACGCTGTCAAAGTCCACGCCTGCGTACTGCTTTACCGCGTCTACCATTGTGATCCGGGCAAAGGGCTTTCCAAGATCCATTTCCACTCCGTTGTATACAATGGTAGTGGTGCCAAGCACTTCCTTTGCCACATAGCGGTACAGGTTTTCTGTCAGATCCATCATGCCATGATAATCTGTATATGCCTGATACAGCTCCATAAGCGTAAATTCCGGATTGTGTCTGGTGTCCAGCCCCTCATTGCGGAATACACGCCCAATCTCATAAACCTTTTCCAGGCCGCCTACGATCAGGCGCTTTAAGTACAGTTCCAGAGAGATCCGCAGCTTCAGATCTTCATCCAGCGCGTTAAAATGGGTTTCAAAGGGCCTGGCAGCGGCGCCGCCGGCGTTGGCTACCAGCATGGGCGTCTCCACTTCCATAAATCCCTGGCTGTCCAGATATCTGCGAATGGCGCTGATGATTCTGGAACGCTTGAGGAAAGTCTCTTTTACCTCTTCATTCATGATCAGATCCACATACCGCTGCCGGTAACGAAGATCCGTATTGGTCAGGCCGTGATATTTTTCCGGCAGGATCTGCAGGCTCTTGGAAAGCAGAACCACAGACTCTGCGTGAATGGATTTTTCACCGGTCTTCGTAAGAAAGACCCGGCCCCGGACGCCCAGGATATCTCCCACGTCATCCTTTTTAAAAGCTTTGTAGCTGTCCTCGCCGATCTCGTCTCTTGCCACATAAACCTGGATCGAACCCTGCAGATCCTGAATGTTGCAGAAAGACGCCTTTCCCATGACCCGCTTGGACATCATGCGCCCTGCCACAGAAACGGTCTGTCCCTCCAGGCTTTCAAAATGGTCTTTAATCTCCTGACTGTGGTGGCTTACGTCATATTTCGTGATGGCAAAAGGATCCTGCCCGTTTGCCTGAAGCTCTGCCAGTTTTTCCCGGCGCACCTTCAGCAGCTGGTTCAGATCCCGCTCCTGCTGATTGTTCCGATCCTTTTGATTTTGATTGTTCTGCTTATTTTCCGCCACGCTTTGCTCACTCCTGTTAATTGGATCTCTGGATCTCCAGCACTTTCAATTCAATAATGCCGTTTAAAGTCTCCACCTGCACCACATCTCCCACTTTCTTTCCGATCAGCGCATTTCCAACGGGAGACTCATTGGAAATCCGTTTTTTCAGGCTGTTTGCCTCTGTGGAGCCTACGATCTTAAACTCATCTTCCTCGTCATACTCGAAGTCAAAGACCCTGACCTTGCAGCCTACGTTGATCTTGTCCAGCTCTACCTCGTCCTCTACAACGACTTCCGCATTTTTCAGGATCGCTTCAATTTCCTCGATGCGCGCCTCAATGTCCCGTTGCTCGTCCTTAGCTGCGTCATATTCAGCGTTCTCAGAAAGGTCACCCTGTTCTCTGGCCTCTTTGATCTTCTGGGCCACTTCTTTTCTTCTGACCACTTTCAGCTCCTGGATCTCATCCTCCAGCTGCTTTAAGCCTTCATAGGTCAATAATCTCTTTTTTCCTTCCATTCCTATTCCCTCCTGCTTTTACGCCATCATAATTATTGTATTATACTGGAAACCGGTTCCGTTGTCAACCTTGAAGCAGGCTTTCCAGCTCCTCCATACTCTCGATCTCATTGGCCCGCTGCCGCAGTCTGGCAGAATGGGGCATCCCCGCCGTATACCAGGCCACATGCTTCCGCATTTCCCGGATTCCCGTGTAGCTGCCTTTGTAAGCCTCCTGCATCCGCCCGTGCCGCAGGATCATCTCCCGCACTTCCGGAAAAGCAGGCCTTTCCGGAATGGGCAGTCCTGCCAGGCAGGCCGCCGCCTCGCGAAAGATCCAGGGATTTCCTCTGGCGCCTCTGGCGATCATCACCCCGTCGCAGCCTGTCTGCTTCAGCAGTTTCAAGGCGTCCTCCCCCCGGAACACGTCTCCGTTTCCTATTACCGGAATAGAAAGACTGTCCTTGACCTTTGCGATCATTTCCCAGTCTGCCCGTCCGCTGTAATACTGCTCTCTTGTTCTGCCGTGAACCGCCACCGCGGCCGCTCCGGCGTCCTCCGCGATTTTGGCAAGCTCTGTCACGTTCTGATGGTCTTTGTCAAAGCCCAGCCGCATCTTAACAGTCACCGGCTTTTTTACGGCTTTTACCGTCTCCCGGATGATCCGGCCTGCCAGCTTCGGATCTTTCATCAGCGCGGACCCCTCTCCGTTGTTCACAACCTTTGGAACGGGACAGCCCATATTGATGTCCAGAATGTCAAAGGGACGGTCCTCAATGCGACTGGCGATCTCTCCCATCAGAATGGGATCTGAACCAAACAGCTGCAGTGATACCGGCCCCTCCTTTGGATGGATCCGCAAAAGCGTTTCCGTGTTTCGGTTATGATAGTAAATGGCCTTTGCGCTGACCATTTCCATACATACCAGCCCGGCGCCCTGTTCTTTGCAGAGCAAACGAAATGGCAGGTCGCTTACACCTGCCATGGGCGCCAGTATCAGATTGTTTTTCAAAGTCACATTTCCGATTTTCAGTGTATGAAGCATCATTGATCCCCAAAAAAAATTTTGTAATACAGCTCCAGACTTTCCAGAAGCTCTCTTTTGTTTCGCTGAAGCTCTCGGATCTTCAGTCCGCTTCCGATGTCGTCGTAAAGGGCGTCCCCCTCCGCCGCGGAAACCTCCAGGGAAAGGTGTCCGTCCTCTTCAAACCGCAGCGCCAGAATGCCGCCTACATCCTCTGTAAACAAGACGCACATGATCTTCAGCTCGTCCTGCACCGACTGAGGCAGGCCGCCGAAATCCGGATTCAGATAATATTTCTGCTCATAGGCGTTTGCCGCGCAGAGCACAACCGGGGATCGTTCCATATGTTTCTCCATTCTGAACTATGTTTTCCAATACCTGCTGCGCCCCGGCTCTGTTAAAACCGTGCTCCCAGGGTTGCAGCCATTACGGCCTTGATGGTGTGCATCCGGTTTTCCGCCTCGTCAAACACCACCGACTGGGGAGAGGTAAACACCTGATCAGTCACTTCCATCTCCTGCAGGCCAAATTTTTCACTGATCTGCTTGCCAATGGTGGTGTTCAGATCGTGAAACGCAGGGAGACAGTGCATAAACAGAGCCTGTTTTCCGGCAAGCTCCATCACATGGCTGTTTACCTGATAGGGAAGCAGCGCCCGGATCCGCTCTTCCCAGACCTGATCCGGCTCTCCCATGGAAACCCACACATCGGTATAGATCACATCCGCGCCTGCCGCGGCGGCCTCCACATCTTCCGTAAGGGTAACGCTGCCGCCGGACTGTCCGGCATAGGCGCGGCAAAGCTCTGTCAATTCCTCCGAGGGGAAATACGCCTTTGGCGCGCAGGCGGTAAAATGCAGCCCCATCTTGGCGCAGGCGATCATCAGGGAATTGCCCATATTATACCTGGCGTCTCCCATATAAACAAACCTGACGCCTTTTAACTTTCCCAGGTGCTCCCGAACCGTAAGAAGATCCGCCAGCATCTGAGTGGGATGGTATTCGTTGGTCAGGCCGTTCCACACGGGAACTCCCGCGTATCTGGCCAGTTCCTCCACGATCTCCTGCCCATAGCCCCGATATTCAATGCCGTCAAACATCCGGCCCAGTACCTGAGCGGTATCGGCAATACTTTCTTTTTTCCCGATCTGGGAGCCGGAGGGATCCAGATAGGTCACGCCCATTCCCAGATCATGGGCCGCCACCTCAAAAGAACAGCGGGTACGGGTGCTGGTCTTCTCAAAGATCAGCGCCACGTTTTTTCCTTTCAGCACATCCACCGGAACATTATCTTTTTTCTTTTGTTTCAGCTCCGCGGAGAGATCCAGCAGATATTCGATCTCCTCCGGAGAATAATCTTTTAAAGTCAGAAAATGACGTCCTTTTAAATCCATTCTGTTTCGTTCCTTTATTCCTCAGTCTTTTTCGCGATCTCTGTCAGCGCGCTGACGATCCCCGCGGCGCCCTGGATATCGGACGGGATGATGATCTTTGTCGCTTTGCCGTCGGCTGCCTTTACAAAAGCTTCCAGACTTTTAAGCTGGATCACCGGCGCATCCACGCCCACTTCCTTAATGAACCGCAGACCGTCCGCGTTGGCCTGCTGCACTTTCAGGATTGCCTGTGCCTGGCCTTCCGCCTCTTTGATCATCTTTTCTTTCTGTGCCTCTGCCCGCAGGATCGCTGCCTGCTTTTCTGCCTCCGCGTCCAGAATGGCAGATTCTTTCTTGCCCTCCGCAACCAGGATGGCGGATTTCTTTTCTCCCTCTGCCAGCAGGATGGCTTCACGTCTCTCACGCTCTGCTTTCATCTGCTTTTCCATGGCGTCCTGAATGGCCGACGGCGGAATGATATTTTTCAGCTCCACGCGGTTGACCTTGATCCCCCAGGGATCTGTGGCCACGTCCAGAGCGGAGCGCATTTTTGTATTGATCACTTCTCTGGAAGTGAGGGTCTCGTCCAGCTCCAGATCACCGATGATATTACGAAGTGTGGTGGCTGTCAGATTTTCAATGGCAACAATGGGATTTTCCACGCCGTAGGCATACAGCTTGGGATCTGTGATCTGAAAAAACACCACCGTGTCAATGCGCATGGTTACGTTATCCTTTGTGATCACCGGCTGCGGATCGAAATCCACTACCTGTTCCTTTAAATTTACCCGCTTTGCCACTTTGTCAATGATGGGCATCTTAAAATGCAGTCCCACGGACCAGGTTGCCTGATAGCCGCCCAGCCGCTCTACAATAAACGCGTGAGCCTGCGGTACGATCTTCACGCAGGAAGCCACCAGAAGCACCAAAAGCAAAATCAGCACCAATACCGCAATCAGCCCTCCGCTGATGGAAAACGACGATATTTCTATAGATGAAGCCAGCAACTGTTTCATAAGATTCTCCTTTCCGCTCACATCTTTTTACAGATCAGCTTGACACCCTGTATTTCCATGATCCGGACTTTTGCTCCTGCCTCAATGGAAACCGATTCCTCACTGGACCGGGCCGTCCACTCCAGACCGTTTACCTTTACCCGTCCGGTTCCCTCCAGGTTGTTTACCGTCTCCGTAACGATGGCATGCCGTCCCAACAGATCTTCCGCATTGGTTCTGACACGGCTGCTGTTGAAATATTTCAGCGCCAGAGGTCTGGTAAAGATCAGAAGCAGGCCGGATACCAGGATAAAAAGCCCCACCTGCAGCCATAGGGGACCATCCAGGAGAGAAACGATCAGGCTCACCAGAGCGCCGCCCGCAAACCAGATGGTGGTAAGTCCCAGGGTCACAATCTCAACGATCAGCAAAAGAACCACAATGACCAGCCAGATGATGGGTTCCATAATACCGCCCTCCTGTCTTTTCATGGAAATGATTTACGAGTATCATACTATATTTTACCGTAAAACACAAGAATGATTCCTCCGGCAAAAATTTAATAAAGGTTTTCACGCAGATAAGCCCGGCATTTGTCCAGATCCGGAACCAGCACTTCCATTCTGCGGATTACGGCGTCATAATATGCGCCGTCCTGGGGGATCCGGTAGCTTTCCACGTTGGACACGCCCATGGAAAATACGTCAAAGGCGCATTTTAAGATGTCGGTTCTGCTCATATCCGTTGTCATCAGGGAAAAGCCCTGGTTTACAAGAGACAGGATGGTGCCGATGCCGGAGCCTTTTGCTTTGGCAAACAGCGCCTGCAGCACTTCCCGCTGACGCTCTGTACGCTCATAGTCACTGTGGCCGATGGAACGGTTCCGGGCGTGGATCAGCGCCTGTTCTCCGTTCAGGGTATTGACGCCTGCCGTAAGATAGTCCCATTCCTCCCGGCGCGTCTGGGGATACAGTACATCCCGCTTTCTTCCGCAGATATAGTCTGCTTCCGCCTGGCTCAGATCAATATCAACACCGCCTACCATATCGATGCACTTGGAAAAGCCCTCAAAATCCACTTCCACGTTTCCGTCCACATGGATGCCGAAATTCTTTTCCACCACCTGATCCAGCAGCTCCATCCCGCCAAACTGATAGGCAGCGTTCATGCGGTTGTCGCTGTAGCCGGGAATCTGCACATACAGATCCCGCATAAAAGAAGTCAGCTGAATGGTCTGTTCTTTTTTATTTACCGTCACCAGGATCATGGTATCGGATCTCTGGCGTCCTTCTCCCTCCCTGCGGTCCTGGCCGATCAGCATGATGTTGACCACATTTTTATCCCGAAGGATCCGGTCCACCGTGTCGGTGCCGTCATCTCCGGAAAGATAGGGCAGCAGATCGGCCGGCCACTGCACTTCCTCGGGATCCATGGGAAGTCCCGGCGCGTCTGACAGATCGGAATCCTCCTCAAAGGTCTCGTCTTCCGGCGCCACCACAGACTGCTGATCCGTGGATTTTACCAGTTTGATCTTACCAAACGTGTGCAGGGCAATCCCTGCCATCACTGCCGCCGCCGCCAGGATCACTGCCAGAAAGATCAGCAGGATCTTAGCCCAAATGGGCAGTTTTCGTTTTTTCTCCTGTTTTTTCTGATTGTCGCTCATATTTTTCACCTTTTTACTTTTTTCATTATAATTCATTATAGAGGCTATTATAGCCGAATTCCGGGAAAAAAGCAAGGCCCATAAGAATCTGTCACATTGCCGCAAACAAAAACTGCCTGAAACCAGACGGTTTTCTGCTGTTTTGAAAACCGTCCGCGTTCAGGCAGTATTTTGACAATTCATATTGAAACGGATCACCAGGTGACGGTACAGTACTGTACGCCCCACTGCAGCGCGGCTGCATGAGAGTCCATATACAGGTCGATGGTCTTGCCGTGTACGCCGGTATCCTCAGCCACATAGGGCACCCCGTTAATGTATACGGTCGTCCCCAGAGGGATGATGTTTTTGTCTACGGCAATGGTTCTGCCCGCGGTTACTTTGGTGCCCGTGGCGGTAATGCCGTTTGCGTAGGAGCCGCAGCACTTGCTGCAGGAGCAGTACGCGGTCACCCTAAATGTTCCGGAATGGCTGGCGGCGCCGGCAGCGGTTGCCTCCCTGGCAGGCGTCTCCTCTTCAGGCTCATTGGCCGGTGTCGGTTCCTTTTCGGGAGCCGCTTCCGTGTTTTCCTGAGAGTCAGCTTCTTCATCTTTGGAAGTTTCTTCCTTTTCAGAGGTGTCTTCCGTCTCTTCGGCAGGCGCTTTTTCCGTCTGCTCAACAGGCGTTGCCACTGCGGTATCCAGTTTTACATCTACTACGATCTTGGACATGTAGCCTACGCACTGATCGGATACTACCTTTACCCAGTCGTCGCCCTGCTCCACCACTTCATAGGTTTCCCCGGTGGATACTGTTTTCAGAATCTGAGCGTCTGCTCCCGGCTCCTCCCGGATGCTGACCTGATCAGCCTCAACCGTAGCCACATAATCGCAGACTGCTTCCGCTACCTGCAAAGCTTCCTCATCAAAAGCAAGATACGCGTTATTTACATAGCCGTCCACATCTCCGGAAGAAATGCGGGTCCATTCCTGTCCTTTTTCGATCACGTCACCGGCGCCGCCTCTGGGGAGCTTGCCCACAGGGGCGCTGTCTTCCGAGGCTTCTGCCCGCACATATACATATTCCTGTACATTGCTTGCAATCGCCCGGTTTTCCCACTGCAGCGCTTTTTCTTTCTGTTTTGCTGCCGCCGCGGCAGTATTCTGGCTTTCCGCAGCCGCCGCTGCAGCCGCAGAATTGCCGGTTTTGTCCGCCGCCTGTGTCTTTTCAGACACGGTCTTCAATGCTTCTGTATTTTCCAGATATGCAGAAATCCCTGCACTTTCAGCCGCAACATTCGCGATCTCTTCTTTGTTGCCGGCAGCTGCGATCGCAGTAGAAACCGCTTCCTGTTTCTCGGATGCTGCATTTGTGGAGAGTCCCGCATAGACAGCCGTGGTCGCGATCAAAATCGCCACAAGACCTCCTGCCAACGCGGATACGTTTCTGCGTTTCATAAAAACCTCCTGAACACTTGTCATAATCAATTATGCACCAATGTTGCACATTTTATAACAAATGTTACAAATTTGTTAAATATAATTACGGAGGTATTGTAGCAAAATTAAATTATTTTGTCAACCCTATTTCATCGTGTCCTTTCGACAATCCCCTGCAAGAACGCCGTCAAAAATCCCCGGCATCCACAGCATATTGTGCCCCGGTTCCGGTTCCCGGTCAATGGGCCCCAACATCAGGTAATGTTAATTTTCTGAAACAATTTGTCTGTAAGATTCGTACATCAGCACTGCTGCCGCCACTGCCGCGTTCAAAGATTCCACTTTTCCCTCCATGGGAATGCGCACACCGCAGTCTGCCATTTCCAACAGCTCTTTGCTGAGCCCTCTGGCCTCGTTGCCGATCAGGAACACACATCCGTTTCTGTAGGATAGTGTTTCATAGCTGACGCTTTGGTCAAGAGCCGCTCCGTAAACAGGCAGATTTCTTTCTTTCAGTTTCCGCAGCGTTTCCTTTGGGTCATCCAGATAAAGGAACGGTACCCGGTACAGAGAACCCATGGTGGAGCGGATGGTCTTGGGATTATACATATCCACGCAGCCCCGGCTAAGCAAAATTCCGGCCATGCCGGCTCCCTCCGCGGTGCGCATAATGGTTCCCAGATTTCCCGGATCCCGCAGATCCTCCAGAAAGACAAGTCTGGGAGCCGGACCCTTCAGCATATCTTCCAGGCTGTACTGCGGCTGCCTCATCACGCAGAGGACTCCCTGGGGCGTCATGGTATCGGACATGGCGGCCATCACGCTGTCGCTGACCGCTTCCCCGATGGAGCACCGGTTCAAAAGGGCAGGCAGATCCTCTCCCTCCCGGTACACCATCCCCAGCTTGTCCGCCAGAAGCCGCCGGTTCGCAAAGCTCTGCAAAAAACGTTCAGAGACGTAAACCTGCTCTATCCGGGCAGGCTCCGCCTCTGAAAACATGTTTCTTCCTTCCGTAACATAAACCCCGCGGGCTTTCCGCAGAGAAGCTTTTTTTTGCAGCTGTATGATCTCTTTTACCTTTTTATTTCCTGTACTGGTAATCATTTATCTGGACAACATCCTTGCCACTTCAAATTCGTACTCGTTGATATTCTTCTGCATTGCCAGAGCCTCGTCAATATCATAGTCCGTCAGCTCGCCGTCCCGGTATGCCACTACTCTTTTGCTCTTTCCCGCGCAGAGAAGGTCTACCGCGTAGGCGCCCATAATGGAAGCGATAAAACGGTCGCGGCAGGTGGGACTTCCGCCCCGCTGCATGTGTCCCAGAATGGTGGCTCTTGTCTCCACGCCTGTGGCGGCCTCAATCCGCCGGGCCATACTGGTGGAATGCCCGATGCCCTCCGCGTTGATGATGATATGATGCTTCTTGCCCTTTTTCCGGTTGGCAATGATATTGTCAATCAGCTTCTGCTCGTCGTAATCGTATTTTTCCGGAAGGAGGATATCCTCCGCGCCGTTGGCAATGCCGCACCAGAGGGCGATGTAACCGGCGCTTCTGCCCATTACCTCAATGATACTGCAGCGCTCATGGGAGGTAGAGGTATCACGCACCTTGTCAATGGCCTCCATGGCAGTGTTTACCGCAGTATCAAATCCAATGGTATATTCTGTACAGGCAATGTCCAGATCAATGGTTCCGGGCAGCCCGATGGTATTGACGCCCAGGCCTGCCAGCTTCTGCGCGCCTGCGTAGGAACCGTCGCCGCCAATGACAACCAGCCCGTCAATGCCGTGTTTTTTACAGATGGCCGCCGCCTTTTTCTGGCCTTCCTCCGTGCGCATTTCCTGACAGCGGGCCGTTCCCAGGATCGTGCCTCCTGTCTGGATGGTATTGGATACGTCAGAACCCTTAAAATCTACGATCTTTTCGTTCAGCAGACCAAGATATCCCTGCTTGATGCCTTTTACCTTTTTTCCGTTATTCAGAGCGGTGCGGACTACCGCGCGGATCGCCGCGTTCATGCCCGGCGCGTCGCCGCCGCTTGTCAAGACGCCAATCGTTTGAATTTCCTCAGCCAGTTTCGTCATCCTGCCAACCTCTTTTCTGCAAATGGATACTGATGTTCAATCATGGAATTTCTTCTATTCTAATATGTTTTTGCCGCTTTTTCAATACTCTTTTCTACAACTTTTACATTGTCTTTTCCAAATTTCGCGTACAGATTTTCCAAAAGGGACCGGGTGATGTCCACATTCCAGTTCATGGGCATGGTCTTCACCTGCTTGGTGGCGGCCAGAAAGATCTTTACCTGCTGGGTTCCGTCAGAATCCCGGATAGCATCCTGCAAAAGCGGTTCCCGCCGGCGGTATTCCTCCAGGTCCGCAAACTGGATCCAAAGCTCCCGCACTGTCTGATCAAACGGCACTACCGATTCCAGCACCAGCTTGGCGTCCTTGTCCTCTTCGCTGGAGACCCGTCCCCGGATAAAAACCTTTTCGTCCTCATTCAGGCAGCCGCGGTTTTTTTCGTAATCTTTTGGAAATACGATCACCTCCACGGAGCCCACCAGGTCTTCCACCGTCACAAAAGCCATCTGCTGTTCATTTTTTGTATATTTGACGGTTTTTTTCGTAATCATACCGCCAATGACGACCCGGCTCTGGTCGGTTACCTTTGCTGCGCCGGTCTCCTCGTCCAGCGCAAAATCCGTGCTGACGGCAGAAGTCAGCCGCCGCATTTTTTCCGCGTATTCCTCCAGGGGGTGTCCGCTGACGTACACGCCCAGCACTTCCTTTTCAAAGGAAAGCAGCGTTTGCTGATCATATTCTCCCACATCCGGCATCAGGATCTCAAAATCCTTTTTCTCCTCCTCGGAGGCAATGTCAAAAAGAGACAGCTGTCCGCTGATGGAATGCTTCTGATCCCGCTGCTGACTGTCCATGACTTTCATGTAAATGCTCATCAGCTGCTTTCTTGTGCCCCAGGCAGCCGGAAAGGCTCCTGCCCGGATCAGATTTTCCACCACCCGCTTATTGATGGCCGAATCGCTCATGCGGGCCACAAAATCGTTTAGGGACTGAAACTCTCCCCGCCGCTCCCGCTCATTTACAAGGGCCTCGATGATGGGACGCCCGATGCTTTTAATGGCAGACAAGGCGTACATGATCTTGCCGTCTTTTACGCTGAAAGCGGAAACGCCGCTGTTGACATCCGGCGGCAGGATCTGGATCCCCATCTGCCTGCAGGTCAGGATATATTCTGCCACTTTGGAAGCGTTGTCGATCACCGACGTCATCAGGGCCGCCATAAATTCCACGGGATAATAGCATTTTAAATAGGCCGTCTGGTAAGACACCACCGCGTAGGCCGCCGCGTGGGACTTGTTAAAGGCGTATTTGGCAAAATCAAGCATCTCGTCGTAGATCTTATTGGCGGTGTTCTCGTCAATGCCGTTGCCGATACAGCCGCAGATGCCCTCCTCCGGGTTGCCGTAGACAAAATTCTGCCGTTCTTTTTTCATTACGTCGCCCTTTTTCTTGGACATGGCCCGGCGGAGCAGATCACTTCTGCCAAGTGTATAGCCTCCCAGTTCCCGGACGATCTGCATTACCTGTTCCTGGTATACAATACAGCCGTAGGTGGCTTTTAAAATAGGCTCCAGCTGGGGACAGTCATAGACAATGTCCGCGCCGCTGTTTTTGCCCTGCACATACTGGGGGATAAAATCCATGGGGCCCGGCCGGTACAGGGCGATGCCCGCGATAATATCCTCCAGGCTCTGGGGAGCCAGCTCTTTCATAAACCGCTTCATGCCGGGACTTTCCAGCTGGAACACCCCGTCTGTTTTTCCGCTTCCGATCAGAGCCAGTACCTTCGGGTCGTTTTCCGGGATTCTGCTCATATCCAGCTTCACGCCGGTGCTCTGCTCCGCCAGCTTTACCGCGTTCTGGATCACCGTCAGGGTCCGAAGCCCCAGAAAATCCATTTTCAGCAGTCCCAGCTCCTCCAGAGTGGTCATGGTAAACTGGGTGGTGACCGAACCGTCGCTGCCTCTGGAAAGCGGCACATATTCGTCAATGGCTTTCTGACTGATCACAACCCCCGCCGCGTGCATGGAAGTATGTCTGGGCAGCCCCTCCAGGCGCCTGGACATGTCGATCAGCTCCCGCACCGTATCTTCCTCCCGATACCGTTTTTTCAGCTCAGGATTCATTTCAATGGCTCTGTCAATGGTTATGCCAAGATCGTTTGGAATCATTTTGGCAATGGCGTCCACATAGGCGTAGGGAAGATCCATCACCCGGCCAACATCCCGGATCACACCCTTGGCGGCCATAGTACCGAATGTGACGATCTGGGCTACCCGGTCTTTTCCGTACTTTTCCACCACATAATCAATGACTTCCTGACGCCGTTCATAACAGAAATCAATGTCAATATCCGGCATGGATACCCGCTCCGGATTCAAAAACCGCTCAAACAAAAGGCCATAGCGAATGGGTTCGATGTCCGTGATCCCCAGGCAGTAGGAAACAATGCTGCCGGCGGCGGAACCCCGTCCGGGTCCTACCATAATGTCGTGATCCTTTGCGTAACGGATAAAATCCCACACGATCAGAAAATAATCCACAAACCCCATATCACTGATGGTATTCAGCTCATATTGAAGCCGCTCCCTGTGGCAGTCCGCTTCCTCCCCGTAACGGCGTACCAGTCCTTCTTCACAGAGGCGGCGCAGGTATTCTTCCGAAGTAAAAGGCGCGGGCGTGTCAAATTTCGGCAGCTTTCTGACGCCAAACTCAATCTCCACATGACAGCGGGCGGCAATCTTTCCGGTATTTTCCAGCGCCTCCGCGGCGTAGGGGAACAGCGCCTCCATTTCTTTTGGGGACTTGATATAATACTGACCGCCCTCATAACGCATCCGGTTCTCATCCTGCAGCTTTTTGCCGGTCTGAACGCAAAGCAGGATGTCATGTGCTTTTTCATCTTCCCGGTAAGTGTAATGTACGTCGTTGGTGGCCACAAGGGGAATTCCGGTCTCCCGGTTCAGACGAAGCAGCTGCTGGTTTACCGTCTGCTGCATATCAATGCCGTGATCCTGCAGCTCCAGAAAGAAATTGTCCTCTCCAAAAATCTCCAGATAGGACAGCGCCGCTTTTTTTGCCTCCTCATAAAATCCCCTGGCCAGATATCTGGGGATTTCCCCCGCCAGACAGGCGGACAGGGCTATGATGCCCTCATGATACTGTTTCAGCACCTCTTTATCCACCCTGGGGCGGTAATAATATCCCTCTGTAAATCCTATGGACACGATCTTCATCAGATTGTGATACCCGATGTTGTTTTCCGCAAGCAGCACAAGGTGATAATACCGGTCATCTCCCCCTGTGGTTTCCCTGTCAAATCTGGAACCGGGGGCCACATAGACCTCGCAGCCGATAATGGGATGGATTCCGGCCGCTTTTGCCGCCCGGTAAAAGTCAATGACCCCGTACATGACCCCATGATCCGTAATGGCCACGCTGTTCATGCCCAGTTCCTTTACCCGGGCAATACACTCGCCGATCTTGTTGGATCCGTCCAGAAGGCTGTATTCCGTATGTACATGTAAATGGGCAAATTGTTCGTTCATGACTTTTGTTCCTTTCCAGTTCTCCCTTTCAGATCAGTCCGAAATGTGACAGTGCTTTCCATACGCCATCCTCGTTCACCGGCGCCGTAATGTAGTCCGCCGCTTTTTTAACCGTCTCCGTTCCGTTGCCCATGGCAATACCGGTCTGGACATGACGCAGCATTTCCAGATCATTTGTGTTGTCTCCAAAGGCAAAGGTGTTTCTTTGCTCTATGTTCAGATGCCTGCAGATCCACCGGATCCCGGATGCTTTGGAAAACCCTTTTGGCAGGATCTCCACAACCGGAGAGGAATGAAACACCAGCTCATAGGAGCCTGCCAGGGCGCGGATCGCCTGCTCTTTCTGCTCCGGCCGGCAGACGGCGCTCATTTTGTTGATGGGGCTGTCCGCCTGAAGCTGCTTCAGGTCACGCAGATCCTCACCCAACAGCTGGCGCAGGTAATCAATATAGCGGTCTCCCGCAAACGCCGCGGGATCCGCGTAAAGGCTGCGGGGACCTTCCAGAATGACCGGCATTTCAAGCAGATCCAGGGCGCGCAGAAGTTCTGTCACTTCCCGCGGGGAAAGCAGCTTTTCAAACAGCAGCTTCCCGCCATATTCAATGTGGGTGCCGCAGCCTGCCAGCACTCCGTCAAATCCAAGGGCAAACAGTCTGTCCGAGCGTATGGCGGCCCGGCTTCTGCCACTGCAGAGAAAGGCGGCATTTCCCCTTTCCCGCAGCCGTCTGATCCCATCCGCCGTACTGTCCGGTATGACCATCCGTTCATCCCACAAAGTACCGTCAATATCAAAAAAAACCGCTTTTCTTTCTGCCGTCATGGTTTTCTTTCCTTCCCGGATCTTTGGCTTTTTCTCATCAGAATTACTGATATGTTAGCATAAAAAGGCAAAAAAAACAATGGATGGCACGGCGTCTCTCAGCTAAGCACCACCGCGAAATAAGTAACCGTATTCTGTCCGTTGATATAATTGACCCCGGCGGATTCTGCCAGATGATTGACCATCACGCCATACCCCTCTAAGGAAGTGATCATATCCCCGGGACGTCTGCAGGGGGCGTCAGGATAAGTACACCGGCTGCACAGATCGCAGCTGCCATTTCCCAGGAGCACGCACCGGCCATGCCGCTGGCGCCAGAACTCCCTGATGTTCCGGCACATTTCCTGAAACTGCTTCTTTCCCTCCATCATTCCCTCAAAATCGTAGGAATCTTCCAGATCATATTTTCCCGTAAATACAAAGGCATTGTCGTAGGACAGAATCAGCTTTTTGCATTCTTCATAAGTGCCCATGGCCGGAGGACAGCTCCAGGTTTTTCCGTACTGACCGCAGGCATTGCCCTCACAGATCTCCCTTACCTGGGGCTGAAAGTCAAATTCTCCCGTAGACAGGCAGTTCCACTGATGAATGGGAAACCGCTCCGTGATCTCCCGAATGGTCTCTTTGATGGTTTTCATGTGATCCCTCCAAAAAAGGATGCTCCAAAACTCTTTGCCGTCCTGAAGCATCCTTTGTCTCAATGATCAATCGTCCAGATTGAGAAATGTCAGTTCTTCAAAATCCTCATCCGTCAGCGAAGCCTTCTGGGACTCCGCGCTGATGGACTGCTCCATCTTCCGGGAGGCTTCCTCAAGAGAGCTGTGCATATCCACGGAATCCGCCGTTTCTTTCTGCAGATTCGCGGAAATATCCGGTTCCAAAATAAGCGGTTCTTCCTCCGGTTCCTGAACAGGCAGGTCTTCTTCCGGCTCCTGTACGGGCGATTTCTTTTCCGGTTCCTGAACGGGCGCTTCCTCCTTTTCCGCTTTCTGAACGAGCGGTTTTTCTTCCGGCCCCTGTACGGGCGGTTCCTCTCCGGAAAGAGGTTTCAGCACACCAACGGCCTTTTCTTCCTCTTCCGTCTTGGGAGGCTCCTCCTCAGCCAAAAGGGACTCTTCATAATCATCCACAAATTCATCGGGATCCCGTTTTGCCGCTTCTTTCGGCTCCTCTGCTTTTTTCGGCTCTTCTTTCAAGGGCGCAAAGCCCGCTCCTTTTTCCTTTTTGGCCAGCCGCTTTGCCTCTTCCGCTTCTTTTTTGGCCTTTTTTCTGCTGCGCCGGTCGGACAGATTGATGATCAGCAGAAGCAAAATGGCGGCGATCAGAATAATGGCAATATATTTGATGCAGTTCATGAGAAAATCATACTTTGCGCTGATGTCTTTTTCTTCCGGCTGAGCTGTCTGCGCAGATTCCTCTGCCTGACCGTCCTGCTCCGAGCCGGCCGGCCCGATAAATTCCACATACCGCATTGCGATGTTCTGGGAAAAATCATAAACATGCCATCCGCCCTCGCCGTTCTGATCATAGGCGCAGACCAGGTAAAACTGGTACGGATCCGCCGCGTAGGCGGGACGCAGGTTGGATGTGATCTGCCACGCGGGATAGGTGGTCGTTCCCACTGTCAGGTCCGACCGTTCAAAATAAGAAGGAACCTCGCCGGGAAGCACCACATATAAAATATGCTCCTGATCCGTCTGTAAAGGCAGAATATCGGAAAAATGCTTGGTAGCTCCGTCATAGGCGCAGAACTTTGCCTGAGTGCCGTCCTCGCTGATCACATAAAGCAGATAATATTCCGCGTTGTTCAGCTTTGCGGCTTTCACCTCCACGCCCTTGTAAAACTGGGTAGAAGCCTGGAAAAACTGGGGGATCAGTTCATCCGGGAAGTTTTCCTGTACCATCCATTTCTGGCCTGATACCAGGGCGCTCATGGTACCGTCGTTGGCAATCTGCTGTTCCAAAGCCTCCATGGAGCCCGGCTCCGGCGTGGGGGCCTGAGAAACCGCCGGCTGCTGGCCTTGGTCGGTCTGAGGCACCGTTCCCGCCACAGGGGACGCTGCCCCGGCAGCTGCCGGCCCGATCTCAAAGGTGGCTGTGCTTACATCAATCTGCGCCACTTCGTCGCCATTTTCGTCCGGCTGGGACATCTTTACCCACACGTCGCTGGCATTTACCGTTGCCGAGCCTTCCGCCACAGTCTGGAACTGCAGGTTCCAGGTCTGCTGATCGGTTCCGTTGGGGTACAGCCCTCTCAGCCGGAGCCTGCCCCCTTCCTGGGAATCAATGTCCCCGGATACAAACTGCAGCTTTTCCGTGTCATAATCAATGAACATGTCTGATTCGCCGAACCGGTCCTGTCCTTTCAGGGTTACGGTCACCCCTACCTGAGTTCCTACCTGAGCGGCGCCCCCGCCGTCAATGCTGAGGGTTCCCCTTGCGTCCGCAAATACGGCGGCGGGAAACATCAGGGCAAACAACACTCCCAGAACGGCAATTTTTCCCAATACTCTTTTGGATGTCTTCATGATCTCCTCCGTTTTTCTTTCAGGCTTCGTCAATGGCCTTTCCAATGTCGTGGCGGTAATATTTGTTGTCAAACTCTATCCAGTCCACCGCTTTGTACGCGTTGGCCCTGGCTGCTTTCAGGTCGCTGCCCTTTGCGGTCACTCCCAGAACCCTTCCGCCATTTGTAACGATGTTGCCTTTTTCATCAAACTTTGTGCCTGCATGAAAAACGTAATAGTCTTCTTTTCCCTGAAACCGGTCAAGGCCCCGGATCTCTTTTCCCTTTTCATAATGAAGAGGATATCCGTCGGAAGCCAGCACCACGCAGACAGCCGCGTTTTCTTCAAATTCCAGTTCTATGGTATCCAGTTTTCCGTCTATACATGCCTCCATCACCTGGATCATGTCATTTTTCATTCTGGGAAGCACAACCTGGGCCTCCGGATCTCCAAACCGGGCGTTGTATTCCAGCACCTTGGGCCCCTCTGCCGTCAGCATCAGCCCAAAGAAAATAATGCCCTGAAAAGGTCTTCCCTCCGCGGCCATGGCGTCCACCGTAGGCTGATAAATGTGTTCCTGACAGAATTGATGAATCTCCTGCGTGTAAAAGGGGCTGGGCGAAAAGGTTCCCATGCCGCCTGTATTCAGTCCCTGATCTCCGTCTTTCGCCCGCTTGTGATCCTGGGCGGAGGTCATGGTCTGAATGGTCTTTCCGTCTACAAAGGAAAGAACCGACACTTCTCTGCCTGTGATAAATTCTTCAATGACCAGGCGGTTTCCGGCTTCTCCAAACTGCTTATCCATCATAATGGACTTTACGCCGGCCTTTGCCTCCTCCAGGGTATTGCAGATCAGCACGCCCTTTCCCAGGGCAAGTCCGTCCGCTTTCAGGACAATGGGCAGCTTTGCCGTCTCCAGATAGGCAAGGGCCTCCTGGGGATCGTCAAAATTTTCATATGCCGCCGTGGGAATGTTATATTTTTTCATCAGATCCTTGGAAAAGGCCTTGGAACCTTCCAGGATCGCCGCGTTGGCCCTGGGGCCGAACACGCGCAGGCCCTCCCGCTCAAACAGATCCACAATGCCGCCTACAAGCGGATCGTCCATTCCCACAATGGTCAGGTCGATTTCTGTTTTCTTCGCGAACGCCGCCAGCTTTTCAAATTCCATGGCGCCGATCTCCACGCATTTGGCATACTGGGCTATGCCTGCGTTTCCCGGCGCGCAGTACAGTTCTGTCACAAGACTGCTCTGGGATGCCTTCCAGGCAATGGCATGTTCTCTTCCGCCGCTTCCAATGATCAGTACTTTCACGATTTCCTCCTTATTCTGTAACTCTTACAATGCCGTCAATGACCTGTATCTTTCCGTTGGCAATGCCGTCGATGGCCTTTGGAAGCAGGATCCATTCCGCCTGCTCCATCACTCTGCGCTGCAGGGACTCAGGTGTGTCGCCCTGGCAGACCTCCACCGCCTTTTGAAAGATAATGGGACCGGTATCCGTTCCCTCGTCTACAAAATGCACCGTCGCGCCGGTAACTTTCACGCCCCGCCGCAGCGCTTCCTCATGAACCTTCAGGCCGTAAAAGCCCGCTCCGCAGAAAGAGGGGATCAGGGAGGGATGAATGTTGATGATCCTGTTTCGATAGCGATCCACCACTTCCCCGGGAATGATCATCAGGCATCCTGCCAGCACGATCAGATCTGTCTGAAGCTGCTCCAGCGTTTCCAAAAGCCGGCCGCAAAATGCCTCTTTGGAGTCAAATTCTCTTGGAGACAAATAAATGCCTTTGATTCCGGCTTTTTTCGCCCGCTCCAGCGCGTAGGCGTCCTTTTTGTTGCTGATTACCCCGGCAATGCGCACATTGGTAACGGTGCCCGCCGCGACCGCGTCTATGACAGCCTGAAGATTGGTGCCGCCGCCGGAAACAAACACAGTCACATTCAGCATAAGGCCACTCCTTTTTCTCCCGCTTCCACAGAACCTACCACATAGGCCTTCTCTCCTGCCGCTTCAATGGCCGCGATGGCGTCCTGTGCCTGGTCTCTGCTTACGGCCAGCACCATGCCAAGGCCCATGTTATAAGTATTGTACATCATCTTTTCCTCAATCTTTCCCTCTTTTGCCAGCATGGCAAACACAGGCGGAACCGGATAGCTGTCCTTCTTTATCACCGCCGTCACGCCGTCCTTTAACATCCGGGGAATGTTCTCGTAAAAGCCGCCGCCGGTAATATGGCTGCAGGCTTTGATGACCACCCCTGCTTCCTTTACCGACTTCAGCGCGTTTACATAGATCTTGGTGGGGGCAAGCAGCGCGTCCCCAAGAGTGGCGCCAAGGGCTTCATGATAAGTGTCCAGTGTTTTTCTGTCCATGGAAAACACCTTCCGCACCAGGGAAAATCCGTTGCTGTGAACCCCTGAGGAGGCAATGCCGATCAGCGTGTCTCCTGGAGTCAGGTTTTCTCCGGTGATCAGGTCCTTTTTGTCCACAATGCCTACCGCGAATCCGGCCAGATCGTATTCATCCTCCGGATAAAAGCCGGGCATTTCTGCGGTTTCCCCGCCGATCAGCGCCGCGCCGGCCTGTTTGCAGCCTTCCGCCACGCCGCTTACAATAGACGCGATCTTTTCCGGGATATTTTTCCCGCAGGCAATATAATCCAGGAAAAACAACGGCTCTCCCCCGGCGCAGGCAATGTCGTTGACGCACATTGCCACACAGTCGATGCCGATGGTGTCGTGCCGGTCCAGCAAAAAGGCAAGCTTTAATTTGGTGCCTACTCCGTCGGTGCCGGATACCAGCGTGGGTTCTTCCATATTCCGGAATGATTTCATGGAAAAAGCGCCGGAAAACCCGCCCAGATTTGTCAGCACCTCCGGACGCATGGTTCCCTGCACATACTGTTTCATCAGCTCCACACTGCGGTAACCCGCTTCAATATCTACGCCAGCGTTCTTATAATCCATGTCTTTTCTCCTTACATTTGCTTTAAGTATGCCTCGTAACCCAATGTTTCCAGCTTCCGCGCCTTTTCCTCCACGGTAGTTTCCAGAGACGCGGCATAATCCGCCACACGCTCCGCCAGGGCTTCATCCTCCAGGGCAACAATCTTGGCCGCCAAAAGCCCCGCGTTTAAAGCGCCGTTAATGGCAACCGTTGCCACCGGAATTCCCGGAGGCATCTGTACAATAGAATAAAGGGAATCCACGCCGCTCATGGTCTTTGTCTGCACAGGCACGCCGATCACCGGCAGGGTGGTCATGGCCGCCGTCATGCCGGGCAGGTGGGCGGCGCCTCCCGCGCCCGCGATGATTACCTTGATTCCCCGCTCTTTGGCGGTTTTCGCATACTGATACATCCGATCCGGCGTGCGGTGGGCGGAAACTACCGTACATTCGTAAGGTACCTGAAGTTTGTCCAGCATATCCGCCGCTTTGGACATTACCGGCAGGTCCGAATCGCTTCCCATAATAATTCCTACTACTGCGCTCATCTGTTCCTCCGTTCCGTGCCGGACTGATTGTTCCGGCTGCTGTCTGATTAAAATGAAATACAGCGATGCGCTTTGCGCACATCCGCCAGTGCTTCGTCAATTGTATCTGCCGTAGCGGTAATATGTCCCATCTTCCTTCCAATGGAGACCCGCTCTTTTCCATAGAGATGCACCTTTACATTGGGATACTGCATGGCAAACTCCACACCGGTAGGCTCGGAGATTCCGTTTTTTACCCCGATCAGATTTTTCATGGCCGTTGGCCGGATCAGATCACTGTTGCCCAGCGGCATCCCCAAAATGGCCCGCACATGCTGCTCATACTGAGAGGTATAGCATCCCTCAATGGTATAGTGCCCGGAATTGTGTGGCCTGGGCGCCAGCTCGTTTACCAGCACATGGCCCTCTCTTGTCACAAACATTTCCACGCAGAGCATGCCGTAGGCGTTCACTGCCCTTACACAGTTTCTGGCCACCTCAAAAGCCTCTTCCGCCGTGGTTTTGCTGACTCTGGCGGGCACCACCGTCTCATCCAGAATGTTGTTGCGGTGCTTGTTTTCCGCCATGGGAAATACCCGGATCTCTCCGGTGGTGCTGCGGCAGGCAAGCACAGACACTTCCTTTTCAAACGGAATCCATTCCTCCAGCATCAGGGGAAGCTCTCCGTTTCCCAGGGACTGATAGGCCTTTTCCTCGCCGCCTTTGTGATCGATCACCGCGTTGCCCTTTCCGTCATAGCCGCCGGTACAGGTCTTTAAAATCACCGGATATCCGCTCTGCTCCGTCAGGCTGCAAAGATGGCCGTAGCTGTATATCTGGGCAAAGGAGGGAACCGGGATCCCGTGATTGGCCAGCCAGATCTTCTGATCCAGTTTGTTTTGAATGTGCAGCAGCGTCTCACTGGAGGGGTACACTTTGTGTCCCTGTTCTTCCAGGATCTGCAGGGCTTTCACGCTGATATGCTCAAACTCATAGGTGACCACGTCCACCATCTCCGCCATCTGGATAATGGCATCCACGTCATCAAACTCCGCCACAATATGGGCGTCTGCAATACTGTGGGCAGGACAATGCTCCGTGGGATCCAGGATCATAAACTGGTGATCCAGCCGTTTTCCGTCCAGGATCATCATCTTTCCCAGCTGTCCGCCGCCGATTATACCGATCCGTTTCATGTTCTGGCCTTTCTTGTTTTTTTACAGGCTCAATTTCGCTTGTTATTCATTATTTTCGCATTATCGGCAAATTTTGTCAATACTCGCCGTCTTTCTTTCGGCAGGCCGCCGTTTCTTTGAAATGTCCCTTTTATTTTTCAAAGGGTTCGTTCAGCTCCTCCGTGCCCGGCAGCACAAACCGGCCGTCTGCCAGAAGAACCCTTTCGCTGCCGTCCTGATGGATGACGGAAATCTTTTCCAGCTCCTCATAGGGAATGGTAATATCCACATGGGTATTGAAATATGCTTTTGCCGGATCCTCTTTCCGCAGCATGGAACAGGCGTTGTCCCTGGCCACGATCTCCTTGCCGTCGGGATTATACACCGGACAGTCCTCCTGATGGCTGTAGCAGGTATCGCCCACCGCGAAGTGAGGGCCCATCTTTTCGGCAATGAGAATGGGCAGCCGGTCTGCGATACCGTAAGTCTTTGCCGCCACATAGGCGGTGGTATTGGTGCCAATGGCAAATTCTCCCATGGGAAGACTCTCATGGTAATTCATCACATTTTCCAGAATGTACTTCCGGTTTTCCTGCTCCCCCTTGAAGTTGCCGCAGGAAAATCCGGTGACCATGCCCTCCTGAAAGGTCAGCTTCAGATCTTTATAGAGCAGAGAATTTAAATATACCCTGCTGACAAATAAGGTCCCTTCCGTTCCCGCAAGCACCGGGGAGGTAAACACTTCTCCCACGGGAATATTCACATCTGCCACACAGTTTTCAAAGGCAGTCTCTTTGGAAGGATCCTTCAGCGGATGCAGCATGATCCTCAGGTCCGTTTCATTGGCGCCCTTTCCGGTAATATGCACAAAAACGCCCTGATCCAGCGCGTCAATAAGCTTCTGCTGAATTTTTCTGTATTTTTCTGAATCCAGCGTATTGATCTTTACGATCTCCTGAAAGATTTCCCGGTACCGGCTGCCGATCTTTGGCATGGGAAAGGCAATGATGGTAAAGCTTCGTTCTTCACCGGGTATATACCGGTTGGTCAGCTGGGCGGCGTCATTTTGCAGTTGAACGGAAAGCTTCTTCTGTTTTTCACTGAGCCGCAGACAGGCGTCTTTTGTCTCAGGCACAAAGGGAGGTTCCCCAAACACCTCCAGGCAGGCCGGGCCTCCGTGGACCGCCGCCTGATTTTGATACTGTTCATAGGCAAGCTTCAGGGCGCCAAGCCTCCGCTCCACATACCGTTTATCCAGATAAACCGCCTGATCCGCCCGGTGGTCGTATTCGTACTGCGGATTGGGGCACGCCCCTTCATATCCGGCCTTGCTGTACAGAGACCCGGCGCCTGCCCGGTAGATCACAGGCTTTAGCCCCATGCGGTCAAATTCTTCTATCACCTGGCGGATGATCCGCTCAAATCCAAGATGATAGCGGATGTTCACGGTCTTCTTTTTGGACAGGTCTTTTCCGCCGTTTACAAAGCCCATCCGATATCCCTCCGCCATTGTGCGGGCAAGCTTTTCGATCTCTTCTTTTGGCAGGCTGTTCAGATACTCCGCGGTTTGGATCTCGTCGTCCGTAATATACTCTCCAAAGGCATACAGATACCGCAGATCGTTAAGATCCGCCCGGGTAATGATATCCGCCGCGAAAGAACAGGTTTCGTCCACCTGCTCTCTGACCCTCCCCGTCATAAACAACTCGCTGTAATCGCTGAAAAACCAGTAGAGGATCTCTTTAATTTCCCGGCAGGGAGGGATCTGTCCCTCTTCAAAACAGCCGTACACCTGCAAAAACAGCTCCGTAAAGACCAGCAGCTCCTCCTGTCTGTCTTCATAGGCGTACACAATGGTGCTCCGCAGCTCTCCGTACAGCATGGAAAGCAGCTGCCCAAATTCATCTCCCAGCATCCTGCAGGCATAGGCCGGATTGGCATAGCTGGTTTCATACTGCTTGGGGGTTATGTCCCCGTACAAAGCGGCATTTTGCCGGGCCAGCTGTTCCAGAGACCAGGATTTGGTCTCTCCGCTTCGCAGCTTTTGCTCCAGCCGCAGGATCCCCAAAAGAAACTCCGCGGTCTTTTGAAAATAATCACAAAAAGGAACCGCGGCCTGTTCTTCGCCGGGTATGAGCTTCAGCCGCTCCAGGGCAAGCTCTTTTCTCCCGGCAAAAAAAGGCGGTTCCTTTTTCTCGGCGTTTTGGCGGTACTCCATTTGCTCCACGGTATTATGACCTCCTGACATTTCCCTTTTCCACATTTTTCTCCACCAGTTTTGCGCAGTAATCCCAAAGGGCGCGGGATCCTTCCGGAGTCGTCCTGTTTCGTTTCAGGATCTGCTCTTCTCTTACCTGATGCTCCCGCCACGCCTTGCCGTCGGTGCTGTCGTTGAGCAGTATGGGCTGTACCTTATCCAAAGCCAGGGCAAACCTGGCCTCCTTTGTCTCTGCGGCTTCAAATTCTTCCCAGAGCTGCCGGAACCAAACAGCCTGATCCTCCGGCAGCATGCCGAAAATCCGGTCGGCGGCCTTTTCCTCCCGCTGCCGTTTGGTGGCGTTGCCCGCGTCGTCGTAGGCATAAGTATCCCCTGCGTCGATCTCTACCAGATCGTGTATGATCACCATTTCCATAACCCGCAGTACGTCAATCTCTTCATTGGCATGTTCGGCAAGCAGAAAAGCCATCAGCGCCAGGTGCCAGGAATGCTCCGCGTCATTTTCTTTCCTGCTGCCGTCTGCCAGATAACTCTGTCTTGTGATCTGCTTGATCCGATCTGCTTCCAGAACAAACCGGATCTGCTGTTCCAACCGTTCTGTGTTCATCCGCGTCCTCCTTTTCTGTGCAGGGCCGCAAATATACAATAGCAGCCATAACCAAGAACACCGCCCAGGGTGTTCAGAATCAGATCGTCTACGTCAAAGCTGCCTACTCCGGTAAACAGCTGGATCACTTCCACCACCAGGCTCAGCTCAAAGGTCAGAAGCAGCACCATGATCAGCCGCCGCTCTTTTGCGCTGAGAAGCGGAAGCAAAAAACCAAACGGCATAAAACCTGCCACATTTCCCGCCAGGTTCAAAACCACCGTCTCCGTGCCCATAATGGACCGGTATTTGATAAAACGGACAATCTCCTGCAGAGGAACCAGATTATAGCGGAAATTTCCGTCATCCGTCCTGCCGTAGCGTTCGGAAAAAAACAGAAAGTACACCAGCGCCGCAATGTATAGCAAAAACAGGAGCCAGAAGATGGCTCTCCCCGTCTCGTTTTTTTTATGACTACTCACAAATTTTGTCCCCTGTCTTTTCTCATATGGTCAGTTTTTCTTTTTTCTTCAGTAAATTGGCGCCGGTGACCAGAAGCATCACCCCGGTGGCGATCCCTACTGCCAGCGTCAGAATGCCAATGACAACATTGGCGCTGCCTGTGCGGCTCATTGTCTTATACATTTTTTCTTCCATGACTCCTCCATTCCAGGGACAAAACCTGCCCTTTTTTGTTTCATATGATTTATTTTACCCCATACTGTTCATAATATTTGTCAATGGCCTCTTTCATCTGTCGGTCGATCAGCGTTTTTCCGTTGTATTCCCGGCCATGCAGACAGTCCACCACTTCTTTCATGGTCACGATCGCTGCCGCGGGAAATCCGTAGGTCTCCTGAATCTCCTCCAGAGCGCTCTTTTCTCCCTTGCCCCGCTCCATGCGGTTTAAGGACACCATCAGGCCCTTAATCTGCACATTGCCCTGGGCGCGGATGATGGGAACGGTCTCATCCATGGATTTTCCGGAAGTGGTCACGTCCTCGATGATCACCACCCGGTCGTTGTCCTGAATGGGGCTTCCAAGGAGAATGCCCGCGTCGCCGTGATCCTTTATTTCTTTCCGGTTGGAGCAGTAACGGATCTCCTTTCCATACAGGCGGCTGATGGCCATGGCAGTTGCCACCGCCAGAGGAATGCCCTTGTAGGCAGGTCCGAACAGCACGTCAAAGTCCAGACCGTAATTGTCATGAATGGCCTTTGCATAATATTCTCCCAGACGGCTCAGCTGAGCGCCGGTAACATACGCCCCCGCGTTCATAAAAAAGGGAGACTTCCTGCCGCTCTTTAATGTAAAATCACCAAATTTCAGCACATTGCTGTCCACCATAAACTGTATAAATTCTTTCTTGTAATCTTCCATAAGGTTCACCCTTTCTTTTCTTCTCCCCTGTAGGCCGAGCTGAAATTGTAATGATACAGATCGTCCCAGGGCCGCTTTCCTGACGCGCAGTCCCAAAAACCGCAGATCAGATCTACCGCTTGGGGAACGGCTGCCAAGTAAAGCCTTCCGATCTCCATATTGCTTGCAAAGCATTGCGGATTGGGCTTTTTGCTGATGACCATCTTCATTACTTCTTCATGATGGAGCAAAGCCAGCGTCTTTTCCAAAAGACGGCGCTTGATCCTGCCCGGCGCCAACAGCAGCCGGTTGCAGATCACAAACAGGCAAATTGTCCGCCTGATCTGCCTTTTTGAAATGCCCGGATAGAAATCGCTGATCACGGCGGCATTTCTGCTTCTTCCATGGAGATGATCCGTCAGGCTCCTGGCTGTGGGGTCATACCCGTCCATCACCAGCAGTCTCCGGTCAAATTCCCGCTCGATCTCCGTATGGGAAACGCCCCTTTGTTTCACTGCCTTTCCAATGTAGCCGTGACAGCTGCGATCCAGGGCAAAATGACACAGAAATCCATACACATAAGCCAGGTGAGCCCGGTCGTCATGCTCGGCCAGAACTTTTGCGGCCTTTTTAAAAAAGATCATGCCGGACTCTCTGTGCATTTCATGTCCTTTGATACTGACCAGGTTGTCCTCCAGCGGATTGTAATAAAACAGAATGTCCGGCCCGTGAAGGCCCGCGTCAAACAGTTCCTCCTCTGACAGGATCACGTCTCTGATCGATTCCGGAAGCCGCGATAACACCTGATGTCCAAATCTGTAATGTGCGTAAGTTGCCGGCATTTGAATTCTCCTTTATCTGTTTACCAGCCCGATCAGCCGGTTGATATCTTCCACCTGATGGCGCTCCATGTAGGATTCTATCCCCTCGATCACGTTTACGGCGGCCCGGGGATCATGGAAATTGGCCGTCCCCACAGACACTGCCGTTGCCCCTGCCAGAATAAACTCCAGAGCGTCCTCCGCGGTCATGATGCCGCCCATTCCGATAATGGGAATCTTTACTGCCCGGGCGGTCTGATTTACCATCCGCACCGCTACCGGCCGGATAGCCGGGCCGGACAGTCCTCCCGTCTGATTGGCAAGCGCAAAGGTCTGGCGCTCCACATCGATCTTCATGCCGGTCAGGGTGTTGATCAGGGAAAGCGCGTCCGCTCCGCCTGCCTCCGCGGCTCTTGCGGTCTCTGTAATGTCCGTCACGTTGGGACTGAGCTTCATGATCACCGGCTGCTTTGCCACAGCCTTTACGGCACCGGTGATCCTTTCCACCGCCTTTGGATCCTGACCAAAGGCAATGCCTCCCTCCTTTACGTTGGGACAGGAAATATTGATCTCCAGCAGATCCACCCTAGGCTCCTCTGCCAGCCGCTCCACCACCTGACAGTAATCCTCCTCGGTTCTTCCGCATACGTTGACAATCACGTTTGTGTCAAACTGCCGCAAAAAGGGCAGATCCCGCCTGGCAAACACCTCTACGCCGGGATTTTGCAGCCCGATGGCATTTAACATGCCGCCATAGGTTTCCGCCACTCTTGGAGCCGGGTTGCCGGGCCATGGCACATTGGCCACGCCTTTTGTCACAACGGCGCCCAGTCTGTTCAGATCCAGGAATTCGCTGAACTCCTCTCCCGATCCAAAGGTTCCTGAGGCAACCATCACCGGGTTTTTCAGAGGAACTCCCGCCAGATTCACAGAAAGGTTTCTCATGACAGATCCACCTCCTCTGCCAAAAATACCGGGCCCTCCTTGCAGACTCTCTTATTGCGGACCCGGCTGTGGTCATCCACTTCGGTAGACTTGCACACACAGGCAAGGCAGGCGCCGATGCCGCAGGCCATCCGCTCTTCCAGAGAGATCCAGGCCTCCATGCCAGTTTCCGCCGCGTATGCTTTCAGTCCCCGCAGCATAGGCAGCGGGCCGCAGGCATACAAAACCTCTGCTTCCAGCCGGTTTTCCCGGATGGCGTCCAAAACCGTTCCCTTTGTGCCGGCGCTGCCGTCGTCGGTGGACACATACACCGGTCCCAGCCGCTCCAGGTCGCTCTTTAAAAACAGTTCCTCATTGCGGTAGCCCATTACCATTTGTTTTTCACCGGGCAGCTCTTTGGCAAGCTGCAGCATAGGCGGAATCCCAATGCCGCCTCCTACCAGCAGCGCCTTTTTTTCTTTCAGAGGAAATCCGTTTCCAAGAGGGCCCAGAATCCTTATGGTATCTCCGGCCTTTTTTTCCGAAAACTCTTTCGTTCCTTTTCCAGCCACCCGGTATACTACCCGGATTCTGCCCTGCTTCCGGTCTGTTTCGCAAAGGCTGATGGGCCTTGGGAGCAGACGGCTCCCCTCCCGGCAATACATGGAAATGAACTGCCCCGGACCGGCCTCTGACGCGATCTCTTCCGCCCGGAGCCACATGCTGTAAATTCCCTGGGCAAGGCAGGTCTGCTCCAGCACCGCAGCTTCTGTTATTTTCCGTTTCATCGATTTCTCCGTTTCATGAAAAAGCATTGTCCAGGGCGCTGTTCAGATCCGCGATCATGGCCTTCACTGCCTGTCTGGACGCGTCCGCGTAGCCTTCCTCTCCAAAAGCCGCATACTGCTCCTGCTGATAGGCCGCAATGATGCCTCTGGAAGAATTGACAATGGCGCCAAGGCCGTCGTCATGAAAATAATGCACCAGATCCGCGCCTTTTCCGCCCTGAGCTCCGTAGCCGGGAACAAGGATAAAGGTCTTTGGCATCAGTTTCCGAAGCACCTTGCCTTCCTCGGGATAGGTGGCTCCCACCACTGCTCCCACATAGCTGTAGGCGTCTCCCATATGCTCCTGACCCCAGCGGTCTACCATTTCCCCTACAAGCTCATAGAGTGGCCTGCCCTCTGTCAGCCGGTTCTGAAATTCCCCGCTGGAGGGATTGGAAGTTTTTACCAGAACGAAAATGCCTTTCTTTTCTTCCCTGCACACTTCCACAAAAGGCTTTACCCCGTCTGTACCCAGATAGGGGTTCACCGTCACAAAATCCTCCTCAAAGGGCGCGATGCGCCGGCTTCCTACCGTAACCTTTCCAAGATGGCCGGCAGCGTAAGCCGCGGAAGTGGAGCCGATATCTCCCCGCTTGATATCCCCAATGACGATCAGTCCTTTGGATTTACAGTAGGATACCGTTTTCTGAAACGCGGCAAGACCGGGAATGCCAAACTGCTCGTACATGGCGATCTGAGGCTTTACCGCCGGGATCAGGTCCCACACCGCGTCCACAATGCCTTTGTTGAACTGCCAGATGGCTTCTGCCGCCCCCTCCAGCGTTTCTCCGTACTCCGCAAAGGCTTTTTTCCGGATATGGCCCGGCACATAGCGCAGCATGGGATCCAGGCCTACTACTACAGGCGCCTTCAGCGCCTTGATCTTTTTGCACAGTTCATTGATCATATTCTGCTTTCCTTTCAATGGGTCTCTTTTTCGTATACCACTTCTCCGGCCACGATGGTGCAGCGGACCCGTCCTTTGACCCTGCGTCCCTGAAAGGGCGTGTTCCTGCCCTTGGAGGCAAACTCCGCCGCATCGATCACATAGGTTTCCCTCGGATCGAAGATCACAATATCCGCAACGCTGTCCGGAGCCAGAGTTCCCTTTTCGCTGCCGATGATCTTAGCCCCGTTGTAGCTCATTTTCTCCACCATCTGCATGGGGGTCAGAATCCCAGTCTCCACCAGCTCCGTATAGGCCAGAGACGCGGCTGTTTCCAGTCCTACGATGCCAAAGGGAGCCCCCAGCATGGAAACCCCTTTTTCCTGCATGGTGTGAGGCGCGTGATCCGTGGAGATCACATCAATGGTGCCGTCGGCAATGCCCTGCCTGATCGCCTCCACATCCTCGGGATCCCGCAGAGGCGGATTCATTTTGAAATTGGGATCGTCCTTTTGGATGTCCTCTACCGACAAAGTAAAATGATGGGGACAGGCCTCCGCCGTAATCCTGTAACCTGCCTTTTTCGCCAGCGCGATCATTTTCACGCTGTCCGCTGTGGATACATGGCACAGATGCAGATCCGCGCCTGCTTCCTTTGCCAGCAGAATATCCCTGGCGGTAATAATGTCCTCCACCGCATGGCTGATCTCCGGCATTCCAAGCTCCTTTGCCCTGGCGCTCTTGTGCATGACGCCGTTTCCCGCCAGCGTTTTTTCCTCGCAGTGGGCAAATACTTTCAGGCCGCAGGCCGCCGCCTGTTTCATGCCTTTTAAGTACAGTTTCGTATTCATGACGGATTTGCCGTCTTCGGAAATGGCCGGAGCGCCCTCCTCTGCCATACCCGCAATATCTGCCAGATACTCTCCGTTCTGACCCTCTGTTATGGCGCCGATCTGCAGCACGTTGACCACTGCCTCCGCCGCCGCTTTCCGGTGTACAAAGCCGATGCGGTCGCGGTTGTCCATAACCGGGTTTGTGTTGGGCATGGCGCAGATGGTCGTATAGCCGCCCCGGGCCGCCGCAAGGGCTCCGGTCTCAATTGTTTCCTTATGGGTAAAGCCGGGATCACGCAAATGCACATGCAGGTCGATCAGTCCCGGCATCACATAGCAGCCGGTGGCGTCTATGACCCTGTCTGCCTTGTGTTTGCTGTTTTTTTCCAGCTTCGCGATCCTGTCTTCCTCGATCAGCAGATCTTTCACCTCGTCGGTGCCTGAAGCAGGATCCAGAATATGTCCGTTCTTAATCAAAATACGCACACCGTCATCTCCTTTCTTTTCAAAAGGTTTGCAAGAATATCTTACCATAACAGAGAAACAGTGGCAAGGTACTTTCTTGGGGAGTTTTCCCAAAAAAACCCGGCGGCTTCTGAAAGATCCTTTTTTCAGACAACCGGTCTGATGAAAGAGGTTTCTTTCAGAAACCGCCGGGTTTTACCCAGCTTTTCTTTTTTATTCTGGTTTTTTATGCTCTGCCGCTTACAAATTTTTTGATATTGGAAGCGTTGACATACTTCTGTACCTGATCTCCCTTGACCACCACAAGGGTAGGCGCCTGCATGATGCGGTATCTGGATACCAGCTCCTCATTTTCCTCTGCGTCTACCACAATGTAGTCTTCATCTGCCAGATATTCTTTCGCGATCTTGCAGTTGGGACAGGTCTTTGTGGTAAACAGATAGGTGACGCCGGCGGCAGACCCAAGGTCTTCTTCTGCCGAATGCTCTTTTTCACTGCCGGCCTGCTGTGCCTGGTAAGCCTCCTCATGCTTTTTCAGCACGGAACTTGCGATGTCATACTCTTTCCGGTTGTTGTACTCCTGGATCTTTCCCTCATTCCAGTTCTGTACCGGACGGTAATAACCGGTGATCCGGCTGTACACTTCCGCCTTTTCGCCGCACTTGGGGCAGGTGAAATGTTCCCCTGCCAGATACCCGTGATCCTTGCAGATAGAATAGGTAGGAGACAGGGTATAATAAGGCAGCTGATAATTCTCGGCAATGGTCTTTACCAGTTTGGCAGCGGCTTTCCAGTCGGGAAGCTTTTCACCGAGAAACGCGTGGAACACCGTACCGGATGTATACAGCGTCTGCAGTTCATCCTGAATGTCCAGGGCGTCAAAAATATCTGACGTAAAGTCCACCGGCAGGTGAGAGCTGTTTGTGTAATAAGGAGTATCGCCTTCATTGCCCGCGGTGATAATGTCGGGATAACGCTTCTTGTCATGCTTTGCAAGACGGTATGTGGTGGATTCCGCGGGAGTCGCCTCCAGATTGTACAGATCGCCGTACTGCTCCTGGTAATCTGACAGCCGCTCACGCATATGGTTCAGCACATCCTTTGTGAACTGCTGAGTCTTTTCATCAGTCAGGTCTTTCCCCAGCCATTTCGCGTTGAGACCCACTTCGTTCATACCGATCAGGCCAATGGTGGAGAAATGATTGTCAAAGCTTCCCAGATAACGCTTTGTATAAGGATAGAGCCCTTCCTCCAGCAGCTTGGTAATCACGCCTCTCTTGATCTTTAAGGAACGGGCGGAAAGATCCATCATCCGATCCAGACGCTGGTAAAATTCCTTTTCGTCCCTGGAAAGATAAGCGATCCTGGGCATGTTGATGGTCACAACCCCTACGGAACCGGTGCTTTCACCGGAACCGAAGAAACCGCCGGTCTTTCTGCGCAGTTCCCGAAGATCCAGACGGAGACGGCAGCACATGCTTCTCACGTCGCTGGGCTCCATGTCGCTGTTGATATAATTGGAGAAATAAGGCGTTCCGTATTTGGAAGTCATCTCAAACAGCAGCTTATTGTTTTCCGTCTCAGACCAGTCAAAGTCTTTGGTAATGGAATATGTGGGAATGGGATACTGGAATCCTCTTCCGTTGGCGTCCCCCTCGATCATGGTTTCGATGAACGCCTTGTTGATCATATCCATTTCCTTCTTGCAGTCCTTGTAGCAGAAATCCATCTCCCTGCCTCCTACGATGGCAGGAAGCTCGGCCAGGTCATTGGGCACGGTCCAGTCCAGCGTAATGTTGGAGAAAGGAGCCTGCGTGCCCCACCTGCTGGGCGTGTTGACTCCGTAAATAAAGGACTCGATACATTTCTTTACCTCATCATAGGAAAGATTGTCCTTTTTTACAAAGGGCGCCAGGTAAGTATCAAAGGAAGAGAAAGCCTGAGCGCCCGCCCACTCATTCTGCATAATGCCAAGGAAGTTGACCATCTGATTGCACAGTACAGACAGATGGCTTGCCGGCGAAGAGGTAATCTTGCCGCTGATGCCTCCCAGGCCTTCCATAATCAGCTGCTTTAAGGACCATCCCGCGCAATAACCTGTCAGCATGGACAGATCGTGAATGTGAATATCCGCGTTCCGGTGCGCGTCGGCAATTTCCGGATCGTAGATCTCAGAGAGCCAGTAATTGGCGGTCACAGCGCCGGAGTTGCTGAGGATCAGCCCTCCCACGGAGTATGTAACGGTAGAATTTTCTTTTACACGCCAGTCCTCCACTTTCACATAGCTGTTGACCACATCCTTGTAGTCCAGGATGGTGGACTTCATATTGCGGATCTTTTCCCGCTGCTTCCGGTATAAAATGTAGGCCTTTGCCACTTCTGTATAACCGGTCTGGTTCAGCACGGTCTCCACACTGTCCTGAATATCCTCCACGCTGACGGCGCCGTCCTGGATCTTACTCTGGAAATCTGCCGTCACCCGAAGAGAAATCAGGTTTAAAATATCTTCATCATACTGATTTTCAGTTGCCTCAAAAGCCTTGGCAATGGCGTCGTTGATCTTGGCAATATGAAAATCCGTAATTTTACCGTCACGTTTTACTACATTGAACATTTCATTTTCTCCTCTCTCGTTTCCGGAGCTTTCTCCGGTCCTTTTGCGGAATCTATGTGCAAGTATAGCAAACTTTTCCGTGACAGTCAAGAAACAAACACAAGATATTGTATTAAATTTTTATTAACTACAAGATATTGCTTGTTATGGATTTTTTTCTTATCCGAAATATCTCTCCAGCAAACCCTTGAAAGCTTTGCCGTGACGGGCCTCGTCCCGGGCCATTTCATGTACGGTGTCATGGATGGCGTCCAGATTTGCCGCTTTCGCCCGTTTCGCAAGATCAAACTTTCCTGCGGTCGCGCCGTTCTCGGCTTCCACTCTCATCTGCAGATTTTTCTTTGTGCTGTCTGTTACCACTTCGCCCAGAAGCTCCGCGAATTTGGCGGCATGCTCTGCTTCCTCATAGGCGGCTTTCTCCCAGTAAAGGCCGATCTCGGGATAGCCTTCCCGATGGGCCACTCTTGCCATGGCAAGATACATGCCTACCTCTGTGCACTCACCATTGAAGTTTGCCCGAAGATCAGCCAGAATGTCCTCGGAAACTCCCTGAGCGACTCCTACAACATGTTCCGCTGCCCAGCTCATCTCATCGGACTGCTCTGTGAACTTGGAAGCCGGCGCATGACACTGGGGACATGATTCCGGAGCAGACTCTCCTTCATAAACATAACCGCATACCTGACATACAAACTTTTTCATGTAAATCCTCTCCTTATAAAATTATTATTTATTACCGATAACAGAAAGGCCTTTCGCGCCCCCGGCTTTCAGGCACTTGGGGCAGGTTCCGAAAAACTCCACCACCTGCCGGTCAATATGCCCCGCAAAGTCTTTCTGGGCCCTCTTTTTCAGGATCTGACCGCCGTCTGCCAGGGGAAGATCCGTCACGCCGCCGCATACCCGGCAGAAAAAATGATCGTGAGGATCCATCCTGCCGTCAAAACGGTCTGCGCCTTCTCCGCCTGAGATCCGGCGGATGTCTCCCAGCTTTGCCAGCAGGGACAGGTTGCGGTACACAGTGCCAAGGCTGACATTGGGGAATGCCTTTCGCACGTCCCGGTAAACCATGTCTGCCGTAGGATGATCCCGGCGCTCCGCCAGATTCCGGCGAATATATTCCCGCTGTCTGCTAAACTTTACAGCTGCCACGGACGCACACGGCTCCTTTCATTATCAGTAATCATTACTATTATCATATCGAAATCCGCTCTGTTCGTCAAGAAATTTTTGTAGAAACCTCCTGTTTTTTCCGACATAAATTTTTCACAAAAAAACACTTGCATTTTATTTCCACAAGATGTAATATATGGACATACATAACATAGTTTCAAAAACTACATATTATGGTTTGGATTGCATATATTAAAGATATCTCAAACAGAAATGAGGAATGGATTATGAAAGAACATACTTTTCAGATCAAAGATCCCGGAAGCGCCATCACCCATTTTGTGGGCGCGGTCATGACCCTGATCGCGGCGCTGCCTCTGCTGATACGGGCAAATGCCCAGAGCAACCGTTCTTATCTGGTAACCTGCGTTGTCTTTATGACGACCATGCTGATGCTGTACAGCGCCAGCACCATTTATCATACCCTGGACATTTCCGAAAAAGTCAACAAGGTTCTCCGCAAGATCGATCACATGATGATCTTTGTGTTTGTGGCAGGCTCCTACACGCCCATCTGCATCATCGTTCTCCACGGCAGGACAGGCGCCATTATGCTGGCTTCCGTGTGGGCCATTGCCCTGGCGGGGATCCTCATCAAGTTTTTCTGGATCACCTGCCCCAAGTGGTTTTCTTCTCTGCTCTATATCCTTATGGGCTGGGTATGCGTATTTGCAATGGCGCCCCTCTATCACCTGCTTTCCGGAGGCGGATTTTACTGGCTTCTTGCCGGCGGCATCCTGTACACCGTAGGCGGCGTGATCTATGCGCTGAAGCTTCCTGTGTTCAACGCCCGTTTTCAGAATTTCGGCTCCCATGAGATCTTTCATCTGTTTGTGATGGCCGGCAGTATCTGCCATTTCATCGTCATGTACAGATATGTGGTCAATTTTCCTCTTTCCTGACATCCGCGGCTATCTGGCCAAAAAAGAAGAGGCTGTTTCAAAACAGCCTCTTCTGCTATTTATATCAAGCATCCGTAAAGCAGTATCCTACATAGGGAAATTCCGGCAGATCCGCCGGCTCTGTGTCATTCCGCCTTTTGGCGGCAAACGGCTGCGTTATGTAGAGCAGCGTCTGTCCCACTGCTTCCGTACAAAAAATCAACTATAATGTAACATATGCGGCAGCAAAAAGATGTTTCCTTTGGTTCTCATTCCTCCAGGCTCCATCTTCCCGAAGCCCCGCAGGGCAACACCAGTCCGGTGTTGCTGATGGGCAGCCCGATCTCCTCCCCCTGGGCAAAGCCGCCAAACTGTTTTTTCAGGGCAAAGGTCAGCAGATTGGTGAGCACCGACGGGGCCAGACCGGTGGTATAGGAATTGATCAGGAAAAACAGGGGATTTTTGCTTAAGATCCGGCTGCAAAGACAGATCAGGGAAAACACCCCTTCTTCCATCTTCCACACCTCTCCCTTTGGACCTCTGCCATAGGAGGGCGGATCCATAATGATCCCGTCGTAACTGCTGCCCCGGCGGATCTCCCGCTCTACAAATTTCACGCAGTCATCCACAAGCCAGCGAACGGAAGTCTCCGAAAGTCCGGAGATCCGGGCGTTTTCCTTTGCCCAGCCTACCATGCCTTTCGACGCGTCCACATGGGTTACCCTGGCTCCCGCCGCTGCGGCGGCCAGGGTGGCGCCTCCGGTATAAGCAAACAGATTCAGCACCTTTACCGGCCTGCCGGCATTTCTGATTTTCTCCGCAAACCATTCCCAGTTTACCGCCTGCTCCGGAAACAGTCCCGTATGCTTGAACTGAAAGGGCTGCAGGCCAAACCGAAGGGTCTTTTTGATCTTCAGCTCATATTCGATCTCCCATCTTCCCGGCAGATCAAAAAACTCCCAGCTTCCTCCGCCCTTGCTGCTGCGGTGGTAATGCCCGTTTCGTTCTTTCCATCCCCTGTGGCTGCGGGGCGTATCCCAGATCACCTGGGGATCCGGCCGCACCAGAAGATAATCTCCCCAGCGCTCCAGTTTTTCTCCGCGAGAGGTATCCAGCACCTCATAATCTTTCCATCTGTCTGCGATCCACATAATTCCTCCGTCTCAGGTGGACTTCCACTGCAGCCTGTGCAGGGCGCCCTGCTGCGCAAGTCCGGGAAACCCGTTCTGGCGCAGAGCTTCATACAGGACCACTGCCACGGAATTGGCCAGGTTCAGGGACCTGGTCTCCTGCTCCATGGGGATCCGCACCGCGGTCTCTTCATACTGCACAAGGATCTCCTCGGGGATCCCCGCGCTTTCCTTGCCAAACATCAGATAACAGTCCGGCTCATACCGCACTTCCGTATAGATCTTTTTGGCCTTTGTGGTAGCCATATACAGCTTTGCGCCGGGATTCTTTTCCAAAAATTCCGCAAAATTCACATAGCGGGTTACGTCCAGCCGGTTCCAGTAATCCATCCCGGCCCGCTGCAGGGCCTTTTCTGTCAGGCGAAAGCCCAGAGGCTCGATGAGGTGCAGCCTGGCTCCCGCCGCCGCGCAGGTGCGCCCGATATTTCCTGTGTTTGAGGGAATCTCCGGTTCAAACAGCACAACATTCATGACACCTGCCCCCGCAGCCTGTCCAGAAACCGCCGGATCCGCTCCATTGCCACCTTCAGGTCTTCCAGAGAATAGGCGTAAGAGATCCGCAAAAATCCTTCCCCGCAGGCTCCGAAAGCCGTGCCCGGCACTACGGCAACCCGCTCTTCCTCCAAAAGCCTGGTGGCAAATTCCTCGCTGGTCATTCCAAATTCCCTGATACAGGGAAATACATAAAAGGCTCCAAAAGGCTCAAAGCACTGCAACCCCATTTCCCGGAACGTGTGCATCAGATACCGGCGCCGCTGGTTATATGCCTCCCGCATCCGCGCCACGTCTCCGTCTCCGTTTCGCAGGGCGCTGACCGCCGCGTACTGGCTGTTTGTAGGAGCGCACATAATGGCAAACTGATGAAGCTTGATCATCTGGGAGATAATGGGTTCCGGACCGCAGGCATAGCCCAGCCGCCAGCCGGTCATGGCATAGGATTTGGAAAAGCCGTTGATCACAATGGTCCGCTCTTTCATTCCCGGCAGGGCCGCGATGGAGACATGCTCATGATCATAGGTCAGTTCTGAATAGATCTCGTCGGAGATCACAAACAGGTCGTGTTCCCGGACCACCTCCGCAATGGGCTCCAATTCTTCTTTTGTCATGACGGCGCCGGTAGGATTGTTTGGAAAAGGGAGCACCAGGATCTTTGTTTTTGGCGTAATGGCCCTTTCCAGTTCTTCCCGGGTCAGTTTGAATTCATTTTCCTCTTTCAGCTCTATGACTACCGGCACACCGTCCGCCATGTAGGCGCAGGGCAGATATGACACATAGCTTGGCTGCGGGATCAGCACTTCGTCCCCCGGATCCAGCATGGTTCGCATAGCAAGATCAATGGCCTCGCTTCCGCCTACGGTCACAAAGTTTTCTTTCACAGGGTCGTAGCAAAGGCCGTATCTGCGCTGCAGATACCGGCAGATTTCCTCCCGCAGCTCCTTTAACCCCGCGTTGGAGGTATAAAAGGTCCGCCCCTTTTCCAGGGAATAAATGCCCTCGTCCCGGATATGCCAGGGAGTGTCGAAATCCGGCTCCCCCACGCCAAGAGAAATGGCGTCTTTCATCTCGCTTACGATATCAAAAAACTTGCGGATACCGGAAGGCTGTACTTCTTTGATCTTTTTGTTCAGCGGGTCTCTCACGGCGTCACCAGCATCCTTTCATCTTTTTTTCTTTTGGACATGACCGTTCCGTGATCTTTGTATTTCTTCAGAATAAAATAAGTAGCTGTGCTCAGCACCGATTCCATTGTGGAAAGCTTGTCCGATACAAACTGGGACACTTCCCGCAGAGTTCTTCCGTCAATGGTCACCAAAAGATCGTAACCGCCGGAGATCAGATAGACAGACTGTACCTCGGGGTAATTGTAAATACGCTCTGCAATGTTGTCAAACCCCTGACCTCTCTGAGGGGTTACCCGCACCTCGATCAGCGCCGTCACTTTTTCCCGGCTTGTGTTTTCCCAGTTGATCATGGTATGATAGCCGCAGATGATCTCCTCCTTTTCCATGGCAGCGATCTCATTGGCCACCTCCGCTTCTTCCATGCCAAGCACCACGGCCAGCTCGCCCAGGTCTACCCGGCTGTTTTTTTCGATAAAATTCAGTATTTTTTCTCTGATCTCATTCATACCGCGTCCTCCTCACTGCAGTTTATATAGCTCGTCGCTTTTTGGCGGCTCCAGATACCGCTCCTGATCGCCGTTTGTCAGCACTTTTGCCCTGCCCTCCGTGATCTTTCCGATCCTGGCGGCGGGAATTTCTGCCCGGGCAAGCGCTTCCACAAGTCCGTCTCCGTCTTTTGCGGCGATCAGCAGGCTTCCGCCGGATACCAGTCCGTAGGGATTCAGATCCAGGAAATTGCAGATCTCCACAGTTTCCTGACGGATGGGGATTTTCTTCAGATCCGCCCAAAGCCCCACGCCGGAAGCTTCTCCCAGTTCCCAGAGAGCGCCGTATATGCCGCCCTCCGTTACGTCGTGCATGACGCTTGCGCCATACTGAGCGGCGATTTTTGCCTCAGGCAGCACAGAAATCTGCTGTAAAAAGCTTTGGGCGCTGTCCACAAAAGACCGGGGGAATCGGGCCAGCAGTTCCTTTTCCCGCATTTTCGCGGCAATGGCTGTCCCCTCCAGACCGATCCACTTTGTGACCACCAGATCTTCTCCAACAGATCCTCTTCCAACAGGCAGACAGGACTGATCGGAAACCGTGCCCACTGCCGTGACGGTGAGGATGATCCGGCTGACAGCGTCGGTGACTTCTGTATGACCGCCCATAATCTGTATTCCCAGCTGCCGGCACACTGTCTCCACATCCTCCATGATCCGGCCAAGCTGTTCCTCCCGGGTGTTTTCCGGCAGCAGGACGGAAAGGAGAATGCCTGCAGGAGTTCCTCCACCCGCCGCAAGGTCATTGACCGCCGTATGCACTGCCAGAACTCCCAGATCCTCCGCTGCTCCGGTAATAGGATCCGTAGTCAGCAAAACAGATTCTCCCGGGACTTCTTCAAAAACCGCGCAATCCCGGCCTACGTCGGCCCCCGCTTTTACCCGGGGATGTCTGGTGACAATGTGCTTCAGAACTCTGCGCCGCAGCACCGGTTCCGGTATTTTTCCGATCTTCATAAACAGTTCCTCATCGTACAAAGTTTACCAGAATGGGCACAAGCACCATTGCCAGCACAACTACGATAATGATCACGGCAGAGATGATTTTTCGGGTCTTTCGATTCATCATGGTCCATATCCCCCTATATGTTCTCTATCTTATGACAATTTTTTTAAAGTTGCAAGCCCCGTCTAAAAAATGGAAACTTCCGTCATGTTTCCGTTTCCGGTAACCGGATCCCGGTTCCGGTAATCAAAGAGCATGGCTTTCCCAGACCGCAGAGGCTCCAGATGGGTCATCCGCCGCAGCTGCTTTGCGGTAAAGCCCTCATACCCTTTTAGATAGGTAAAGGACACCGCTTCCCTTTCATAAAAGGCCTGGATCTGCCTGAAGAAAGGCGCCAGGGGCGGAGCCCACGCCGGACGGCTTTTCAGGGCCTCCCTGGCGTACAGATCCAGCACCAGCAGTTCTCTGATCAGGTCTATGTCCAGCCTGCCGGACAGCTCTTTTTCACAGAAACGGCCCAGAATCTCATAGCGCTGCGCCCGGGAATGGCTTACGGCTGCAAGCCCCTGTTTCCTGTAGTAGTCTGCCAGCGCCTCAAAAAAGTCAAAGGGCGTTTCAAAGGCCGCTGCCGCCACAGGAAGCGTGCGGCAAAACTGGCCGCTGTTGCTGTAAAGCTCCACCATCTCCTCGATCTCTTTCAGCCGCCGCAGCTCTCCGTAGGAGATCCAGCGGGTGGAAAGCACTTCATAAGGAGGAATCCTGCTGTACTGCAGATCATATGCCGGAGCCTGTTCCTCCATGGCGGATCCTTTCAGCACTTTCAGGAAGCCAAGCTGAAGCTGGTGCGCTCCCAGGGCATAGGCCGCGTTGAAAGACCGGCGAAAGCTCCAAAAGTCTTCAAAGGGCAGTCCGGCGATCAGATCCACATGGCAGTGGATATTGCCCATGGCTGTCAGTCTTTTCACGTTTGCAAACAGCCGGGGCAGGTCTGTCACCCGCCGGATCTCCCGCAGGGTCTTTTCGTTTACCGTCTGTATCCCGATCTCCAGCTGAACCGTTCCGGGAGGCATGGAAGCCAACAGCTCCAGGCTTTTCTCATCCAGCAGATCTCCCGCCACCTCAAAATGAAAATTGGTAACGCCGTTGCTGTGGTCCCGGATGTAAGTCCAGATCTCCAGAGCACGGTCCCTGTCACAGTTAAAGGTACGGTCAACAAACTTTACCTGCTGCACATTCTGTTCCAGAAAAAAAGAAAGCTCCCGCTTTACCTGAGCCAAAGGGCGAAACCGCACCCGTTTTTTTCCTGCCGTTTCCCGGAGGGAGGACAGACAATAGCTGCAGGAGAACGGACATCCTCTGGCAGATTCGTAGTACAGGATCCGATGGGAAAACTGCTCCTTTGGCACATCCTGATAACAGAAAGGGAGTTTTGCCATATCCGGACAGTCCGGCAGTCCGGTATTGATCACCTGTTTGTTTTCCCAAAAGATCAGCCCGGGGATCCGTTCAAGAGACGGTTCCCCTTTTGTATAAAAGGAGACCAGCCGGGGAAAGGTCTCTTCTCCCTCTCCCACCATAACGCCCCGGATCTGAGGGTTTTCCCGCAAAAGAACTTCTCCCCGGTGGGATACCTCCGGTCCTCCAAGCCACAAAGGCACCTTGGGCATCAGCTGCTTCAGGTCCGGGATCAGCGCCTGAATGTAGGCAATATTCCAGATATAGCAGGAAAAGGCCACCAGATCCGGCCCTTTTTCATAAATGTCCGCCAGCACCTTTTCCCGCTGATGATTGATGGTATATTCCGCCAAAGATACCGCTTCGCTGTTGGCGCATGCGCTCTTTAAGCTGTAAATGGCAGGATTGGAATGGATGTATTTGGCGTTTACCGCCACAAGCAGGATCTTCACGGACATTCAGCCTCCGGAACCTCCCGGTGATAAAAGACCATGGCGGATTTGGGGCTCATGGATACCTTCAGCACCCCTCCATGGATCTCCCGTTCCACCTTGCCAATGGAATACCCTCTTTTTCCGGTCTCCATCACCTGAGTCAGCACGGTTTCCTTTGCCATGCCCGTGTACCATACGGATATTTCCACGTCTTTGGATTCGTCAAAATTGTTGACCGCCACAATCACCTGTTCTTTCAGATTAAAACGCCCATAACAGAGGATGGGCTGGTCGCATGGCAGAAACGAGATGGAGCCGGTACGCAGCACCGGATATTTCTTATGTATTTTGATCATATCCCGGTGAAACTCGATCAGTTCAAAATCTTCTCTGCCCCAGGGGTAGGTCCTGCGGCTGTCCGGATCCGTAAAGCCGCAAAGTCCGGCCTCGTCTCCATAGTAAATGGTCGGGGCGCCGGGCCAGGTCATCTGGATCACAACCGCTTCCCGCAGCACCGAGGGGTGTACGCCGCTGTTGGCTGCCTCCGGCCCCAGTGTGGCTGTCCGGCCTACCTTTCCGTTGGTGCGGGTCAGAAACCGGGAATGATCATGGTTGGAAAGTTCATTCATGGCAGATAAAAGAGAACCGTTGCCAAACATATTCATACTCCGGCGCATGATTTCCTGAAAATGAGCCAGATTATTTTTCAGATCGTCCCGGTACTCGTCGCTGTGCTTTTCCATACCGGTCAGATACCAGGTCACCGGTTCCATAAAGGCATCATAATTCATCACTGTGTCCCATTCGTCTCCCCGAAGCCACGGCCCCGGATCTCCGTAATGCTCCGCCAGGATCAGCGCGTCAGGATTTGCCTCTTTCACCGCTTTCCGGAAATCTTTCCAGAACTGATGGTTGTATTCCACACTGTGACCCAGATCTGCCGCCACATCCAGACGCCAGCCGTCTGCCTGATAAGGCGCAGACACCCATTTCTTTCCGATCCGCAGGATCTCGTCGTGAAGCGCCTGGGCGCCTTCATAATTCAGCTTTGGCAGGGTATCATGGCCCCACCAGCCCTCATAGCTTGGGTTATAAGGCCATACATCATGAGCAAACCGGAAATAGTCCCGGTAAGGGCTGTCTTTTGACACAAACGCCCCCGGTTCATATTCTTCTGCGTCTTCATAAAGGCGCTCCCGGTCCAGCCATTTGTTAAAGGAGCCGCAGTGGTTGAACACCCCGTCCAGGATCACTTTCATGCCCCGTTTGTGGATCTCTTCCACCAGACGGATGAACAGCTGGTTGGAGGCTTCCAGATTTTTTTTGTCCGTCACCCGCCTGATCAGCTTGCTTGCCTGCTTATTGTCGGCCACCCAGGAATCCAGAGGCGCGCCGCCGTCCTCTACGATCTTGCCAAAATGAGGATCCACATAGTCATAATCCTGAATATCATACTTATGATTGGAAGGAGACACAAAGATGGGATTGAGATAGATCACTTCCACTCCCAGCCGCTGCAGGTAATCCAGTTTGTCCATAACACCCTGCAGATCGCCGCCGTAAAAGCACTGCACGTCCATAGCCTCCGGATATTTGAACCAGTCCGTCACCTTTTTGGTGCCGTCCTGAATATAGATATATTCCCGTTCTTCCACATCATTGGACGGATCTCCGTTGTAAAACCGGTCCACAAAGATCTGATACATCACGGCGCCTTTTGCCCAGTCCGGCACCTGAAAATCAGGCAGCACCTCAAAGGAATACCGCTCCTCAATGTGCATGGCAACGCCGGTGCTGCAGTAATAATATGTCATTTTGTCAAAAATGATCTCAAAATAATAGTGCAGAGGCTCCCCGGTCATAATAAAGCTGGTCTCATAGTAGTCGAAGGCATTGTGGGTCAGCACTTTCTGCATCCTGTTCTTTCCGTTTTTTGTAACCGCATATACCGCGTCCACGTTGTTTTTTCCTGTCCGGAACCGAACTGTAAGCCTTTCACCGGGAGAAATATTCTGAGGCCTGCAGTATTCTTCCGATGTGTCGGTGTACAAAGCTTTCTTATTTAATATAGGACCCATCAGGGAAATATACTGCAGCTTTTTTCTCATATCCTGATCACTGTAACGTTCCTGTTTATCCATAACCAGTTCCAGCCTTTCTGCCGATTTACTGTTCATTAGTTTACCATACTTTGCCGCCTGCTGACAACAGCACATTTCAGGAAATCCTGAAAAAAGGTTCCCGCAAAGTAAAAAAGGCAGCTTTCGCTGCCTTTTTTAGGAGAAGGTATTTCTTCTTATGGGGTGTAGTAAAACTATATATAATATATTGGGGGTTTTACGAGATAAAGTATAGCATCCCTTTCTAAATAAATGTGCACAAACATGATTTTTTTCTCATTTTATTTTTGTACAAACCTGCCAGTGCCCATTTTTTCTAAAGATTCGCGGGTTCCTCCGGGGAGGCTGTTTCGGTTTTGTTTTCCGGTTCTTCCTCAAACAACGCCTCAAACTCTTCCCTGGTAAGCTTTTCTTTCTCCAGAAGCAGCTCCGCGCAGCGGTTCAGCACATCCCGGTTTTCCTCAATGATCTTTCTTGCCTTTATATGGCTTTCATCAATGATCCGCTTTACTTCCTCGTCGATCACCGCGGCCACAGCCTCGCTCATGCTTCTTGTATGGGCAAGATCCCTGCCGATGAACACCTCGTCGTCCTCCGCCCCGTAATTGATCAGACCTACCCGGTCGGACATTCCGTACTTGGTCACCATGGATCTGGCAAGCTCCGTGGCCTGCTTAATGTCCTGGGACGCGCCGGTGGTAATGTCATGAAAGATCATTTCCTCCGCCACACGGCCTCCAAGAGACACTACAATATCCTGCAGCATCCTGCCTTTGGTATTAAACATCTCATCCTTTTCCGGAAGGGGCATGGTGTAGCCGGCTGCCCCAATGCCGGTGGGGATAATGGAAATGCTGTGTACCGGGCCTACATCCGGCAGCACATGGAACAAAATGGCATGGCCTGCCTCATGGAACGCCGTGATCCGTTTTTCTTTCTCAGAGATCACCCGGCTTTTCTTTTCTCCTCCGATCCCTACCTTTACAAAGGCTCTCTGCACGTCGTCCTGACGGATAAATTCTCTGCCCGCCTTTGCCGCGAAGATTGCCGCCTCATTCAGAAGATTTTCCAGATCCGCGCCGGTAAATCCGGCTGTGGTCTGGGCTACCTGCATCAGATCCACATCATCCCCCAGCGGCTTATCCTTGGCATGAACCTCCAGGATTTCCTTTCTTCCTTTGATATCCGGACGTCCTACGCCTACTTTTCTGTCAAAGCGTCCCGGCCTCAGGATTGCGGGATCCAGTATATCTACCCGGTTGGTGGCGGACATGACAATAATGCCCTCATTGACGCTAAAGCCGTCCATCTCCACAAGCAGCTGGTTCAGCGTCTGCTCACGTTCATCGTGACCGCCGCCCATGCCGGTTCCTCTTCGTCTTGCCACCGCGTCGATCTCGTCAATGAATACGATACAGGGTGAATTTTTCTTTGCCTCCTCAAACAGATCCCGGACACGGGACGCGCCCACGCCTACAAACATCTCCACAAAGTCCGAACCGGAAATACTGAAGAACGGCACCCCGGCTTCACCGGCCACGGCTTTTGCAAGAAGGGTCTTGCCGGTTCCGGGAGGCCCTACAAGAAGAACGCCCTTGGGGATCCTGGCTCCTACCTTCAGGTACTTCTGAGGAGCTTTCAGAAAGTCCACGATCTCCTTAAGCTCTTCCTTTTCCTCGTCGCAGCCTGCCACATCCTTGAAGCTGACTTTCTTGTCCGTAGACATTTTGGCGCGGCTCTTGCCGAAGTTCATCATTTTTCCGCCGCCGCTGCCTGCGTTTTGTCCGCTGATGAAATAAAACACCAGCATTACAATGCCAACGGTGATGAAACAGGGAAGCAGCGTGGTGAGCAGCCAGCTTTCTTTTTCTACTTCCGTCACCTTAAAATTGATGTCCTCTTTTTCAAGCCTGGACTCCCATTTGGTCACGTCGGAAACATTGACCCGGATGATCCGGCCTGAGCTTAACTGAGCGCGCAGAAAACCGGTGGGAGTCTCCTCGTTCGGATGGATCTCCACGGTTTTCACCTGCCCGTCCTCCAAAACTTCCTCAAATTTGGTCAGCGAATAAGTGTTGCTTTTGTTCATGCTGACGCTGATAAAAACGATCACAATGAAAAAGGCCAGCATAATCGCGAAATAAAATGTAAGCCCTTTTAAATTTTTTGCATTTTTATTGTTCAATCTTTTTCTCCTTCCAACTCAACAACGCCGATGTAAGGCAGATTTCTGTATTTTTGCGCATAATCCAGACCATAGCCCACTACAAATTCATCGGGGATCTCAAATCCGATATAATCTACCTTCACTTTCTTCACACGCCTCTCCGGCTTGTCAAGAAGCGTACAGAGCCGCAGGCTGGCAGGTCTTCGCTGCTTTAAGTTTTTCATCAGATAACTCAGCGTCCTGCCGGAATCAATAATGTCTTCGATCACCAGCACATCTTTGTTTTCAATAGATTCATCCAGATCCTTTACCAGGCGCACCACGCCGCTTGTCTTGGTGCCGTCTCCATAGCTGGACAGAGACATGAAATCCATGGTCACGGGAACGGTCAGCCGTTTGGACAACTCACAGGTAAAAAACACGCTTCCTTTCAGAATACAGATCAGGTGCAGTTCCTTTCCGGCATAATCACTGCTGATCTTTTCCGCCAGCTGCCGGATCCTGGCGTCTACATCCGCTTCCGGTATCATCACTGAAATTCGCTCGCTCATTTTTTGATTCCTTTCCGACAATTCTTTTGATCTCCAGAATTGTTCTTGTTTCTTTTGTAATTTTATAGGCTTCGCTGATCCGAAGTCCCGGCACCCAAAGTACATGGCTGCCCTCTGCGATCAGGATCAGCCGGTCTCTCAGATGTCTGGGATATTTACAGTCGATCAGATAATCTTTCAGCTTTTTTGTGCCCCCGTCCCCATTGACCGTCAGATAATCTCCCGGTTTTCTCCCGCGAAGTTTCAGGGGACTTCTTATTTTATCATAATCAAACCATTTCGTATACTGAGAATCCGGTATTTTTTCCCTTTGAACAAATGATTTTTTTGTGAACACCAGCTTTTCGCCGGATTCCGGGATCAGATAACTGCCCGGGATCAAAACATCCAGCTCCGTGGGAGACGATTTTTTCGGGTCATCCAAACCGGTCTGTTTCTTTTCACCCGTAAAGATCAGATCGCCGTAGCTTTTCATCACCCGGCGTCCTTTTGGCAGGCAAAGCTGCTTTCCGGTGGCGCCCTTTGCCAGCGCCATCACGCTTTCTATGTGTTGCATGGTAATGTCCCGCATGGATTCTCCCGTCCTGGACAGGCAGACGCGCACCAGTTCCCTTTGAATTGCCGGATCCAGCTTTTCCAAACCGTCCAGAGATAGCCTCAGCCCCTCCTCCGTGACCGTACCGTAAAGTTCCAGGGCATTTTCCGCCGTTTTGTCCAGAAAATCACGGATCCGGGCAAACTGTTCCGCGCTGCGTTCCATATTTGCCGATACGGACGGCAGGATCTCCTCTTTCACATAGGATAGCACATGCCGGCGGATTTTATTCCGTGTGTAGCCGTCCTCCAGATTTGTGGCGTCTGTCCGGAAAGGGAGCCCCCGTTCCTTTAGGCAGGCCTCGATCTCCTTACGCTCCAGACACAAAAGCGGCCGGATCAGACGGCCCTGTTCCGCCTCTTTGGCAAACGGGATCCGGCTTACCGGCCCCATGGCCGCAAGTCCTCTGAGGCCTCCGCCCCGAAACAGATTCCAGAGCATGGTCTCCGCCTGGTCGTCCATCTGATGGGCCACGGCAATCTTATTGAATCCTGTTTCCAGAAGCCGCTGACAGAAAGCCCGGTACCGCACGATTCTTCCCATCTCTTCCACAGAGCGGCCCTGTTTTCGGGCAAGATCCGCTACCGGATAGGCATATACGGTACAGGGCACCTGCATCTGCCGGCAAAGCTCCTTTGTAAACCGGGCGTCTTCCTCTGCCTCCGCGCCCCGAAGCATGTGATTTACATGAACTGCCTCCAGTGAAAACCCGTACCGGAGCTGCAGATCTTTCAGTACACAAAGCAGGCATACCGAGTCCGCTCCTCCCGATATGCCTGCGATGACTTTGTCATCTTTGCCAAGCATGTTATGCCGGCTGACAAATTCTAACACCTTTTGCAGCATATACTTCTCCAAAATCATACAATTTTTACTGCCGCCGGGACACCCATTTTAAATCCCGCCGGATCTTTCCGGCACAAAAGCCTCCGAACCTTTTGCTGATGGAACCGTCAGGCGTTTTCCAGGAACGCAAGATATCCTTTCTTGGCTTCATAAAGATCCGCCTTGCTTGTGATTTCCCAGGGCGCGTGCATGTTTAGCACCGCCACGCCGCAGTCGATCACATTCATTCCGTACAGAGACAAAATGTACGCGATGGTGCCGCCGCCGCCCAGATCCACTCTGCCAAGCTCCGCTGTCTGAAAGGCAACGCCGGCATCGTCCAATATCTTTCGCATCTTACCCATGTATTCCGCGTTCGCGTCATTGGAACCGGATTTTCCCCGGGAACCGGTATATTTGTTGAACACCATTCCCCTGCCAAAATAAGCGGTGTTTTTCTTTTCAAAAGCGCCGGCGTACAGGGGATCATAGGCCGCCGACACATCAGAGGACAGCATATTGGAGTTCTGCAGGCAGCTGCGCAGAGCAAGCTCCGAATAATCGCCTGTCATATCCAGAACCGCCGCCACTGTATTTTCAAAAAACCGGGATTTCATACCGGTAGCGCCAACGCTGCCAATTTCTTCCTTGTCTACCAAAAGGCAGCACGCGGTCCGCTCAGAAACAGCCGCTTCCAGCATTGCCGCGGCGCTTGTATATGCGCACACCCGATCGTCCTGTCCATACCCGATAATCATGGACCGGTCCAGCCCCAGGTCTCTTGCTTTTCCCGCAGGCACAACTTCCAGCTCCGCGGACAGGAAATCCTCTTCTTCCAGTCCGTACTGTGATTGCAGAAGCTCCAGGATCCGGGCTTTTACCGGCTCCTTTTCCTCTCCCTGCAGAGGTCTGCTTCCAATGAGAATATCCAGGGACTCTCCCTCTACCACTTTGGATGCCTTTTTCTCCATCTGCTCCCGGGAAATATGAACCAGCAGATCCGTCACGCAAAATACCGGATCTCCGGCATCTTCGCCAATAACGACAGATACCGTCTCCCCGCTTTTTTTCACTACTACGCCATGAATGGCCAGGGGCAGAGTCACCCACTGATATTTTTTGATCCCGCCGTAATAATGGGTATCCAGATACGCCAGCTCTGTATCCTCATACAGGGGATTTTGCTTCACATCCATTCTGGGAGAGTCAATATGCGCTCCAAGAATGTTCATGCCCTCCGTAAGGGGACGGCGGCCGATCTGAAACAGGGCAATGGATTTTTTCATATTCACTGCGTAAACTTTATCGCCGGGCGCAAGCTTTCGGCCTTCCTTTCTGGCCTGCTCCAAAGACAGATACCCTGCGGCCTCTGCCTGCCTGGCTACCTGCTCCGTACATTCCCGCTCCGTTTTTCCATTGTCAAGAAAATCTTTATATGCTTTCGCAAGCGCTTCCATTTCCTGCAGTTCCTTTTCGGAATATGTTTTCCACGCGTTTCTTCTTTCCATAATCAACTGTGCTTCCCTTCTATCATGATTCACAGACCGGCTGCAAAATACCAGACTGACCTCAGTTTACCAAATACATGCCAAAAAAGCAAGTGGCGGCAGTTTACCCGGCGTTTTCCGTCTTAGCCTATGTAATGCTCCAACAAAATCTTCAGCCCCAGAATCACCAGGATCGCTCCCCCTGCCAGCTCCGCTCTGGATTTGTATTTGATTCCAAATACATTGCCCACCTTTACTCCGGCGCAGGAAAGGCAAAAGGTAATGGCGCCGATGATCAGGACGGAAACCGCCACATTCAGCAGCTGGCTTCCCCAGGGCAATACCCGCATCCTCAGGCAGGCAAAGGTGATCCCCACCGCCAGCGCGTCAATGCTGGTTGCCACTGCCAGCACAAACATGGTTCTGACATCCGTCTGGTCAGAAGCCTCTTCCGCCTCTCCCCTGACAGCCTCCCAGATCATCTCTCCTCCTATAATGGCCAGCAGCACAAAAGCCACCCAGGGAGCAATGATCTCAATGTATTTCTGAAACCTGGTCCCCAGCAAATATCCGATCATAGGCATCAACGCCTGAAAGGTCCCAAACCATATGCCGCAGACAGCCGCCTTTTGAAAACTGATTTTTTTCATCGCAAGTCCCTTACAGACCGAAACCGCAAACGCGTCCATGGACAATCCGATCGCCAGAAAAAACACTTCCAAAATGTCCAAGACCATTCCTCCTTTTTCATCGTTCGTCTCTTTCAAAATCCATTCTCTGAAATGGCAGAAACCCCTGCATTTGATTCCTGTCCGCATTATATAATTTGCAAATGGGTTATTTCAAAGCCTTGTTTTCGCTATAATAATATCGTAGTTTTTTCCCATAATCTGTCCTTTTTTACCAAAGAAAAAACGGAGGTTTTCCATGCTTCGCCTGAGAATCCTGGAAATATTAAAAGAACAAAATCACACAAAATACTGGCTGTACAAACGCATGGAGATGAGCTACCAGAATTTTCTGAAACTGGTCAACAATGAAACCTCTTCCATTCGATTTGAGAATCTGGAAAAGCTGAGCAAATTTCTGGACTGTCCCATTGATGACCTTTTTGAACGCCTGCCGGATCCGGAATTTAAATCAGGTTCATGATATGGATCAGGATAAAACCGGACAGACCGTAATAAATAATAACCGCCACCAGATCGTTTACTGTGGTAATCAGAGGGCCCGACGCAACTGCCGGGTCTACTTTTATTTTGTGGAAAAACAGAGGCACCAGCGTGCCCACCATACCGGAGATCAGCATGGACGCCGCCAGAGACAGACCGACACATCCGGAAATCGCAAAAGCGTACATCAGGCTTCGTCCCTTTACCAGCCACACATAGATTCCGATAAAGCAAAAACCCAGAACTCCTAAGATCAGTCCGTTTGTCAGTCCGATCCGCATTTCTTTCAAAACCAGCAGCATTTTTTCTTTCGCGGAAACGTTTTCATCCATCAGAACCCGGATGGTCACGGCAAGAGACTGTGTTCCCACATTTCCGGCCATATCCAGGATCAGGGACTGAAAGCTGACGATCAGGGCAAACTGAGCCACCAGCCCCTCAAAAGCGCCGACTACCGTAGAAACGCCAACCCCCAGGGCCATCAGGAGAAGAAGCCAGGGCATTCGCTTTTTCAGGCTTTCTCCCAGACTTTCATGGATATCCGCTTCCGCGGTGAGGCCGGCCAGCTTGGCATAGTCGTCACCCAGCTCATCGTCAACGGCCTCCACAATATCGTCGGAAGTAATGACGCCCAGAATGACTTCCTCCTGATTCAGTACCGGAATGGAATCTTCCCCGTAATCTTTCAGCCGCTCGATACAGTCGCTGACTTTCTCCGTATCCAGCACATAGGGATAGGAGGTACTGATGATCGTATCCAGTTCCGTATATTCCCGGGCCGTGATCAGATCCTTTAATTCTATAGCGCCGTAATACTTTCCTGCTTCATCCTTCACATAAATGGTGCTGATGTTGTCGTTTTCCTCCGCCTGCTCGATCAGAGAACGCATGGCTTTTTTTACAGAAAAGTCCTTTTCGATCATAATGTAATTGGTGGTCATCCTGCTGCCGATCTGATCCTCATCATAGGATGAAATCAGACGAATATCTTCCTTGGACTCCTGATCCATGCGGGAGATCAGCTGCTCCCTTGTATCCTCGTCCACATCCTCCAGAGCGTCAACCGCATCGTCCGCGTCCATTTCCTCCAGCACGTCCGCGGCTGTCTCCAGACCCATTTCCTCCAGGAATTCCGACACGTCATCCAGATAAGTAAAGATCTCAGACACCATTTCCAGGCCCAGGATCCGATACAGCCGTTTTCTGGTATCCGGGTCCAGCTTTTCCAGAACACCGGCAATATCATTTTCATGGTAATTGTCCAGCTCTTCCCGAATAACCTGATCCGGCTTTTCACTATGGATGATCTCTATGATTTCCTGATCAAACGATGCCTTTTCTGCTCCGGCCTCTGTTGTTTTTTTAATCTCCTTATCCATAGCGGCACCTCCTTTTATTCCCCGGAAAATATATTACGCCTGCTGCGACGGATATCCTCCCGGATTCCAGCCGTCCTCTTTCATCTGATGGGTGTTCGGATCATACTTTGCTTTCAGCCACATAAACGGCCTGTAAAATCCCTGCATTTCTTCATCTGTGATCAGTTTTTCGTAATCCGGTGCCACTTCTTTCAGATCAATGAGGTTTCCCTCCATGTCCATGGTGCCGTACTCCCCAAAACGGGCCTCTTCCGGCAGAAATCCGTTATTGCCCATCTGGACAAAGCGGTCAAAATCTTTTGTATTTTTGTTGGAAATGTGACCATCCATTTTACACCGGCAATACACTACCATGGCAGGCTGATTCCAGGGTCTTCCCAGGCTGTAGGACTGATCCTTTGGCGGACTGCTCGGGGTAGTGGCCTGCCTGGTCAGCGTACAGTCTTTCAGCAGGAATCCGTAAGGCTGATCCTTTTGCGTGGACGCCGCCGTAATATGGCCTGCGTTGTACGGGCTGTTCACAGTACAGCTTTCAAATACCGCGGTGCCGTTTCCATAAATAAAGTCCACGGTACCTTCGATATAACAGTTTTCATAATATACCCGATTGTAATTGTTCATCAGCAGCGTATCCTGCCTGCCGATGATGCGGCAGTTGTAAAAACTGCTGCGGTCGGCGTCTACCCGGAGCGCCAGGCCCTGTGTCTGATATTTGCTTTCCCGAATGGTAGCCTCCCGGTCCCAGGGATGAGGATTGGTATTATCCTCTGTGTAATCTGTCTTCTCCTCCTGGGTCACATAGATATTGTAGGAATTTTCAAACATCATATTCCTGGCAATAAAGTCATGGGCCTCAGAAGTGATGACCGTGCTGGCATGATCTGCGCTTGCCCTGTCCTCATCCAGAGAATGATAATATCTTTCGCAGCCGTAATAAAAAGTCAGATTGGGCAGGTCTTGGGATGGATCCAGCGCCTCATAGGTCACATAGGGCGCCCCCAGCTGCGTATACTCCCGATAGGTACCCGGCGCAAAAAGGAGCGTAATCCGCTCTGCCTCTTCTCCGGGAGGCTGAGCGTGCACAACTTTGAGCGCTTCACCCAGCGTGCGGTAGCAGATCCCCTCAATGGGGAATGTTTTGCTGTCCACATAAATAATCCGTCCCTCCGGTTTCTGATAGCCGAAGTTGTGATATTCTCCAAGAACTGCCCGCAGCAGTAGCCTGACGTCTGTTTCCGTAACTGCCTGATCGGAATTCACATCTGCCCGTTCCAGCACGGCATCATCCGGATCATAACGCTTTTCCGCAATTCGATACGCCTCATAGGCATCCTTTGCCGTATAGCTTTCATCCGGGATCAGATCTCCCTTATCCAGCAGCAGCCCGCCGTCAGACGTCTGTGTCTGACCGGGGACATTTGCTGATTTTCCGGCCGCAAAGCTCTTTTCTGCGGCTTCTGTCTCCTTTCCCAAAGACCGGTAAGGTATTTTCTGTTCCAGACGTACGCAGACTTTTAAAATATAAATCGCGTCCTCCACTCCAATGCCGTTTCCGTTATGATCTGCCAGCGCAAGGGCAAGGGGATCCTCCCTGTCAAATTCTTTCTGAGGATCTGTGGGCAGCTGCACACAGCATTTTAACACAGCCAGCGCGTCACCTACTGTCAGTTGTTTGTCTTTGTTTACGTCTCCATAATCGTAAGGGCCATCGCTGGCATTTAAAACCACCCGGGCTCCCTGCGTCTTCACAGAAGCTTCCGGCGTGTCCTCTCCAAGTTCCACCGCCTGAATATCCAGAGAGGTGGCAAATCCGTCCGTGGTAATCACGCGGTTTGGCGCAAAGGACAGCCGGCCCACCGTTCCCGACGCGGTACGGGCACTTTCCTCCAGTGAAACGCCTGCCAGATGAAGCTGTCCTGAATCCGCCGCGGTTTCGCCAATGCCGTTCCAGTTTCCTACCAGGATTTCCTCCTGCAGAGGCTGAAGCACCGCCGGATCATAGGTCACCTTTAGATCGTACAGGTGCATATCTACCGTTCCCTCAACCACAATCGGCACTGTGACAACGCTTTGATGAATGACGGCGCCGTATACCTCAGCATCCTCCAGCCGTATTACAGGCCCATCGGGCTCAGCAGCCTTTACCGGAGCCGCGTCCTTAGATGCCGCAAGCAGCGCTCCCATGCAGAGCACTCCTGCTATCAGGATTCTCTTTCCTTTTTCAAAGATTTTTTTCAGCACAGTTTCCCCTCCATTCATCAAACCTGACCGTTGCCTTTCAGCTTTTGGACGCAGAACTTTGCGCCCAAAATACCAGTCCTGCGTTTTGTCCCACAGCTTGTCTCAAACCTAAAATCAGTTTATCAAACCCTTTCACAGAAATCAAGAAAGAAGCCGCTGATCTGTATTTTTCCCTTGCAAAAGCCCCCGTTTTGATGTACTTTAATTATGAGAAAGACGGTTTCATGATTATATATGACCGGAGGTGCCGCATTGGAAATTCATCAGTCTTCAGAAGATTATCTGGAAACCATTCTGATCCTCAAAGAACGCCGTGGAGCAGTGCGTTCCATTGATATTGTCAATGAAATGCAGTTCTCCAAACCAAGCATCAGCGTTGCCATGAAAAAGCTGCGGGAAAACGGATATATTGAAATGGACCGCGACGGCTATATCACGCTGACACCTGCCGGTTATCAGATCGCTTCCAATATTTATGAACGGCATAAGCTCCTGACCCAGTTTTTTGTCTCTCTCGGCGTAAACCCGCAGACCGCTGCGGAGGACGCCTGCAGAGTAGAGCATGATCTGAGCGAGGAAACTTTTGAAAAGATCCGAAGTCATGCTTTGGGCGGCGGAAGCGAAACATAGGGGCTGTCCTTTATGACAAAGCGCCACAGAAACTCTCTGGCTTCCTCCGCGTAATCAATGTGGATCCGCTTTGTGGCAAGGATCTGCTCTTCCGGCCTTACAGGGCCGTCCTCCAAAAACAGTCTGTCACACAGCAGATCTGCCCCGTAATCTTTCATGGTAATATCCATTGCCTGACAGAGTTTTCCGGGACCGCTGCACAGCTTCCTGATATCCTCTGTTCCCCGACGGCGCCGCATCAGATCAATCCCCTCCACAGGTTCCAGCGCCCGGATCAGCACCGCTTCCGGGATTCCCGGCAGATTGGCCACGATATTCATACAGGTATGAATCCCATAAATTCTGTAAACATAGGCAAAGCCTCCTGCAGACAGCTGTATGCGGGTTCTCTTTGAGGCAGGATTTTTATAAGAATGGGCCGCTTTATCCACTGTGCCCATATAAGCTTCTGTTTCCACAATTCTTCCTTTCGTGACGCCCTCTTTTGTCTCACATACCAGAATTTTCCCCAGCAGCTCCCGGGCCACCGTAATTCCGTCTCTGCAGTAAAATTCCCTTGGCAGTTTCATGAAGTCTCCCTTCTCTCATAGCCTCATTTGTTTCTCAGTATATCAGTTTCTTTTGATCTCCGCAATCAATGGTTTTCATAAAAAAAATCAATAAATTTGAATAAATTTAATCATTCTCATTTCCTTTTGCATATGTTAATATATCATCATCATTTTTGATATATTTTAACATTTTAAGGAGTTCTGAAAATGAAAACAATGAAAAACATCAAAAAGTATAAACGGCAATACTTTATGCCTCCTGTCTGTGATTATGACTGGGCCAAAAAGGATCATATAGAAAAGGCGCCTATCTGGTGTTCCGTGGACCTGCGGGATGGAAATCAGGCGCTGATCGAGCCCATGAACCTGGAAGAAAAGCTGGAATTCTTCCAGCTTCTGGTTGACGTAGGTTTCAAGGAGATTGAGGTGGGATTCCCCGCTGCTTCCGAAACAGAATTTGTATTTTTGCGTACTTTGATCGAGCGGAACATGATTCCCCAGGATGTCACCATCCAGGTATTGACCCAGGCACGGGAACATATTATCAAAAAAACCTTTGAGGCGGTGCAGGGCGCGCCCAAAGCCGTGATTCATCTCTACAACTCCACTTCCGTAGCCCAGCGGGAACAGGTTTTTCGGAAAGACAAAGAGCAGATCAAAAAACTGGCTGTGGACGGCGCTGTTCTGCTGAAGAACCTTGCCGATGAAACAGACGGAGATTTTCTCTTTGAATACAGCCCCGAAAGCTTCCATGGCACAGAGGTAGAGTACGCTCTGGAAGTATGTAACGCCGTTCTGGACGTATGGAAACCGGACGCGGACCACAAAGCCATCATCAACATTCCGGCCACGGTGGAGACGGCAATGCCCCATGTTTTTGCCACACAGATCGAATATGTGAGCAAACACCTGAGCTATCGTGACAACGTAGTTCTCAGCCTTCACCCTCACAATGACCGGGGATGCGGCGTCTGCGACGCGGAAATGGGCATCCTTGCCGGCGCCGACCGGATTGAGGGCACTTTGTTCGGAAACGGCGAGCGCACCGGCAATGTGGACATCATCACGGTGGCCATGAACTTATTCTCCTATGGCATAGATCCGCAGCTGGATTTCTCCCATATGCCTTACATCCGCGAGAAATATGAACGCCTTACCGGCATGCGTGTTGACGCGCGGCAGCCTTACGCGGGGGATCTGGTATTTACCGCGTTTTCCGGCTCTCACCAGGATGCCATTGCCAAGGGCATGACCTGGAGAGAAGAAAAACAGCTTGATACCTGGACGGTTCCCTATCTGCCCATTGACCCGGAGGATGTGGGACGGACTTACGACGCGGACGTGATCCGCATCAACAGCCAATCCGGCAAAGGCGGCATCAGCTACATTCTGAAAAAGCACTTTTCCATTTCCATCCCCGACAAGATGAAAGAGGAATTGGGTTACGCGGTCAAGCAGGTGTCTGACGAAGAGCACAAGGAACTTTCGCCTCAATGGGTGTATGAGATTTTTGCAGACAACTATATCCACTACCAGCCTGTTTTTCAGATTACGGAATGCCACTTTAAGCAGGAAAACGGGATCATGGCCGAGTCTACCATTACCTGCGGAGGCCGGAAAACCATAGTAGACGCTAACGGAAACGGCCGTCTGGACGCCGTCAGCAATACCATCAAGCAGTATTTCGGCATCAGTTATGAGCTGGCCATTTACGAAGAGCATGCCCTCTCCAGAGGGTCTTCCTCCAAGGCCATGTCCTTTGTGGGCATTAACTGCAACGGCAAGTCCTACTGGGGCGCCGGCATAAACGAGGACATTATCAAATCCTCTATCGACGCTTTGGTGGTGGCGGTAAACAAACTGCCCCAGGTGCAGCATGACCAGAGTGCCAAGGATGACCGGCTTATGACCATGATCAACTACATTCAGGCAAATTACCAGACCGTCACCCTGGAGGACATGGCTGCGGAGTTTCACCTTTCCGCGCCTTATATCTCTAAATATATCAAGGACAAATCAGGAAAAACTTTTGGAGAACATGTGACGCAGATCCGTCTGAAGCGGGCAAAGACATTGCTGAAACATGGAAGCATGACTGTAGAAAATATCTCTTATGCCATAGGATATCCCAACGCGGAGCATTTCTCCAGAATCTTTAAGAAAAGCTTTGGCATGACGCCTGTACAGTACCGGAACATGAATCAATAACCGCAAAAGAGGCAACGCTGCCGTCATAGCTGTCTCAAAACAGACTGATCTTCAGGAAACCTACATTTCTGAAAAAAGCCTGTTTTGAGACAGCTTTTCTATTTTCAGTTTTACAGCCGGCCGCCATTGAGGATTGCCACGCCCACGTTTAAATATCCTGCAAAGGTGACCCACAAAAGGTAGGGAACCAACAGCAGCGCCGCCGGTTTTGAGATCTGCTCAAACTGGATTATCGTTACAAGAATCAGAAACCACAGCAGCACCAGCCATAAAAACGAAAACCAATACCAGCCAAACCGGAAAAAGAACACGGACCACAAAAAATTTACCGCAAGCTGAAGTCCATATACCGTAAGCGCCCGCATCACCGCCGGCCTTTTCGGCCCCTTTTGATAAACCAGAAACGAGGCGATTCCCATAAGAATGTACAGAATCGTCCATACTACCGGGAACAGCCAGCCTGGCGGCGACAACGGCGGCTTGCTCAGCATACTGAAGGCCTTCATGCCGCCGCCGGACACAATCGCCGACAAAACTCCTGTCAAGAGCGGTATCGCAACAGATATCGCCAGTTGCTTTCTTTTCGTCTGCAAATCCCCATCTCCTTTTTGGGGCAATGTAAGAGACACTGTCCCGTAAACTGATCGTTCCATTTATTTTATGATGGGCATAAAGAGGCTATTCATCTTACAGTTTCTGGTATCAGGGGCATATTTTTGAAATATGGGGACATACTTCTAACAGAAATGAATTGGAAAGGATGAGACTCCACATGGATAACAATGATACCATCTGCTTATTAAAGGAATGTGACGCCGGTTCCAAAATGGCCGTATCCTCCATTAACGAGGTGCTGGATAAGGTTGGTGATCCGGATCTGAAAGCGCTGCTGGTTAAAAGCCGGGAGCACCACGAAAAGCTTGGGAATGAAATCCACTCTCTGCTGACGGAACACAACAGCGAGGAAAAAGATCCTAACATCATGGCAAAAGGCATGTCCTGGATGAAGACAAATATGAAAATGTCAATGGATGAGCAGCCCTCTGCCGCTGCGGCAGATCTGCTTACCGACGGCTGCCACATGGGAATCAAATCTCTGCACAAATACCTGAACCAGTATCAGGCGGCAGACGACACGTCCAAAGGGATCTGCCGAAAGCTTGTGGAGATCGAGGAAGAACTCTGCAGAGATCTGCAGCCTTATTTGTAAGGCCGCGGACAGGATGCCTTACAGCAGAAAGCCCGGCTTATGCGATACCTGTAAACTGTAATGATCAATGCTCAGATACCTGCCGAATTTCATACCCACTTCCGGAATCCTGCCGGAAAAAGAAAATCCGAATTTCTCATGGAGCCGGGTGCTGACATCATTGCCGGTGGTAATGACCGAAACCACCATATGGATATCCGGATCTTCCACAGCCTCTCTCAGAATCTCCGTCATCAGGACGGTTGCGATCCCCCGGTTTCGATCCCCGGGGGATACATAGACAGAAAGCTCCACTGTAGAACAGTATGCTTCCTTTTCCCGGTAAGAAGACAAAGAAGCATAGCCGGCCACATGACCGTCCAGTTCCGCTACGATCAGGGGATGATGCTCCCGGTTGTGCGACTCCAGCCAGACCTGCTGCTGTTCCAGCGTCTTTGGATGCAGATCCAGTGTGGAAATGCCGTTGCACACTTCATAATTATAAATATTCAACAGATCCTGCAGATCTTTTTGCTCCGCCTTTCTGACACAGACGGCCCCATTCCGATTCCGGGAGCCGCTTTCTTTTGAGCCTGCGCAAAGATCTATCTGCTTCCCGTCCAGGATTGCCTCCTGAAGACAGTCCTGCCCGTCGTAAACCAGCTTCAGGGAAAAGAAATCCTGCCGGCTCTCCAAAAGCCGGAAGAAGATCCGGTCTCCCTCCCAGAGGTTTAAGGTACTGATCCTGTCCTTATCTATCCACACAAGCTCTCCCTCGTCGCAGGGGATCTGACGGCCCTCAAACCCGTCCGCCGTAAATAAGGACATATACTCCGTAACCCCTTTTCCGGATACAAAAGTCACAAGTCCTCTGAAACGGTAGGAGGTCAGCGTATATCCTGTTTCCTCCTTCACCTCCCGAAGCAGGCATTCTTCCGGACTTTCATCCTCTTCAAAATGACCGCCCACACCGATCCATTTGTCCCGGTTTACATCCTGTTTTTTCATAGTACGGTGGAGCATCAGGTACTGACCGTCTTTTTCCAGATAGCACAGTGTGCTGAAACTGATATTTTTTTTCATAAGTCTGCTTCCTTTTTGGTTTTTTCTGTTTAAAAAGCACCGATTGTATCAATCGAAGATGAACACAATCGGTGCTTTCTCTTTTGTATCTTAAGCGCTTCTCTTTTCAAACATATGTTCTTTGTACAAGAATATCTTAACAGAAAACCCGGTCCATGTCAACAGGAAAATTCAAAAAAAGGAAAAAAACCTGTTGTCTCGACAAAATTAGAAAGATATTTACAAAAAAATACCTGATATTCCCTGTTGCATTTTGTATAATTTCTACATAATATAAAGAAAAGGGGGACAGGATTGTTATGATCAGATTAAAGGTATTGGAACTGCTGAAAGAGAAAAACCACACCAAGTACTGGCTGTTCATCAGAATGGGCTTAAGCTACCGCAACTTTGACCGGCTCATCAAAAATGACACTTCCGCCATCCGGTTTGAGAACCTGGAAAAGCTCTGCCGGATCCTGGAGTGCACCCCAAACGATCTGTTTGTCATTGAAGACGATCCGGACGACGAAGAGCTGTCCTGACCGGACGGCAAAGTTCAGGCCGCTCCTGAACCAAAAGGATCTTTTGCCGCGGCAGAACCCCGGTTCTGTTTGCGGCTTTCCGCCGTGGGCCGCCAGTCTGTTTTTCCAGAAGCTGAACCTGTTTTCCAAAACAGCTTCAGCTGTCAAAGATAAAAGCCGCGATTCTGGCGCTTGCCTTTTCCGTGGCAGCGGCAATATCCTGCTTTTTCCAATAAGCTTTCCCCTGTTTTCCGTATTTTGAAACCAGCGCGCCGGCAATGGGATACTTGCTGTCTATGTAGCCGGTTTTGTTTTCAAGCTTTGTGGAGACTTTTGTTCTGAACCACTCATTTCCGATAGACCGGTTGATCTTTTCTTCCAGAAGAATCTTGTTGCCCAGCTTGTTCACAGTGGCGGCAAATTCTTCCTCGCTTTCAATTTCCGCGTCTGTTCTAATCTCCTGCCGGTTGTTTCCGCTGTATGGCATAATATGTTCAATGTCATATTTTGAGCCCAGTTGGAACTCCATTCCGTTTTCTTTGGCAAAGAGATATTCATTGAGATATACAAGGGCATTGCCGTCGTAATCTTTCGCGGCGGCCTTGATGGCGTCCTCGCTCCAGTTTGAACGGATATGATCGTCAAAATCCCGTTTGATCGTTTCTGGAGATATGCTTTTATCGGCTAACTTTACTTCCATTCCAAAAAGGAACGTCTTGAAATATTTACTGGAATAGCCGATATCCACAAGCTCAAGAACCGCAAACAGCCGCAGCATGCTTTTCAGCACCGTATCAAACAGTGCTTCCGAAAAATCCTCATCGGCAAACCGGAAGAAATAGCTTGCCAGAAACAGCTTTGAGTTTTCATTAAATTTTAACAGAACCCTTGTGGCAGGATATTCCGAGATTTTTTTCCAAACCTTAACCAGATGAAGCATGCCCCCGCACATATCTATGGGATGATTGACGGGATTCTTGTTAACTTCCGTAAAATACCGCCTCAGACCCGGCGTCGTAACATTGATTGAACCGGTAGGGCTGATAATCTCATTATTGACTGTCCGTATGTAATACATATACTGCATCAGAACGGAATTCATATCTCCAATGCCCAGATCTTCTATCTCACTGATCTCATTGTTCAGCCGCTTCCAGAGCCGGGAAAAATCCTGTTCATTTCCGGCCTTCTCCGCCTCAGCGTACAGCCGGGCTGAAATGATATCCGAATCGTACAGCGGAAGCCCGTCGGAGTTAAGCGAATTAAACATGGTAATCGCCTGCTCGACCTGCCAGCTCTTTATTTCGATCACTTCACAATTATCCGTTATTGATTTTGTGATACTGTTCAGTTCGGAATCTGACAATCCGCAGATCTTCTCATAGAAGAACTTATAATTTCTGAAAAAATTGGTGTATCTGTTGTCCTTTTGCTTGTACTTGATCTTGATGACGTTTGATTCTGCTTCTATATAATCCACTGCCTGTAAAATGGTTTTCAGCTCTGATTTATACCGTTCGTTGATGGAATGATTTTCAAGAATAAGCGGGCGGCGGCAGATCTGGGAATCTTTTTGGAAGTCCGGCTTGTCCGAAATGTCTTCTGTTTCCGCTTTATACAAAATTCCCATGATTCTTCTCCGGCGTTCCTGCAGCCCCCGGCAAAGACTGGCGGAATCCTCGTCATTTGCCGTTTTTCCGATTGCCACATTGATCCTGACAAGCAGCGCTTTCAGCAATAACAGAAATGTGGTTGTTCTCTGCTGCCCGTCAATAAGCCCGTATTTGGTATCATTATCCTGACAGTTGATGATGATCGTGCCAAAAAAATATCTGTCTTTGCTGTCACTTTCCACAAAGTCGTTGATATCCTGCCACAGTTTATCGCAGTTATCGATTCCCCACGAGTAGGCGCGCTGGTATTCCGGTATGGTAAATATGGTCTCATCCTCCAGCTTGAGATAATCGCCGATCTTTCTGAGCTTAGGTTCAATGTTTTTTGCCATCGTTCATTCTCCCTGTTTAATAAGGCACTTTTTTGGAAACTTCGCTTTGGGTCACTTCCCATTGTCAAACGCCCCGCCTTGCGAGGTGCTTATCTTATTGTATTTATTTTATCACAAATTTTATCAGGTTTCAACGGTATTCCGGTTTTACAGACAGACTGTCTGCTCTTTTCCGGAGACGGCTTTTTTTCTGAAACCCCTTGTCATTTCTTCACTTTTTGTTTATAATATCCCTGCAGGATGTACTTCTGCCATATGCCGGAAGGAGGAC
>CANQUC010000010.1 GCA_947626945.1 uncultured Lachnospiraceae bacterium | reverse complement strand
CAAACCCTAAAATGTTGAATTTAGTCGTCAGTATGGAATTTAAGTTTACATGTGGAATTTACTTTTTCACTCAAGCGTTTTTTTCTTTTCGCTATAATAAAAACAGGTTTTACCGCACAAAGGAAATCAAACCACAGGAGGCGACGCAGATGAAAGAAACTCTTTATACCATTCCGCTGATGGACGCGTTCAAGGCGGAGGACGAATGCCCTTTCTGCTACATAGAACGAAAGCTGGAACAGGACAGCCTGGACTATATTCTTGGCTCCGCCTCCGCATACATGCAGAGCGATATCCGGGAAAAAACAAACAGGCTGGGCTTTTGCCGCGCTCATTACCGCCGCATGTTCCAGTATGGCAATACCCTGGGCAACGCCATCATGCTTTCCTCCTATTTTAAGGAGCTGAATGAAGAGCTGCAGAAAAAGCTGTCCGGAACCAAACCCGGCAAGCCCTCTCTTTTCAGGCGAAAAAAATCCGCGCCGGAGGATGACGCTTCCGAAGATCAGTCCTCCAACACCGCTTTAAGCTCCTGGATCCGCCGGAGAGAGACCGACTGTTTTCTGTGCGGCAAGCAAAAGGACACCTACCGCCGGTACATTGACACCTTTTTTATGATGGTGCGCTCTGATTCCGATTTTTATCAGACCATGAAACACAGCAAGGGATTTTGCCTCTATCATTTCGCCGATCTGATCGGCGAGGCGGACAGCCGCCTGAATGGCCGGCAGCTGGAGGATTTTTACAAAGATCTGTTTGCTCTTATGAAAGAAAACATGAACCGCATAGAAGAAGACGTGGACTGGTTCATTGACAAATTTGATTACCGGAACCGGGACGCCGACTGGAAAAACTCCAGGGACGCCGTCCAGCGGGCCATGCAGAAGCTCTGCGGAGGATATCCGGCAGATCCGCCTTATAAGGCGAAATAGCCTGACATAAACTGCCTTTGGAAAAAAATGATCTGATGCAGTTTCCGCATATAGACTTTTTTTTCCAATTGCGGTATAATTTTACTAATCAAACAGTTAGGAGGTTTCTTTATGCCAGCTATGCTAGTACCTGTACTTCTTTTTATCCTGGGCTTTGTGCTTCTGATCAAAGGCGGCGACTGGTTCGTTGACGGCGCCACAGGCATTGCCCACCGTTTTCACCTGCCGGAGCTTCTGATCGGCGCGACGGTAGTCTCCATCGGGACTACCCTGCCGGAGGTGATGGTTTCCGCCACATCCGCCGTAGGCGGCAACGGTTCCATTGCCTATGGCAACGCCATCGGTTCCATTATCTGCAACACCGCCCTGATCGCCGCCATTACCGTGGCCGTGCGTCCCGGCCCTGTGGCCAGAAAGACGCTGATCTCACCGGTAATCTTTTTCTTTGCGTCTGCCATTTTTTATGCGGTGATTGCCTATACCAGAGCGGATATTGATCCGTCCTTTACCCGTCTCACCGGTATTATCCTGCTTTTGATCTTTGTGGTCTACATGGTCTACACTGTCTGGCAGATGAAGCGTTCTCCTCAGGAGCCCGCAGCTGTTGCGGAAGAACCGGAAGCCGCTGAAACGGATTCTGTGGCAAAGGATATTATCCTGCTGGTCATCGGCGCTGCCATCATTGCCGTAGGCGCCAGACTGCTTGTGGACAACGGCACCAAGATCGCAACGGCTCTTGGCGTTCCCGACGCGGTCATTGCCCTGACCTTTGTTGCTCTGGGTACTTCCCTGCCGGAGCTTGTAACCGCCGTTACTTCCCTGATCAAAGGCCACGGAGCCCTTTCTCTTGGCAACGTGATCGGCGCCAACTTATTCAACCTGGTGCTTGTAAGCGGCGTATCCGTTACCCTGTCGCCTTTCCAGATTCCCCAGGATTCCAAGATCGGCAGCTATAACGCATCCCTTGTGCTGGATATTCCGCTGATGTTCTTTGTAATGCTGCTTTTGACCATTCCTCCTTTGATCCGGGGCAAGCTTTCCAGATTTCAGGGAATTTTCCTGCTTTTGATCTATTTCTCCTACTGCATATTCCAGTTTGTAAAATGATCAAAAAACAGTTTTATCATGAAAAAAAGTGTTCCGATACAGACCGTTCGGAACACTTTTTCTTTTTATTCTTTGATCATTTGTTCATAGAGATCCAGGCCAAAACTGGTCAGCTCCGGCTCCCCCGGAACCATTTTATAAGTCCGGCTGCCGTCCGGTTTCCTCTCGGCGTTTAAAAAGGCCACGTTCTTTCGTTCCTCCCCATACACCCGTTTGGCAAAGGACAGCAGGTGAGTCACCGTCAGTACTTTTACTCCGGCTTCCACCAGGGCCCGCACAATATCGTAGGCGATCAGGGAACCCTCCTCCTCTGTGGTGGTGGCAAAGGATTCATTTAGCAGCACCATGGAGCCCGGACCCAGATGGCGGACGATCTGATCTGTACGCTTCAATTCTTCATCCAGGCGGCCGCTGTTCATGGCGCTGTCCTCCCGCCTTGTAAAATGGGTAAAAAATCTGGGAAAGATGCCGCTTTCAAATTTTTTCGCGCTGACAAACATGCCGCACTGAAACATGACCTGGGCGATGCCCAGGCTGCGTAGAAATGTGGACTTTCCTCCCTGATTGGCCCCCGTGACGATCAGCAGCATTTTCTCATCAATCGCAGAACTGTTTCCAACAGGAAGCGCGCTTCGATACATAGCCATGCTGTACTCCGTCAGGTTTTCAAAACGGAGACAGTCCTCTTTGCAGACGGCGGGATAACAGATCTCCAGATTGATGTTCTGTCCTCTGACATACAGATTGTAACAGGCCCGGTAAAACGCGCTCTGAAAGTACAGCTCCTCAAAAAAGCTGCCGCATTCTCCCATAAAGGGCCGAAAGGCTTCCAGTATCCATCGGATCACCTGGCCCTCCAGCTGGGACAGATCCTCCAGAAGCGTCAGATCCTTTATGATAACGGTAGGCTCCGCCGCAAAGGTAACGGTCAGCTTTTCCACCATGGTCTTTTTTTCTTTCAGTTTCCGGAACCGTTTGTCCAGAGTCTCCACCTGCTCCAGGGACATGGGGCCCAGCTTCATGCCGGGGCTGACCTGACAGCCCATGACGATCCGGGCCTGCCGTACTCTTCCGTTTCCTCCCGTCAGGGAATATTCCTCCTGCCCGTCGCAGAAAAAGGTAATATCCTCCAGCGCCTTTTTTACCTTTTCTTCCCACTGATCGGAAAACGCCTCTTTAAGACATGCGCAAAACTGCAGCAGCCCCCGGGAATGAAACCGCTCTTCATACTGCCGGCACAGTTCCTTTAGTTTAGACAGCGTGTTTACAAACAAATGCAGAAGCTTTACTTCCGATACCAGGTGAACGCTCAGATCCCTGGCGCCGGGGCGGGCCATTTCTTTTTTCCCAAGCTTTTCCCAGCGGATGTTCAGGTCTCTGGCATATTCATACAGGCTTCGGAGAAACTGTTCATTTTGAAAACAGTCTTCCATGATCTCCTGACGGTATCGGATCTGCTCCATTGTTTCCAGAGGCTTCATCATAACCCGCTTCAGGGTTTTCCCCAGAAACTCATCTGCGGCTGTGATAGACTGCACATTTCCCTCCGCCCGTTCCTGGTCTCTGGAAGAAGCCCGGAACAGCGTTTCCAGGCCAAGATCATGGATCACGCTGCCGCTGTCAAAATAGGAGCCTGCACTGGACCATTCCTGATCCTCATAAAGCAGATGTACGTTCATATCCGTCTCCTTCCGCCATTTTTTCGTCCTCCGAAACCTCTGAAAGAGCTTTCAGGCGACCGGCCAGCTGTTCGTAGGTCAGTTCATATTTTTTCACAAGGTCTCCCGCGTAGCCCTCTTCCTCCGCTTTGCTTCGCAGAATCTTGTAGGTACGCCGATGCTCCTTGGTTCCGTCCAGCATGGCGGTCATGGTCACCACCCGTTTCACCGTGTCTCCAAGCTCCCGCAGATGGGTCACATAAATCCCTCTGCAGCCGTTTTGGATAAAATGCTCCAGTACCTTTGCCCCCATCACGCATCCGTCATAATGCGCGGCCGTGGTAAACAGCTCATTGATGATCACAAAAGCGTTGGCGGTCTCCTTTTTCATCATGGGAGCCAGTCTGGACAATTCCTCCATCAGCTTGCCCTGGCCGGTCTCCATACTTTCCTCCACGGAAAAATGGGTGAGCAGCCCGTCAAAATAATGGACGTTTGCCCACACCGCCGGCACGTCAAAGCCCATCTTGCAAAAATAAATCAATTGACCAAGGCTTCGGGCAAAGGTGGTTTTGCCGCCCTGATTGGGGCCGTTCACCACAAAGAACTGCTCTCCCTCTTTATAAGAAAAATCATTGCTGACCACTTTTTTCTGCTGTCTGTGATTGGAACAGGCAAGCGCCAGGTCATAAAGCCCCTCTGCCGCCATTTCTTTGTCTTCCGCCCATTCAGGCTCTGAGAGATGAATGTCCCATTCCTCCAGCTGCTGCTGAAAACGGCAAAAAGCAAGATAATACTGAAGCTCCTGTTCCAGTGCCAGAATGGTCTCCTCCCCCGGATCGGGATACTGCTGCGCAAAGGTCTCGATCTCCTGAAACAGGTCGGGATATTTCTTCCGGTAAATGGAAAACAGCTCCTCTTCCAGCTCCGACATCCGGTACGCGCTTGCAAAGGGGGCCGTTCTGCCGGTTCGGTCTTTTCCAAGAAAACGGTCGTAAGCGCCCTCCACCGTTCCCTTTGTCACTGTGATCCTGTTATTCTGAATCTCCAGCACAAGAGAAAAACTTTCCAGCTGCTGACCGAGATGGCTGACCGCGACCTGAAACGTCCGGTAACGTTCCCCGCTCACATAAGCTTCCAGATAGTTCCGGAGCCTCAAAAGGCCGTCCGCCTGAATGGGAAGATCCCCCAGGCTCTTCAAAAGACCGTCTACGGCCATGCAGTATTCCATGGCTGCCGTCTGATGCCAGGCGCTTTTCTGCAGTCTGCTTTCCACCTGCTCCCTGTTTGCCAGAGCCTTTTTGAAACGGCGCATTCCGGCGCAGAATTCATCCAGGCAGGCAAATACCCGGGGACCCTTTACTTCTCTGTAAATATCCCTCCGGTACCGCTCCGTCTCTTTATCTGCCGGGAAACGGTAAAACATCTGCGACAGATCATATCCCGGCGCCTGATCCCGGATCAGCTTCATCAGCTGATCAATGTTCAGATCCAGAAAGAAATCCGGCATGGGAAATTTTCTTTCTGTTCCTTCCTCTTCTTCCAGTTTCAGATCCAAAATACTGAACGCTGCCATGGCTGCTGCCTCCGTTTTTCCTATCACTCCAGCTTCTGTTCTGGCCTCATCTTATCATTTTTCCGAAAATTTGTAAATACACCCGGATCCCAAAAGGCGGAGGATTTCCGTAACGGGCGCATTCCATGAAAAACTTGCTATTTTTTCTTTCAGCATATAAAATAGAATCAGATCTATCTGTAAAAGATGCCCATCACCCTGTCTGAAATGAGGTGCTTATGAATTTTTCCGCCAGACTTCACTCCCTGCGGGTTGGCAAGCGCATGTTAAAGACCGCCGTCACCGTATTTTTATGCTTTTTGATCTACCATCTCAGGGGCCGCCAGGTATCTCCCTTTTATTCCACCGCCGCCGCGGTGCTTTGTATGCAGGCCAATGCCGAGGACAGCATTACCACTTCCGTAAACCGCATTTACGGCACACTCATCGGCGCCTTTTTCGGCAGTATCATTGTGGTGCTTTCCATTTACGGGATCCTGCCAAAAGGGATCATGAGCTATGCCCTTATCTCCCTGTTTACCATCCCCATTATCAAAACCTGCGTGGAACTGAAAAAGCCGGAAACCGCCTCTTTTTCCTGCATGGTGTTTTTGTGCGTGGTAGAATATCAGCTGACCAACGTCACCGGCGGAAGCGCTTTTCTCTATGTGATCAACCGTACTGTTGACACGCTGATCGGCATCATTCTGGCTCTGCTAGTCAACCGTCTGCATCTGCCAAGAAAACGCCGGGACGACATTCTTTTTGTGGCGGCTCTGGACAAAACGCTGGAAACAAGCAGCCGCAGGCTGTCCAGCTACAGTACCGTTGAGTTGAACGCCATGCTGGATCAGGGGCTGAACTTTACCGTTGCAACCGAACAGACGCCGGCGGCCATGATCGACGTTTTAAAGGAAATCCACCTGGAGCTTCCGGTGATCGCCATGAACGGCTGCGCCCTTTATGATCTGAAAAACAATCACTTTACTGTAAAAGTGACGCTTCCCTATGATCTGACAAAAGAGATCGTGGAAACCCTGGACTCTATGTCCATCGGCGTGTTTGTCAATACCATCCTCCATGACGTGCTGCTGATCTATATCAGCGACATCAAAAGCATGGAAATGCAGTCTCTGTACCGGCAGCTGCGGATCTCGCCCTACCGGAACTATATTTATGCGCCCCTGCCGGAGGGCCAGGACGCCGCTTACATTTACAGCATGGAAAAGGCGGAACTGATCGAGGAGGCCGCCGCCTGCCTGCGGGCAAAGCCTTTTGCCTCCCACCTGCGCATTGTCACAGGAGAGGAGCCGGACTATCCCGGCTGCCGCTACCTGAAAGTGTATCACTGCAAGGCTACGATTGAAAATATGATCTGGCATCTTGCCAGGATGATGTCTTTCCAGAAAGTGATCTCTCTGGGAAGCGACCGGGATATTTATGATATCTACATTCCCGATACAGAAGAAAATAAGGCAGTACGGACCATTCGAGATCTGTACATGCCTTATATCTGGGAAAAGGATTAAGCAAGACTTGCTTCCAGCGTCGCGCGGACAGCCCTGATAAAGTCCTGGCTGTTCAGCACCACCGGATTGGGGATGGATGTCATCATGGCAAGATCCTTTGTCATCTTACCGTCCTCAATGGTTTTTAATGTGGCCGCCTCCAGCTTGTCTGCGAAATCAGACAGAGGCTGATTGCCGTCCAGTTCTCCCCGCTTTCTGAGAGCGCCTGTCCACGCGAAAATAGTAGCCACAGAGTTGGTGGAGGTTTCCTCCCCTTTCAGATGCTTATAATAGTGGCGCTGCACTGTGCCGTGAGCCGCCTCATACTCATAGTAACCCTCGGGGGATACCAGCACGGAGGTCATCATAGCCAGCGAGCCAAAGGCTGTGGCCACCATATCGCTCATCACGTCGCCGTCATAATTTTTGCAGGCCCAGATGTATCCGCCCTCCGACTTGATCACGCGGGCAACCGCGTCGTCGATCAGGGTGTAAAAATAAGTGATTCCTGCCGCTTCAAATTTCTCCTTGTATTCCTGATCAAAGATCTCCTGGAAAATATCTTTGAACGTATGGTCGTATTTTTTGGAAATGGTGTCCTTGGTGGCAAACCATACGTCCTGCTTTGTGTCCAGCGCATAGTTGAAGCAGCTTCTGGCAAAGCTTTCAATGGACCGGTTCAGATTGTGCATACCCTGAGCAATACCCGGGCCCTGATATTCATGAACCGTTTCCCGCATCTCCTGCCCGTCCTGGCCGGTGTACACCAGCTCCACCTTTCCGGGGCCGGGAATCTTCATCTCCACATTCTTGTACACGTCGCCATACGCGTGTCTGGCAATGCAGATAGGCTTTTTCCATGTGCGCACATAAGGTTCAATCCCTTTTACAATAATGGGCGCCCGAAACACCGTGCCGTCCAGAATGGCGCGAATGGTGCCGTTGGGACTTTTCCACATTTCTTTCAGGTTGTACTCCGGCATTCTGGCCGCGTTGGGGGTGATGGTGGCGCACTTCACCGCCACGCCGTATTTCTTTGTGGCCTCTGCCGAATCGTAAGTGACCTGGTCATCCGTTTCATTTCTGTGCTTCAGTCCCAGATCATAGTACTCTGTCTTCAGATCCACAAAGGGAAGCAGCAGCTCCTCCTTGATCATCTGCCAGAGAATTCTTGTCATCTCGTCTCCATCCATCTCCACAAGGGGCGTGGTCATTTTAATCTTTTCCATACTCATGATCCTCCATTTTGATTTCCTGTATTTTCAAAAAGCCCCGGATCTGTCTGCAGTTCCCTGCACGCAAGCCGGATCTGCTCCAGAAGCTCCTCATCGGTAATGGTGGTCACCCGGCCTTCCTCATACTGCCTGTCCACCCATTCCTTAACCTTTGCTACGATCGGATCACTCTTTTGGATCCGCTTCTCTTCCTTTAAACCAAAGTAGGTATTGATCCAATGGGCAATGCCTGCCAGCCCCGATGTATTGGATACCGCCACCAGCACCGGCCGGTTCAGGAATTTCTCCGTATCAAAAATGTTGTAGATTTCTTCATTCTTCAAAAGACCGTCCGCGTGAATGCCGGCCCTTGTCACGTTGAAATTGCGTCCTACAAAAGGCGTGCGGCTGGGAACCCGATAACCGATCTCTTTTTCAAAATATTCCGCAAGCTCTGTAATAACGGTGGTATCCATACCGTCCAGAGTGCCCCGCAGCTGCGCGTACTCAAAAACCATCGCTTCCAGAGGCGTATTGCCGGTACGCTCCCCGATGCCAAACAGAGAACAGTTGACGCCGCTGGCGCCATAGAGCCACGCGGTGGTGGAATTGGTCACCGCCTTGTAAAAATCATTGTGTCCATGCCATTCCAGCTGTGCCGAGGGCACCCCCGCATGAGTGGTAAGTCCATAGATGATGCCCTGCACCGACCGCGGGATCACCGCGCCTGAAAAGTTGACCCCGTATCCCATGGTATCGCAGGCCCGGATCTTTACTGGAATCTGATATTCCTCCTGAAGCTTCATCAGCTCCAGACAAAACGGGATCACAAAACCGTAGATGTCAGACCGGGTAATGTCCTCCAGATGACAGCGGGGACTGATACCGGTCTCCAGGCACTCCCGAACCACCGACAGATACTGATTCATAATCTCCCGCCGGGTAGATTTCATTTTATAAAAAATATGATAATCGGAGCAGCTGACCAGTATCCCGGTTTCTTTCATGCCAAGATCCTTTACAAGCTGAAAGTCCTTTTTACTGGCTCTGATCCAGCTTGTCACCTCCGGGAACCTGTAACCCCGTTCCATACATTTGTAGACCGCGTCCCGGTCTTTCTTGCTGTACAGGAAAAACTCACTCTGGCGGATAATGCCCTTTGGGCCGCCAAGCCGGTGAAAATAATCGTACATGGTGACGATCTGTTCCGTAGTATAAGGGGTTCGGGACTGCTGCCCGTCACGGAAAGTGGTATCTGTGATCCAGATTTCCTCCGGCATGTTGTGGGGCACGATCCTGTCGTTGAAAGCGATCTTCGGCACTTCATCGTAAGGAAACATATGACGGAACACATTGGGCGACTCCACGTCTGCCAAATGGTAGATATGCTCCTCCAGCTGCAAAAGATTGTTGTGTTCGTTGAATCTTACTTCCGGATTATTCATATTCACGCTCCTCACTTTTCGTACTATCATAGCATAGATTTTTCTAAAATACCAGATAAATCCAACTGTGTTTTTGCTTTTGAAATCATGCGATAAAAAAGGGGCTGTTGTATGATCCTGCGCTTTGCAGGACTCTACAGCAACCCCCATTGGTCACTTTCTTTTGCTACACAAAAGAATCATAGCACAAAATCGCGCTGATTGCAACCTTCGGATTTTCTTTTTAATACTCTTTTACATCAAATTTCGTGATTTCTTTTCCCTGCAGCGCTGTCCGGGGAATGACTGTACCGGAAAAGGTAGCGCCTGCAAGCATATCCGGGTAGATAGATCCGTACCGGCCATAGGTAATCTGCAGTTTCAATCCCCCGTCTTCCGCGTCTGTCAGGTGGCCAAACAGATAAGGAGCAGGATGAGGTTCCCACATTTTCAGCGTCACCGCATAGACATTGTCATCAAAAAAGCGCTCATCCAGATCGGCAAAATGGGTCTGCGCAAGCTTCCAGTTCTCGCTGTATTCCCCATAAACCAGATTGTTGTCCTCAAGAGTCTTTCTAAAGTCGGCAAGCTCTGTTTTTTGAAACTGTTCCCATTCCTCCAGACTGTTTATTATAACCGTTACCTGTTTGTCACGGTCCGCGCCCAGAGTTTCTCCGGCATCATAACCGCTTAAGGTAAACTGATAAGTCTCATAGCCCTTAGGCGAATATACTTCCGTTGGAATCAGGTTTACAAGCATTTTCAGGATGCTTATGGCATCCTCAACCTGAAGGTTGGAATTGTATGCGGGTTCCAGCCCTACCAGCTGACGTAAAACAGACAGGGCATCTTCCACATTTAATTTATTGTCCCCGTTTACATCTTTGTCATAATGCAGCCCATCCGTATAATTGATGGTGGGAACTTCCGGATAGATATAAAAGTCCGGCTCCGCTTTCAGCACGTCCTCCCGCTTGGAAAGGACTTCGATGGCGTCTAAAACAGCCTGCCTGGTCTGCTCCTCCAAAGTCATTTTATACCAGTATTGGGCCTCCAGCTGATGGGTCTGTGGATCCGGCACGTCTATTTGGTACATAAACGTAATCTTTTGAGCCTTTACTTCAGGGAAATCCTGAGGCGAAATGTCGCTGTACTCCTGATCAAGCCTCAAAATCACAATGCCGGGGACAATGTCATCATTCACGGTAATCCGCGGATTGACAGCCGTCTCATCCGCAGCATAGCCCGGCACAGCAATCAGCCCCACAGTCAGCAGGACACACAATAGGAACGCGAATACTCTTTTCATCACAACACCTCCAAAACATTTTACAATAGTAATCTCTATTTATTGCCAAAATGAACTAAGCAGTTTGACAAGATATTTTTGAATCCGGATTCCGTCATCTGTGTTGACAACTCCGTCTTCATTGACATCTCCTGCCAGCAGCTGCTGGTCGTTCAGCGTCACGATTTTTGTACCGTACTGCATTGCCAAAATAGAATCCTGCGTTGTCACTTTATGATCCATATCAATATCGCCCATCATTACTGATTTCATGCTGATCTGTACCTTATTATTCAATGAACTGTATCCATCCAGTTCAAACTCCGGCTGATAGTTGTCCTCATTAAAAGGGCAGTCAAACCGAAGCGTTGCCAGTGTGCCTGACTTAGAACCTGTGACATAACCAGGCATTTCTACTTTCTGGATTTTATCATTACCATGTGTAACCGGTTTAACATATCCGGGATTTACATCTGCTGTAATGTTATAAAGATTCAATTTTTCACCATCAAACCCAATTTCTGCCGTAACATCATAACAGCTGCTTCCTGATGGATTCGTATAGTCCAAAACCACCTTGTAATTTTTCTTCACAACAGATAAACAGTTGAACGCATTTTGTATATTTAGCCTTCCGCCGGTAGCCACCTTGTTTTTCAATGCAGGCACTTGATCCACTGAGCTTAAAATTGCATGTCTGATCTGGTAACTGGTAAGTTCCGGATACTTTGACAACAGCAGAGCCCCTGCCCCTGTCACATGCGGTGCTGCAAATGATGTGCCTGACCAAAAATGATACATATCCTTTCCAACTGCCATAAAAATTGATTCTCCCGGTGCCGCAAGATCCACTGTGCCAACACCATAATTAGAACTCGTACTCAGCTGATCATCAAATGTACAATTTGCCACACTGACAATATTTCCATGAGTGAAAGAAGACGGATAATGGAAGTAATGATCCGTATTAAGGCTGTTATTTCCAGCTGAACAAACCAGCAGACCACTGTAATTGGAAATTGCGTTATAAACATTGATTCCAAAAAAGCCCGTATATCCACCGCTAATATTAACAATCGGAATGTTTTCCCGCTGGGCGTATTTGATTGCGTCAGCAAGGTCTGACAGCGTCGCGCTTCCATCATGGGAAATGCGGAGAGGAACCATTTGCACATTCCATGCCACACCAGACAACCCAATTTCATTATTTCCAACGGCTCCCACAATACTTGCAACGCCAGTACCATGTCCTACCGTATCTCCAAAACGAATGGCCTTGTCGTCAACAAAATCCCATCCAGACACTACATTATTAGCCAGATCTTCATGTTCTTCAATACCGGAATCAATAATTCCCACCTTAACATTTCTGGATCCTGTTGTCTCATTCCAAGCGTAAGGCGCCTTAATAATATCCAACGCTCTCTGAGAATTTACCAAAGGATCATTAGGCAACGTCACAGTTCCCTCAGAATAATTCGGCAAACTTCCTGCTTCTTCCGTTACACTGGGAGTTTCAGGCTTATCAAATGAAATGATATAATCCGGCGTGGCCGTTTTTACAATATCATTTTTATCCAATATCTCAATGGCATCTAATACCGCCTGCTTGCTTTTCTCCTGCAAGGTCAATTTCAATATCTGACGAAATTCATCATAATTGATCAAAGGATTGCTCTGATCTGTGGTCATGATTGTCAGATACTCAATGTTTGCGATCTTTACCCCAGGAAAATCCCCCGATGAAAAATCTTTGTCAAGTCCGCTGTATTCTTTTTTAATGGTCACGATTACAATGCCCGGTTCAAAATCAGCTCCCTCCTGAACAGACTCGACTATCTTTTCATCTTTTTCCTCTATTGTTCCCGTGGAATCTGACTCAGCCCATGTCACAGCCGGGAACGCAGAAAATAACAAAACCATACATAACATAACTGTCAGCAATCTTCTTTTCATTTTAAGACTTCCTTTCTTTTTAGCAATCCCACTTGTCTGCAAGCAGTACATATTATTGCTGTTTTGCAATTATTGTAACACTTCGCAACAAAAAAGGCAATAATTTTTAAACTTTCTGATCAAAAAGTTTATATAAGGAACTCTAAATGAATTTTTCAACTGCATTTGACAACCATAGCAGATTCCAAGAATTAACCCTGACATTATATATTCTACTCATATACTATCACAATTATCACCAGAAAGCAATTATAATTTATCGCGTCTTAAAAATGATTGTACACAAAAGCGAAACCTCCGATCATCTCCGGAGTTTTTCCGATTTCGCTTTCCATCTATAAAAGAGCATTCAGGTCGATCATCCCCCAGCCCTGTCTGTTCTTTGGCTGACGGATATCAACCGCCCGCTGAAACAGCCGAAGCTTTACATCCCGGTTTGTCATAGCCGGATATTTCTCCAACAGCAGGGCAATACAGCCGGACACCACCGCTGTGGCCATGGAGGTGCCGCTTTTGACACAGTATTCCCCCGGCCGGTTCGCGCAGCTGGTCACGTTGGCTCCCGGCGCCACGATCTCCGGCTTTACAATACAGTAGGGCGTCGGGCCTCTGCCGGAATAGCTCACCTTTCCCTTTCCCAGACTTTTTCTCTGCTGCTCGTCGTCTGTGGCCCCCACGGTAATCACTTTTCTGCTGATGCCGGGCGTAGTGACGCTCATGGGAGCAGGGCCGTTGTTTCCCGCCGCTACCACCACGATCAATCCCGCGTCCCAGGCTTCCTCCACGCCGCGGATCAGGCTGGTCTTTTCCTGATCCTGGGCCTTTGCGATTGTCCCGATGGAAATATTCACGATCCGGATCTGGTACCGTTCCCGGTTGTCAATACAAAAGCGCAGGGCTTTCAGCACATCCTTTGTGTTTCCGTTTCCCTGTTCATCCAGCACCTTGCAGCCAATGATATGGCTTTTGGGAGCGATTCCATGGTACCGCCCCTTTGAGGAGACGCCGCTTCCGGCGGCAATTCCCGCCACATGAGTGCCATGGCCATTGTCATCATAAGCCCCCGCGGCATTGTTTACAAAATCCCGGAAACAGGCTACCCGGTGTTCCAGATCCTCATGGGGAAAGATCCCGGTGTCCAGCACTGCGATCCCCACGCCTCTTCCAAGAAGGCTGCCTCTTTTCCAGCTGTCATATTCTATTTCATAACGCACACGATCCACTGTACTCTCCCGACAATCTCTTTCCTTTTAAAATATGAATTGACAGGGGAATTGTAACTTTCTTTTTCCTTTCACATATGTTATCAGTGTAAAGAATATTTGGAGGAATTACAATGAGCGATTTAACAGCTACCAACTGCGGATGCAACGACGGAGGAAATTCCTGCTGCTCTATTATCTGGATCCTGGTTCTGCTCTCTCTCCTGAACAATGGCGAAGGCTGCGGATGCGGCAACGGCCTGATGAACGGCAACGGTCTGGGAGACAATGGCTGCCTGGTGCTTCTTCTGCTCCTGTGCTGCTGCGGCAACGGCTTCTGATGGACTGACTTTTCAGGCTCATCGGCATAGCGTTCAGCCATAACACAGAGAATGCCGCAGAGGTCATCCGACGGATGATCCTGCGGCATTTCTTTTTTTGCATTATTCCATTCTTCAGTACCGGGTTTCCGTATTGCCGGCCTCCCATCTTCTGCGGTTCGGCCTGTCTGGACTGTGCCTGCTTTCCATGCGGTTTTTCGCCTGCTGCCGTTCTTCCAGCTTCTGCATACAATCCCCGTCTATTTCATAAACGGCGTTTCCGTCGATTACCAGTTTTCCTTTCATTGTATCCTTCCTTTTTCTGCATATAATCTGATGTACTTCCATACAAGATACTATATGAAAAAATTTCTTTTTCTGTCATTCTTTTCCGTTTCTTTGCATATACTTTCTCAACAACCTGAAGAAGGATCGTAGTTTATGAGCGACGAATCCACCACATCCTTTGACACGCTGATCCAAAACAATCAGCTGCGCATCATCAAGGCTGCACTTCCATACATTTCCCTTTCTGATCAAAAGCTGCTCTCCGTCTATGTGAAAGTCCTGGAATTACGAAACACCATCTCGCTTTTTCAACGGGATGAGGATTCCCTGAGCGCCTGTTCTCTGCAAAAGGAAGACGGCAGCTTTCTGGAGCTTTTGCAGGACATCCGGAAATACTGTCCTCCGGACAAACAGGAGGCCATTGATCAAATCCTGAATTTTGCAAATATGTATCAGATGTACCAGACCTACCAGGCCCTTTCCAAAGATATGGAACGGGAGCGGTCGGAAAATCCCGATTTCGACACTATGGATCAGTTGAAATCCATGCTGTCACCGGAACAGAAAAACATCTTTGAGACCTATCTGTCTTCTATGTAACGCCGGCATTGTCTAAAAGCCTTTCCGGGAAAACAAAATGCCCCCTGCACAAAATCCGCCGCGGTTTTATCACGCCGGATTTTGTACAGGGGGCATGAAATGCTTTGTCAGATCTTATTCCGCGCCTGTGACAACATCGGCTCTGGCCTTGATCTCTTTTTCCTGCACATCGGAAGGAGCCTGCTCATAACGGGCAAAATCATATTCATATTCCCCTCTGCCGCCTGTCATAGAGCGAAGATCCGTATTGTATCCAAACATTTCCATCATGGGCACGTCGGCCTCGATCAGCTGTTTCCCGTGTCCAATGGGATTCATGCCGAGAACCCGTCCTCTTCTCTTGTTCAGGTCGCCCATGATATCGCCGGTAAACTTATCGGGCACTGTCACCTTTACGGAAGCGATCGGCTCAAGAAGCACAGGACTTGCTTCCATAAAGCCTTTCTTGAATGCCTGGATGGTCGCCATCTTAAATGCCATTTCAGAAGAATCTACCGGATGGTAGGAACCGTCGTAAAGCACCGCCTTTACCCCCACTACCGGATACGCGGCCAGAGGGCCTTTCAGAACGGATTCCTGCATTCCCTTTTCCACAGCCGGGAAGTAATTCTTGGGAACCGCGCCGCCTACTACGATCTGCTCAAACACGAAGGGCGTCTCCAGATCTCCCAGCGCTTCAAAGGTCATCTTCACATGACCGTACTGGCCGTGTCCGCCGGACTGCTTTTTATATTTTGCCTCCACATCGGATTTTTTGCGGATCGTTTCCCGGAACGCAACCTTTGGCTTTGACAGTTCGATTTCCACTTTATATTTATCCTTCAGCTTGGAAGCGATGATCTCCAGATGCTGGTCGCCGATGCCGTAAAGCAGCGTCTGATGGTTCTCGCCGTCGTTGACTACCTTCATGGTCAGATCCTCGTGCATCATCTTTCCGAGAGCCTGGGAAATCTTATCCACGTCGCCTTTGTTCTTTGCCTTGTAGCGCATGTATGTATAGGGCTTGGAAACAAGCGTCCGCACAAATTCCACCGGATTGCTCTTTGTGGAAATGGTATCGCCGGTGCGCGCGCTGCCAAGCTTGCCAATGGCGCCGATATCCCCCGCTGCCAGGCTGGGCACCTCGATGGGCTTGCTGCCCCGCATCACATACAGCTTGTTCAGCTTTTCTTCTTTGTCCTTACTGCTGTTGTATACGGTATCTGTATTTTTCAGCACGCCGGAGCAAACCTTGATCAGGGAATACTTGCCGATAAAGGGATCCACGATGGTCTTGAAGATATAGGCGCTCATGGGTTTTGCCGGATCGTAATCGGCCGCGAATTCTTCCCCTGATTTTACCAAAATGCCCTTGATCTCTCTCTTGGCAGGTGAGGGCAGATATTTGACAATGTCTGTCAACAGATTGACAATACCTTTGATCTCCAGTCCGGAGCCCATGGTCACAGGAACGATGCTGCCGTCAATGACATTTTCCCGGAGAGCCTCTTCGATCTCCTGCTCTGTAAACTCTTCTCCGGTGAAATACCGCTCCATATATTCCTCGTTTGTCTCCGCAACCGCTTCCAGCAGCGCCTCACGGCAGATGTCCAGATTGGGCTGGCAGTAATCGGGGATCTGGCATTCCACGGAAGTATCTCCCTGCCAGCGGCGTCCCGCCATCTTCACCACGTTTACATATCCCACCAGCTTTTCATTTTCGCGGATGGGCTGATGGAAAGGAGCGATCTTTTTGCCGTACAGCTCCGTCAGCGTCTCTACCGGCTTGCGGAAAGACGCGTTGTCAACGTCCATCTCCGTCACAAAGATCATGCGGGGCAGCTTGTAACGCTCGCAAATCTCCCATGCCTTTTCTGTACCCACTTCAACGCCGGCCTTGCCGGATACCACGATCACAGCGGCGTCCGCCGCGCGGACCGCTTCCTCTACCTCGCCTACAAAATCAAAATATCCGGGAGTATCAATGATATTGATCTTGGTGCCTTCCCATTCAATGGGGATCACGGACGCAGAAATGGAAAACTGCCTCTTGATCTCCTCTTTGTCGTAATCGCTGATGGTGTTCCCGTCGGATACCTTGCCCATACGGCTGATTACGCCCGCCTGCTTTGCCATCGCTTCTACCAGGCTTGTTTTTCCACAGCCGCCATGTCCCAAGAGCACCACGTTGCGAATGTTTTCTGTCGTATAATTGTTCATACTTAATCCCCCAGTCTGATTTATTTTGGGGAAGCGCGATTCCCCCGCAGAAACCATTTCATTGTTTCCGCACTATGTAATCATTGTACTAAAATATTGAAAAAAACACAAGCATATTCTGCAATTTTCACAAAAAATGCAGAATCTCCTTTTGCTTTTTCGCTTTAAAGCGTTATAGTATTGACACTGCCTTAAAAATCGACTATAATAAATCCGATTTTGAAAACAGGAAAGGGATTTTTATGGAACAGAAAACAATTGGCTTTATCAGCCTGGGACTGATCGGCGGCTCTATTGCCAAGACCATCAGGCGGATTTTTCCACAATACCGGATCATGGCCTACAACCGCTCCCCCCAGGCCCTTTCGCAGGCTTTTGAGGAGGGTGTGGTCAATGAGGTCTGTTCCCGGGTGGATCAGCGGTTTGCCTGCTGTGATTTTATTTTTCTGTGCGCGCCGGTGGCGGTGAACGTTTCCTATCTGGAAACCATCAAAAGCTTTATCCGCCCCGATACGGTGCTTACGGATGTGGGAAGCACCAAGTCGGACATTCACCGGCAGATTGTGAAAGCGGGACTGCAGGATAACTTTATCGGCGGCCATCCTATGGCCGGCTCCGAAAAGACCGGTTATTCCAACGCAACCGCCTACCTTTTGGAAAATGCCTATTATATTCTGACACCCACTTCTTCCGTGAAAAAACAGCTGGTGGAGGACTACCGTCAGCTTGTGTCGGCAATGGGCGCCCTGCCTTTGATTCTGGACTGTCAGCTCCACGATTATGCCACCGCGGCGGTGAGCCATCTTCCTCACCTGATTGCCGCAAGCCTGGTCAATCTTGTAAAAGACGGAGACACGGACCAGCAGCTGTTAAAAACCATCGCGGCGGGGGGCTTTAAGGACATTACCCGCATTGCCTCTTCCTCTCCTGACATGTGGGAGCAGATTTGTGTTGCCAACCGGGAACAGATCCAGCTGGTGCTTTCCCGCTATATCCATTCCCTGCAGCAGATCCGGCAGTCTCTGGAGGCCGGCCGGGGCAAAGACATCTATGAGCTTTTTGACACAGCCGGAGAATACCGGAACAGTATTTCCATCGGTCCCGGCGGTTCCATCCGGCGCACTTATGAAATCTACTGCGACATCATTGACGAATCCGGCGCCATTGCCACCATTGCCACCATTCTGGCTACAAACGGCATCAGCATTAAAAACATCGGCATCATCCACAACCGGGAGTTTGAAGAGGGCGTACTGCACATTGCCTTTTATGACCGACACGCCATGGAACAGGCTGTGGAACTGCTTGAACGGCACCGTTATGTTGTATATCAGCGATAATTGAGAAAGGTCTTTACTATGGAACAAACATTGACCATCCGCCCTGGAAAGGGCTGTGTCGGGGAAGTATCCGTCCCCGGCGACAAATCCGTCTCCCACCGGGCGCTCATGCTTGGAGCGCTGGCAGAAGGCACCACTGAAATCACCAATTTTCTTCGGGGAGCCGACTGTCTTTCCACAATGGACTGCTTCAGGAAAATGGGCGTTTCCATTTCCGATGAGGGACAGGTGATCCGGGTTTTCGGAAAAGGCCTTCACGGCCTCTCGGCTCCTGCGTCCACGCTGGATGTAGGAAACAGCGGAACAACTACCCGGCTGATCTCCGGTATTCTGGCAGGACAGCCTTTTGAAAGTACTTTAAATGGAGACGCTTCTATTCAAAAACGGCCCATGGGCCGCGTTATAGAGCCTTTGTCCCAAATGGGCGCGAACATCCGAAGCGTAAAGGAAAACGGCTGCGCGCCTCTGGCCATTTCTCCCTGCGGCCTGCCCGGAGGCCGGCTGAAAGCCATCCGTTACAGGACGCCGGTTGCTTCCGCTCAGGTAAAATCGGCCATTCTTTTTGCGGGCATGTACGGAGACGGTCCGGTTTCCGTTACAGAGCCTGCTCCTACCCGAAATCACACGGAGCTGATGCTTGCTCAGTTCGGCGCTCAGATCGCCTGTCAGGGCACCACTGCCACCGTCTGGCCGGAGCCTGCCCTTACGGCGCAAAAAATCCGCGTGCCGGGAGACATTTCCTCCGCCGCCTATTTTATCGGGGCGGGGCTGATCGTTCCCAACTCGCGGATTCTGATCAAAAATGTAGGGATCAATCCTACCAGAGACGGCATTCTGCAGGCCGCCCAAATGATGGGTGGTAAGATCACCATAGAAAACAGGGACACTTCCTCGGCTGAGGCAACCGCGGATCTCCTTGTGGAAAGCAGCAGCCTGAAAGCCGTCACCATCGGCGGCTCCATGATCCCGTCGCTGATCGACGAGCTTCCTATGATCGCCGTCATGGCCTGCTTCGCGAAAGGCACCACAATCATCCGGGATGCCGCCGAGCTGAAAGTGAAAGAATCCAACCGCATCGACACGGTGGTCACCAACCTGAAAGCCATGGGCGCCCATATCGAAGCCACCTCCGACGGGATGATCATACATGGGGGAGCGCCCCTGCACGGCGCCGTTATAGAAAGCTATCTGGATCACCGGGTCGCCATGAGCTTTGCGGTGGCCGCTCTTGCCGCGGAAGGCCCCACTCAGATTTGCAACGCCGGATGTGTGGACATTTCCTACCCGGATTTTTACCGGACCCTGCTTGGACTGTGCCGTTAAGAGGGCGTCCTCTTTCTTTACCGTTTGATATCGTAATTCATATTCATCAGATTCCGGATGCTGCTGGCATCATCGGTGATGTTGGCGTCTCCGTGAATGGTATGCTTGATTACGCTGCTTGCCACCGCGAAATTGATCATGTCCATAGGCTTATAGTTGTGGATCATGGCATAGATCAGGCCGCTGGCAAACGCGTCTCCGCCTCCTACCCGATCCAGGATATGAAAAGTAAACAGGCGGCTTTCAAATGTATGGCCCTCATACCACATGTAGGCCTTCAGGCTGTTTTCACTGCCGCTGTGGGCATACCGCACATGACGGGCGATACATTTCAGATTGGGATATCGTTCAATGAACCGCTGAAAGATCTCATCCTGCTCCTCATAGGAGGGCTGCAGGGGAACGCCGTCTTTATAATCTCCTTTGCTGTGATCCTCCTCGTCTTTCCAGAGGTGATAAGGCTCGATCCCAAGGAGCACATCTACATAAGGCAGGCAGCCGGTGCAGAAATCTCTTGCTTCCTCCCAGCTCCAGAGGGCGCTTCGGAAGTTTCCGTCAAAACTGACCGTCATGCCTTTTTCCTTTGCCTTTTTCAGGCAGTCCATTACCAGCTTCGGGCATCCGCCTCCCAGGGCGGGAGTAATGCCGCTTAAATGAAGCCAGTCGAATCCTTCCAGTAGCTGATCCAGGTCTACCTTGTCAAAATCATATTCTGTAATGGCGCTGTTTTTTCTGTCATAAATCACCTTGCTGGCCCGGATGCCATAACCGGTTTCCAGGTAATAGGTTCCCAGTCTGTGGGTGGGAGTTTCCTGCGGGGTGCTTAAGATTACCGGCGTACAGTGCACGTCATTGCTTCGCAGCATACGCACAGCGCTTTTGCCCAGACTGTTGTTGGGCACCACGCTGAAAAAAGTACTGTCCACCCCAAGATTGGCAAGGGCAAGGGCAATGTTGGCCTCGCTGCCTCCGTAGCTTGCCTCAAAGCTGTTGGTCATTCTGATCTTTTCATAATTGGGAGGACTTAAGCGGAGCATGATCTCTCCGATGGTAAAAAATTTCCGGGGACTATCGGAATTCTTCAATAAAGGGTTAAAATGTTCCATAATAATCTCCTTTCCGGGTTCAGATTTCCCAGTACCATACGTCTTCTTTTTTTGGTCCTTTCAGGGAAAGCTCCGGGCTTTTGATGCTGACTCTGGTATCGGCCGGCACCGATTCCGTAATAAAGGCGCTGCCGCCGATCACCGTATTTTCCCCAATGACCGTATTGCCTCCCAGAACGGAAGCGTTGGAATAAATCGTTACATGATCCCTGATTGTGGGATGGCGCTTCACCCCGGACAGGTGCTGCCCCATTCTTGTGGAAAGGGCTCCCAGGGTAACGCCCTGATAAAGCTTTACATGGCTGCCGATGACTGTTGTCTCTCCAATGACAATACCGGTGCCGTGATCCATGAAAAAGTATTCTCCAATGACCGCGCCGGCGTTGATGTCAATGCCGGTCAGGCTGTGGGCGTATTCTGTCATGATTCTGGGGATCATAGGCACTTTCTGTACATAAAGCTCATGGGCGATCCGGTATACAAAAATGGCAAAAAAACCGGGATAGGACAAAATGATCTCTTCCTTGCTCTGGGCCGCGGGGTCCCCTTCATAGGCGGCCTCCACGTCCTTAAACAACAGCTTCTGTACGTCCGGCAGCTTTTCAAAAAATTTCCGGCAGATCTGCTCCGCCCGGGCGCAGACGCTGTCTTCATCCTGCTCCTCATTTTTGTAGGCCAAAGCGGCAAATACCTGCTCGCAGAGAAGCTGCCTGATATAAGTCAGACTGTTGCCCACAAAGTATTCCGGATGATTGCCCGTGAAAAATTCATCTCCAAAATAGCCGGGAAACAGCACCCTGCGCAGATCCTTAATGATCTGGATGATGGTGTCCCTGTTTGGAAATTTCATGTCAGGCTTTGTAAAAAAGATTTCCTCCGCCTGATACTGATCTACAATCCGTGAGACGGTCTCCTGCATATTCTGACTGTCATTCATGGGATCGTTCCTCCGTCATGTTCTTTTCTAAAAGTATATGAGGCATCCTGAAATCTGCCATCAATTACAGTGCTGGCAGGAATCACAGTCCGGAAACTGGCTGTGATCGTAAGGGATCCCGTTTTTCTTGTAGTAATCCAGAATGGCGTTCTTGATGGCTTCCTCCGCCAGTACGGAGCAGTGCATCTTGTGGGCAGGAAGTCCGTCCAGGGCTTCCGCAACCGCCTTATTGGTCAGCTCCAGCGCGTCCTTTAAGGGTTTTCCCTTGATCATCTCCGTAGCCATTGAGGAAGAGGCAATGGCCGACCCGCAGCCAAATGTCTCAAATTTTACATCAGAGATGATCTCATTGTCAATCTTCAGATAGATCCGCATAATATCGCCGCACTTGGCGTTTCCTACCTCGCCGATGCCGTCCGCGTTTTCAATGACGCCTACATTGCGGGGATTTTTAAAATGATCCATTACCTTTTCACTGTATAACATAGCTTCTTTTTCCCTCCTGTAAGTCTCTCCAGACGGGAGACATTTTTCGCAGATAATCCACCACTTCTCCGGTAGTCTGAATGATATAGGCAATTTCCTCCTCTGTATTTTCCTCGGAAAGAGAAAGACGCAGAGAGCCGTGGGCAATATCATGGATCCTGCCGATAGCCAGAAGCACATGGCTGGGATCCAAGGATCCCGACGTGCAGGCAGAACCGGAGGAGGCGCTGATCCCGGCGTCGTCCAGAAGCAGCAGCAGAGATTCTCCCTCAATGCCCTCAAAGCAGAAGTTTACATTGCCCGGCAGCCGTTTTGTCCGGTCACCGTTTAAGATGGAATGGGGAATCTTTGACAGGCCCTCGATCAGCTGGTCTCTCAGGGCGGTAAGTTTTTTGGCTGTTTCTTCCATATTGGCGCAGGATTCCGCAAAGGCCGCCGCCATCCCCACAATACCGGGTACGTTTTCTGTGCCGCCTCTTCTGCCCCGCTCCTGGGCGCCGCCCTCGATCAGGTTGGTCAGCCGGATTCCCTGCTTCGCGTAAAGAGCGCCAACGCCCTTGGGCCCGTGAAATTTGTGGGCAGACAAAGAGAGCATGTCAATATTCTGAGCCTGCACGTCAATGGGAAGATGTCCCGCCGCCTGTACCGCGTCGGTGTGAAACAGCACCCCTGCCTCCCGGCAGACGCTGCCGATCTCCCCAATAGGCTGAATGGTACCAATTTCATTGTTGGCGTACATCACCGTCACAAGACAGGTATCCGGACGGATGGCCTCCTTTACCTGCTGCGGCGTAACCAGCCCGTTTTCATGGACATCCAGCAGGGTCACCTCAAAGCCTTCCTTTTCCAGCCTGTTTAATGTGTGCAGCACCGCGTGATGTTCAAAAGCCGTGGAAATAATATGCTTTTTTCCTTTTTTTTCGCCAAGTCTGGCAGCGGATAAAATGGCCTGGTTGTCTGCCTCGCTTCCGCCGGAGGTAAAAAGGATCTCTCTCGGCATACAGTGCAGATGCTCTGCCATAGTCTGCCTGGCGGATTCCAGAGCTTCCGCCGCCTCCTGGCCTATTGTGTAAAGACTGGACGGATTGCCATAGACCTTTTCCATATAGGGGATCATCGCGTCAATGGCCCTGCGGCTCATTTTTGTTGTAGCCGCGTTGTCCGCATAGATCTTCATGAAATCATCTCCTTGTATTCCCTTTTTGTAGGTAGGTTTTGTCTGTAAAAAAATCAGATATAATACTCCTGAATCGCCTGCTCCCTGCTGTCGTCCAGAATCTTCTGCAAGGTGATCCCGTCCAGATAGTCGGTGATGACCTTGTTCAGTCCTTTCCAGATTCCAAGGGTCATGCAGGAATCGCTTCTGCTGCACGGTCCTGCCGTTTCATCCAGACAGGCCACCGGAACGATACTGCCCTCCGTGATCCGCAAAATGTCCCCTACCGTGTACTTGTCCGGACTTTTTGCAAGCATATATCCCCCCTGATAACCGCGGTTGGCCCGCAGGATATCCGCCTTGTTCAGCAGGGGGACGATCTGCTCCAGGTATTTCTTGGAAATGCCCTGCCGCTGGGCAATATCTTTCAGCGCAACGTAACCCTCCTGCTGGTGCTGCGCCAGATCCAGCATAAAGCGAAGAGCATATCTTCCTTTTGTAGATATCTTCATAATTCCACACCTCACTTACCACTCGCTTTGATCATATCGGCAAAATATCTGTGAATGGACAGATCCATGGAAAGCTCCGGATGAAACGCGGTCACCAGCTGATTGTCCTGTCTGGCGGCCACCATCTGCCCCTTTACCCTGGCAAGGATCTCTACCCCTTCTCCGGCAGACTCAATCAGCGGAGCCCGGATAAAGGACATGGGCACAGGCCCTATGTCCGCGAACTGCTCCACCGTGTAAAAGCTGCCAAGCTGCCTGCCGTAGGCATTGCGCCTGACTGTGATATCCATGGTGGCCAGTCCCCGGTTTTCGTGATTGGATACCTGCTTCGCCAGCAGGATCAATCCCGCGCAGGTACCGTACACAGGCATTCCGTCCAGGATCTTGTCCCGGATAGGGTCAAACAGCGACAGTTCATGAAGCAGCTTCGCCATGACGGTGCTCTCTCCGCCCGGAATGATCAGTCCGTCCATCTGCCGGGAAAGATCACTGAGCTGGCGGATCTCAAAGCTTTGGATCCCCAGCATGGAAAGCCGCTGCCGGTGTTCGATAAAGGCGCCCTGCAGCGCCAGAACTCCAATGTTCATTGCAATCATCCTCCGGTCTCATCCTGTGCGGAAATCATTTGCCGCGCTCAGCCATCAGATAACTGATCTTTTCAATTTCACTTTCATTGATGCCCACCATTGCTTCTCCCAGATCCTCGGAAAGCTCGGCGATCATCTTCGCGTCGGTATAATTGGTCACTGCCTTCACAATGGCCGCTGCGCGTTTCCTTGGATTGCCGGATTTAAAGATTCCGGATCCTACAAACACACCCTCGGCGCCAAGCTGCATCATAAGAGACGCGTCGGCGGGAGTGGCCACACCGCCTGCCGCGAAGTTCACTACCGGCAGTTTTCCCTTTTCATGTACGTCAAGCACCAGATCATAGGGTACCTGCAGCTGCTTTGCCGCGTCGTACAGTTCATCCTCGCTCATGGAAACCAGCCGGCGGATCTCCGCCTGCATCAGCCGCATATGACGTACCGCCTGCACCACGTCGCCTGTGCCCGGCTCGCCCTTTGTGCGGATCATGGCCGCGCCTTCATTGATCCGGCGCAGGGCCTCTCCAAGATCCTTTGCGCCGCATACAAAGGGCACGTCAAATTTGGTCTTATCAATATGGTATTTGTCATCCGCGGGAGAGAGAACCTCGCTCTCGTCGATATAATCGATCTCAATCGCCTGCAGGATCTGCGCCTCCGCAAAGTGGCCGATCCGGCACTTTGCCATAACAGGAATGGATACCGCTTCCTGAATCCCCTTGATCATCTTGGGATCGCTCATGCGGGAAACGCCGCCTGCCGCACGGATATCCGCGGGAATCCGCTCCAGAGCCATTACGGCGCAGGCGCCGGCTTCCTCCGCGATCTTTGCCTGCTCAGGAGTGGTCACATCCATGATCACACCGCCCTTTAACATCTGGGCAAGGTTTTTATTCAGTTCAAATCTTTCATTCTGCATTTTGATCTCCCCTTTTACTGTTTCATTACAAGATTGATGATTCTGCCGGGCACATAGATCTCCTTGATCACGGTTCCGGTCAGTTTTTCCGCCATGGCTTCCTTTGCCGCGGCAATGGCGGCGTCTTTCTCCACATCCACGGGAACTTTGATCACCGCACGGGTCTTTCCGTTGATCTGGCAGGCGATCTCCTTTTCCTCGTCTTTCATGGCGCTTTCATCGCAGACAGGCCATCCTGCCCCAAACACGCTGCCTTCATTGCCAAGCCGGCTGTAGAGCTCCTCGCTGATGTGAGGGGCAAACGGAGCCAGCAGCTTCACCGCGGTGATCAGGGTCTCCCGGTCCACGCCGCCTTTCTTTGTCAGCTCCACCAGCTTGTTGTTATATTCCATAAATCCGGAGATTACCGTATTCAGGCTGAAGCTTTCCAGCCTGCCGGTAATATCGTATACCATTTTGTTGCGCAGCTTCACCAGTTCTTTTGTCTCCGGCACCTGTTTGTCCTTGTTCTCCAGCACCATTTTCCAGAAACGGGTGATGAACCGGTAAACGCCGTCGATCCCTCTGTCGTCCCACTCCGAATCCAGTTCGGGAGGTCCTACAAACAGTTCGTACATCCGCAGGGAATCACAGCCGTAATCCCGCACAAGATCGTCGGGAGATACCACGTTGCCCTTTGATTTGCTCATCTTGATGCCGTTCTTCCCGGTGATCATGCCCTGATTGAACAGCTTTTTAAAGGGCTCGTCAAAATCAATGGCGCCAATGTCGTAAAGGAATTTTGTATAAAAGCGGGAATAAAGCAGATGCAGTACCGCATGCTCTACGCCGCCGATGTACATATCTACCGGCAGATACTGGTCAGCCTTTTCTCTGGACACCAGACTGTCCTGATTCTGATTATCCACATAACGCAGGAAATACCAGGAGGAACCTGCCCACTGAGGCATGGTGTTGGTCTCCCGCTTTGCCGGTCTTCCGCAGACGGGGCAGGTGGTATTGACCCAGTCGTGGATGTCGGCCAGAGGGGACTCTCCTGTTCCGGTAGGCTGATAAGACTCTACCTCCGGCAAAAGCAGGGGCAGCTCTTCCTCCGGTACCGGCACAGGGCCGCAGTGTTCGCAGTGAATAATGGGGATGGGCTCTCCCCAGTAGCGCTGACGGGAAAATACCCAGTCTCTCAGCTTATAGTTTACCGTTTTTTTGCCAATGCCCCGTTTTTCCAGGATACCCGGAACATCCCGCTTGGCGTCCTCGGAATTCATGCCGTTGAATTCTCCGGAATTGATCATGATGCCCGGCGCCGTATAGGCCTCCGTCAGGTTGGGATTCTCCACCCCGTCCTTTGCAATCACCTGTATGATGGGAATGCCGAATTTGGTGGCAAACTCAAAGTCACGGTCGTCGTGGGCAGGCACGCACATAATGGCGCCGGTGCCGTAATCCGCCAGCACATAATCGGACAGCCAGATGGGGATCTTTTCCCCGTTTAACGGATTGATGGCGTAGCTTCCGGTAAATACGCCGGTCTTTTCCTTATCCTGCAGACGGTCCACGCTGGATTTCATGGACGCCAGACTGATGTACCGCTCTACCTGCTCCCGGGTCTCTTCCGTGGCAAGCTTCTTTGCCAGTTTGTGCTCCGGAGCCAGAACCATGAAAGTGGCGCCGTAAAGCGTATCGGGACGGGTGGTGTACACTGTGATCTTCTCCCCGGAATCTGCCACGGCAAAGTCCACCTCTGCCCCATAGGACTTGCCGATCCAGTCTGTCTGCATCTTTTTGACTTTTTCCGGCCAGTCCAGCTTATCCAGGTCCGCCAAAAGCCGGTCCGCGTATTTTGTGATCCGCAGCATCCACTGTTTCAGATTTTTCTTTGTCACAGGGGAGCCGCACCGTTCGCAGCAGCCGTTGACCACTTCTTCATTGGCCAGGCCCGTCTTACAGGAAGGACACCAGTTGATGGGCATTTCCTTCTCATAGGCAAGGCCTTCCTTAAACATCTTCACAAAGATCCACTGAGTCCATTTGTAAAAATCCGGATCCGTAGTGGAAAGCTCCATATCCCAGTCGTAAATGGCGGAAATCTCCTTGATCTGCTTTTTGATCTTGGAAATGTTGTCCGCGGTTGTCACCGCAGGGTGAATGCCCATCTTAATGGCATAGTTTTCCGCCGGAAGTCCAAAGGCGTCCCAGCCCATGGGATGGATCAGATAATATCCCTGCATCAGCTTGTAACGGCTCCACACGTCGCTGATCACATACCCTCTCCAGTGACCCACATGAAGTCCGTTGCCGGAGGGATAGGGAAACATATCCAGGCAATAATATTTTTTCTTTTTGCCGTCATTGACGTTAATGGGATGCTCCTCCCAGTATTGCTTCCATTTCTGCTCAATGGCCCTGTGATTATAAGATTCTGCCAATTTTCTTTCCTCCATCTTTGTTTATGATTGTGTCAGATCCTCATCCTCGGTAGGAGAAGGCTCTGTTGTAGGCTCAGGGTTCGCCGTGGACGGCGTCTCCGACGGGCCGGCTGTCTGGGCCGGCAGCGGGCTTCCGCTGGGCGCTGGGGTGCCGCTGGGACCCGGCGTCTGAGTAACGTTTCCGTAAATAAAAGGTCTTGTAACGGTAGCCGTCCGATTCCCCAAAGGAGACGAGTACTGATAACGGTAGGTTGCCGTATACTGATTGCCGCTGACAAGCGTGTACTCCACGTCCACGCCGTCCAAAGCCATGGTTTCTCCCGCGCTGTTGGTCAGTATCACTCCCTGCAGCAGCTGGGTTCTGTCCAGAGCGGTGACGATAATAGAGCCGGACGTGGTCAGATTGTAAGTCATATAGCTGACTGTATCGGTAAGGGTCGCGGTCTGTCCGCTTCTGTCGGCGACAGAATAGACAAACGTGTATCCCCATTCCGCGTCATAAATCGTCACGCGGATCCAGTCATGAGGCAGTTCCTCTCCGGAGTCAGTGGCATAGACTCTGGCCAGTGCAAAGGCCTCATCCACTGTCTGATCTCCATACAGAATGTGGCCCGCGTCGGAATTCAGATGAAGCTGAGGCGGTTCGTAATCCACCACCACCATGGTATATGCCGTGGCCACGTTTCCGTAATCATCCTCTGCCGTGTATGTGACCTGATTGTCTCCCTCCAGCAATTGGGGAGGAACCGTCACCGTGATCCGGCTTTTGGGAAGAAGCTCATTGTTGTCCGCCAGAAATACGCCGTCCAGCAGCTTTTCCTGGGTGATGCCCTCTTCCGATACGGAAATCCTGGGCCTGATCCCGGAAAACTGAGGAGGCTGACTGTCCACCACCGTGTAGACCACTTCCGCTTCCGCCTTTTTCCCAACTCCGTCCGTAAGCTTGTATTTGACCTTGTAGGAGCCCGGCTTCTTAATGTCCAGATCCGTGTCCACTTCCACAAGAGACGTGACGTTGTTGCCAATGGTATCCAGGGCTGTCAGTCCCTCCAGATAGTCAAAGGGAATGTTGCGCTCCACCGTCCGGTTCACGGCGCCCTGAAGCACCGCGCCCCGTCCTGCCCAGGGATTGGCAGGATCCGGATCAGAGGGATCCCACTGCTCGCCGGCGGCAAGCACCATGGAAGCAGGCTTGCCGAGAGGGCCCGGATCCTCATCCTCGTAAATCTCCACCTCTGTGCCCTCCAGGCAGTGTTCCATCAGCCACTTGGCATCGGAAACCATCACCCGGATGCAGCCGGCGGAGGCATTGGTGCCCAGTTGATTATAATATTTGGTAATCAGCGTGGATTTGTTTTTGTCCTGATAGGTCACCGAATGGAACAGCACATTGCCTGTGATCCTGGTGGCGTACTGGCTCCATACATTGCCGTTGACGATCTTCCAGGTGTATCGGTCGCTGGTCTGATAAGTTCCCAGCGGCGTATTGTATCCCACAGAGCAGACCATAGCCTTTACCGGCGTATTGAACTTGCCCTTTTTGTCTTTTTTATAAACCGTGATGCAGTTTCTCTTTTTATTGACCATAATGCGCACGTCAGGCTTTTTGTCCTCTTCGTCCGCTTTTCCCTCATAGGGTTCGTCCTGGTCGGATACCGGTTCGTTTACCAGATCCGCCATCATCTCCACCAGGCCCTCGCTCTCCTGATCCCCGTTTTTTTCTTTTCCCCGTATATGCAGAACCACACCCGTGATCACCGCGGCCACAGCCACCAGCACAATGATGCTGACTGCCGCGGTCTGCCCTTTATGGGTTTTGATAAACTGTCTGAATTTCGACATAAGGATGCCTCCCGGTGGAAATATTCTAGTTATTATACTACAAAACAAATAAATACGCAACGACCGGAATGGTAATTACCGATAAAATCGTAGAAACAAACACATAACGCGACGCCGCGGGAGCGTCTCCGCCATATTCATGGGACAGCATCACCGCGATGGTTGCGCAGGGCATGGCGCTGATGATCACCAGCACGCCCAGCACGGTGGGATTGCTTATGACCAGCCTGCCTATGAGCCAGATCAGAAACGGCAGAAAGATCATCTTATACAGACTGAACAGATAGACCTTTACATCCCGCAGCACGCTTCCCAGAGGGATTTTTGCCAGGGAAGCGCCAATGACGATCATGGCAAGAGGCGTGGTGATCTGTCCCACGCTGTCAAACACCGTCACCGCAAAATCCGGCAGGGAAATGCCAAGCAAAAACAAAAGCAGCGTCAGCGTAGCGGAGACCACGCCGGGGTTAATCATATTTTTCCAGCGGAAGCTGCCGCTTTCCGACCGGTTCTTTGTCAGCAGATAGACGCCGTAGGAATAGGCCAGAATATTGTTGGGAATGTTAAAGATGGCCGCATAAAATAAAGCGTTATCCCCAAAAATGGCTTGTACCACGGGAAATCCCATAAAGGCGTTGTTGCCGAATACGATCATAAAACGGTATACGCCTTCTTTTCCCTTTGGGATCCGAAACAGCTTGCCCACAAAAAGAGACATCAGCGCCAGAAACCCGTACATAGCCGCCGCCACCAGCAGCACCAGCAGGGCGTCCGTCTTGGAGCCCAATGTCTCCGCCCCTTTTGATGAGGCGAGGATCATGGCAGGTGCCGTGATATTTACAACCAGTGAGGAAAAACGCTTATTGGCCTCCTCGTCAATGAGGCCCGCTTTATTTGCGATAAATCCAATGACCATGATGGCAAAGAGCATCAGCATCTTTGCCCCCACTATCCTAATGTCCATCCCAGTTCCTTCATTCGTATCTGCCGGTTCTTTTTCTCCGTATAAACATACCAAATTTGTAAGAATTAGTCAAGAATCTTTCTATGTATCCAATTCCAAACTAACCACCAATGCAGCTTTGATCCTTGCCATGATCTCCCGGTCCAGATGGCACACTCTGTCCTTCAGCCTTCTTTTATCAATGGTGCGCAGCTGTTCCAGCAGGATAACGGAATCCTTCATCATATCGTACTTTCCCGCGTCCAGCTCCACATGGGTAGGCAGCTTTGCCTTGTTCATCTTTGACGTAATGGCAGCCACGATCACCGTAGGGCTGTGCCGGTTTCCCACATCGTTCTGGATCACCAGCACCGGCCTTACGCCGCCCTGTTCCGATCCGATCACCGGTCTCAAATCTGCGTAGTAGATATCGCCTCTTCTGATATTCATGGAATCCACTCTCCGTTATGATCATTTTGTCGTTCTGGTCTTCTGTCTTATTATTGCCACGGATGATTTCGTGTATTCCAAATCTGTGTTATCTTTTCTGCTCCTCCGGCGGGAAGCCTGTGTAAACTCTGGGAATCCGTTTTCCCAGATCGCATAAAAATTCGTAAGAAAAACGCCCGGAAAGATCTCCCAGCTCATCTACCGTGACAGTCTGTCCCCGATCCTCTCCGATGAGCGTCACTTCATCCCAGAGGGCGGCGCCGGGAATATCCGTCACATCCACCATGAACTGATCCATGCAGACTCTGCCAAGGATCGGCGCCCGCCGTCCCCGGATCAGCACAAACCCTTTGTTGGAAAGCTGCCTGGGATACCCGTCCCCATAGCCTACCGGCACTGTCGCGATCACCGTCCGCCGCTTGGTGACAAAGGTGCCGCCATAGCTCACCTGTCTGCCTGCCTCCACCGTTTTGACATGAACTACCCTGCTCTTCAAAGAAAGGGCGGGGCGAAGAGGCACCGCTTTTTTGTTTACCTCCTGTGAAGGATAAACTCCATACAGGGAAATGCCCGCCCGCACAAGATCAAACTGGGTCTCCGGCAGATCAATGATCCCGGCGCTGTTGGCACAGTGCCTGTATTCAAAAGTAAAGCCCGCCCCGGCAAGCCTTTGCACAAACGCTTGATACAGATCCAGCTGTTTCAGAGCCGGGCCTTTTTCGGCCTCGTCTGCCTTTGCGAAATGGGTAAAGATCCCCTCCCGGTAAAGCCGGGGAAGCCTCAGGATCTCTGTCGCCTCCGCGAATCCCTCATCATCGGTCTGCAGACCGATCCTGCACATGCCTGTATCCAGCTTCAGATGAATACGGGCATCCTTTCCGGCTTTTTCTGCCGCCTCCGACAAATCCCTTGCCATATCCGTCCGAAACACCGTCAGGGAGATCTCCTCCCTGATCAGCCTCTCATAGCTACTGGGAAAGGTATATCCCAGAACCAGGATCTTCTTTTTGATGCCGCCCTCTCTCAGCTGAAAGGCTTCCTCAGCCGTTGCCACCGCGTATCCGGCAATTCTTTCGCAGGTTTCCAGCATCCTTGCAATGGGCAGCGCTCCGTGTCCGTATCCGTCGGTTTTGATCACCGCCAGCATTAAGGTGCCGGGATTGAGATTTTTCAACATCTGCTCTACATTATAATGTATCGCGCCCAGATCAATCTGTGCATATACACGCTCATTCTCATTGTTCATTGATCAATTCCCCGATCTCTCTTATCAAATCTCTGGCGAGAAAGCTGTAGGGTCCTTTTTTATCCAGTGCCCTGTCTCCCGCCAGTCCGTGAAGATACACGCCAAGGACGGCGCTTTCAAACAACGGCAGCTTCTGGGCAAGAAGCCCGCAGATCACGCCGGTGAGCACATCGCCCGAACCGCCCTTTGCCATGCCGCTGTTTCCGGTGGTATTGAGAAAACATCTTCCCTCCGGATCACACACTGCGGTGCAGGCGTCTTTCAGTACGCAGACGCAGCCATAACGGGCCGCGAAAGCTTTTCCGTAGCCTGCCGGGTCTTTTTTCAGTTCTTCCACGGGAACGCCTGTAAGCCTGCTCATCTCCGCCATATGAGGCGTTATGATCACAGAGACTTCTTTTGTATCCCAGCCTCTTTGAAACAGGCGCTCTTTTTCCAGCATTTTGTGAGCCGCCAGCAGGTTCAGCCCGTCGGCGTCGATCACAAGGGGAAGCGTTGACCTTAACAGCTCTTTCAGCAGCGTCAGCCCCGGATCTCCGGTGCCAAGCCCCGGTCCCACGGCAGCGGCCGTGGCCCAGGAGATCTTTTCCCGGATCCACGATTCTGTAAGACTATCCTGCCGGTAAAAAGCAAACAGGGCTTCCGGAATCAGCTCCGTCAGCGCTTTTCTGTTGGTCTCCTCGGTAACGATCTGCAAAAGCCCCGCTCCGGTTCTGAAGACGGCCATGCCCGACAAATATGCCGCGCCGCAGATATCCCGGCTTCCGGCTGCCAGAAGCACCTTTCCGTAGGTGCCTTTATTGGAATCCGCCCTGCGGGCGGGAAGTCTTTGCAGATCCTCCGGCTCAAAGACAAAACAGCCGTTTCCGTCCGGCGGCAGCGCAAGGGCCGTAATCCCAATGTCTTTCAGGACACAGCTGCCGCAATAGGATCTTCCGGGGTACAGAATCTGCCCCCGTTTATAAAAGCCAAAGGTCACCGTTACGTCTGCTTTCAGCGCCATCCCCATACACTGTCCCGTATCTGTGTGGATTCCGGTAGGCATATCCACCGCCAGCACCCTGCTGTCGCAGCGGTTGATCTCCCTGATCAATGAGACGTAAGGCTCTTTCAGTTCCCTGGAAAGACCGACGCCAAACATGGCGTCCACGATCACATCATACTCGTTTTCCCGGATGGCTTTCAGGGCCTGTTCCAGACTGATGCGCTTCACGCCGTAGGCGTCAGCCGCCCGCAGCTGAGCGCCGCAGTCCAAGGAAAGCTTCCGGTAAAACTCCTCTGGTTCTGTTTCCCAATCCCAGGGCATCCACAAAACGGGATCCAGACCCCGTTCTTTTAAGATGCGGGCAATGGCCACTCCATCCCCGCCATTGTTTCCCTTTCCGCATACTGTCAGGATCCGGGGCGTGCGGCCCTCCGGAAGCAGCTTCAGAAGCTCCTCCACACAGGCAAGCGCCGCGCGCTCCATCAGTACGGGAGAGGGAATCCCAAATTCTTCAATTGTTTTTCGGTCGCATTCTTTCATCTGCGCCCCGGTCAGCACCTGTTTCACAACATCCCTCACTTCCGGGGAGATCCCCCAGGGTTTCCCCAATGACCGTTGCCGTCACAAGAACATCCGTGTGACTCAACGTTACATGCCAGCTTCCAATCCCCTTTTCTCTGGAAAGGGACAGCGCTTTGCCGTAAAGATTCACAAACGGCCTGCCAAGAGAATCCCGGAGCACTTCCACATCCTCCGGCCCAAAGCCGCGAAATCCGGTTCCAAGAGCCTTTGCCACCGCTTCCTTTACGGCGAAGTTGGAGGCCGCCCTGTTTTGATTTCCGGCAATCAGCTGCCGTTCTTTCTCTGTAAAGACCCGTTTCAGAAAGCTCTCTTTCTCGCAGGCCTTTATGACCCGGTCAATCCGGATCAGATCCGTACCGATCCCCGCGATCATGCCCCTCACTCCTTTGTCATACGGTAGGAAAGCTGCATCAGACTTTCCGACAGGTGAACATTTTCCACCACTACGTCCTTTGGCAGATCCAGATCTGTGTGGGCGAAATTCCAGATTGCACGGATGCCGCACTCCACAAGCCTTTTTGCCGCTTTTACCGCCGCGATTTTCGGAACGGCCAGAACCGCGATGTCCACATGATGGCTTTGGAGAAAGGATTCCAGTTCCTCCATTGTATAAATGGGGATCCCTTTTTTATTGGTCCCCTGCAGGGTCTTGTCCTGGTCAAACAGACCGTCAACAAAAAACCCTCTGTTTTCAAAATTTCCGTAATTTGCAAGAGCCTGGCCAAGATTGCCCGCTCCGATGATGATCAGATGATGCGCTCTGTTCAGGCCCAGTATTTTTGCGATCTCATTGTACAGGTTCTGAACATTGTAGCCGTAGCCCTGCTGGCCGAACCCTCCAAAATGGTTGAGGTCCTGCCGGATCTGAGACGCCGTCACATTCATGCGGCGGCTGAGCTCCCCCGAGGAGATCCGCTTGACCCCCTCTTCCAGCAGTTCACCCAGATAACGGTAATACCGGGGCAGCCTGCCGATGATCGCTCTTGATATGCCTTTTTCTGTCACAAGCCCACCTCTTTCGTCATCAAATTCACAGCAATTCCATTATAATCAATCTGAAAATAGATTGCAATACCTACCCTTTTTTGATTATAATAGATTAAATCCAAATTAGGAGTGTGGGGTTTATGATCCTTGCATGTCAGAATATAACCAAATCCTTTGGCGCCGATCTGCTGATGGAAGACGTGACTTTTCATATAGAAGACAAAGAAAAAACCGCCGTTGTGGGAATCAACGGCGCCGGCAAGACCACCCTGCTTCGGATCATCCTTGGTCTGGAATCCGCCGACGAGGGAGAAGTGATCCTGGCAAAAGGGAAAAAAACAGGCTATCTGGCACAGCATCAGGAAATGCTTGCGGATGCCACCATTTATGAGGAGCTGCTTACTGTAAAACAGCATGTGATCCAGCTGGAGCAGAAGCTTCGGGCAGCGGAGGCAAGAATGAAGCACTGTCAGGGCGCGGAGCTTTCGGAGCTGATGGAGCAATATCACCGGCTGAATCAGGCCTTTGAGCAGGAAAACGGATACGCCTACAAAAGCGAGATCACCGGCGTGTTAAAGGGTCTGGGCTTTTCGGAAGACGATTTTTCCAAAAAGACGGCTTTGCTGTCGGGAGGGGAAAAGACCCGGGTGTCCCTGGCCAAGCTGCTTCTGGCCAAACCGGATCTGCTGCTTTTGGACGAGCCTACCAACCACCTGGATCTGTCCTCCATTACCTGGCTGGAAACTTACCTGCAAAACTACAGCGGAGCCCTGCTGCTTGTATCCCATGACCGGTATTTTCTGGACAAGATCGTATCCAAGGTGATCGAGCTGGAAAATGGCCGCTGCTTTGTCTATCAGGGAAATTACGGCGATTATGTAAAGAAAAGAGACCAGCGCCGGGCGGCAAAACTGCAGGCATACCAAAAGCAGCAGGAAGAAATCCGCCATCAGGAGGAGGTCATTTCCCGGTTAAAAAGCTTCAACCGGGAAAAAAGCATCCGCCGGGCGGAAAGCCGGGAAAAAGCGCTGGAAAAAATAGTGCCGCTGGACAAACCCGAAACGCTTCGGGCAGATATGCACCTGACCTTTTCTCCCGATGTGGTCAGCGGCAACGACGTGCTTACCGCCACGGACCTTTCCAAGTCCTATGACGGCAGGCAGCTGTTTTCTCAGGTTTCCTTTCAGATCAGGCGAAAAGAACGGGTGGCCATCATCGGCGGAAACGGCACCGGCAAGACCACCCTGCTTCGGATCATCAACGGGCTGGAAACGCCGGATACCGGCAGCGTTTCTCTGGGCGCCAAAGTCACCGTCGGCTACTATGATCAGGAATATCATGTGCTGCACATGGAAAAAACGCTGTTTGATGAAATTGCAGATACCTATCCTTTCATGACCCAGACAGAGATCCGCAATGTGCTGGCGGCCTTTCTGTTTACGGGGGATCAGGTGTTTGCTCCCATTTCCACCTTAAGCGGCGGCGAGCAGGGCAGAGTTTCCCTGGCCAAGCTGATGCTGTCAGGCGCCAATTTTCTCATTCTGGACGAGCCTACCAACCACCTGGACATTGTTTCCAAGGAGGTGCTGGAGCGGGCTCTTAACAATTATGAGGGAACCGTGCTCTATGTATCCCACGACCGGTATTTCATCAACCAGACCGCAACCAGGATTCTGGATCTCACCAATCAGACCGTTGTGCCTTACCTTGGCAATTATGACTATTATCTGGAAAAACGGGAAGAGCTGACCGCCGCCTTTACAAAAACCGACACAGCAGAAGAGCCGCGCCGGCAGGAGCAGTCAGAAAACAAGCTTTCCTGGCTGCAGCAAAAAGAGCTGAAAGCAATGCAGCGAAAAAAAGAAAACCGCCTGCAGCAGCTGGAAGATTCCATTGAGCAGCTGGAAAAACGGATCGCCGCTCTGGATGAAGAAACCGCCCTGCCGGAAAATGCCAGCAACGCCGCAAGGCTGCTGGAGCTTTCCACAGAGCGGGCTCAGTGTGAAGAATCCCTTTTGGAACTGATGGAGGAATGGGAAACCCTTTCTTAAGGGATCCTGTATAAAGTTTTTGCGTTTTCTGCCGTAACGGCAATGACCTCCTGTGGGGAGATCCCCTTGATCCGGGCCAGCTCTTTTGCCACATAGGGCAGGTTCAGAGAGCTGTTGCGCTTATGGCGCACAGGCGTCGGCGACAGATAAGGGCAGTCTGTTTCCAGAAGAATCCGGTCCAGGGGCACATATTCCGCCACCTCTTTCAGCTTTTTGGCGTTCTTGTATGTAAGCACGCCGCCAATGCCAATATAATACCCCATGTTCAGATATTCTCTGGCCATTTCCTTTCCATATGAAAAACAGTGGATTACGCCGCCGGTCTCCTCCCCGTGATGTTCTTTCAGAATCCGGAGCGTATCCGCCGCCGCGTCTCTGCTGTGAATGATCAGGGGCAGTCCAACAGCCCCTGCCATCCGGATCTGCCGTTCAAGCCAGCGCTGCTGAAGCTTTCTTTCAGGCGTGTCCCAGTGATAATCCAGTCCGATCTCTCCCACTGCCACGATCTTTGGATGGCTGCACTGCTCTTCCATCCACCGGACATCCTCCTCGGTCAGCCCTTCGGTTTCCGACGGATGCACCCCTGCGGAGCCGTACAGAAAAGAATACCGCTCTGTGAGGGCAATGGTGGTTTTCACCGACTCCAGGGAGGAACTCACATTGACCGCCAGACAGATCCCCGCCGGGTTCAGGCTCTCCAACAGGGCCTCTCTGTCGCTGTCAAAGGCCTGATCGTCATAATGGGCATGGCTGTCTATGATTCCTGTTTCCATCATGTGGTTCTATCCTCTCCTTGGGGCGATATTCAGTATTTCTCTTGCCTCCTCCGGCGTTGCCGGCTCAAGACCCATGGCCCTGATCAGATCCGCCAGGCGCTCTACCAGCTGCCAGTTGTACCTTGCGTTTGTCTGAGGATCCAGATAGGGGCTGTCCTCAAATCCGATCCTCACTACTGTGGCGCCCATGGCGATGGCCGCCGCCAGAAACGTCCAGTTGTCTCTCCCAAAATGGGTCACGCCCCACCGATGATCCTTTGGCACAAAGGATACAAAAGCATGGAGGGCTTCCATGGTGGGCTGCATGCCGCCCTGATGTCCAAATACCAGGTTATACAGGATGGGATCCCGGAAAGGCTGCTCATTGGCTACCACTCTGATATTGTTGAGCATGCCGATGTCAAACACCTCGATCTCCGGTGTGATCTGACGGTCATAGCATGCCTTTGCGCAGTAACGGATGTCGTCAAAAGAATTGATGTACACCGCCTCTCCCAGGTTGGTGGTGCCTCCGTTTAAGGAAGCGCTTTCCACCTTGGGATAATCCAGAGGAAAGCATCTCTGCCGGATATCCATATCCGAAACGCCTCCTGTGGACGCCTGCACCACCACGTCGGTGCCGGCCAGTATCTTTTCAAAGCTTTCCACAAGCACATCTGTATTGGGCGTCAGCTTCCCCTCTCTTGTCTTGCAGTGAAGATGGCAGAGGCCCGCGCCTTTGGCGACAGACCTGATCACATCCTCAGCCAGGCTGTCCGGATCTACCGGCGCCGGTCCGGGAACCGGCGCTACGGAAATAATTACTTTTCTCATCTGCTTTGTTCCTCCCAATGCCGCGTCAGGCCTTTTTGGCAGCTTTCTCCGCCGCCTCTCTGGCCGCCTCGTAGCAGACACGTCCAAATTTCAGAACGGGAACGTCATATTCGGGATGCTCTACAAGCGCCATGGACATCTGGGCAAATACCACAACGTCCACTTCCCGCACAAGCTTTGCCAGAGCCTCCCGCACTTTGTCATCATGAAGAGGACGGTTTCCGGATGTCAGCGCCTCAAAAGCCCCGTCCGCCACCTGGATCCGCACGTCCACTTCCTTGCCTGCTTCTCTGGCCTTTTCCAGAATGGTAGCCTTTACAGGCTCAGCGCTGGTGGCAAGTGAGGAAAGGATCCCGATGGTCTTTCCTTTTTCCACCGCCAGCTGCGCCACCGGTTCTTCCACACTGATCACGGGAATGGGCACCATGTCGCGAACGGTTTTGGTAACGGAATTTACGGAAGTGCAGGTAACCAGGATCACATCCGCCCCTGCGTCCGCGGCGCAAAGCATATAGGACAGCATTCTTCTCTTCACGGAGGGAGTAGGGCCCCCTGCCGCCTGGGTCTCCTTAATCAGGGAGCTGTCCGCGATATCCATCTGCGTTATGTCGGGATGATCTGCCAGAAAAGGCTTGGTAAACGGATCCGACATCATCTCCATAAACTGATCTGTTGTGTGCAGTGTACATAATTTCATTGTCATCAATCCCCTTTTTATTTCAGTTTCGCAATATAGGCGTTGGCATTTGTCCATGCCTCTTCAAAGCTCTTTCTAAACAGTACCACCGGGCCGAAATCTTCATATTCTGCCGGTGTGATCCCATTCACCTCATAACCCCGCTTGAAATCGGGAAGATTCTCATTCAGGGAATCTACTACCGACGGAGGCACCGGCGTCTGGAACCGCTGCACAACAGGCGGATCCTGCAGGATCAGGTCTTCCGCGGTGCCCTTCCAGTTGATGGTGACGCAGGCATCCGCCCCTACCATCTCCGTAAAGTGATGAAGTCCTCTGGCGCCGCCGCCGATAAATCCTACCGGATATTTCTTTTCCTTTACAAGGGCATAGACCTTTTTGGCAATGATCATGCCTGCCTGCCATAAAGCGTCCGGGGTCACGTCCGCCTGAATCTCTTTGGCGTGCTGTTTCAGATACTCATCGTAAATTCCCGTGATATGGGAGAAATAAATAGGCGCCGGATTTTTCATGCCTTTGGTGGCCTTTTCGTAAACCTGACAGACATCCAGTGCCTGGCGCACGGCCATCACTTCCGTAGCGTTGATGGGAATGGCTTTGGAGGCGCAGTACTCAATGGCTTTCAGGCCCTCCTCCGTAACCGGGATCTTGGCCATGATATTGGGGCCTGCCTCCCTGTTGTATTCCGCAAACCGGATGATGGACTGGGCGTCCTCCTGAAAAGGATCTCCCTGAATGCTCACATAACCCCACTTGCCGTTGGTCTCCTCATACATCGGAAGAAAGATCCTGGCAACATTTCCTACCAGTTCTCTCTGGAGCGCCACCTGGGGATCCACATCTCCGCCTTTGGCCAGAATGTCCTGCAAAAGCTTTGTGGCATAGTCGCTTTCTGTCTCATGGGAAAGCATCTTCCACACATAGGAAGGATTCTGGGTGCAGCCCACGGCGCCTTCTTCAATGGCCCGTTTGGCCTCTTGCCTTGTTACATTGTTGATCCAGAAACGGGTAGGGGTCTGAGCCGTCACCCGGTGGAAATAAGACTGTTTGTTCATAATGATCCTCCTTTATTTGATTGTTTACTTTGTTTTCACGGGAAATTCATTGATCAGAAATACGCATTTTTTCAAAATCAGGATGGCGTCCAACACATTCACCGTTCCGTCGCCGTTTACGTCTCCCGTTTTCAGATCCACGGAGGTAAAGGCAAACAGCTTTACGGTGCCCTGCAGAACCAGAATGGCGTCCATCACACCGACCGTCTTGTCATCATTCATATCCCCCAGGACTTCCCCGGAGATTACCGGCCTTTTCGTGGGAGCGGGCGCGCTGCTCTGACCGTTTTTGTCCGTCAGCTGTACGGTATAATAGGTTGTGCCGCTTTTCCAGTAATTCCAGCGCACATGATAGTAATCATTGTTGTGTGAGTTGATGACCGGCACGCCGGAAGCGTCGTTACCCACGCAAATGGTCGTGTGGCTGATGTTTGCGTTTCCCTCCGACTGATAATAGACCGGGCATCCTTTCCAGATGTCGGCGGCTTTTGGATTTTTAATGCCCTTGCCCCTGGAAGACATATACGGATAATGTCTTCTGGAGGTGGACCACTCTCCGCTGAAATTTGACGGGCTTTTGTAGAACCAGGTATTGTTCATGGCCATGCCCCCGGCGTAAATGCACTGGGAAACATAGTTGGTGCAGTCTCCGCCAATGCTGTTCATGTTCATGTAAGCCGGATTGTACTTGCCTGCCGTCACTTTCCCGTTGCCGTCCTTGGCCACCCATTTGTCCGCATATGCCGCCGCTTTATCGGGGCTGTACCCGGACACGGCTTCATAGGCGCTTTCCCTGTTTGCCGCCTCCCCGTCTTCTTCCAGGGCCGCAGCCAGAACCTCTTCTTGATCGGGTTCTTCCACATAATCGGAGGAAGCCATTCCGGTCAGTTCCCCCTCGTTGTATGTATCGGACAGGATCCGGTAACCGCTGTCGGTCTTTTCCAGCAGAATCCGGTGATCCACGCCGTAACCGGACACGTCGGCGGTGCTTTCATCTCCGTTTTCGTCCACATAATCAAAAAAGGTCCATTCGTACAGATCCACCGCTGTCTGTTCTCCCTGTTGGGACACGTTTTGGATCAGGGCGGTGGTCTCCGCGTCTGTGATGCGGATTCCCAGGCGGGACTCCATTTCACGAATACACTGCTGTCTCTTGTCCTCATCCCCTTTCAGCAGATCCGTATCCAGAAGCTGGATCTGCGGGCCGCCGGCAAAAATGGCTTCCCGGTTTTCAGGCTCCTTTTCAAAGGCTTTCTCTCTGCTGTCCGCATAGGCTTTCAGCATCAGCTGCCACGGATCTACTGTCTCATCGCTCAGGATCCCGTCAGCAACCCTGCCGGAAAACCATTCCTCCGTCATGGACACGCTGTTTTCAGCCGTGTCCGGATCAGGGGACGGTACCGGCTCCTGAGAGCCAAAGGCAGCGGAAAGGGTGGAAAATGTCAGCGCTGCCGCGGTCACAATACTGATCATTCTTTTTTTCAAAACAATCCCTCCGTCATTTGTATAAAAACAAGCTTTTTCACTTTCTTTTTCCAATTACCCCCAATTATAGTTTAATACCACTTGCCCGTTCTGTCAACGCTCTTGCCCTCTCAGGCCCCTGTTTTTTCCGGACGGGACGGGCCTTTTCCATTCAGGATTCCGCGTATTCCAGATAAACCTGAAACGCGGAAGGGATGGCGTAGTCTTTTTCCAGATTTTCCGGGAGAACCCTGATCCAGTCTCCCTTTGGCAGCGGCTCCGTTTCGTCCAGCTGCACATAAAATCCCTTCATCTGCCACTCCACATGGGTAAAAAGATGCCTGGCAAAAGGCAGCGGGCGGATCCGCACAGCGGGAAGACCCCGATCTTTCAGGTAAGCCAGCACCTGCTTTTCATCCAGATATCCCTCCGTATTGGGAAATTCATAGAGACCTGCCAGAAGACCCTTTTTAGCCCTTTTGCGCAGCAGCACCTCCTGCTGGCGCTTCATGACAAACACAGTAAGCTGCTGGATCCTCCGGGGCTTTTTGGGGGACTTTACCGGCAGAACCGCAGCCAGTTTCTGCTCCTTTGCAAGGCAGAGGGCCTTTAACGGACAGACGCCGCACCTGGCAGGGCCGTTTGGCGCGCACACAGTGGCGCCAAGCTCCATAAGCCCCTGATTAAACTCGCCGGGCCGGTCTTTTGGAATTACCGAGAGAAGCATCTCTTCCGTTTCCTTTTTCACTGCCGGCAGTCCAATATCCCAGCTTCTGGCAAGAATCCTGGAGATCACCCGCAGCACGTTGCCGTCCACTGCCGGCACGGGAATCCCAAAGGCAATGGAGCAGATGGCTCCTGCCGTGTAGCTGCCGATTCCGGGCAGGGCCTTAATCAGACCGTAGTCCTTTGGCAGCGATCCGTCATACTGCTCTATGACCATTTTTGCCGCCTTTTGCATATTCCGCGCCCGGTTGTAATAGCCAAGACCCTCCCAGAGCTTTAACAGGGCAGGTTCCTCTGCCTTTGCCAGGGCTTCCACCGTAGGCAGTTCTTTCAGGAAGCGGTGGTAATAGGGCTTTACCGCTTCCACTCTTGTCTGCTGCAGCATAATCTCCGAAACCCAGACATGATAGGCGGATGGATCCATGCGCCAGGGAAGGTCCCGTTTTTCTCTTTCATACCACGCAAGCAGCGGCTCCGTTATATTCCTGAGCCGGACAGCCTCTTCTGTATGTTCATCCATGATCGTTTGTCCTTTTTTCTTTTGACTGGCTTTGCCGCCGTTTTGTGCGCGGCCCTTTGACTTCCAAAACAGTTTACCATATTTTTGCATTCCGCAAAAGACACATTCTTCTGAAAAAATTTGCCATTTTTGTTCTTTTGCCGTATACTGAAGCGGTCAGGAGCCCTGCGGCCCCTGCCGCTTTTTTGGCCTTTTTTCTTTCAGTTTGACAGGAGAAATCATGAAATCGGCAACGGAAGAATCCTTTTTACAGGCAAAAAACTGCATACTGGGCATGGAACGGCAGCGCCCCGGAATCGGCACCCTGTCGGAGAAAACGACCCATGCCATCTTAAAGCTTGCCTATGAGCCCAATCCCGCCTATCACGAGGTGCCCGTGGCAGGCAGCATCGCCGACATCTGCACCGGCAGGGAAATCGTGGAGATTCAGACCGCAGGCTTTCACAGACTGCGTCCCAAGCTGGACAAATTTCTGCCTCTGATGCCGGTTACAATCGTCCATCCCATTCCCCGGGAAAAGTGGCTCTGCTGGATCGATCCCCAGACCGGGGAGCTTTCCGCAAGAAGAAAATCCCCCAAACGGGGAAACCCTCTGGAGATTTTCCGCCAGCTTGTATACATTTTGCCTTACCTGGCCCACCCCAACCTGCGGATCTGCGTTGCCATGCTGGATCTGGAGGAATACAGGCTGCTGGACGGCTGGAGCCGGGACAAAAAAAAGGGATCCCATCGCTATGACAGGATTCCTTTGTCCATCGCGTCTCAGATCCGCCTGGATCAGCCCGCGGATTATATGCAGCTGATTCCCTATCCTCTGGAAGAGCCTTTTACCGTAAAAGCTTTTACTGACGCCGCCGGCGTATCGCCCCGCACCGGAGCCGACGCCGTGCAGGTACTGAAACAGCTTGGCCTCCTGACCTATGTGGGCAAACGCCAGAAAGCCTATCTCTATCAGGTTCAGGAGCCTTAAGCTTCCTTTCCGCCCGGATCGGAAAGCTTTGGATAACCTTTCAGCTTCCGCAGATAGGCGAACGTTTTCTTTTCCCCCTCTTCTGCCAGCATATACAGCAGCTTCTCCAACAGTGCCGCCGTTTCCGGATGGATCAGGCGGCTTTCCCTGGACTTCTGAAAGTATTCCAGAGAAGACCTGTCCGTATAATCCCTGCCTTTGTAAACCTTGCTTGCCGCCAGCCGGTCACAGAACATTTCTTTCACATAGCGGATCGGCATCTTAACAGGAACCACCTTGTCCTGCTTTGGGTTAAAATCAGTCCAATACTCAAAATGGTGCCGGTTCCTGCCCTTGTGGTGCATCCAAGCCTTTGAATACCCGTACAGTTCCCGTTCTCTGGCGTTTGGGCTTCTGTAGCCCTGATAATACCTGGCGCCTACCCAAAACTCTGAGGGACTGTATTTTGACAGGTCATGAAACAGACCCTGCCATGGGATCCCCGCGCGGAAGCAGTTTATCATCACCCTATGCCGGTGCTTTGTAATCGTGCAAAAATGTTTCCAGATATTCATTGATCAATAACCCAGGCTTTCTCCGATCAAAATCACCTTGATCCTGCCGGGTGTCCTTGACATCCGCACCACCACCGTATCACAGCACATACAGTCCGGTGACAGACACATGCCGCAGACGCCTGTCTTCGCGCAGGGGGTATTGGTGTGCAGGCGCACGCCGTTTGGAGGCGCCGCGCACTCATGAACCCGTTTTACGGCAGACTCCACATCGGAGGCAAGCTTATTCATTCCCGCCAGTATGATCACATGGGAAGGCCCATGAATGAGACAGGCCACCCGGTTTCCGTTTCCGTCAATATTTACCAGCTCGCCCTCATAAGTAATGGCATTGGTACTCATAAAATAATAATCGCTCATTACCGTCCTGGCATAGATCTCCTTTCGCTCTTCAGGGGTTTTTGCCGTCATGCGGTCGATCAGCGTGTGATCGGATGCCCGCAGGGCGTCCATCATGCCCGACTCCGACAGGGTCATGGAACCGCCCCAGGCAACAGTGGAATGATCTTCCATCAGGCTCATGGCCAGGTCTGCCGCTTCCCTGCCGGTGGCGCAGTAATAGCCCTCCATGCCCCTTTTCTTCAGATTGGCGATCACATGCTTAGCGGTATTTGCATAAGATTCCTGTAAAGGCGTCATATCTGTCCCTCCTTACTGAACCAGCGGATATTTGTCCGTCAGTGACTTCACAAGGGCCATTGCCTTTTCCTGGTTGGCTTTTGCATCTTTTAACATCAGGGAGATGGCCTCCGCGATCACATCCATATCCGCCTCTTTCATCCCTCTGGACGTTACAGCCGGCGTACCCAGACGGATCCCGCTTGTAACAAAAGGAGACTGGGGATCGTTGGGGATTGTATTCTTATTGCAGGTAATATGAGCCGTATCCAGAAGTCCTTCCGCCTCTTTGCCGGTGACGCCGGTCTCCCGCAGATCTACCAGCATCAGATGATTGTCCGTACCGTTGCTGACGATCCGGATGCCCCTTGCCTGCAGTCCCTTGCAGAGCGCCTGGGCGTTGTCGATGATCTGCTTCTGATATACCTTGAAATCATCCTGAAGAGCTTCCTGGAAGCAGACGGCCTTTGCGGCGATCACATGCTCCAGAGGCCCGCCCTGGGTACCGGGGAAGATGGATTTGTTGAAGTTGTATTTGTCCGCGGCGGCCTGGTTTGCCAGGATCATGCCGCCTCTGGGCCCCCGAAGGGTCTTATGGGTGGTGGTGGTCACCACGTCCGCATACGGGAAAGGGCTGGGATGCTGGCCTGCCGCCACCAGTCCGGCAATGTGGGCCATGTCCACCATCAGACAGGCGCCTACCTCGTCCGCCACTTCCCGGAACTTTTTAAAGTCAATGGTGCGGGCATAGGCGCTTGCGCCCGCGATGATCATTTTCGGCCTGCACTCCAGGGCAATGCTGCGCAGCTGCTCATAGTCGATAAAGCCCTCGTCATTAACCCCGTAAGGGACAATGTGGAAATATTTTCCTGACATGTTCACGGGGCTTCCATGAGTCAGATGGCCGCCGTGATCCAGGTTCATGCCCATAACCGTGTCGCCGGGCTGGCACACCGCGAAATACACCGCCATATTTGCCTGCGCGCCGGAATGGGGCTGCACATTGGCATAATCGCAGCCAAACAGTTTTTTGGCTCTCTCAATGGCCAGGTTTTCCACCACGTCCACGCACTGGCATCCGCCGTAATAACGCTTGCCGGGATACCCCTCCGCATATTTGTTTGTCAGGGGGCTTCCCATGGCAGCCATCACTGCCTTGCTTACCCAGTTTTCTGAAGCGATCAGTTCAATATGGGAATTCTGCCGCTCCATTTCCGCAAGAATGGCCTGAGCGATCTGCGGATCTGTTTTTTGAATTTCCTGAAAATCGTACATACTTTTCTTTCCTTTCTTTTTAATCCCCGTTGGGGGTTGTGGTCACTGTCCGTCTTCTTTGCGGGCGACTGAGATCTGAAGCTCCTCCAGCTGTTTTTGATCTACCGGAGAGGGAGCTTCCGTCATAAGGCAGGAAGCGTCCTTCACCTTGGGGAACGCAATCACTTCCCGGATGCTGTCTTCCTTGGCCATCAGCATGATGAGCCGGTCCAGTCCGTATGCCAGTCCTCCGTGAGGGGGCACGCCATACTTGAATGCGTCCATCAGAAAACCAAACTGTTCATAAGCGGCTTCTTTTGTAAAGCCCAGCACCTGAAACATTTTTTCCTGTATGTGATCCTGATGGATACGGATACTGCCGCCGCCGATCTCCGTACCGTTCAACACGATATCATAGGCTCTTGCCCGCACGGCTCCCGGATCGGTATCCAGCTTGTCCAGATCCTCCTCCATGGGCATGGTAAAGGGATGATGCTTGGCCACAAAACGGTTCTGCTCCTCCGACCATTCCAGCAGCGGAAATTCCGTGATCCATAAGAAGCTGTACACATTTTTATCCAGCAGTCCCATCTGCTCTGCCAGATGCAGCCGAAGGCCGCCAAGCACGTCAAAGACTATGGAATCCCTGTCCGCCGCAAACAGCAGCAGATCGCCGGGATGTCCGTCCATGGCCCGGATCAGTCCGTCCAGCTCGCTTTCTGAAAGGAATTTTGCAAAGGAAGATTTTACAGTACCGTCTTCATTGATGCAAAGATAGGCAAGCCCTTTTGCCCCATAGCCTCTGGCAAATTCCACAAGGGCGTCGATCTTCTTTCTGGGCATGGCGCCCTGCCCGCCGGCATTGATTCCACGAACGCTTCCCCCTGCTTTTACAGCGCCGGAAAATACGCCGAAGCCGCAGTCCTTTACTATAGAGGTGACGTTTACCAGCTCCATTCCAAACCGATTGTCCGGCTTGTCGGAGCCAAAACGCTCCATGGCTTCCCGATAGGTCATCCGCTGAATGGGAAGCTGCACGTCCACTCCTACCTCCGCAAAAATTTCCTTTAACAGTCCCTCATTGACCGCCATCACGTCTTCCTCGTCTACAAAGGAAAGCTCCATGTCGATCTGGGTAAACTCCGGCTGGCGGTCCGCCCGCAGATCCTCGTCCCGGAAGCATCTTGCGATCTGAAAATACCGGTCATAACCGGAACACATCAAAAGCTGCTTAAACAGCTGGGGCGACTGAGGCAGCGCGTAAAAGCTGCCGGGATGCACGCGGCTTGGCACAAGATAATCTCTGGCGCCCTCTGGCGTACTTTTGTTAAGCATGGGAGTCTCAATCTCCAGAAAGCCCTGCGATTCCATATAAGAACGGACTTTCATGGCAACCCGGCTGCGCAGCATCAGGTTGCGCTGCAAGTCAGGGCGGCGCAGATCCAGATACCGGTATTTCAGTCGAAGCTCATCCTTGGTCTGCGAATCCTCCTCAATGGGGAAAGGCGGCGTCAGCGCCTCCGACAGGATCCGCAGCGTAGTTGCCCGCACCTCCAGACGTCCGGTCTTCAGGCTTTCATTTACCGCGCCCTCTCTTTCGGTGACCTTCCCGGTAATGGCGACCACATATTCGCTTCGCAGAGTTCCCGCCTTTTCAAAGCCCGCTTCCCCGATGTCGTTGGTGTCAAATACAATCTGCAAAATACCGGTGCGGTCCCTCAGATCCACAAAAATCAAGCTTCCTAAATTTCTTCGTTTCTGCACCCAGCCCATAACGGTGACGGTGCTTCCGATCTGCGCGTCCGTCACCTCCGTACAGCGGTGGGTTCTGTGCATTCCTTTCATTGATTCTGCCATTTTGATCAAGCCTTTCTATCTTATGATTTTGTTTCCTGTCTCAATGACGCTGTGTTCATTTCGTATTTTTTCTGTGCGCGTCATCCTCAGTCCGCAAAGATTTCCTGAATGTCCGTATACCCTTCTTTCACAAGCTGTTCTTTCTGAAACTTTTTATTTTTCTTCATGACGGCCACCGTCACCTGTACGCCTGCCTCACGGTCTTTCTTGGCGTCTTTTAATACCTCCGCCAGCCGCTGGGCTGAAATTCTTTTATCAATCAGGACCGCCCTTTTCAGGCCTGCGCCCGGGATCTGAAATCCCCGCTCCAGAAGCAGCATGACGATCCGCTCAAATCCGATGGAAAAGCCGCAGGCGCAGGTATCGTTTCCGGTAAACTTGCCGATCATCTCGTCGTAGCGGCCGCCGCCGCCTACAGCTGCGCCGAACTCATCCATGGAGATTTCAAAGATGGGGCCGGTATAGTAGGACATGCCCCGCACCAGAGTGGGGTCAAATACAATTTTAAAATCCGCGGACTTCACGCTTTCCACCGTTGTGATAATGGTTTCCAGATCCTCGGCAACCTTTTGTTCCAGCGCGTCACCAAGGGTCTCTTTACACCAGCGGACGCCCTCCACATCCTTTGTGATCTTCTCAAACAGAGCCAGATAACTGTCAACGGCTTCTGCCGCGAAGCCTTCTTCCAAAAGCTCCGCTTTCACGCCATCCAGGCCGATCTTGTCCATCTTGTCCAGAATGATGAACACCGTATCGTACTGCTCCGGCAGAAAGCCGCTGTAAGCCGCCATGGCTTTCAGCATCCGCCGGTCATTGATATGGATGGTAAAGTTGTGAAAGCCCAGCTTTCCCAGCAGTGTGGTAGTGGCGGTGATCAGTTCGATCTCCGCCAGGATGGACGGTTCCCCCAGTATGTCAATGTCGCACTGGGTAAACTGGCGAAAACGCCCTCTCTGGGGCCTGTCCGCCCTCCATACGCTTCCCATCTGCAAAGCCTTAAAGGGACTGGGCAGATCGTTTGCGTTGTTGGCGTAGTACCGGGAAAGGGGCACCGTCAGGTCATAGCGGAGGCCGCCGTCCACAAGATCCGCCTCGCTTTGGGCCGTATCCAGCTTCAGCTTTTCTCCCCGCTTTAAAATCTTAAAGATCAGTTTTTCGTTGTCGCCGCCCTGTTTGCTTGTAAGGTTTTCAATATGTTCCACACAGGGCGTTTCCATAGATGAAAACCCAAAGGTTTTATAAGTCTCCCGGATCAGATTCATTACATAATCCCGGATCTCCATTTCCCCCGGAAGAATATCTTTCATGCCTGTAACAGGCTTTTTTTTCAATGGCATCTTCATTACCGCCTTTCCGGCCGCCCCAGGTTTTCCAGGGCCGCCCGTTTTCTTTGGATCATCTCGTCAATGCGGCTCATATACTGGCCTACATCTTTTACGTTTTCCACCCGCTCATGGCGTCCGCCGGGAAATACCAGCTTGGATGAACCGCCGGCTCCCACGGCAAAAATGCTCTGCATTTCCTCCATGATCAGAATATTGTAAATGCCAAATTTTCCTTCTCTGGCATAGCCTACGTTTTCCAGATTGCCGGCCATATTTTTCTGCCGGTACAGATAATAGGGAAGAAGTCCCATGTTCCTTGCCTTTTGCTCCGTCAGGCTGTGAAGGTCTTCCGTGTTCACCATCCGCCGGTTCTGAAAGCTCTCTTTCTCCGTATTCAGACGGGCCGCCCGCTTGATGGCAAGGCTGTGCACCGTCAGGCTGTCCGGAGCCAGCACGGCAATCCGGGACATGGTGTCCGCCACGTCCTCCGGCGTCTCATCCGGAAGTCCCAGGATCAGATCCATGTTGATGTTGTCAAAGCCCATGCTCCTGGCAAGAAAAAAGGCCTCTTCCGTCTGTGCCACCGTGTGATGGCGGCCAATGAGCTTTAAGGTCTCCTCTTTCATCGTCTGGGGATTGATGGAGATTCTGGTGACCGGATGGTCTTTCAGCACCTGCAGCTTTTCCCTTGTAATGCTGTCCGGCCTGCCGGCCTCCACGGACCACTCCAGCAGCTGATCCAGTGAAAAATACCGCTCCAGCATGGAAAACAGCCGTTCCAGCTGCGCAGGCTCCAGAGTGGTAGGCGTACCGCCGCCGATGTAAAGGGTATCCATCGTTTTCTCCCTGCAGCAGCCGCTCACCCAGGCAAGCTCCTTTTCCAGCGCGTCCAGATAGTCGTCTACTTTTGTCTTCCACCTGGACAGCGGATTGGATGGAAAGGAACAGTAGGCGCATGTGCTGGGGCAAAAGGGAATGCCTACATAAAGGCTGTAGCCCTTTTCATAATCGATCCGGCGCAGAATCTGCCGCTCTCTTTGGGCGATTTCCGTTGCCAGCGCGATCTTTTCCTTTCCGGTATTATATTCCCGGCTCATAATCTCTTCAATTTCCCCGGGGCTCATGCCCTTTTCCAGCATGGCCATGGGAAGCTTCGTGGGGCGGATCCCCGTAAGAGTGCCCCATGGAAGGGTTTTGTCCGTATCTTCGGAAAATACCCGGTACAGATGGCGTTTCAGCCGGTTTTTCCGTTCCAGCCGGTTTTGGGTCTGATCTGTCCCCCCATGTTGTCCGCTCTCTGCAAACCGGTCTTCCAAAAACAGCCTGTCCTGACGAAACAGACGAATCCGGATGTGATCTTTCTGCCTGAGCACCTCCAGCCGGCGCAAATTTGTCTGTCCCGCCTCCGGTTCCGCCGGGTCTTCTTCCCCCTGATCCGGCGCCTTGGCCTGCCCAACAGAAATGACGCTGCCCGGATAAAATGCCATGGCAAGAGCCCGGATATCCTGCTCAAATTCCAGGTCGTTCAGTGTGATTTCAATATTCATAATAATCCCCATTCCGGAGCGTTTACGCCACGGGCGACGGGAACCTCCAGTTCGCGTCTGCCATCAGAGCTCTTACACAATAAAAGGATTGTATTTCATTTCATATCCGATCGTAGTCTCTTCATCGTGTCCGGGAAACACCCGCACATCCTCCGGCAGCGCAAACAGCTTTTCCCTGACAGAGCTGATGATCTGCGCGTAATTGCCTGTATGCAGATCGGTTCTGCCCACTGATCCGGCAAACAGCGTATCCCCTGAAAACAGGATCTTTTGCTCTTCAAAATAATAACAGACGCCGCCGGCGGTATGACCGGGCGTATGAATCACCCTGATCTGAAATCCTCCAAGAGAAAGAATCTGTCCGTCGCTAAGGGGCCGGTCTACCCTGATGCGTCCATGGGTGCCAAATCCCACAGCCTCGTTTTGGATCTCGTCCGCTGCCAGGGAAACCTCCTCCTGATGGGCATAGACCAAAATCCCGTACCGTTCCTTTAAGGCCTCTCCTCCAAGGATATGGTCAAAATGGCCATGCGTCAGCAAAATGGCGGCCGGCGCAAGCTGAAGATCCTCCAGAGTCTTTTCAATGATCTGTGGCCGGTCGGCCGGGTCAATGATCAGCGCCTCTTTTTTTTCTTTTTCATAGACAATGTAGCAGTTTGTCATCACCGGTCCCAAGACCAGCTTTTTGATCTGCATCTCCCCCATAAGCTCTCCTTTTAACCTGTGGCCCGCTCTACTCCAAGAACGCTGGTAATCCGTTTCAGTCTGTCAACAATCTCCTGCAGCTCTTCTGTGGAACGGATGTCAAAGGTCATATTGATGGTGGCGGTACCCTGCTTATTGATCCGCACGTTCACGGAAGTAATGTCGATCTTCCGCTCTGTAAGCACCTTGGAAACGTCTACCAGCAGACCGCTTCGGTTGGTGCCGTAAATATTGATCTCCGTGCTGTACAGTTCACCGGTCTCCACAAGGGCAGGCTCCTGCCATTCCGCCTCCACAAGCCTGGCTCTGTCTGCTTCCGGCATATTGATGATGTTGACGCAGTCTGTCCGGTGGATGGATACGCCTCTTCCTCTTGTAATGAACCCTACGATCTCATCTCCGGGAACCGGTGAGCAGCATTTGGAATAACGCACCGCCACGTCCCGGGTGCCCTTGACGACAATGCCGCCTTTTTTCACAGAAGCGTCCTTTGGGCTGTGGGCGTTTTCCACATTTTCCAGAACCGTCTCGTCCGTTACTGTTTTCGGATGAGCCTTGCTGTATTCATCCAGCAGCTTGTTGATCACCTGTCCCTCTTTCAGGCCGCCATGTCCTACTGCCGCCAGGACGGATTCCCAGTCCTTGAAGCCGTATTTGCGCATCACCTTTGACTGGTATTCCGGCTTGTTCAGGGAGCCCAGGGCAATTGAGCGGATCTTACAGTACTGCTGGAGCATTTCCTTTCCTTTGCTGATATTTTCTTCCTTCAGCTGGGTTTTGAACCACTGGTTGATCTTATTTTTTGCCTGAGTGGTCCTGACAACGGAAAGCCAGTCACGGCTGGGCCCCTTGGAATTCTGAGAGGTCAGCACCTCGATCCGGTCTCCGTTCTGAATCTTATAATCAATGGGCACCAGCTTTCCGTTGACTCTTGCCCCGATCATCCGGTTGCCTACGGCCGAGTGAATGCTGTAGGCAAAGTCAATGGGCGTGGAGCCGTTCACAAGATTTTTCACGTCTCCTGTAGGCGTAAAGCAGTATACCTGATCGGAGAACAGGTTCAGATCGCTTTTCAGCAGACTTAAAAATTCTTTGTTGTCGGACATGTCCTGCTGCCATTCCAGGATCTGCCGCAGCCAGCTGAGCTTTTCCTCCTCCTGGCTGTCTACTTTTTTTCCGTCTGAAGACTCTTTGTACTTCCAGTGGGCGGCAATACCGTATTCTGCCGTCCGGTGCATCTCCTCCGTCCGGATCTGGATCTCAAAGGGCTGTCCGGTAGGTCCGATGAGGGTGGTATGCAGAGACTGGTACATATTGGCCTTTGGCATGGCAATATAATCTTTGAACCGCCCCGGGATAGGAGTATACATTTCATGGATCACGCCCAGTGCCGCGTAACATTCGGGAATGGTCTTCACAATGATTCGCACCGCGAACAGATCATAGATCTGGTCAAGGGTCTTATCCTGATTCACCATCTTTTTGTAGATGCTGAAGAAATGCTTGACCCTGCCGCCGATCCGGGCCTGAATGCCCGCTTCCTCAATATGCTTCTGCACATCTGCCGCGATGGACTGCACATACTCTTCTCTGACGCTTTTGCGGTATACGATCTTATCCACCAGATCATAATATACTTCCGGCTCCAGATATTTCAGCGACAGATCGTCCAGTTCCACCTTTACCTTGGCGATCCCAAGCCGCTGGGCAAGAGGCGCGTAGATATCCATGGTTTCCCTTGCTTTTTCCCGCTGCTTCTCCGGCGGCGTATACTGCAGCGTCCGCATATTGTGAAGACGGTCCGCCAGCTTGATGATGATCACGCGGATATCCCTTGCCATGGCAAGAAACATTTTCCGCAGATTTTCCGCCTGGATCTCCAACTTGCTGTGAGCGGAATAATTCAGCTGAGTCAGCTTTGTGACGCCGTCTACCAAAACGGCGATCTCCTCGCCAAACTCCTGCCGGATCTCATCCAGCGTCAGCACGGTATCTTCCACCACGTCATGGAGCAGCGCCGCTACGATAGTCTCTTTGTCCAGCTCCAGATCCGCCAGGATCATGGCCACGCAGATGGGATGGATGATGTAGGGCTCCCCTGATTTTCTCCTCTGATCCTTGTGAGCCTCCTTTGCAACGGTATAGGCTTTGTGGATCAGGGAGATATCACCTGACGGATGGTACTTCCGCACCCTGGCCAGCAGCTGATCATAAAGCTCCTCAGGGCTGGTAAAATCTTCCGGCGCCGCTACGGTATATTCATTTTGAAGCGGTTGTGCCTGCTCCTTCATTTGTCTTTCTGTTTCATCGGTCAAATTCTGATTCCTCGATTCTCTGTTCACATTTCCGGAAACGTATTGTATTTATTATAGTAATTATCCTCACAAAATGCAATTCCAATCTTGGAAAAATGCGAAAATCCCTGAAAAAAGGATATTTTTTTGTTTCATATTGACACAGCACTTTATTTTCTTTTTAATTATGCTATAATGACAGCAGAATAAAAACAGCCGGGCGGCATTGGATATACATTCTCTGATATGGACGCCACAAACTGGAGGTGCTTTATGAATTTCGGCCCCACATTAAAAATGCTCCGCAAGCAACAGAAATACAGACAAAAAGATCTGGCGGACTATCTGCATGTTTCCCGCCCTACGATTGCCGGATACGAGACCAAAAACAAACAGCCGGACTATGAAAAGCTGGAGCAGCTTTCCAATCTGTTCAATGTGACCATTGATTATCTGATTACCGGCATTAACCGCACGTTTCCTTCCCTGCAGGATACCAGGGATACCCATTACAACCTGCAGCTGACACAACTGGTCAATTATTTTGATTCCGTTTCCGACAAATCAAGAGACGACCTGATCCGATATGCGGAGCTTCTGTTGTTGCGTGACAAAGACGACGAAAAACACAACAAATGATCATGACATTCCAAAAGGCTGCGGCCGGAGAAATTCTCCGGCCGCGGTCTTTTGTTGTTTCTGACCCGTCTTTCCGGATCCGATACCGGTTCTTTAGTAATAATGGGCAATGACGATCTGCAGGCTTTTCTGTCCTCTGAATTCCGATATCTGAGGATAATAAGCCACGGTAATGGTTCTCTTATTTTGAATATACTCATAAGCTTTTTGCGCGTCCCGAAAACAAAGGGCCGTCATTTTGGTGCCGTCCAAAGCGGTTACATTCATTTTCAGCACGTTTTTATTTTTCCCGATGAGCTCTCCCCGCTCCACATACAGATCTTTTTCCGCAAACAGGGGCTTGGTGTTTCCCTTTCCGTAAGGCTCCAGCAGCGCAAGCTGCCGCACAAGCCTCTCTGAAATATATCCCAGGGGCATCTGCATATCGATGACCACCTTTTCCGCGAAATCCTCCTCCGTCAGGCCGCAGTTTTCATTGAGCCTGCGCCGAAGCTCAGGCAGATTTTCCTCTTCCAGGGAAAGTCCCGCCGCCATGGGATGCCCGCCAAAATTCAGCAAAAGATCTTTGCATTCCTGAAGCTTTTCAAACATGGAGTAAGCGGCAATGGACCGTCCGGATCCTTTCAGGGACTGTTCCCCTTTCGTGATCACAAAGGCCGGTTTGTGACAGGCCTCCCGGATTCTTCCCGCCACAATGCCCGCAATGCTTTCATGGCAGTCCCGCAAATACACCACCAGCACCGGATCTTTCCCCAGCGGGGTAGACCGGATCATTTCCATGGCCTGATCCACCGCCCGCTCCGTCAGCTGCTTTCTGCTGTCATTTAGGGACTTCAGATCCTCCGCCAGAGACAGTGCCCTGGCGCTGTCATTTTCCCGCAAAAGGGCAAGCGCCCGCTTTGCCGTATCCAGACGTCCGCTTGCGTTCAGACAGGGGCCCAGGATAAATCCGATATGATAGGCGGTGATCTCCTCTCTGGAAAGATGATTGACCCCGCAAAGAGCCAAAAGGCCCGGATGAGCGGTCTGATGGATCCGTTCCAGACCCTGACGGACGAGGATCCGGTTTTCCCCGGTCAGATCCATCACGTCCCCCACCGTTGCCACAGCGGCAAACTGCAGCAGCGGCAGCAGCCTGTCCTTTGGGATCCGGTTTTCCTCAAAAAGTGCCTCCACAAGCTTGTAAGCCACTGCCCCGCCGCAAAGTCCGGAATCGGGATAATCGCAGTCCCGCTGCTTGGGATTGACGATCGCGTCCGCAGGCGGAAGCAGAAAATGTTTTTCTCCGTCCACATCCTCAAAGGGCACCTCATGATGATCCGTCACGATCACCGTCATGCCAAGAGACTTTGCGCAGGCGATCTCCTCTCTTGCGGAGATGCCGTTGTCACATGTGACAATGGTATCCACCCCATCCTCTTTTGCCATTGTGATCAGTCTGCTGTTTATGCCGTAACCGTCTCGGATGCGCTCGGGGATCCGGCAGTCCGCGTCTGCCCCCAGACAGTCCAGTCCTTCTTTTAAAATGTAAGTGGCGCAGACCCCGTCAATATCATAATCCCCGATAATGCGGATCTTTTTTCCCAGACGGATCTTCTCCGACAAAATCTCCACCGACCGTTTCATATCCTTCATCAGCCAGGGAGCATGCAGGTTTTCCAGCCCGCCGTGAAGATAAACGTCCACAGCGTCCTCCCCTGTCACGTCTCTGTTTCGGATCAGCCGCGCGATCACCGGATCAATGTGAAACCGGTTCCCAATCGCCTGAAAGTCGGCGCCTTTTGCAGTGATAAACCATTTTTCTTTCATAAAGCCCTCGCTGCCTGTAAAAAATACAGGCTGCCGCAAAGAAGCGCAAGCACGCCTCTTTTACAGCAGCCTGAAAAATCCCGGTTACTTCTTTCTGGAAAATCTGGTCCGCATAACAAGCCACAGGGGACCCGCGATACATACGGAAGACCATGCGCCGCAGATGATGCCCGCCATCAGAGGCGCTGCAAATTCACGGATGGAAGATACGCCCAGAATATACAGCACAGCCACCATAACCAGGGTGGTGAAAGAAGTGTAGATACTTCTTGTAAGCGTCTGGGTGATACTGCGGTTCACCACATCCGGCAGATCCGCCTTTTTGCTCTGTCTCAGGTTTTCCCGGACACGGTCGAACACAACGATGGTCGCGTTGATGGAGTAACCGACGATGGTCAGCAGACAGGCGATAAAAGTACTGCCTACGGAAATATCCAAGATCGCGTAGAATCCTACAACGATCAGCACGTCGTGAGCCAGGGCCAGCACGGCGCTGAGCGCGAAGCGGATATCTGAAAACCGGAACCAGATATAAATCAGCATACAGACAATACCAAGGAGCACCGCAACCACAGCGTCTCTTCGCATTTCGCTGCTGACTGTGGAGCTGATGCTTTCGGACTGGATCAGGGATTCATCCACGCCGAAATTTTCCACAAGGGCTTCATTCAGCGCCTCTCTTTTTTCCTGATCCAGCGCAACGGTCTTGATAATGATCTCATTGCTTCCGGCAACTTTTTGTATCTGTGTATTGACATCCTCGGTAATCTTTTCCACAACGGGAACCACTTTCTCGTCGATCTCGTCAATGGTCAGATCTTCTTTCAGCGTCACGCTTGTGGAAGTTCCGCCAATGAAGTCCAGACTGTAATTCAAAGGATGTCCTGTCTTTGCGTTTTTAAAGATCATGGTGCCGATGCCTGCCAGGATCAAAATGACGGAGATACTGAACAGGATGGCTTTCTTTCCTGCAAAGTTGATGGTCTTGCGCTCTTTCTGACGGCCAAAAAGCTTTTCACTGTTCAGGCCAAGGGCGATCAGGGCATTTAAAATCAAATGGGATACCACAAGGGCCGTAAACATGGAAAGAATGATACCGATGGCCAGCGTCTGAGCAAATCCCCGCACACTGCCCGAGCCTCTGAACATCAGGATCAGGGCAACGATCAGGGTGGTCACATTGCCGTCGATGATGGCAGGGAGCGCTTTGGAATAGCCGGTCTTCACAGAAGCCTTTACGCCCCGGTCCTGTGCCAGTTCCTCTTTGATACGGGCAATGATGATCACGTTCGCGTCCACTGCCATACCGATGGCCAGGATCACGCCGGCGATGCCGGGCAGTGTAAGCGTGATATCAAAGGCATTGATCACAAGCAGGGTCATCAGTGTATAAATGAAAAGCGCAATGGCTGCCACCAGGCCGGGAAGCAGATACACAATGATCATGAACACTGCCACAATGGCAAGACCGATGGCGCCTGCCATCAGGCTTGTGCTGATGGCTTTCGTGCCCAGCTGAGCGCCTACTACCTGAGAACGGATCTCCTCCAGCTCCAGGCTCAGGGCGCCTACCCGGATGGAAGTGGCAAGATTTTCCGCTGCTTCATAGGACTCCATGCCGGTAATATAAGGTTCGCCGTTGGTGATGGCGTCGTTTACTCTGGGAGAACTGATCACTTCATCATCGTAAATAATGGCAATGGGATTGCCCACATTTTCTGCCGTGGCCTCTCCAAATTTAGCTGCCGCCTCGTCGGTCAGCTTCAGCGCTACCACATAATCCACCGCGCCGGTCTTCTGATCTGTCTGGGTGCCTGCCTCGGCGCTTACCACGTCCGTTCCCTGCAGTACCGTTTCTCCGGATGTGGTGACAAATTCCAGGGAACCCGGACTTCCCAGATCCTCCAGAACCGCGTCCGCGTCCTGCACGCCGGGGATCTCAATGCTGATCCGGCGGTCGCCCTCCTGATAGACCTGGGCTTCTGTGCTGTAGCTTTCCGCACGTCTCTGCAGCTTATAGACCGTGTCGTCCATATCTTCCTGGGAAGGCTTTTCCTCCACCGCCTGGTAGGTAATGCTGACGCCGCCTGCCAGATCCAGGCCAAGGCTGATATTTTTCGCCGCGCCTGTATTTGTCTTTCCGATACCGATGCCTGTTACAAATGCCATGGCCGCCGTCACAAGCAGCACAAGGATCAGCACCAGTATGCCTTTCTTCTTGTTCATGTTGCCTTTACTCCTTTTCTTCTGCCAAAGCAGTTTTTATCATGATTGCACATTCAATGCGCTTTCTCTGTAATGCGCAGCCGATCTCGTCGTTTCCCCTGATATCGCCGGTAAAATGATAAGCGTTGGCGCTGCAGCCGCCGCTGCAGTAAAACCTGGCAAAACAGTCTCTGCACGCGGGCTTGGAATAAACGCTGCAGGATTGAAACTGCTGCTGCACCGGCATATTGACCACGCCCTCCTCCAGATTGCCCAGGAGGAACTCTTTCTGTCCTACAAACTGATGACAGGGATACAGATCGCCCCAGGGGGTCACCGCCAGATATTCCGTTCCGGAGCCGCAGCCTGACAGACGCTTTGCCACGCAGGGCCCGCCTTCCAGATCAATCATAAAATGGAAAAAGTTCAGATACTGTCCTTTTTTTCTTCGCTCCAGAATGGCTTTTGCCAGCCTGTCGTACTGGTCAAACAATACCGGCAGATCTTCTTTTCTGAGAGAATAGGGAGCCTCCTTTGGGGCCACAACAGGCTCTACGGAAATCTGCTCAAAGCCCAGATCCGCCAGATGGAGCACATCCTCTGAGAAATCCAGGTTTTCTCTGGTATAGGTTCCCCGCACATAATACCGGGTCTGGTTTCTGCTCTCCGCCACCCGCAGGAACTTGGGAAGAATCAGATCGTAACTGCCTCCGCCGTTTTTTGCGGGACGCATCCGGTCGTGAACTTCCTTTCTTCCGTCGATGCTCAGCACCACGTTGGCCATTTCCCGATTGATAAACGGAAGCATGTCCTCCTTTAACAGTACGCCGTTGGTTGTCAGCGTAAACCGAAAGTTCTTGTCATAAAGCTTTTCCAGTTTTCTGCCATAGCATACCAGTTCTTTTACCACATCCCAGTTCATCAGCGGCTCTCCGCCAAAGAAATCCACTTCCAGATTCCGCCTGCCGCCGGAATGCTCCACCAGAAAATCCAGGGCTTTTTTTCCTACTTCCAGACTCATCAGTCCCCGGCTTCCATGATACTCTCCCTCGCCGGCAAAACAGTACCGGCACGCCAGATTGCAGTCATGGGTAATATGGAGGCAAAGGGCTTTTACCACAGTGGGACGGTTCTGAAAATCAGCAATGTAATCTTCATAGACGTCCTCCGTAAACAGCAGTTCACGCTCCATCAGTTCCCTGACGTCTTCAATGGCTTCCAGAAGCTGCGTTCTCTCATATTTTGCCGAAAGCTCTTTCAGCGCCGTTTCAGAAGCCCGCTCCTTGTCTTCGCACCGGTCAAACACCTCTATGACATCATAGGCCGGATCGTCTACCAGATGCACCGCGCCGCTGTTCACATCCAGCACAATGGCATAGCCGTTGTTTTTATACTGATGAATCATTTGTTTTTAGATCCCCTTTACACACTTTAATAGGAATGTGGCAAAATGCAAGAGCTTTCATTTTGCCACATTCCCATCCGCTGTTATAAAAAATCTTTATTTTTTATTCTCACAGCTTTGATTTCCTACCGTACAGGAAGTTTTGCAGGCAGACTGGCAGGAAGTCTGGCACTCGCCGCAGCCGCCCTTTTTCAAAGACTCTTTGTAGTCTCTTGTATGTAATGTCTTAATGTGCTTCATAATCATTCCTCCTTGTATTCCAATCACTTTTGACATTGTACCATATCCACCTGCGGATTTAAAGCATTTTTTTATAAGAATTCTGCCCTTTGCCTATCCCAGCATTCCGCCCAGCATTCCGCCTGCCGCGCAGACCAGCAGGTTCAGCAGGATCCGAAACAGGCCGCCCTGAATGCTGTGATTGACGCCCAGGGAAACCAGCGTCAGGATCACGAAATAAGCCAGCCCCAGAACGATCCCCCAGAGAAACTTCTTGCTGCCGGCAGATCTTCCCATCAGGAAGCCTCCAAACAGTCCCGAAAGAAAATACACCGCAAAAATACCGATGGTCACCTGCTTTTCCGTCAGTCCGAACCGGTACAGTCCCAGGGACAAAAGGAGCAGCAAAAGTCCGGTGAACAGATATGTGATCAGCAGAATCTTCAGCATGGATAATGCTTTCATCTTTCCTTCCTTTCCGCAGCTCCACTGTCTGACGCGCTGCCTGCTTTCAATCCAATGTATGTCTGATTTTTGAAATATATGACAGAGGGCTGATTCTTGACAGTGTGCCGGAAGTATTGTATATTGTAAAAAAATTCATTTGTATAGGAGATGATCTTTTGGACTCTGGTGACGGGTTGTCGCAGATAATTTTCCTGGTAATCCTGCTGATCCTGTCAGGCGTGTTTTCCTCAGCGGAAACTTCCCTGGCAATGGCCAACCGGATCAAGATCCGGGGCCTTGCGGAGGAAGGAAACAAGCGGGCCAAAACCCTGATGCGGATTTTCCGGAAGCAGAATAAGATGCTCAGTGCCATCCTGATCGGAAACAACATTGTGAATCTGACTGCTTCCTCAATTACAACGCAGATTGCCACCCGGCTTGCTGCCGGCGTAACCGGCTCTTACAACACGGGGCTTTTTATCGGGATCGCCACCGGCATCATCACGCTTCTGATCTTGATTTTCGGCGAAATCACCCCCAAAACTCTGGCTACCACCTACGCGGACCAGATGGCCATGGGCTATGCCGGTTTCGTCAAGATCCTGATGGTTGTCATGACCCCTTTCATTTTTCTGGTCAACGGCCTGTCCTTTGCGTTTATGAAGATCTTCCGGATTGACTCCAACGCCGCCAAGAATAAAATGACGGAGGCCGAGCTTCGTACCCTTGTGGACGTCAGCCATGAGGAAGGTGTCATCGAAACGGAAGAGCGGGAAATGATCAACAATGTGGTGGATTTCGGTGACACACAGGCAAGAGAAGTGATGGTTCCCCGCATCGACATGACTTTTATCCGCGCGGACAGCACTTACGATCAGGTAATTGAAATCTTCAAGCAGGACAAGTTCACCAGGCTTCCTGTCTATGAAAATACGACCGACGATGTGATCGGCATTCTGAACATGAAGGATCTGCTTCTCTGTACCGACAAAGACAGCTTCCGCATCAAGGACTACCTGCGGGAAGCTTATTTTACCTATGAATTCAAGCGGATCGCCGATCTGATGGTGGAAATGCGGAGCAGCTCCTTTAATATGGCCATTGTGCTGGATGAATACGGCGCCACAGCCGGCCTCATTACAGTGGAAGATCTGATTGAGGAGATCGTAGGCGACATCCGGGACGAATATGACGATGAAAAGGACGAACCGGTTCACAAGATCTCCGATTTGGAATATGTGGTGGAGGGTTCCGTCCACCTGAACGATCTTTCAGAGATCATCGATTATTCCCTGGAATCCGAGGACTATGATTCCATTGCCGGGTATGTGATCGAGCACACCGGCGACCTGCCGGAGCAGGATCAGGAATATACAACGGAAGACGGCGTCCGTCTGGTGGTTGACGCCGTGGACAAAAACCGGATCCAGCTGATCCACATTTATCTTCCTCTGCCCCAGCCCAACAAAGAGGAAGACGAGGACGATTAACGTTTTCCGGACAAAATAAGCCTTAACGCACTGTGAGCACCCTTTGCAGAATCAAGCCGCGTTTGAAAGCGCAGGCGGATCCTGTATCGGGTGCTCACTTTTTTGAATCTGGAAATTCTGTTTTGCAATATTCTGTTTTTGTTCTCTTTACAAATACTGGCGCAGACGCTCAACGTTGCGCTGTTCAAACGCGATCAGCTCTCCTGCCATCTCGCAGTAGCTGTTTTTCGCCGTGGGATTTTCTTTCAGTACCCGCTCTGTCTGGGCAATGCCCTTTTCATGCTCCCTGATCACCATATCCGCAATGTGCTCCGCAGTACGGTTCCGCATGGTACGGCCAAACACCGAGGCCCTGAGCATCATCCTGCTAAGCCTGGAATCCTCCGGAAACTGCCCTCCGTCCAGAAGCGCGTCCTCTGCCTGATCCTGAATCGCCTGAAATTTTCCTACCTGGCGGTTCAGATCCAGCGCAAGGTCCTCATCTTCCACCTTGCTGATCACCGCGTAAATGGATTCCACAGCCATGTTGGCATTGCGGTAGGTCTCATTCAGCAGCTCTATATCCGCATTTGTGATCATCCTGCATCTTCCTCTCTTTCCTGTTCCACATCCTGTTGATAGAGAAAGTATGCGCAGTTTCATCGGAAAATATTCCGGCGTCACAAACCCTTACTGATCGTTTTCATTGGCATCTACCGTGTCGTTTTCATCCGCGTCTGTTTCCGGCGCGGGAGACTGAGACGGCGCCGGAGAAGCCGATGCGGCAGGTGCTGTGCCGTTTTCCCCCACAGACGGCTGGGCGGCGTTTCCGCCTGTTCCCAGGAGACTGTCTATATTTTTCACATATACCTTTTGACCGTCCACCAGAATCTGGCCCCAGCCATTGGTGAACTTGAGCGTACAGTAATAGGGCGTATCGCTTGTGATGGTTCCCATTACCTGCGCCCCGTCGCTGCAGGAGCCGTAGTAGTTGACCGTAGCCGTGATCTCCTGATCCACCAGCTCATAATCGGCAATGCCCGCAGTCTTTACATAACCGGTGGTGCCGTCTTTTTCCACAAAGCTGAATCCGCCTTCCACATGCTGATCCACCCACAGAGTGGTACCGGCGGGAATGGCGGTGACAGCCTGTCCCTCTTTCGGCTCCGCGTACAGCTCCACATCCATAATGGTCATCCACTCATTTTTAACATCGCCGATGGGCACCGCTGTCGCAGGCGGCGCCTGAGTTGCGTCCGCGGACGGCGACTGGCTTGGAGCTTCGGTGCCTGACGCTGCGTTTACGTCTGCTCCCATCTGCTCGCAGAGCGCTTTCAAGTTGGGATCTTTCTCCAGCGCCTGGGCAAATTTCAGTTCTACCTGCTGGGAAAGACTCTTGACGTCGTCCCGCTCCATCAGCTCCTGAAGCTGATTCAAAAGCTCCTGGCTCAGCTGGCTCTGATCGTTGTTGATGTACAGTTCCCCCTGTTCGTCGGTGCAGACAAACCAGGTTTCCAGACCGGGCGCCGGCGTATCCACATTGGGGAATTTCAGGTCGTAATTGACAAATACGATATAAGTATCCGGATCCACGCCCAACTCTGTATAACAGGTGATGTTGGTATATTCCTCTATGAACCCGCTCTTTCTCGTGGCGGCTGCCTCGTCAGACTCCGTAAAAGGCTTTATGATCTCTTTCAGCGTCTCCGTATTTCCATGGGTGGAGGCATCGTAATATTTGTTCATCAGAGCGTTGACCTTGGGATACGCGTTCATCTGCAGTCCCGCGGGAGCCTCTGTCTGTTTCTGTTCAGTTTTCTTCGGCTTGCTGGACTGTTCGTTCTTGCCAAGGGCGGTCTGCGCAAGCAGTACCACCAGCACGATGCTTAAGATCCCAAGCAGGCTGAACCAGACTTTGTTTCTTGCGATGTTGCTCATAGGCGACCTCCTTTCGCAACAGAACAATCGGTTTTCCAAAAATTCCGGAAATAAAAAACACACCCGGAGGGATTCGAACCCCCGACACGCGGCACCGGAAACCGCTGCTCTATCCCCTGAGCTACG
>CANQUC010000009.1 GCA_947626945.1 uncultured Lachnospiraceae bacterium | reverse complement strand
AAAGTTACCCTTTTTTACCACCGATACGAAAAAGAAATTTTTTGCTAATTTATGCTTGACTTTTCATAGCTGGTCTCAATAACCACCAATTTTTTCTTTGAGTATATCAAAAATACCCCCTGCTTTCAACCAAGCAAATGCAATCCCCAACAATGCTATACTTCCCAATCATCCGGCAGATACAGCAGATTCCCGCGCCCGTCTGCCTTGACTTTCTCCACCGCATATGGCAGCCATTCTCCGGAGCAGGTTGCGCATTGGTATCCGCCGCCATTGCTCCCGGCGCATCAGTCACTTAAAAACCGTTTCCGACCTTTTCTTAAAAACCGCCTCCTGTCGGGTATCGTATTTCCTCCCAGCCCACATAGTAACTATGTCACTTTTGGGAAATGCCATTTCTGATGACTACATGGCTACCACTCCAACACAAATTCGTATTGATTCGAATATCAATCGTGAAGCAACCGCCCTATTTTCAAATCTTGGTTTGGATATGTCAAGCGCAGTAAATCTTTTTCTGCATCAATGTGTCCTCCGCGGCGGTCTGCCTTTTGCAGTAGAGGTTCCGCAATACAGCGACAAAACGAGATTCATAAAATCTTTTTTACTATTTTCTTCTGGTTGATTATTCAGGATTTTCTGTGTATAATAGAAATAGGGAATTCCCTACTTTTTATCAGGCTTTAGGAGGTGTGAAAAATGTCAGCAAATGCCTTTGTTGATAATGCAAAAGTCATGTCAAAAGGACAGGTTACGATCCCAAAGGACGTTCGGGAGGTGCTTGGCGTGACAAGCGGCGACCGTATTTCTTTTATCGTTGAGGGAAATACTGTCCGCATTGTAAATTCTGCGATTTATGCCATGCAGGTGCTGCAAAAGGAAATGGAAGGAGAAGCGGAACGTGCAGCACTTACTTCTGATGAGGATGTAATGACTCTTGTCAAAGAATTGCGAAATGAGGATAATCGCGAATGAGAGTGCTGATCGATACGAATGTTCTCATATCCGCTGCATTATGGCCAAACGGTACACCGTGGCAAGCATATCAAAAAGCAGCTTTGTACCCCAATCATGGGCTGATATGTGAGCAGAATGTAGACGAATTGAAACGGATATTCAACAAAAAATTTCCACACCGTATGGCAAGCCTGAATAATTTTTTATCAGTTGCATTGCTTACTTTGGAATTAGTGCCTGTTCCTGATAGTGAATCAGCTGAGGAAACACAGATCAGAGATATAAATGATAGACCAATATTGCGTGCCGCAATTAAGGCAAAAGCAGATGTTTTACTGACCGGAGATAAAGATTTTCTGGAATCCAAAGTAAAAAGTCCGGTCATAATGACACCGGCAGAATTTCTCCATTTGGAATAAGAACAAATGAGAAACAAAATCGGATCCGGAAACCTGTTCATTGATTTCCGGCTCTTGTTGTATCGACAGGAAAAATAAAAAAACTGCAACCCATGTTGGAAGAGAGACACTTCGTAAGGAAGTTGTCTTCCTTTGGCTTTTGTAATAGTCAGAAATACAATTTTATAATATCATAATTTTCGTGAAACAAATAACTCCTTGAAAGGGTAGAAAGCTATGCCACAACATGAGTTTATTACAAAGCAAGCAATAGATAGAGGTTGGTCAGAAGATAAAAAATACTGTGTTACTGACAAACAAGGAAATAAATTCTTACTTTGTGTATCTCCAAATTGAATGCTGATTTTTTTATGAGGATTGCTTTCTGTACAGTTTCCTGTCCAGAACCAATTTTTTCCCTGAAAGATAATATACATCTTGATAATTCAGGGCGTCCTCTTCACTTTCAGTGGGCTGCAGGGTAAACTGCCCATCCCATTCATACTTTAAGATCAGCATTCCATCCTCCTGTAATTTATAGGAGGTCACTTCTCCCGAGATTCCCGTAAACGGCAAATCCAGACATGTTCCGTCTTCATAAAAACGCATTGTTCTTTTACCGTCTTCTGATTCCCATGTGCCTACGATCGTATTTTTGGATTTTGATCCGCATCCGGCACACAAAACACAGTATACCAGCACAATAGAAAGACATATTATAAATTTCTTATTTTTCATAATGATCCCCTTTTCTCTCTGTAATTCAATTACCAACGCGGCTGCTTCCATCAACCGATGAGCTGATTGATCGCGTCTGCCAGTTGGTCCGGATCCGCAATAATTATTTTTCTTGTAACGCCAGAGGCGGTGATTTCCAGAAATTCATTCATGCCTGACCGAGATGCGGAAACCGCGTCTATTTTATCTATATTTAAGGCAAGCTTTATGGTTTTGATGTTTTTCAGTCCATGAAGAAGCACTTCTTTTGAAAAAACACTTTCGCGATAATTCAGATCTACCCTTTTCTCATAGACCGTCACACAGTTATTCTTCAGCATAACCGGATTCAGAATCAGCAGCACGCCGTATACCGCAATAAGCACTCCCGCGATGCACCCGATGAAAACCTGTATCTCCGCGCTGTTGCTGAGCATCCTTTCCAAGTCCGATATACCGGACGCAGCCAACATGGCGGCTACCGCCACAAATATGCCCACTGCCAGAAAGATACTCCCGATTATTTTTCCTCTCTGCAACTTTGCGGGCACCCCCTGTTTTCTTAATATAAATTGTTCTTGATTTTCCATAAAAACACTCCTCTTTTGTTTTTTTCTATTTTAGTACATATATTTACTAAAATCAACAGAAAATTTTTTTATATGCTATTTTTTCTTTAGCGGAGGTTTTTATGATTGCAGACTATATTCAACGGTTGAGAAATTTAAGAGAAGATCATGATCTGACGCAGCAGCAGATTGCGGACTATCTGGGCACATCACAAACCATGTATGCCCGTTACGAGCGGGGAGCAAATGAGCTTCCAATACGTCATCTGATCGCACTGTGCAAGTATTACCATGTGTCTGCAGATGATCTGTTAGGACTTTCTGATTCCAAAGACACCTCTGTGTAAGATCAGCGGACATTTTCGTCGTCCCGGGCATATGGCCGTAAGTATGGAGTTGTCTAATAATTCTCATTTTTCAGCGCGTCCACGGTATTTTCTTTTTTGATTTTTCCCGCGGAATACAGCATGGTGGAAAACACCACCAGAAACACACTGATCACAACAATGCAGAGACTGTACCAGGGGATGAAAAATCCGCCGGCGATTCCCTCGTTGACGCTCAGATAGATCAGATAGGTGACAAGCACCGCGGCGGGAATGCCGTACAAAAGTCCCTTCAGCCCGTACAGAAGACATTCAAACCGCATCATCCGGTAAAATCCCCGCCGGGACATCCCCATAGATCGAAGCATGGCAAACTCTCTGCGCCGCAGATTCATATTGGTGGATATGGTGTTAAACACATTGGCCGCCGCAATGAGAGAGATCAAAATGATAAATCCGTAGGAAAAAATATTCACCATCAGCAGCGTGGTTCGGGTGAGTTCCTCGCTTTCCGCCAGATTGTACACGTTTCCAAAATCCAGCCCCTCATCTTCCAGGATCCCGGCGATCTTTTTCTCCGCGGCCTGATGATTCACGGCGGAAAAAACAAATGTGATACCCTCTGTCAGCCCTTCCACTTTCTCCATGGCGCTGTAAGGCAGCAGACAGATCAGTCCGGAAACATTCCTGACGCCATAGGGAAGCTTCTCCACAGATTGACCTGCCAAAACCGAAACGGATTCCTCCACCTCTTCTTTTGACAGCAGCACTTCTTTTCCCTGTTCGTCTACATACTCATAGACCATTTTCTCCTGTTCTTCATCATAATAGGTATTTGTGGCGGTAAGCCCCGGAAGATCTTTGTCCCGGATGATTTCCAGCTGAGACACCGGCTCCTTCAGAATCTCCAGAGGCACATATCTGCCTGTCTCCTCCTCATAAAGCACGTTTTTGTTGTAAAGCAGGGCTTTCGGTTCTTCCCCGTACAGATAGATCTGAGGATCCAGTCTGTTTTCTTCCAGATAGCTTTTATAATCCTGATCTTTGATATAATACATGCGGCAGTTCAGATAGACGATTCCGTTTTCTTCTCTCTGTCCCGATCTTTTAAGATATTCCGGATTGATCTTTTCCAGTTCCACAGGGGTCTCATGAAAATAATCCGCAAGCCAGGACTGCCTGTCGATTTCCGTTACCTGAGAAAACCGGCCGGCCAGCTTTTCTGTCAGCGTATTTATTTCTTCCCCGGAGGGCTGGTGCAGCTCATAGATCAGGTCAATTCCCGAATCCTCGGATACTGCATTTATACTGTAGGATAAATAGGCGCAAAAGCTGCTTGCGGAAATAAACAAAAGGATACTCATAAACAGTGAAATCACTGTGGCCCGGTATTTCTTTTTGCTCCGTTTCATATTTTTCTTGGCGATCATGCCCTCAAAGCCAAACAGCCGGTAAGTCAGCCTGGAAGTCCGAACCTTTCTGGGGCTGATCCGCACGTCGCCAGTCTGCCGGATGGCTTCAATGGCAGGCACTCTCAGAGCCCGCCTTGCCGGAATCCACGCGGAGATCAGCACGGTGATCAGACCGATGCCCGCCGCCAGGATCACAGACCAGGGCGATACATGGAGGCCAAAGCGAATTCCTGCGCCATAAAGCAGATTGTCCAGCATATTGCCGGTAATGGCCAGGGTAATGCCAATGCCGCCTATCCCCGCCAGGATTCCCAGAGGGATCCCCACCGCGCTCAGTATCAGGGCCTCATACAGCACGCATCGGATCATCTGCCGCTTTGTGGCTCCTAAGGATCCGATGAGGCCAAACTGTCTGGTACGTTCGCTGACGGAAATGGAAAAAGCGTTATAGATCAGGGAGACAGAGCCAAACATAATGATCCCGATGAGGATGGCGCAAAGGCCTGTAAACATAGAACGGTAGGACGCCACGCCGGAAATGCCCATAGCCCGCAGCAGATCACTGTTGACCTCATATTCCACATCGGAAAAGCGGGTCTGAAGAAATAAAAACACCTCTTTAGGGGACTTCAGCTTCATATATACGTCATACCGGTCCGCGCTTCCGTCCGCCAGCACCAGAGCGGTGTAGCCCGGGGCTGAGCGCGCCTCAAAATCCGGACGCTCGTAAAATCCCACGATCTGATAGGAAACGGTCTTTTCCGCCTCCAGCGTTTCCTCTCCCTCACCCATATAGGCGGTTCGCTGATCCAGCAGCTTATCTCCCGCCATCCGGCGGCCCGCCTGCAAAGTAAGGGTGTCACCCAGTTTCAGGTAAACGCCTCCGTTGCTTCTCACATGGTTGGGGATCAGGACTTCATTTTTTTCAGCAGGCATTCTGCCGGAGGTGATCTTCACCGGCATATGTTCCGCGAACTCCTCATCCATACCGCCCAGATACAGATAAGGTTTATCTTGATTCTGGCAGCCTTCCAGCAGGGCGTATCCCAGATTTTCCAGCGTCACATAGGAATCCAGCTGTCTGTCCGCTTTTTTTTCGTCCCATGCTTTCCCGGAAAGTCCGAAAGCCGCTCCGTGCCAGTCGCCGGTTACGGAAACAGTCCGCTGATACAGATATTCCTGCAGGCTGGAAAACATGGTAGTCACCGCCGTAATCATTGACGCGGAAAGAATAATGCCAATGATGGTCACAAGCGTCCGGGTTTTGTTTTTCCGCAGGGTCTGCGCGGCATATCGTCGAAAGATCTTCATCTGCGGATCACCTCATCTCTTGCGATGCGGCCATCCTCAATGGCCAGGATCCGGTCTGCCTGCAGGGCGATGTTTTCGTCGTGGGTAATCACGATCATCGTCTGCCTGTAGCTTTTATTGGACATTTTCAGAAGACTGATGATCTCCTGGCTGTTTTTGGAATCCAGATTGCCGGTGGGTTCGTCTGCCAGCACAATGGCCGGAGCGTTCATCAGCGCCCGGCCAATGGAAACCCGCTGCTGCTGTCCGCCGGAAAGCTGGTTTGGCAGATGATTTTCTCTTCCTTTCAGATCCAGCACGGTCAGCAGCTGGGAAAGCCGCTCTTCATTGACTTTCCGGCCGTCCATAAGCACCGGAAGCGTCATGTTTTCCGTTACGTTCAGCACCGGGATCAGATTGTAAAACTGATAGATCAGGCCCACTTCTCTGCGGCGGAACACCGCCAGCTGATCGTCGGTCTGAGAGTACACGTCCATTCCATTCACATAAACCCTGCCGGAGGTGGGCTTATCCACGCCTCCGATCAGATGAAGCAGGGTAGACTTTCCGGACCCCGACGGGCCGATAATCGCCAGAAATTCTCCTTTCTGTACCGTAAAGGATACGTCGTCCAGGGCATAAACCCGATTTTCCCCTGAACCGTATATCTTTGTCAAATGTTCCACTTTCAGCAGTTCCATGATCTCCTCCGTTCCGCGGGGACAAATCCGCCGCCACATTTTGCTTTTTATCCTAACTGCTTTCGGTGACATCTCCATGACTTTAAAATGACAAAACTGTCATATTACGCTTTTGTAAAATCGAATGGAAAATCTCGCGCCGCCTTCTCTTCTGTTTTCCGCTTTCAGGGTTCCTTCCTGTTCGGTGATGATCATGCGGGCAAGGGCCAGGCCGATCCCCACGCTTGTATCGCCGCTGTCTTTTCCCTTATAAAACCGTTCAAAGATATGGGGCAGATCCTCCGGATGAATGCCTCTTCCGTTGTCCTCAATGGAAATCTGGCAGCAGACCGGATTTTCCTCCGCCTCTATCCGGATCTTTCCCCCTTTTGGGGTATGCTCCATACAGTTCTTTAAAATATTGCGAACGGCCTCCGCCGTCCAGGACAGATCGCCTGAAAAGACCGCCTCAGGCGAAATGAGGATCTCCAGCTGCTGCTCCTTCAGCTCCATGGGAATCTCCAGCGGCGCCGCCGCCAGGGCGATCAGCTTTTCCATAGCTGCCTGTTCCTTTTTAAACTGCACCGTGCCGCCGTCGATTCTGGAGATTTTCAGCAGCGTGGCCACAAGCCAGTCGATATGAGAAATATGATCCTCCAGTTCCCGGATATAGGCGATCCGCTGGGTTTTCCCCAGATTTTCATCCTCCAGCAGGGTCAATACCAGGTTCATTGCCGTCAAAGGAGTTTTCAGCTGGTGGGAAATGTCCGCTATGGAATCCTCCAGAAAAACCTTTTCCTTTTTCAGCAGCCGGGTCTGTTCTCTCAGCCGCAGGGTCATTTTGTTCAGCTCGTTTTCCAGAACTGCCAGCTCTCCCTCCCGGTACCCGGAAAACCTGATGTTTTCCGCTCCATGGAGCAATAAGTCCAGCTTCCGGCTTAACGCGGCGATCCGTCTGTATCGCGCATAAGTCTGAAAAAAATGCGCTGCCGAAAACAGCAGGCATGTAAAAAAAAGCAGCAGACCGCAAACAGAGCTGTAAAACCAGCCTGCCGCCGTCACTGCTGCCGTCAGAATCAGATATAAGATTGTCTGTCTCCTGATCTCAGGATTTCTGAAAAACACCATGGCCCGCTCCTTTAGTCCACTCTGTATCCCAGCCCCCGTACCGTTTTGATGATCCGGGGATTTTGAGGATCCTCCTCTATCTTTTCCCGGAGACGCTTAATATACACCGTCAGCGTATTATCGTTGACAAAATCGCCGGCCACATCCCAGATCTCCTCCAGAAGCTTTGTCCGGGAAAGCACCGATCCCTTATTTGTCAAAAAAGTAAGCAGCAGCCTGTATTCCAGCGCTGACAGAAACAGCTCCCGGCCGTCTTTGTAAACCGTGCCCCTTGCCGTATCCGCCACCAGGCCGCCCGCCTCCAGAAGCGCCTGCCCTTTCCGGCTCCTGCGAAGCACCGTCCTGATCCGGGAAACCAGCTCCCTTGGACGGAAAGGCTTGCTGATATAATCGTCTGCCCCAAGCTCCAGTCCGGTCACCACACTGTATTCGTCCCCTGAGGCCGTCACAAAGATTACCGGAACATCCCCATGCTGTTTTACGGCTTTGCAGAGGGAAAACCCGTTTCCGTCCCTTAAGGACACATCCAGAAGTACCAGATCGAAACGGGTCTCATCCAGCAGCTTCAGCGCGTCTTCCTGTCCGGAAGCGCTGTTCACCAGAAAGCCCTCCCCTTTCAGAAAGGTGGCCAGGTTTTTTACGATCCGATCATCATCTTCCACAAGCAATAGTTTGTACAACTCATAACCTCCTCTGTCCGCAGGCGTAAATATGTATGGAATCGTAACTATTTCCGCAGGTTTTTATCAGAATTTCCGCAGGTTTTCTGCCAAAGCCGCTGCTACAATGATACTGTCGGGATACAAAAAACCCGGCAGGGCTGCCGCGGTCTGCCAACCTGCGCAAAAAAAATTCTGAGCGCCATCTCCTATAAAGCATTCGTTTCGCGGGCAAACGACAGAACCTGCAGCCGACACCAAAATATTATGCAAACAGGTGATCCCTATGAAAAAGACAGATCATTCCTCCGGCAGATTTCTCCAGATCCTGCTGTATCTGGTTTTCATGATTTATCTTCTGCTGATGTGCAGGATAATCTTATTTAAATACAGTTCCTTTTCCCAGGTCGTATACGGCGTCCTTCACGGCAAAGTGGACGGCTTTCGCTCCTGCAATCTGATCCCTTTTCTTACGGTAAGGGACTTTGCGCAGATGGCCTTTCACGGTCAGTTTTGGCGAAGCTTTGCCAATATCATGGGCAACCTGTTCATTTTTTCTCCCCTGGGTTACTTTCTCCCTCTGCTGTTTTTGCCTTTTCAAAAGCCGCGGCGGGTATTTCTTTTCTCTGTTTCGCTCAGCATTCTGTTTGAGGTCCTGCAGTATGCGCTGTATCTTGGCAGCTCGGACATTGACGACGTAATTCTGAACGCAGCCGGCGCGATGGTGGGCTGCGGCACATTTTACGGAGTCCGGCGTTTCACAAAAGGCCGACGGCGATCCATGCAGAAAGTCACGCTGCTCCTGTCCGCAGTCTGTTTTTGTCTGGGCGCCCTGATCGCCGTTCCCCGTTTCGGTCTGTTTCTCGGCATCCGGATGCGGTCCGCGGACACGAAACCCGGTTATATCTACGATGATCTTTCCGGCGGATTGCCGGGAGACGCTTCCGTAAAAACAGAGATCACGCTGCCGGACAAAACTGGAGACGGTACGGATTCCCCTTACAAAGACAGCTCCGGCGGCAACGCTGCCAACGGATCCGCCAAAAACAATTCCGGCTCCGGCGAAGATACCTTAAACGGATATATCACCTCGTTTACGGAGGACGGCTTTTTCATCAACAAGATCACAACACAGGAGCTGGATAACGGCGGCTCCATCGCCTATTCCGGTCAGGGGAAACACCAACAGCTGATTCCCGTCCGCGTCAGTCCCGACGCCGTTTACCGCGAAAAACGGATCTACGACATGTACGGCAACCGGGTGGAATGGGCGGACATTACAAAAGACCTCCTTGAAGCCGATGATAACGTAGAATTAAGAGGCCATGAAGAAAACGGCGTGTTTACGGCTTCGGAAGTCATTGTAAATACTTTCACTTTCATGGAATAAGCGCTTTTTTCGGTTTTCGCTAAACAGCGTCCTTTGCGGCGTCTTCCGCGGCCATCTCCTGCAGCATCTGATCCACGCCCTCCGCGATGGCTGCGGCGTAGCGGTCCAGATTCTCATCAAACAGGCGGTTGTCCTCCTCATTTGTGATAAATCCCATCTCCGCGAGACAGCTGGGCATGGTTGTGTGTTTATTGATGTAATAATCCGATTTATCGCTGCTGCTGGTGCCTTCCTGCACGCCCCGGTCCTCCTGGATACCCGCTTCCCTTAAACCGTCCAGTATGTACCCTGCCATCCGGGCGCCCCGGCCTTTGTTTGCCGTCCAGATCTCCACGCCCTTTGCGGCCGCCGCCGAAGCGCTGTTTCTGTGCAGAGACACAAACAGTACGGCCCCCGCGTCATTGGCAATGTCGCACCTGCCCTGCAGGCTTACCTTTGTATCGTCTTCCCGCGTCATAACCACACGGATATTTCTTTTTTCCAGTTCTTCTTTTACAGCCTTGGCAAGCTTCAGATTATCATCCTTTTCGTACCGGCCTCCCTCTCCCAAAGCGCCGGTGTCCGCTCCGCCGTGGCCCGCGTCAACGCACACCAGCGGCCCGGCCGGCTTTCGCGCCTGCTCCGCGTCCATTTTCTCTGAAAGCTTCCTGCAGTAAAAAATAAGGAGACAGAACACGCCGAGAAAAACAACCAGCAATGAAATCCTGACCGCAAGCAGCTTCTTCTTTTTTTTACTCATACGCTTCATCTTCTGTTCCGCTCCATTCTTATCCGCAGTCTGTCTGCTTTTGCCCCGCGGATCTCACTTTCCGGCAGACAGGGGATGCCAGGCAGCGGTTTGCTTTACTGCTTTTCGTAAGCCCACATTCCCTTGATCTGAGGGGATAAGCGTTCAAAACTGTATGTCTGGCTGCTTCGCAGGGTGCTGTTCGGGTCATTGACGCGAAAGCTTCCGTCCCGATATTGAAAGATCACGATAAAATGTCCCACCGTCGTAAAATCTCCCTGCCGGACACTGCAGATAATCGGCTGCCCGGCCTCCAGAGCCCGGATCATCTTTTGCTGATCCAGCGGCACCTCTCTCACAGACAGCCCCAGGCTCGCCGCGCCGTCAGTCATCAGCGCCCAGGAAGTAGAGGAGCCTTCGCTGACATATCCGTTCTCCATGGAAAAGTCCGCGATCCGCTTTGGATTCTGAGAAAAGTCCCCGGTAAGTCCTGCCAGCACCATGGAAAGGCAGGTAGGCCCGCAGCCGTCCAGACCGATGCAGCCGTCTCCGTATCTGGCGTAGCCCCATCTCTGATCCCACTGCAAAAACAGGGGAATGGCCCGGTCCTCCTGAGGCTCCAGGGTAATTTGTTCCTCATAGGTGCCTATCTTTTCCGAATAGCCCAGCGCGAAATCCACCAGTTCATAGTTGTTCTCCAGCGCGTCCAGCAGCCGCTGCGGCAGATCCTCTTTCTTTTCTTTCAGCTCCGCCAGCTGCTGCCGGCTCACACTGCCGGAAGCCTGCAGCACGGAAAGCGTTCCCGATTTCAGAATCATTTTTTTCAAAACCACCGCCGCAAGGGCTGTAAGCGTTCCCGCAAGCAGCAGCATGGCCAGGATCAGCAGGCGTTTTACCCGTTTTCTTTTTTTCCTGACAGCGGATTGTTTCATGACAGATCCCTCCTTTCCTGTATCCTAACAAAAAAGGAGGGTTCTTTTATCTGTTTTCACCGCAGAAAAACCGAAAAAAATCCTGTAAATTTCTTACGATTTTCCTACAGATTTTTTTCTTTTGATGTAAAGTCAGCGTCTTTTTGCAGAAAAGAAGTCTCAAACTTTGGCAGCTTCACTACAAAGGAAACCGTCTCATGGCCGCTGAATGCCAGAATAGTGCCCCGGTGCTGCTCCACGATCTCCCTTGCAATGGCAAGGCCAAGTCCTGCCCCGCCGGTCTTGGTGCTCCGGGCGCTGTCCAGCCGGTAAAACTGCTCAAAAATCCGATCCAGCTTTTCCTTTGGGATCGTAGCGCCATGATTGGTAAAACGGCACTGCACGCCTGCGGAATCTTCCGTCACCTCAATACTGATCTGGCTGTTTTCATAGCAATAGTTCACCGCGTTGCGGATCAGATTGTCAAATACCCGCTGGATCTTCTGTCCGTCGCAGACCAGGCGCACGTCAGGAGGACAGTTCAGGCAGAAAGTAAGCTTTTTGGGCGCCAGCAGGGGCGTAAATTCATAAGTGATCTGCTCCAGCATCCGGGTCAGGTTTACGGTGCTGTATTCCAGAGAAATGGTGGTCAGATTGAATTTCGCGATCTCAAAAAACTCATTGATCAGGTCTTCCAGCCGCTCTGCCTTTTCCAGCGCAATGCCCAGATACTTTTCCTGCATTTTTTCGGAGATCTGCTCTTCATCCCGCAAAAGGGTCAGATAACCGATCACGGAGGTCAGCGGGGTTTTCAGGTCATGAGCCAGATACACGATCAGGTCATTTTTCCGCTGCTCCGCCTTTCTGGCCGCCTGTTCATGGGCCTTTACGCTGGCCTTGATCTCGTTCATCCAGTAAGCCACCTCTGCCAGCTCCGGAGACAGCACAATGGGCTGGTCGTCGGCGCGGGCGGCAATTGCGGCGGCCTCCATGGTCTCGTTCAGATATCCCATCATCTGCCGCCAGGAGCGGATCCACAGCACAAGAGCGCACAAAATCCCCAGAAACAAAAGCACTCCTCCCCTGTGCTCATTCACAAAATGGAGGAATGCCCACTGAGGGCCCACCTGCCATGTATACCTGCTTAAAACCAGCCAGGAAAAAAACATCAGGGCCCCTGCCGTCAGAAGAAATACCGACAAAGTCAAAATGACGGTGCTCAGCATTTTTCTGGACAAATTTTTTCTCAATTGCCGCAAGCTGTTATTCAATCCGATACCCCACTCCCCAGACCGTCCGGATAAATTTGGGATGCCGTGAAGAATCCTTCATTTTCTCCCGCAGGCGGCCGATGTGCGCCATTACCGTGTTATTGCTGTCCAGATACTTTTCTCCCCAGACAGCTTCAAACAGTTCTTCTGAAGATACCACCTTTCCCTGATTCTCACAGAGATACCAGAGAATGGAAAATTCTATGGGCGTCAGCCCCAGATCCCTGCCGTACAGGGTGCAGATATGCGTATCCTTTTCAATCAGCAGCCCGTGAAGCTCATGGCGCTTTGGCGGCTGCTTTTCCCCGCCGGCCTGGTTGTACCTGTAGTAACGGCGCAGCTGGGTCTTGACCCTTGCGCACAACTCCAGCGGGTTAAAGGGCTTTGTCATATAGTCGTCGGCGCCTATGGTAAGCCCTGTGATCTTATCCAGGTCTTCCGTCTTGGCGGTAAGCATAATTACCGGGAAAAACCGGTCCTCCCGGATCTTTCTCAAAAGCGAAAATCCGTTTATATCCGGAAGCATGACATCCAGCACCGCCAGATCCCAGGAGTTTTCCGAAATCAGCCGAAGCGCCTCCCTGCCGGTATAGCACTTTTTGCATTCATAGCCTTCATTGGTCAGATAAAGGGCAATGAGATCCGCGATTTCCTTTTCATCATCTACAATCAGAATTTTTTCTTTCATGATTTTGTTCTCAGCGCAGCGAGATCTTTCTGAAATTCTTCCTGCCCCGGCGCAGTACCGTCTCTTTTGCCTGCAGTTCCTCCCCGGCGATCAGGGTCTTAATGTCCGTTACCTTTTCTCCGTTCAGAGCCACGCCGCCCTGCTCCACCGCGCGCCTGGCCTCTGATTTTGAGGTCACCAGCCCGCACTTTACAAGCAGGGTGAGAATGTCCACGGCGCCGTCCGTAAGATCCGCCTGCGAAAGAACGGTCTCCGGTATATCCGCCGCTGCCTGTCCGCCTCCCGCAAACAGCGCCTTTGCGCTTTTTTGGGCTTTCTCTGCCTCTTCTTTTCCATGAACCAGGCTGGTCAGCTCATAGGCAAGGATCTCCTTTGCCTGATTCAGCTGGCTTCCCTCCCAGCTGTCCATCCTGTCGATCTCCTCCAGGGGAAGAAACGTAAGCATCCGGATGCACTTCATCACATCCGCGTCCGCCACGTTCCGCCAGTACTGGTAAAAGTCAAAGGGGGACGTCTTGTTTGGATCCAGCCATACGGCGCCGGCCTGGGTCTTGCCCATCTTCTTTCCCTCAGAGTTCAGCAGCAGGGTAATGGTCATAGCGTAAGCGTCCTTGCCCAGCTTTCTGCGGATCAGCTCCGTGCCGCCCAGCATATTGCTCCACTGATCGTCGCCGCCAAACTGCATATTACAGCCGTATTTCTGATACAACGCATAGAAATCGTAGCTCTGCATGATCATGTAGTTAAACTCCAGAAAGCTTAATCCCCGCTCCATGCGCTGTTTGTAGCATTCCGCGGCCAGCATGCGGTTTACGGAAAAATGGGGTCCCACTTCCCGCAGCACGTCAATATAGTTCAGATCCATCAGCCAGTCCGCGTTGTTGACCATCAGCGCCTTTCCATCGGAAAAATCAATAAATCGGCTCATCTGTTTTTTAAAGCAGTCGCAGTTGTGCTGAATGGTCTCTGTGGTCATCATCTGCCGCATATCGGTCCTGCCGGAGGGGTCTCCGATCATGCCTGTGCCGCCGCCGATCAGGGCAATGGGCCGGTTGCCCGCCATCTGCAGGCGCTTCATCAGGCAGAGTGCCATGAAATGCCCTACATGAAGACTGTCCGCCGTAGGATCAAAGCCAATGTAAAAAGTGGCTTTCCCGTTGTTGACCAGCTCCCTGATCTCTTTTTCATCTGTCACCTGGGCGATCAGACCTCTCGCCACCAATTCTTCGTATATCTGCATTTTTCTTCAAATCCTTTCTGTGAAAATAAATCCGTCAGGCGTATCTGTATGTCAGTGCGCGGTGCAGGTCTCCTCCGGCACGGTACCTTCGGCAAAATATTCTTTTCTGGCCGGGCATCCGTCCCTGGCCAGTTTGCCGGAAACAGAGCATATAGTAGCCTCCTCCACGCTGTCCGGAATGGAAAACTCCCTGCGCTCCAGATTTTCATGGACACGCTCCATCACCTTTCTCCACAGGGTCCTGTGGAAAGAAGCATTGGAAAGACTGGTGTTCACATCATAACCGGCCCACACAGAGCATACATAGTACGGCGTAAAACCGGAAAACCACACGTCGTAAGTATCCGAAGTGGTACCTGTCTTGCCGGCAATGGGCATGGAGCCAAAGTTGGCGCTTGCGCCGGTACCGCCCAGATCTCCGTTCATAACGTCCTCCATGGCGCTTGTGAGCAGAAACGCGGTGCTTTCCTTCATGACCTGCACGGTCTGAGGCGTATTGTCTATGAGCACGTTGCCGTCATGATCCACGATCTTTGTAAAGAAAATGGGCTTGATATAAGTGCCGTGGTTTGCGATGGCGCCAAAAGCCGCCGTCAGCTCCAGGTTGGTGACGCCGTTGGTAATGCCGCCCAGCGCCAGAGACTGGACGATATCCTTTTCCAGCAGGGTGGTAAACCCGTATTTCATCAGGTAGTCGTAGCCAAGCTGGGGAGAGATCTCCGTTAGGCATTTCACCGTGACTACGTTGTTGGATTTTGTAATGGCCTTGCGGATCGTCATCAGGCCGGAATGTCCGCCGCCGCTGTTTCGCACGGGACGGCCGTTGGAGTAATTGTACGGCTCGTCCATATAAGTGGTAGCCAGCGTTTTTCCCGCCGCGTCCAGAGCCGCCGTGTAAGTGGCCAGAACCTTAAAGGTAGAACCCGGCTGTCTGGTGGTGTTGGTGGCACGGTTTAAGGTCAGGCTGGCCGACTTCTGTCCCCGGCCGCCCACAATGGCCTTCACATAACCGGTGCCCGGCTCCATGATCACACAGGAGGCCTGGGGCTGGGGCGTAAAAGTAACCGCCTCCACGATCTGGTCCCCCTCTTTCAGGATGGCCGCTTTATACTGATCCACCTTTTCCTGCGCCGCCTCCTGGGAGGAAAAGATCAGGGAGAAATCTGTGTCCCCCTGCTCCCGGAAATATTTCTGCATGGTGGCTTCGCCGAAGTTCTCCACGGATTTGTCCGCGTGGGTCACCGTCAGGCGGTAGGTCAGCGCCACCTGGCTGCCGCCGGGATAGTTGTCGGGGTTTGCAAATTCCTGGTCGCAGATCTGCTGAATGTTCATATCCTGAGTGGTATAGATCTGCAGGCCTCCCCGGTACAGGGCATTGTACGCCTGAGTCTCCGTGTAACCCTTTTCCTCCATCAGCGCGTCAATGACCTGTTCCGTCAGCTCGTCCACAAAATAAGAATAAACGTTGTTGTCCTTTACTTCTTCGTTTACATTCTGAATCCGCAGATACACGTCGTCGGCCATGGCCTCTTCATATTGCTGCTGATCGATGTAGCCAAACTCCAGCATATTGTCCAGCACAATCTTCCGGCGTCCCGCGTTGGTGTCCGGATGAGTAATGGGATTGTTGGCGTAAGGGCTCTGGGTAATGGCCGCGATCACCGCCGACTCAGAAATGGTCAGCTGGGACACGTCCTTGTTAAAATACCGCAGAGAGGCCGCCTGCACTCCCAGGGTGTTCTGACCCAGATTGATAGTGTTCAGGTAATTTTCCAGAATATCTTCTTTGGACATCCGCTTTTCCAGCTGCACCGCCAGATACTGCTCCTGAATCTTCCGCTTCAGCTTTACAAGAAAATCCGTCTGGTTTACCCAGTCCGTAAAAATGTTGTTTTTCAAAAGCTGCTGGGTAATGGTGCTGGCCCCCTCGGAAAATCTCCCGGTGGACAGGCCGATATAAAACGCGCGGATGATTCCTCTGGTATCGATGCCGTTGTGCTCGTAAAAGCGCTGATCCTCTATGGCCACAAACGCCTTTGCCAGATGATCGGGGATATGATCCATCTCCACATAGACACGGTTGGCGCCCTCAGACACCAGCTTGATGGTCTCGTTTCCCTGATTGTCATATACGGTTGTGGAATATCCGGTGGGAGCCACATTGATGCTGGAAATATCCGGCGCGCTCTCCACGACCCCTTTTACAATGCCGAAAAAGCCGCAGATGCCAAAAATGGCAGCCGCCACAAAAACAAGCACCACCGTCTTCAGCACGGTGACTTTCATTTTTTTCGCGATCTTCGGACCCAGGGCGGTAGCCGCCTGATGCTTGTCATGAGTCGCTTTTTTGCTAAGGTTCATCTGGATAATTCCTCCGTTTCCATTTCAAAAATATGGACGTTTCCCTCAGAGCGGGCATACAGCTTTTTTTCTTCCTCCAGAAAGAGGATCTTGCCGCCGGCAGTTTCCGTCAGGGCTTTTTTCAGGCTTTGTGCCTCCCCCGCAGGCGCCGCCGCCGTCAGGATCACCTCCTGGCCGTATTCTCTGGACAGCACGGGGATATCCCTCTGCTCCAGAAGATATGTGATCCGGCCCGCGCTGTTGTAATCTGTCTGCAGCTTCCAGAAAATACCGGGACATACCGGGGCGGTTCTGCTGTCTGAAAGAGCTGCCGCCGCCGCCTTTCCATAAGCCCGCACAAGGCCGCCGGTACCAAGAAGAATCCCTCCAAAGTAACGGGTAACCACGATCACGCCGTTGCAGATCCCCTCTCCAAGCAGCACGTCCAAAATGGGCTTCCCGGCTGTCTGGCTCGGCTCCCCGTCGTCGGAATACCGCTGCAGCCGCTGTCTGTTTCCGATCACATAGGCATAACAGTTATGCCGGGCGTTCCAGTGTTCTTTTTTGGTCTGTTCAATGATCCGCTGGGCTTCTTCTTCCGTGGCTGCCGGAGCGGCCACCGCCAGAAAGCGGGATTTTTTTTCTGTGATCTCGCCTCTGCCTTCCGCCAGGATCACCCGATCTGTTTTTTCCCCCATGGATTATTGTTTGCGCTCCTTGCCCATAAATACCAGCGCAAGCATGCCGGGGCCCACATGGGTGCCGATCACGGGACCGATGCCGCAGATGATGGCGTCTTTCACAAGCTCCTCCTCCATCAGCCGGTCTTTCAGCTGCTCCGCCGCTTCAATATTGTCCGTATTGCCGATGAGCACCACCTGGGAACCGGTATCCACGCCGTTTTCCTTGAGCTTGCCGATCAGATAGTCCATGCTCTTTTTGGATCCCCGGATCTTGTTCTCCACATACAGCTTTCCCTCTTTGTCAATGGTCAGCACCGGTTTAATGGAAAGCGCAGTGCCCACTACCGCGGATACGGCGGACACTCTGCCGCCCCGCTTCAGATGGAACAGATCCTCCACGGTAAACCAGTGCTCCACCAGTTCCTTATTTTCCTCGATCCAGGTCACCAGACTGTCAAAGTCATACCCGTCCCGTTTGCGGCATCCGGCCTGGTATACCAAAAGCCCCTCTCCCACAGAGGCGCAGATGGAATCCACACAGTGGATCCTGCTGCCGGGATACCGTTCCATAAGCATCCGGGACATCATCACGGAAGACTGATAGGTACCGCTGAGCCCGCCGCTTAAAGCAATATAAATGATATCCTTTCCCTCTTTCAGAAAAGGCGTAAACTCTTCCTCATAGGTAGACGGATTGATCTGGGAAGACGCAGGCATCTTTCCGTCACGGAGCATCCGGTAAAACTCTTTCATGGACAGTTCTCTCTCATCCGGATAATGATAATAGCTCTGCTCGTCTACCGTAAACTGCATGGGGATCACATGGATCCCAAGATCTTCTACGATATCATTTGGCAGATCCAGCGTGGCGTCACTGACCAACACATATTCTTTCATGTTCTTTCCGTCCCTTTCCGATTTCTTTACATTTGGAATCATTATAACACATCCTGATCCCGATTGCATTAACTTTTCTGCCGGAAGCCGCATATTTTTGCCCAAAACGGGACAGGATAGTGAAAAACAAAGGTCTGGAGCAAGCCATGAAAACACTTTATCTGAAACTGGAACAAAAAAAACAGGTCTCCGGCAAAAAAGCCCTTTTGGGAGACATTGCCCAGCTGGAATGCGCGGACGGGGCTTTGAAAAACCGCCTGCAGGCCATTCACGTCGCCAGCTTTTCCGGCGCCAAACGGCAGAGGAAAATTTTGACGGTCACTGATATTATTGGCATGATTCATCAAATTGATCCGTCTGTCAGCATAACGCCTATTGGCGAAACCGATGTGATCGTGGAATATCTGCCGGAAAAAACTCCGTCCAAAGCCTGGGAATGGGCAAAGGTAGCCCTGGTGTGCGTCATTTCTTTTTTCGGCGCCGCCTTTACCATTATCACATTCAACAACGACGTCTCCGCCGGATCGGTATTTGAGCAGCTGTATACTTCCTTTACCGGAAAGGTTTCCGGAAACATCACTGTTCTGGAGGTCACCTATTCCATTGGACTGGCCATTGGGATCCTGTGCTTTTTCAATCATTTTTCCGGCCACCGGCTTACCACCGATCCCACCCCCATTGAGGTGGAGATGGAGCAGTATGAGTACGACGTGAACAAGTCGCTAATCAGCTATGACAGCAGAAAGGGGTCCGGCAATGATACTCAAGCAGATAATTCTGGCAGTGATCGGACTTAGCAGCGGGTTTGGCATTGCCGGAGGCGTTTTTGCCTTTATCCTGTCCATCGGCGTTTTGAACCGGCTGGCCGGAGAAACCCACACCGCCGCCCACATTCTTCTCTATGAAGACAGCATTCTTCTGGGGGCCGTTTTGGGGAATCTGGTGTCCATTTTCAATCTGTCCGTTCCCGTGGGCATAGCCGGGGAAGTGCTTTTCGGCGTTTTTTCCGGCATTTTCGTGGGATGTCTTGCCATTGCCCTGGCCGAGGCGCTGGATCTGTTTCCCATTCTGTTTCGCCGGACCAACCTCCACAAAGGCATCGGCCTTGTGGTGGCGTCCATTGCCGTAGGCAAGGCTGCCGGCTCTCTGCTTCAGTTTTATATGGGTTGGAAAAAGTGAGAAAGGAGAATCAAGATGCCCAAACTCAGTGAACAGGAACAACAACGATACAATGAATACGTCTCTCAGGTGACGCCTACCCACAATACTCTTCTCAACATGTGCAAGGCCTTTCTGGTAGGAGGGATCATCTGCCTGATCGGCCAGCTGGTGTTAAATTACTGCCGGTCTCTGGATCTCAGCCGGGAAATTTCCGGAGCCTGGACAAGCCTATTTCTTGTATTCCTGAGCGCGCTGCTGACCGGTCTGAACCTGTTTCCCCTGATTGCCAAATTTGGCGGCGCGGGGGCGCTGGTGCCCATTACCGGCTTTGCCAACTCTATTACGGCGCCGGCTATTGAATTTCAGAAAGAGGGTCAGGTCTTCGGCATCGGCTGCAAAATCTTTACCATAGCGGGGCCGGTGATCCTGTACGGACTGGTCACATCCTCCGGGCTGGGACTGATCTATTATATTTTGTCGCTGACCGGCATTGTATAACCGGCCGCGGACTGTAAAACAAAGGTTGAAAGGAGAATGACATGGACCAGATATTGGGCGCGCAGAGCATTCAGTTTGAACATCCTCCCTACTTTGCAGGCGACGCCTCCATTGTGGGAGAAAAAGAAGGGCAGGGGCCCTACAGAAAATGTTTTGACAAAGTAGAAAAAGATCCTTATTTCGGCACCGATTCCTGGGAGGAGGCGGAAAGCCAGCTGCAGCTGCAGACGGCAGCGCTGGCGCTGCACAAGGCAAATATTTCTTCCGGTGAGATCCGTTACATTTTCGCCGGGGATCTGCTGGGACAGAACATTGCCACCAGCTTTGGCCTGGTAGACTTAAACAGGCCTCTTTTTGGCCTTTTCGGCGCCTGCTCCACCATTGGGGAATCCCTTTCCCTGGGCGCCATGACCATTGCCGGCGGCTTTGCCAAAAAGGTGCTGTGCCTGACCTCCAGTCACTTTGGCAGCGCGGAAAAGCAGTTCCGTTTTCCCCTGGAATACGGCAATCAGCGGCCTCTGTCCGCCACCTGGACCGTTACCGGCAGCGGCGCTTTCATTTTGTCCGGGGAAAGCCCCAGCCCCTGGGATAACGTGTGCATCACCGCCATTACCACAGGCCGCATTACGGATTACGGCGTTTCCGATTCCATGAACATGGGCGCCGCCATGGCTCCCGCGGCCTGCGATACCATTTTCCAGCATCTTCAGGACTTTTCCCGGATGCCGGAGGACTACGACCGGATCATCACCGGAGATCTGGGCTCCATTGGCCGGGACATCCTGCTGAAGCTGTTAATGGACAAGGGCTATGACATCAGCAAACAGCACATGGACTGCGGCATCGAGATCTTTGACCCGGATACCCAGGACACCCACGCCGGCGGAAGCGGCTGCGGCTGCAGCGCCGCCATGCTCTCCGCCCATATTTTGAAGCAGGTGCGGGCAGGGGTCTGGAAGCGGGTTCTGCTGGTGCCCACCGGCGCGCTTCTTTCCACCGTCAGCTTCAACGAGGGGCAAACCGTGCCGGGCATTGCCCATGGCGTTGTGATCGAACACGTTTAGGATCAGCCCGGCATTTCGCTTTTGCCAAATCACTTTCACAGAAAGGATCAAATCATATGGATTATTTCAACGCATTCTGGATCGGCGGCTTAATCTGCGCCCTGGTGCAGATCCTGATGGACAAGACCAAACTGATGCCGGGACGGATCATGGTGCTGCTGGTGTGTACCGGCGCGCTGCTGAGCGCCGTAGGCATTTACCCCAAATTTGTGGAGCTTGCGGGAGCGGGAGCTTCCGTTCCTCTCCTTGGCTTTGGCCACCTGCTCTTTGACGGGGTAAAGGACGCCATAAAAAGCGACGGCATCATCGGCATTTTCACCGGCGGACTGAAAGCCACAGCCGCCGGAATCTGCGGCGCCCTGCTTTTTGGCTATGTGGCTTCCCTGATCTTCAAGCCCCGCATGAAAAAATAACCGGTTTATTTCAGAGTGGCCTTTTCCCGCATGGAGGTCAGGATCTTTTTTTCCAGGCGGGACACCTGCACCTGGGAGATCCCCAGCATTTTTGCCACCTGGGTCTGTGTTTTGTCCGCGAAATACCGCAGGCAGATCAGCTTTTTTTCCTGTTCTCCCAGAGAGGACAGCAGCTGTGTGAGAACGATCCGGTTCAGCATGGCTTCCGTCTCGTCCCTGCCGTCCACCAGCCGGTCTTCCATGCAGATCTGTTTCCCCTCTCCCTCAAAGATCACCTTTTGCAGGGATTCGATCTGCTCGCCGGACTCCAGCGCCTGAACAAGCGCTTCCTGCTCCACGCCGATTCTGGCGCTGATCTCTTCAATGGTCGGCTCTCTGCCTTTTTCCCTGCGGATGGTCTCCCTGGCCGCCCCCGCCCGCATTGCCGTTTCTTTCAGATTGCGGCTGACCTTGATCATGCCGTCGTCCCGCAGAAACCGCTTGATCTCCCCGGTGATCACCGGCACCGCGTAGGTGGAAAATTTCACGTCATAGGAAAGATCAAATTTGTCAATGGCTTTCAGCAGTCCGATGCTGCCGATCTGAAACAGATCTTCCTCCTCGCAGCCCCGGCCCCGAAACCGGCGGACAATGCTCTGCACCAGTCCCAGATTTTCCTGCACCAGCTGTTCTCTGGCCTGCCGGTCTCCCGCGTGAGCGCGGATGATCTGGTCTCTAACCTCTTCCATGGCCTTATTCCTTCCATGGCACCGTCCCGATTTTCTTTTTCATTTGTACGCAGGTTCCTTTTCCGGGAAAAGATTCCACAGACACCTGATCCATAAACGCTTCCATAAAGGCAAATCCCATTCCCGACCGTTCCAGCTCCGGCCTGGATGTAAACAGCGGCTCCATGGCCGCCTTTACGTCAGGGATCCCCACGCCCCTGTCCGACACCGTAACGGAAAGCTCCCGGCCGCAAATGCTGCAGGAAATGGAAATGGTCTCTACTCTTCCCTCATAGCCGTGGATAATGGCGTTGGTCACCGCCTCCGACACAGCGGTCTTTACGTCTGCCACTTCCTCCACCGTCGGGTTCAGCTGGGTCATAAACGCCGCCACCGCCACTCTCGCGAAGCCCTCGTTTTCCGAGCAACTGTCAAACTCCAGCCTCATTTGATTTTTTCTGACCGCAGGCTGAACGCAGGGTGTTTCCTGCAGTTCTTCCGTCTCCTGTAGATTGTCCTGTTTCATCTTCCGCCCTCCCTTTCCTTTTCCATGCGAACCACCTGATAAAGTCCCGACAGGACCATCATCCTGCGGATCCGGTCATTCAGATGAACGGCTTCCACCTTGCCGCCGCTGTAGTCCATTTTTTTATATCTTCCCAGGATCATGCCGATGCCGGAGCTGTCCATGAAAGCCGTATCCTTAAAATCAAAAATCAGGGTCCTCACCCACTGGGAATCCAAAAGCTCATCGATCTGTTCCCTGATCTCCTTTGCGTTGTGATCGTCCAGCTCCGCGGGAACGAACACCGTCATTCTGCCATTTTCCATTTTGATCAGACTCATATATCCTCCATCCGCACAAAAAAAAGAGAATCCCCAGGACCTTCCGGTCTTTTTGGAATTCTCTTTTGTGCTCTTTTTATTTTTTCTTACTGGAGCTGACCGATAAAACGCCTTGCGTCTCCCGCCAGTTCATTGTCGGGATACAGGGCAATGATCCGCTCATATACCGCGATTGCTTTTTCGCTGTCTTCCAGCTGCTGATAGGCTCTGCCCAGATAATACAGGCTCATCAGATGAGTGTCGTCCAGGGCCAGCGCTTTCTGCAGATTGGAGATGGCGTCCTCATAATCTCCATAATCATACCATTCGCTGCCTCTCGAGAAGTAATCCTCCGCCGTCATGCTGTCATCCAGCTGCATATCGTCCGGATCTCCGTAAATTTCCGGATCCGGCTTCTCCGTCTCAGGCGCTTTGGAAGCATGAGGATCTTCGCTCTGTCCGGGAGCGGGGCTTTGAGAAGCACGAGGATTCTCACTTTGTCCGGGAGCCGGGCTTTGGGAAGCTCCGGCCTCTGGCGTAGGGGATGGCTCCGGACTTTCCGTAGCAGCCTGCCCGGGTGTTTCCGAGGGAGACGCGTCCCTTTCCAGCTTCGCGTACAGTTCCTGTTCCCGCTGCCTGTATTCTTCCTGAATGGCGTTTCTCTGAGACGGCAGGATCAGAAACCATGCCGCCAGCAGGCCAATGGCAACGCCGATCAGCAGGTTCACCACCGTCCAGATCCCGCTGGAATCCTTGTAGCTTGTAGGCTGAATCACCGTGTCGTTGCCGCTCTGGTATGTGATCCGGTCACGGTTGGTACCGGTGGACTGCAGATTCTCCGGGTTGCCCCTGCCGGTGGCGTACAGCCGGTCTACCTCCCGCAGATAAAGCAGGGTGGTCGTATTGTTGGTGTCGATCTGCTGAGCCTTCCGCAGGATCTTCTTTGCCTTTGTGTAATCTCCCCGCTTCATATAGAGCAGAGACAGCAGATGATGAGCCGGCAGCATCTTTGTGTTCAGGGTCAGCACCTTTTTCAGCTGGATCACCGCCAGATCCTCGCTGTTGGTTCTGGCATAGTGCACTGCCATGTTATACTTCTCCACGGCGCGCCTGGCCCGCTCAAGAGATCCGGCGTTTCCCTGAATCTCTCCCAGATACTGACTGGCAGGATTTCCCCGTTCCTGCAGGGAACGGCTGATCACCCACTCCGCCAGGGCATGAGCCATATCGCCGCACTCATAGTAGACCAATCCCAGAAGATTTCTGGCGTCGGTATTGTTTTTGTTGTATTTCACGCTGCGCCGGAGACTTTCGGCAGCTCCTGTCAGGTCCCTGACCTTCGCTTTGGCAAGGCCATCGTTGTAGTAGGCGTTGGAAGTGCGAAGGATCTTTTTATATACGGACACGTTGGTTCCGCAGCTGGCGCAGAAATCCCTGTCCGTCAGTTCTGCGTTGCACTTAAAACATTTCATCTTTTTCACCCGTCTTTGTGGATCTTACTTTTTCCCTTTGCCCTCGTTCATCATTTCACGCATAATGTCCGTCATGTCAGTCAGGTCCTGCTTGTTTACGATTTCTTCAATATTTTCGATCTCCGTGCTGGGCTGGTATTTTTTCAGTTCTTCATCAAAATTGATCATGGGAATCCTCCTTATGATACGAGCTGCTTCAGCCGCTCCTCCACCTGAGCAAGCATACCTGTGTATTTCTGCAGCTTTTCTTTTTCCTGGGCCACCTTGCTTTCCGGCGCCTTGGCCAGAAACCGTTCGTTCTTTAACATTCCTTCCGCCCGCCGGATCTCATTGTGCAGGCGCTCCTGTTCCTTTTCCAGCCGCTCCCGCTCTTTCTTTACGTCCACCAGGTCTTCCAAAGGAATGTAGACGGTGCCGTGAGGCAATACAACCGACACGGCGGAATCGGCAATGCCGCTCTTGTCCTGCTGCACCCGGATGCTGCCCGCGCCAATAAAATTCCGGTAATCCTCTTTCAGTTCCTCATACCAGCCGGCATATTCCGGATCTTTGCAAACCACATAAAACTGTGCTTTTTTGCTGTTCGGCACGTTCATCTCCGCCCGCAGGTTCCGCACGCCTCTGGTAAGATCCTTCAGCGCTTCCAGCATAGCCTCCTCTTTGGGATACTGCAGATCCTCCCGGTATACCGGCCAGCTGGAGATCATAATGGACTCCTCCTCATTCTGCAGGGTACAGAAAATCTCCTCTGTAATAAAAGGCATATACGGATGGAGCAGCTTCAAAGCGCCGATCAGTACCTGGCGCAGCGTCCAGAGAGCCGCATTGGCATGCTCCGGCGCTTCCTCTTTCTGATAAAGGCGCACTTTCGCGATCTCAATATACCAGTCGCAGAACTCCTCCCAGAGAAATTCCGTGATCTTGTCCGCCGCGATCCCCAGCTCGTACCGGTCCATATTGTCCGTTACGTCCTTTACAAGGGTGTTGAAGCGGGACAAGATCCAGCGGTCCGCCGGTGTGAGAAGCGCGTCCTCCGGCTTTGACAGCCTGGCATCGTTTAAGTGCATCATAATAAACCGGGAAGCGTTCCAGATCTTGTTGGCGAAATTGCGGCTTGCCTCCACACGCTCCCAGTAGAAACGCATATCGTTGCCGGGGGCGTTGCCGGTGATCAAAGTCAGCCGAAGCGCGTCTGCTCCGTATTTTTCAATCACCTCCAGAGGATCGATGCCGTTGCCCAGGGATTTGCTCATCTTTCTGCCCTGGGAATCCCGCACAAGGCCATGGAACAGCACTGTGTGGAAAGGCAGCTTTCCGGTATGCTCAATGCCGGAAAATACCATCCGGATCACCCAGAAAAAGATAATGTCATATCCGGTGACCAGCACGTCCGTAGGATAAAAATAATCCAGATCCGCCGTATGCTCCGGCCATCCCAGGGTAGAAAACGGCCAAAGAGCCGAGGAAAACCAGGTGTCCAGCGTGTCCTCATCCTGTTTGAAATGACTTTTGCCACACCTTGGACATACCTCGGGCGCCGATTTGCCCACAACGATCTCTCCGCAGTCCTGACAGTAATAGGCAGGAATCCGGTGTCCCCACCAGAGCTGCCTGGAAATGCACCAGTCCCGGATGTTGTCCAGCCAATTGTAGTAGATCTTGTTCATTCTGGCAGGCACCAGGCGGAGGGATCCGTTCTTTACCGCCTCTGCCGCGGGCTTTGCAAGCTCTTTCATGGCAACGAACCACTGGGGCTTGATCAAAGGCTCAATGACCGTTTTGCACCGGTCGTGGGTACCTACGCTGTGCACCAGATCCTCTACCTCTCCCAGGAGGCCCAGAGCCTCCAGATCTTTCACCATTTCTTTTCTGGCTTCATAACGGTCCATTCCCGCATACTTGCCGCCAATGGCCGCAATGGTGCCGTCGTCGTTCATCATGTTGATCTCCGGCAGATTGTGACGCTTTCCCACTTCGTAGTCGTTGGGGTCATGGGCAGGCGTAATCTTAACCACGCCGGTTCCCTTTGTCATGTCCGCGTGCTCGTCGGCAATGATGGGAATCAGACGGTCTGTAAGGGGCAGCCTGACCATTTTCCCAATCAGGTGCTGATAGCGGGGATCCTCCCCGTTGACTGCCACAGCCGTATCTCCCAGCATGGTCTCGGGACGGGTGGTCGCCACCTCCAGGAAGGTATCTTCCATATCCGCCACCGGATATTTAATATGCCAGAAATGGCCTTTCATATCCACATGCTCCACTTCCGCGTCGCTGATGGAGGTCTGACACACGGGGCACCAGTTGATCAGCCTGGAGCCTTTGTAGATCAGCTTCTTCTGATACAGCCGGATAAACACATCCTGCACCGCTTCCGAGCAGCCCTCGTCCATGGTGAACCGCTCTCTCTGCCAGTCCGCGGAGGATCCCATCTTCTTCAACTGGGAAATGATCCGGCCGCCGTATTCCTCTTTCCACTCCCAGGCCCGCTTCAAAAAGCCCTCTCTGCCCAGGTCTTCCTTTTCAATGCCCTGTTTTTTCAGGGTCTCAATGATCTTTACCTCTGTGGCGATGCTGGCGTGATCGGTGCCGGGCTGCCAGAGGGCATTGTACCCCTGCATCCGTTTGTATCGGATCAGGATATCCTGCATGGTATTGTCCAGCGCATGCCCCATGTGAAGCTGCCCGGTAATGTTGGGAGGCGGCATCACAATGGTAAAGGGCTTTTTGCTCCTGTCCGGCTCCGGGTGAAAATAGCCTTTCTCTTCCCATTTCTGATAAAGACGGTCTTCCAGACCGCTGGGATTGTATGTTTTATCCAGTTCCTTTGCCATGGTTCTTTTTCCTTTCCTGCGTCTTCTGTTAAGCGTTCTGTACAATGGCCGAGATGTATTCCCAGATTTCCTCCCGTCCCTGTTTGGTCAGGGCCGAATAGGGAAAAATCCGGGTTCCCGGCTTTGCCCCCACTCCTGTCTGTACCATCTTCAGGTGCTTTTGCACCTGGCTGCGCTTGATCTTGTCCAGCTTGGTGGCAACGATCACCGGATCATATCCCTGATTCAGTATCCACTCATACATGGTACGGTCGTTGGCCGACGGCTCATGGCGGATGTCAATGAGCAGAAACACCGCCCGCAGCTGCTTTGAGCTGTGCAGATACCGTTCCACCATTTTGCCCCATTTTTCCCGCACTTCCACGGAAGCCTTTGTGTAGCCGTATCCCGGCAGATCCACAAAATACAGCTCATGATTGATCTGATAATAGTTGATGGTCTGGGTCTTTCCCGGCTGTGCCGACGTTCTTGCCAGGGCTTTCCGGTTCATCAGTCCGTTGATCAGGGAAGATTTTCCCACATTAGACTTTCCCGCGAACGCAAGCTCCGGCAGGCTGTTTTTCGGCAGCGCGCTTGTAATGCCGCAGACCGTCTCCAGTTCCGCGCTTTTTATAATCATCATTTTCCTGCCTCATCCGCAAATGCCCGGGGGATCACTTCCTCCATGGAGGTCACATAGACAAATTCCAGACCCTCCCGGATCTCCTGGGGAAATTCCTCCACATCGGGACGGTTTGCCTCCGGTACAATCACGGTTTGAATCCCCGCGTTTTTTGCGGCAAGAGTCTTTTCTTTCAGACCGCCGATGGCAAGCACCCTGCCCCGCAGGGTGATCTCTCCGGTCATAGCCACATCCCGCCGCACCGGTTTTTGTGCCACGGCAGACAAAATGGCCGTAGCCATGGTAATGCCCGCGGACGGCCCGTCCTTTGGCACCGCGCCCTCGGGAATATGGATGTGGATATCATGCTCCGAAAAATACTGTTCGGGAATGGCATACCGGCTGCTGATGCTGCGGATATAACTGATTCCCGCCTGGGCAGACTCTTTCATCACGTCTCCCATCTGTCCTGTCAGGGAGATATCTCCCTTTCCCGGCATGACGCTGACCTCGATCTGAAGAGTCTCACCGCCTGCGCTGGTCCAGGCCAGGCCCCGGACAACGCCGATCTCATCCTTTTTATTGGCGGGATCCCCATGATATTTTGGTTTCCCCAGATACTCCCGCAGATTCTTCCTGGTAACAGAAAACCGGTCTTCCTGCTGTTCCAGTATCCGGATGGCGCATTTTCTGCAGATCTCGCCGATCTGACGCTCCAGTCCCCGGACGCCGGCCTCTCTTGTATAGGAACGGATGATCTCCCTGATGGCGGCGTCGCTGATGGACAGCTGCCGTCTGGCAATTCCGTTTTTTTCCATTTGCTTTACTGTCAGAAAGCCTTTGGCGATCTGCAGCTTTTCCGTTTCCAGATAACTGTTCAGCTCTATGATCTCCATGCGATCCAGAAGCGGTCTGGGAATGGGCTGCGTAGAGTTGGCGGTGGCAATGAACAGCACCTCCGAAAGATCGATGGGCACTTCGATATAGTGATCCCGAAACCGGCTGTTCTGCTCTCCGTCCAGCACTTCCAGAAGCGCCGACGCCGTGTCTCCCCGGTAATCGCTGCTGACCTTGTCGATCTCATCCAGCAGCATCAGCGGATTTTTCACCCCTGCCTGCCGGATCCCGGCGGCAATACGGCCGGGCATGGCGCCAATGTAAGTGCGCCGGTGTCCCCGGATCTCCGCTTCGTCCCGCACGCCTCCCAGGCAGATGCGGACATACTTCCTGTTCAGGGCTCTGGCAATGGATCTGGCAATGGAAGTCTTGCCTGTTCCGGGAGGGCCTACAAGACACAAAATCGGGGCGTCGCTGTTTTTCACGCCCTGTCTGGCCAAAAGGGCCCGTACCGCCAGAAATTCCAGCACCCGTTCCTTGACCTTCTCCAGACCAAAGTGATCTTCATCCAGTACCTTTCTGGCTGCCGCGATGTCATGGTTGTCCGCGGAGCGCTTATCCCAGGGCATCTCCAACAGCGTTTCGATATAGCTGCGCTGCATGGCCCCCTCCGCGGAGGCCGCGCCTGCCGCCTGAAAACGCCCGATTTCCTGAAGAATATGATCCTTTACCTCCTGGCTCGCCTCCAGCTTCTTTGCCTCCTCGGCAAGCATGGCGGCGTCCTTTGGCGCGAAATCCTCTTCCTCCAGCTCCTCCTGAATCAGCTTCTGCTGTTCCTTTAAAATATATTCTTTCTGCCGTTTGTCCACCCGCTTCTGCACTTTTTCCTGCAGATCTCTCTGGATGTCCAGCACCTCTATCTCATTTTGCAGGACAGCGGCCAGCACCTCATAACGCAGCTCCAGCGTATCCGCTTCCAGATAATTCTGCCGGTCCGCGAAAGAGGCGGGAAAATGCGCCGCCAGCTGTTCCACATAATCGTGAAAGCTCTGCTGCCCTTCCAGGTGAATCAGCAGCTCTCTTGTCTTTTTCGGTTCAAACTGAGCATACTGGAGAAACAGATTGTGAAGCTGCCTGCGCATGGCTTCATGAATAACCGTTTCCGGCTCCTCCAGCAGCCTTTCCATATCAAATACTTCGCCTATCAGGTACCCTGCGCTGTCGTCCAGCTGATGGAGCCTGCCCCGGGCTTCGCCCTCTGCCACTACCCGAACAATCTTGTTGGGAAGCTTCAGCACCTGCTTCACTTTGCAGATGGTACCGTATTCATACAGGTCATCGATCCCGGGCTGCTCTGTGCCGGCGTCCTTCTGCGCCACCGCGAACAGATACTGATCCTTGATCATGGCCCGCTCTACCGCCTGTATGGAACGTTTTCTGCTGACATCAAAATGCACTACCATTCCCGGAAGAATGGCCATACCCCGCAAAGCCACTACCGGCAGTCTCTTCATTAGTCCGTCCATTGCCTTGCTTTTCACTCCTTATTTTATCAGGCAATCTCTCCCTGAGGTTTCCGTCTGCCCGGATTTTTCCGGGGCTTCGGCGTGACCTCCCGTCTGGTGATCACGGCGTCTGCCGTTCCCTCTACCATTTCCTTTGTGATCTCACAGCTGTCGATGGACTCGTCGGAAGGAATGGTAAACATCAGATCCATCATGGTCTTTTCCATAATGGAGCGCAGTCCTCTTGCGCCGGTCTTTCTCTGAATGGTCTTGTCCGCAATGGCCTCCACAGCCTCAGGCCGGAAAGTCAGCCGGACTCCATCCAGTTCAAACAGCTTCTGATACTGTTTGATAATGGAATTTTTCGGCTCCGTGAGGATCCGGATCAGGGTATCCCGATCCAGCTGATCCAGCGCCACATTGATGGGCACCCTGCCGATAAATTCCGGAATCAGGCCAAATTTGATAAAGTCCTCGGGAAGCACCTGCTGATACAGTTCGCCGATGTTTCGTTCATTGCGCTCTCCCAGATTGGACTCAAACCCGATGGCCCTCTGTTCCAGCCGGGCGTCAATGATCCGATCCAGTCCCTCAAAAGCGCCGCCGCAGATAAACAGGATATTGGTGGTATCGATCTGGATCAGCTCCTGATGAGGATGCTTTCTCCCGCCCTGAGGGGGCACGCTTGCCACCGTTCCTTCTATGATCTTCAAAAGGGCCTGCTGCACGCCCTCTCCGGAAACATCCCTTGTGATGGACGCGTTTTCCGATTTTCTGGTGATCTTATCGATCTCATCCACATAAATGATGCCGTATTCCGCCCGCCGGATGTCATAATCGGCGGCCTGGATGATCTTCAGCAGGATATTTTCCACATCCTCGCCCACATAACCGGCCTCTGTCAGGGAAGTGGCGTCCGCAATGGCAAACGGCACGTTGAGAAGCCTGGCCAGAGTCTGGGCCAGATAGGTTTTTCCGCTGCCGGTAGGGCCAAGCATCAGAATATTGCTCTTCTGCAGCTCCACCCCAAGATCCCGTCCTGCCAGAATCCGTTTGTAATGGTTGTATACCGACACTGCCAGTACCTTTTTCGCCTCGTCCTGGCCAATGACATAGTCGTCCAGAAACGCCTTGATCTCTTCCGGTTTCAGCAGATTGATGTCCGTATCGTTGTGTATCTCGTCAAATTCCTCTTCCAATATCTCAGAACAAATGTCGATACATTCGTCACAGATGTATACGCCCTTGGGGCCGGCGATCAGTTTCTTTACCTGATCCTGGGTCTTGTTGCAAAAAGAGCAGCGAATGACTTCCTGGTTATTTTTTCCTGCCATGGTTTTCCTCCATTAAAACGGCTTCATTTCTCTATAAAGCTTTGAAAGAGGGTATTGCGGCCCTGTCTGTTCTCTGCCGCAACGCCCTCTCATCTGTTATCTGCCTGTGATTACCTTATCGATCAGTCCATAGGCTGCAGCCTGTTCTGCAGTCATATAGTTGTCTCTCTCCGTGTCCACTTCAATCACTTCAAGAGGCTGACCGGTATTTTCAGCCAGCATCTCATTGAGCTTTTTCCGGATCCGGCTGATATGTTCCGCAACGATCTTAATGTCCGTTTCCTGTCCCTGAGCGCCGCCTGAGGGCTGATGGATCATCACCTCCGCGTTTGGCAGGGCAAATCGCTTGCCTTTCGCGCCGCCTGCCAGCAGAAACGCGCCCATGCTTGCGGCCATGCCCACACAGATGGTAGACACGTCGCATTTGATGTACTGCATGGTATCATAGATGGCCATGCCCGCGCTGATGGATCCGCCGGGGCTGTTGATGTAGAGCTGAATGTCCTTTCCGGGATCCTCCGCCTCCAGAAACAGAAGCTGGGCCACGATCAGGCTGGCGGACACATCATCCACCTGCTCTCCCAGAAAAATGATCCGGTCTTTCAGCAAGCGGGAATAAATGTCATAGGAGCGCTCTCCTCTGCTTGTCTGTTCAATTACAACAGGTACCAAACTCATTGTCATACCTCCATTTCAATCTGTGCGGTGATTATTTCACTTCCACCGCCGCGTCTGCCACAAGGGTCACTGCCTCCTGAACGGCAATGTCCTTTTTCATCTGCTCTTTCTCCGATTCGCCCATATATTCTTTCAGCTTATCCGGCTCCATCTTATACATTTCCGCCATCTTTTTGATCTCTTCGTCCAGCTTCTCATCAGATACCTGAATGTTTTCCGCCTCCGCAATGGCTTCCAGCACAAGACGGCTCTGGATTCTCCGCAGGGCCTGGGGCTCCAGCTGCTCTTTCAGCTTGTCCGCCGTCTGCCCGGTAAACTGCATGTACTGCTCCATGGTCAGTCCCTGCTGCTGCAGGCGGGAAGCAAACTCATCGTTTAACTGGCGGATCTGGGTGTCGATCATGGGCCTGGGAATGTCCATGCTGGCGTTCTCAATGATCTTTTCAATGACAGCGTCTTCCTTTTCTGTCCGGGCCTGCTTTTCTTTTCTCTCCCGGATCTGTTTTTTCAGATCTTCTCTGTATTCCTTCAGCGTCTCAAACTCAGACACTTCCTGCGCGAACTCGTCGTCTACGTCCGGGAGCTCCTTTACCTTGATCTCCTTGACGGTGACCTTAAACAGGGCGGGCTTTCCGGCCAGCTCCTTTGCGTGGTACTCTTCAGGGAACGTCACATGGACTTCCTTTTCCTCTCCGATGGACGCGCCGATCAGCTGTTCCTCAAAATTGTCAATGAAAGAATGGGAGCCGATGGTCAGAGGGTAATCCGTGCCCTTGCCGCCTTCAAAAGGCACGCCGTCCATGGAGCCGTCAAAATCAATGGTGGTGATATCGCCGTCCTGCACCGGGCGATCCTCAACGGGAACGATGCGGGACTGGGCCTGCCGCTCTTTTTCCACCTCTGCGTCGATCTCTTCTTCTGTAACTTCCAGATCCGCCTTGGCCACTTCAATGCCTTTGTAATCCCCCAAAGTAACCGGAGGCTTTACGGCAACCTCCGCCGTAAAGATAAACGGCTTCCCTTTCTCGATCTGGGTCACGGAAATATCCGGCTGGCTGACAATCTCCAGCTCGCACTCCCCAAGGGCTTTTTCGTACGCGTCGGGAATCAACAGGTTTGCGGCGTCCTCATAAAAGATCTGGGGGCCGTACAGCTTTTCCACAATCTGTCTGGTGGCTTTGCCCTTTCGGAATCCCGGAATGCTGATCTTGTTTTTGCTTCTTTGATATGCCCGATCCATGGCTTTGTCAAATTCCTCAGCAGAAGTCTCAATAATCAGCTTTGCCATGTTGTTTTCTAATTTTTCCACTTGTAAACTCATTTTTAAAAATCCTCCTTAACGATGGCGGGTTCTGTTTTCTTACAGTGTCTGTTAGCGACAATATCCCACTATTCAATCATTGACACAGTATAGCATACTTTACTTGAAAATACAAACTCTTTTTTCTTTCCCTTTCGGGTTTTTTTGGGAGTCTCCTTGATTTTGCCCTGCCGGTACATTATGATAGTCTTAAAGAAAAAAAGCTGCCGGGCCGTGGGGCAAAGCGGCAGAAGGAGGTTTTTATGGAAATCGAGCGAAAATTTCTGATGGAGCGGCTGCCGGAAAATCTGGAATCCTATCCCCACTCCCGTCTGGAGCAGGGCTACCTGTGCACGGATCCGGTAGTCCGGGTGCGAAAAGACGGCGACTCCTATTATCTGACTTATAAATCCGGCGGACTGATGGCAAGAGAAGAATACAATCTTCCGCTTCACCGGCAGGCTTATCTCCATTTGAAACAAAAAGCCGACGGAAGAATCATTTCCAAAACCAGGTACCGCATTCCCCTTTCAGAAGAGCGAACCCTGGAGCTGGATGTGTTTGATCCTCCCTTTGCGCCTCTCTGCCTGGCGGAAGTGGAATTTCCCACCCTGGAGGCCGCAGAGGCTTTCTGTCCTCCCCACTGGTTTGGAAAAGAAGTGACCGACGACCCGGCCTATCACAACAGCGTCATGAGCAAAATGCCCTGACGGAGGATCTGTTCTCAGACTGTTTTTTCCAGCAGGCCCCGCAGATAGTCCCGGTATGCCCGGGCCTCTTCCAGGGGCTTTCGGACAGACACTCCCGGCCCCAGACCGCAAAGCCAGCCGTAAAAGGGCCCGCTGACCGCCACCCGGATACGGATAGAAAAATGACTGTCGTCAACAGGCCGTATGGGCGCTTCCTTGCCGAACCGGTCTATCATCACCCCGATCAGCCGGTTTTCACATTCCAGCTCCATCTCTTTTTCTTCCCCGCCAAACATGCCAAAGGTCTTCTTAATATAACTTGCAAGGTCAAAATCCGCAAACACCTGTTTTCCCTGCCGCTCCTTTGCCGTCAGCTGGATAGAAAGCATTTTATCCACCCGGTAGTGCTTGATCATGTCCGTTTCACTGTCATAGCCTACCATATAATAGTTTTCGTCATCCCAGGTCAGCGCCCAGGGACTGATGTCGTAGGAGGCCCCGTCTTTTTTCAGATGGGTGGTCTTCTCCACCGTCCACTGGAAATACTGGAACCGGATCCTGACATTTGCCGAAATGGCGCTGTGAATCTTATCTACATTATAATAAATGGTCTCGTTCATGGTCTTGATGCGGTTGGCCACGAACACCTGTCTTGCCAGCTGCCCCGCCTCATAGGTGCTGGTAAGGCTTTCCAGCTTTTTGATCAGCTGATCTGATTTTTTTCGGGTCAGAAATTTGCAGGACTGCACCGCGTCCACCAGAAGCTTCAGCTCCGGCAGTTCAAACCGGCGGGACGCCAGATAATAACCGGACGGCTCCCTCCGGGTATATACGATGTCCAGGCCAAACAGCCGCAGGGCTTCCAGATCATCATAAACGCTTTTCCGCTCCGCCGAAATCCCATAGCGGGCAAGCTCTTCCAGCAGATCCCCCATGGTCAGCACATGATTTTCATCTGAGCGCTCCATAAACAGCCGCAGCAGATACAGAATCTTCATCTTCTGATTATAGGATTTTGCCATGGCGCAGTTCTCCTTTGGTCATTTAACAGCAAAGCCGGGCAGTTATATCTGCCCGGCAAACTTTTCAAAGAACTGCTCTCTTGGACACGGATAGCCAAAATAGAAACCCTGGAAGCAATCCGGCGCCAGATCATAGATCTTTTGCCTCTCTTCTTCTGTTTCGATTCCCTCCACACAAATCTTCAGATTCAGATTGTGGGCCATCTTTGTAAAAAGGGAAAGCAGCTCGTATTCAAATACATTTTCCATGACTTTCATGGTAAACGTCCTGTCGATCTTGATCACTTCCGGCTTCAGCTCGGTTATGTACCGGAAGTTGGAATAGCCGGTGCCAAAGTCGTCCAGCGCCAGCAGCACGCCCGCTTTTTTCATTTCATGCCACATGTCGGTAAAGCGGTAGTCCGATTCCAGAAATCCGCTTTCCGTCAGCTCAACGGTAATGGTTTCCGGTTTCAGCCCATAGGTCTGAATGGCGTCTAAAATATCTCCGCCCACATCGCTTTTCATGATCTGCACATTAGACAGATTCACATTGATATGGAAATCCGGAACGTATTTCTGGAAAGCGCTGCACATGTCAAAGGCCTGATGCAGAAGCCACCGGCCCACCGGAATGATCAGGCCGCTTTCCTCCAGGATGGGAATAAATTTCACAGGAGATACCATTCCCTTCTCCTTGTCGGAAAACCGCATCAGCGCTTCCGCTCCGTAGATCTTTCCGTTGTCCGCCCGGAAGATGGGCTGATAATACACTTCAAAGCCTTCCATGCCGTTATTGACCGCCCGGCGCAGCTTTACCATCAGATTTCTCTTCTCAAGGAACTGCTGATAATCTTCCGCGCAGAAATCATAGCACCTGTTCCGTCCCCGGTGCTTTGCCTCTCCAAGGGCAAACTCCGTCAGCTTTATAATCTCCGAATAGTGAAATTCGGAAACATCCTGCGTCAGCACAACGCCCCCGGACAGCGTAAACACCGCTTTGTAATCGTTCTCCGTTATGTACTGATCCATTTTTTCCCGGAGCTTCTGGTACAGGTTATGAGCGTCCTCCAAAGTGCCTCCGGAAAAATCCACCACCAGGAATTCGTCGCCAATGATCCGGTACAGATGCTGGTCCTCTGAAATGGCCTCCTCGATCTTTCTTGCCGTGGTGCGAAGAATCTGGTTTCCGTATTCCACTCCCAGACGGGCATTGATGCCCTTCAGGGCGTCCACGCCGATCCGCAGGAAAAATCCCTGAGGCCGCCGGTTGGCGTAATCTCCGATAAATGCCTGAAAACTGGAATCGCCCAACAGGCCGCTTAAGTTGTCGGCCTTTTGCTGGACGCCGATCTCATTGATACAACCTACCAGATACCGGGCAGCGCCGTCTTCCCGCACCACCTGGCCCCTGCAGTTGATCCAGATGGGGTCGCCCTTTACGGAGATCCAGCGGTAGATCAGGTTGTGGGTATTCTTGCCTTTCTCCCGCAGCAGATACAGATCTTCCATAAGCCGCGGATAATCTGCCGGATAGACAAATTCCTGGAAGTTCTTTTCCGTATCGTGAAAGGTATGTCCCGGAATACAGAACCGGTTGGCCGCCGCCTTGGAAATATAGTAAAAGTCTTCTTCAAAATCATAAATGTAAAGGAAATCATCCATAGACGGACTCAGCAGTTCAATAATATGGCAAAGTTCGTGGATAAAGCTTTTTTCCTTTTCTGTTTTCACTCTCCATTCATCCCCTTTCCCACAGACTGTCTTGTTCTTTCATCCCGCAGGTTTCACCTTACAGACATTAACCGCCTTTCTGTCATTATGGCATATTTATGTCAAAAACACAACAATTCTTTTTTCCAAAATTTATTTATTATTCATGATTTTGCTGCCGCTGACAATAAATCCCACGTCTGTTACCGATCCGTTTGGCGCAACCGCGCCGTTGTAATCCACGGAAGAAATGCTCAGCACGGTTCCCTGCGGGGTATATTCCCCGTTCCAGCTGTCTGTCACCTGAAAGGTGCCGGCAAAGGGAATCTCCACTGCCCAGGAGTTCATGGCGCTTTGGCTCTTGTTCTTCAGGGTGAGCTCGTACTGGTAAAAAGGCGTCCCCTCCGATTCCCAGCTGTTTTTCTGCACCGCCGTGATCTCCATGCCGTTGCTGGTAAAGGTGCTGACCGCCTGGGCGTCCTCCGGGCCGTTATTCTGCGCAGTCTCCACAGGCGCGCTGCCGCCGGCGTCTGCCTGGGGCTGGCCGTTCTGTGTATTTTGCGCCGAATCCCGCTGTCCTGTAAGCGTCCGGTACAGCCACTGCCCGCAGGGACTCAAATCCTCCGGGGCAAATCCGCCTGTTTTTTCACATCCGCTGTTTAATATGGAAGAGGATTCATTTTTGTTGGAAAGGTTCCACAGCACATAGCTGACGCCCCACTGATCCATCAGGTCCACCCACAGGTTTGCCTGTTCTTCATCAATGGCGCCGTTTCCGCTGGCATCGCAGATCCCGTATTCTGACACAAAAATCGGGAGTCCCGCCTCAAGGGCCGCGGTCATTTTGCCGCGGAGATCCTCCTTGTGGGTAGCCGCGTAAAAATGCAGGGTATACATGAGATTGTCATATTGACTGATGGGATCTGCCGCCGCCTGATCCACATCCTGGCACCAGTTGGGCGTGCCTACCAGGATCACGCTGTCCGGCGCGTTGGCCCGGATGACGCCGATCACCTGCTGGGCGTAGGTCTTTACCTGCTGCCAGCCGGTGCCTCCGTTAGGCTCGTTGCAGATCTCAAAAAGAACGTTGTCCGCGCTTCCATACTCCCGGGACATTTCCTCAAAAAACGCCCTGGCCTCCTCCAGGTGCGTGTTGGGATCTCCGTCAGACAAAATATGCCAGTCGATGATCACATACATATCGTTTTCGGTAGCGCAGGCCACGCCTTTTCTGATCAGATCCTTCAGTCCCGCCTGATCTCCTCCTGTGCAGTATCCGTTACTTTCCCCGGTATACATAGCCAGGCGGATCACATTTGCGTTCCACTGGCCGCTCAGCTGAGCAAAGCACTCCTGGTTTACATACTGGGGAAACCAGGACAGTCCGTGAGTGCTGATCCCTCTCAGCTGCACCGGCTGACCCTTTTCATCCACCAGCTTTGTGCCCTCCACATGAAGCCTGCCGCATACAGAGGGCGCCGCTTTTCTTTCCTGCCCGTCCGACGGGGCGGCTTCCGTCTCATCCGGGTTCCCGGCGGGATCTGTTTTTTTTGCCTCCGCGGTTTTTGCCGGCTCACTTTTCTCAGCCGTCTTTGCAGGCGCCTGCTCTGTGTTCTGTTCTGTTTTCTCTTTTGTTTTCTGACATCCCTGCAGCAGCGCTGCCGCCATTACGATGATCAGCAGCAAAAAAAGCCGCCAGACTCTTTTGCAGGGTTTCTTTTTTCTGTTCTTCTCCATCTTACAGTTCCTCTGTTTCTTCTTCCCTGGCGGGCTGCCATGCCTTTCCAAACTGCACGTCCTTAAACAGAGCCGCCAATCCTGTGATCTGCTTCAGCCGCAGGATCTCGTCCCGATCCATGCCAAGATGCTTTGAGATCCAGGCGTCTGACCGGCCAAGCTCGTGAAGCTCCCGGACAATATTGCTCATCAGATCCACATCATGGCTGCCCCGGGCCCGGTTGTGGCGGATGGTGCTGGCCATCCGCTGATCCAGCGCCTTATTGATCACCGACACCGGCAGCATTCCCTTTTCCCGCTCATAAATATCCTCATGCTCCAGCATGACCCGGTAACGGTGAAACCCGTCCACGATCACATATTTATCCTGGGTTTTGTCGTAATAACATACAATGGGCATGGTGTATCCGTCTGCCTTGATGCTCTGATACAGCAGTTCCATTTCCGGCGGCGCCACAGTATTGGGATTGTATGTATTGGGCTCCACCTTTTCTATGGGCACAGAGATCACATGATAGACCGGACTTTTAAACTCCATATTCCATATCCTCCAGACCTTTGTATTTGCTGCGGATGGCGTCCACGCGCCGCTGCTGCTCTCTGGTAAGGCCAAACCCCATGAATCTGCAGTTATGGTCGTTTTTCAAAATGCAGTAGCACATTCGTTTCCAGCTTGGAATATCCTTGGATGATCTGATGTCGTCCGTGTCGTCCGGGATCTTTCCCACAAATATCACCCTGGACTTTTTGTTCAGGGTATAGTTGGAAACGCCGTTGCGGCGGATGTGATAGCCGTGCTCCTGAAGCTCCCGGATGGTATCCTCGTCCAGCCCGCCGCCGGTATTGTGCCAGAACTTCATGGAGGCATTGAATTTTTTGGCGTAATTATTCCGCAGACGGGCGGGCAGCGTATCCAGCAAAAACAGCGTATAGGATTTCCAGGTATGTCCCTTTGGCAGAGAGACATTCCTGTATCCCATTGCCTTTGTGCGCCCGTAAAGGCTGGCAAAATTGGCGCCTCTTACTCTGCCCACCAGCTTTACCCAGACGCCCGGATCAATGACCCGGTACAGATTCAGGGAATCCTTGGAGTAATCGTTGAAAGGAGAGGCCACCCGCATCTGGGATACCTTCAGGCCCGCCATATAATACAGGTCATACAGATGATTGTAGTCATAGCCAAACAGATAGTTGGCATGCCATACATCCTGGGATGTCCAGTCGTAAAGAGGAGACGCGGACCATACGTCCTTAAACATCCTGCTGATCCAGCACTGTCCGTCATAGCTGTATTTTCTGTTGAGGAATCCGCTGTACCGCTGAAGAGACTCGCTGGCCCGTATGCCAAGAAGACAGACAGTCTTTTTGTTGTCATGACTTTTCCGGTACCAGCGGCCAAACTGCTTTGCCAGATCCTCCTGGTGCATTTTGTACCGGTAAGTGGTAATGGGGTTGTTTTCCAGGTTGATCACATACTCCCCTTTGGGCATAGGCCGCACCCAGCAGTCTTCCTTTTCGTCGTCCCAGGGATACCAGTACATCTCATAACTGCTGACCGCCGTTCTGGTGGCCATGGGCAGGCAGACCCAGTAGGGCTCCGTCTGCTCTCTGATCCGCTCAAAGGTCCGCTCCACATACTCTGTCGTAACAGTATACTGGGCCTCAAAATCCTGATGAAACACCCCGATCTTTTTGTCCGGATAGTATTTTTTCTGAAAATCCAGCGTCAGGTTCAGCAGCAGGCCGCTGTCTTTTCCGCCGGAAAAAGACACATAAATATTGTCAAATTCCCGGAAGATCAGACGCAGCCGCTCCTGCAGCGCTTCATAAACAGTTTGTTCCAGATATTCTCTTTTCATGCCGTGCCTCTATTGATTCTCGCTTATCTTCCAAACGCTTCGCCGCACTCCCGCAGTTTCTCGATCACGGGGATCTGCTGGGGACACGCGCTTTCACACTGTCCGCACGCAACGCAGTCCGAAGCTGCTCCCGCGCCTTCTATTGCCTGTTCATATGCCTTTTTGCCTTCCTCCAGCTGACCCCAGATCAGCTGCCGGTTTCTTGCGGCAAAGATTTCCGGAATGGGGATCTGCCCGGGGCATCCCGCCGTACAGTAGTGACAGGCCGTGCAGGGAATGGCGCTGCTGCCGCTGATGATCTCCTGAGCCCTGTGAATGGCCTTTTGTTCCTGCTGATTTAAGGGCTTAAAGGCTTTCATATAAGAAAGGTTATCCATCATCTGCTCCACATTGGACATCCCGGAAAGAACGGTGATGATCCCCTCCAGCGACGCCGCATAGCGGATGGCCCAGGAAGCGCATGAGGCATTTGGATCCGTTTTTTGAAAGATCTCCCGCACCTCTTTGGGCGGATCGGCCAGCGATCCTCCCTTTACAGGTTCCATGACCACAATGGATTTGCCGTGCTTTCTCGCCACCTCGTAATTTTCTCTTGCGGTGACCTTTGGATTTTCCCAGTCCGCGTAGTTTAACTGCAGCTGAACAAATTCCGCGTCGGGGTGATCGGTCAGAAGCTCTTCCAGAATATCCGGCGTGGCATGGAAAGAAAATCCCCAGTGCCGGATCAGGCCTTTTGCTTTCTGTTCCTTTACAAAGTCCCAGATCCCATAGTCGTCATACAGTTTGTAGTTTCCCGCCTGCAGGGCATGCAGCAGATAATAGTCAAAGTACCCCGCGCCGGTGCGCTCCAGGCTTGTGAAAAACTGCTGCTTTGCGGACTGCTCATTTCCGCCTTTGACCCAGGCGCAGAGCTTTGTGGCCAAAGTATAGCTTTCCCTGGGATACCGCTCCACCAGGGCTTTTCTGGCTGCTTTTTCCGACTCTCCGTCATCGTATACAAAAGCCGTGTCAAAATAAGTCTGTCCCGCTTCCATAAACAGATCTACCATTTTCTTTGTCTGTTCCAGATCGATTCTGCCCTCTTTTTTCGGAAGTCTCATCAGGCCGAATCCAAGCTTTGGCGTGTGTTCTCCAAAATACCGTTCCATACTACAATCCTCCTTGTCTCCTTACAGTTCCAGCAAGAAACCCAAACCTGTCCGGCAGCCGCCGCGTTTTTTCTAAAACAGTCCCAGGGACTTTAAGAACAGCACAATCAGCATTACCGGCGCCACAAATTTCACCATCACAATATAAAGGGTCTTTCTTCCCATTTTTGTGCCGTTTTTTTCCACCTCCTCGATGACCGTCCCGGGCTTTAAGACCCATCCAATGAGAATACAGGTGCCGATGGACACCAACGGCATCAGGATATTATTGCTCACATAGTCCATGATATCCAGGATCTGGGCTGAAGCCCCCGTAGGCAGCGCAGCCTGAAAATACAGCACATTATATCCAAAGCAGACGATCACGCCTATGGCAAAGGTGGCCGCCGTCACAAGGATCACCGCCTTTGGCCTGGAGAGCGCGAACCGGTCAATGAAGCCGGCCACCACCGCTTCCATAATGGAGATGGCGCTTGTCAGGGCCGCGAACAGCACCATGGCAAAAAACAGGCATCCCACAATGCCGCCGATCCTGCCCATGGCGGAAAAGACCTTTGGCAGCGTTACAAACATCAGCCCGGGGCCGGAGGCCTTCATGCCCTCCTCTCCGGCAAACACAAACACCGCCGGAATGATCATGGCCCCCGCCAAAAGGGCGATGGCCGTATCAAAGATCTCGATCTGATTGACCGACGTGCGCAGATTGGCGTCGTCCCGCACATATGAGCCATAGGCGATCATAATGCCCATGGCGACGCTTAAGCTGTAAAACAGCTGTCCCATCGCGTCCAGCAGCACCGAAAAGAACCGGCTTACGGTCATGCCCTGAAATCTTGGGATCAGGTATACCGCCAGGCCCTGAAGACCGGTGCGGGTCACGCCGCTTTCATCCTGATGGTGAATGGTCATGGAAAATACGGCAATGACGATCACAAACAATACCAGCAGCGGCATCAGCACTTTTGAAAACGACTCAATGCCCTTATTGACGCCCCGGTAGACGATCAGCGCCACCGCGGCTAAAAATACCGCCAGCACCACAACGGGCTGCCACTGTCCGGTAATATAGGAATTGAAATAGCCCTCCGCGGCCGCGGTCTGTCCGCCGCCGGTAAGATACAGCAGAAAATATTTCAGCACCCAGCCGCCGATCACGCAATAATACGGCAAAATGATCATCGGCACCAGACTTGCCACCGCTCCCAGGCCTTTCCAGCTTTTTTTCAGTTTTCCGTAAGCGGTGAGGGGACTCTGTTTTGTTTTTCTGCCAATGGCTACCTCTGTGATCAGCAGCGTAAATCCAAAGGTCACTGCCAGGATCACATACACAAGAAGGAACATTCCTCCTCCGTCCTTTGCGGCAAGATAGGGAAATCGCCATATATTTCCCAGGCCCACGGCGCTTCCCGCCGCGGCAAGGACAAACCCCAGTGACCCCTTAAAAGAATTTCGTTTTTGTTTTTCCACTGTTTTACACTCCGAGAAAATTTCCATTTTTTACCAGTTTACACGAAAAAACGCCGTCTTGCAAGCTGATCTGGCTTTTGCGGACCAGAAAATACCAGCGTTTGTCCTATTGCCGCGGTTGGTCGGTCATGTTATAATAGGTGACGTCGAGATCAGATTCCACAGACGAACAAACAGGAAAGGAAGCGTATTATATGTATCGATTCAAACGGATCACCGCAGTTGTTCTGACCCTGTGCATGGTTATGAGTTTCTTTGTGACGGCATCCGCCGCCTCCGACGTACCTACCGAGGCCCAGGCCTATTCCCGTATGATTGCCCTGAAGCAAACATATCCGGAGGGGATGCGCTGGACCAATGCCAATTACGCCCCTTTTAAAGGAGGAATTTATTCCGGCGGCTACGGCTGCGCCGGTTTTGCATTTATACTCAGCGACGCCGCTTTTGGCGATCTGCCCGCGAGAATCATCCGCCCGGTTTCTTTAGACAAGGTTCATACGGGAGAGATTCTGAGGATCAACAATGACAGCCATTCTGTGATCATTTTGGAAGTAAAAAGCGATTCCGTCGTGATCGCGGAGGGCAACTTCAACAGTTCGATCCACTGGGGCCGCACGCTGTCCGCCACAGAAGTGGCAGGGGCGGATTATGTCATGACCCGCTACCCGGAAGGCACGTTTTCCCAAAAGCCCGCCCCGGCTCCCGCGCCCGAACTTTCTGAGAAAAGCTACTATTATGGCGACGTAGATCAAAACGGAACCATAGAAGTCTCCGACGCGCTCCGGATTCTGAAGCATCTGGTCCACCTGGAACTGATCCGGCAGAATGACACCGTGGCCTATACACTGGCCAACGCGGATCAGAAAGACGGAATCTCCGTGGAAGACGCCATTTATGTACTGAAAGTTCTTGTGAAACTGAAAACACCGGGCATATATGTTTCAAACTCATAACCGGCCTGCCAGACTGCGGCAAAGAGCTGTCTCATGAAAAAGAGGCAGCTCTTTTTCCGCTCTGGACATTCCCCACAACATTTGCTATACTCATTTTATCTATATCAGCAGGCGCTGACAGCGCGGCAGGCTTTTGAACTGAGCCGCCAGACTATTGTCAAAAGGAGAATCCCCATGACCCCAAAAACCCGCAATCATCTCATAAAAAAAGACAGGAGCCTGATGGCCACCGGCATTGTGATCATCATCATTATCCTGTTGATGATCACCGCTTATCTCCGGATCAACACGGTGCTTCAGCAGCGCTCTTTAAGCCGTATGGAAGAAGGCGTCAATACCGTTATTGAGGAGATCACCGCCAAGCTGAACCGGGAAAGCCGTATTCTCAACGCAACCGCTCAGATCATTTCCCAGGCGGACAATTTTGATATTTCCGCCACCCAGGAGATCATGCGGTATGCCGCCCCTCTGCTGGAAACCATGCGGGTCATGGTTCTTCTGCCCGACGACAGGATCCTTTCCCCCGACGGCAACATTACCGACGCCAGCGATTCCGACAGCATTTCCTTTAAAGATGAGGCGCCTCTGGGGGAACACATTTCCAGCCGGGTCTATAACCTTTCCGACGGATCCCCCATTCTCCGGCACTATGTTCCCATTGTGCAGGACGGGCAGGTAGCCGCCATTCTTTATGGCGTCACCAGACTGGATACGCTGGAAAAGAGCCTGAACATCAACAACATTTACAACGCCAGCGCGAACGTCTACATAGTTGACACCAAATCCGGCGATTTTATCCTGGACACCCTGCATGAAACACTGGGAAATATGAAAGACTATGAATTGGAAGACGGACGCCGTCAAACAAAGGGCAGCCTTACCTGGGATCAGTATACAGAGGATCTGCTGAATCTGGGTACCGGCTATGTGATCTTCCGCTCCCCTGAGACCGACGACTGGGAATACCTGTACTATGCGCCCGCCAACAACAATCAGTGGGCAATCGCCGTGTCTGTTCCGGAAAAAGAAGCCTTTACCAGCGTTTTTGAGGTTCGGACGGTCTGTATCTATTTAAGCATTGTGATGGCCATTGTGATCCTGCTGTACTATCTGTGGGTGCGGCACAACTCCAGGCGCGTGATGGAACAGGCCGTGGAGCAGGCCGTCCTTACGGAAAAGCTGCAGAAGGCAGAGGCCGCGGACCGGGCAAAGAGCACCTTCCTGTCCAATATGTCCCATGACATCCGCACTCCCATGAACGCCATCATCGGCTTTACCACGTTGGCCCAGACCACGCTGGACAACCGGGAGCGCACTCAGGAGTATCTTTCCAAGATTCTCTCTTCCAGCAACCATCTGCTTTCCCTGATCAACGATATTCTGGATATGAGCCGCATTGAATCGGGCAAACTGAACATTGAAGAGAAAGAGTGCTCTATTTCGGATATTTTCCGGGATATGCGCAATATCATCCAGACACAGATGGCCTCCAAGCAGCTGAACTTCTTTATGGATACCATTGATGTGATCGACGAGGACATTTACTGCGACAAGCTCCATGTAAACCAGATCCTGCTGAATCTTCTCTCCAACGCCATCAAGTTCACTCCCTCAGGAGGCACCGTTGCCCTGACCATCCGTCAGAAAGGCAGAGCCCCCAAGGGATACGGTTCCTACGAGATTTCCATTAAGGACACCGGCATCGGCATGAGCGAAGAATTTACGAAACATATTTTTGAGCCTTTTGAACGGGAGCGCAGCTCTACCGCCAGCGGCATCCAGGGTACCGGCCTCGGCATGGCCATTACCAAAAACATTGTGGACACCATGGGCGGCACCATAGAACTTCACTCCGAGCAGGGAAAAGGCACAGAATTTATCATCAATCTGGACTTCCGCCTGCAGACCGAGCAGAAAAAGGTGGAAGTGATCCGGGAGCTTCAGGGGCTTCACGCCCTTGTGGTGGACGACAGCTTTACCACCTGCGACAACGTTACCAAAATGCTGCAGCAGATCGGCATGCGGTCAGAATGGGTTCTCCATGGCAAAGAAGCTGTGCTTCATGCCAAACATGCTTATGAAATAGGCGACGAATACCATGCCTACATCATCGACTGGTTTATGCCGGATCTGAGCGGCCTGGAGGTTGTGCGGCAGATCCGCGCCATTGTGGGAGACTCCACCCCGATCATCGTGGTCACTGCCTACGACTGGACTCCCTTTGAGGAGGAGGCAAAAGCGGCCGGCGTTACCGCTTTCTGCAACAAACCCATCTTCCTTTCCGAGCTTCGGGATATTCTTGTCTCCGCCACCAGCCATACAGAGGAGCCTCAGTCTCAGGCACTGCAGACCATCCCCGACGTGTCCGAGTCTCTTCGCGGCGCCCGCCTGCTGCTGGTAGAGGACAATGAGCTGAACCGGGAGATCGCCCAGGAGCTTCTTTCCGGCAGCGGATTTTTGGTAGAGACCGCCGCAAACGGCTCCATTGCCGTGGATATGATCTCCCAGTCTTCACCGGGATATTACAGTCTGGTGCTGATGGATATCCAGATGCCGGTTATGGACGGCTACGACGCCACCAGAGAGATCCGGCGTCTGGCAGATCCCGCCCTTGCCAACATTCCCATTGTGGCCATGACGGCAAACGCCTTTGACGAAGACCGGAAGCGGGCGCTGGAATGCGGCATGAACGCTCATATTTCCAAGCCCATCGACGTAAACAATCTGCTGGAGGTTCTGACCGACATTCTGAGTCAGAAGCCTACGGCTTGACCTGCCTGCCGGCCCCGGAAGCTTTCCGCCGGCCGGACAGCGGGGACGAACGAGAACCTGCATTAAGGAGGAATTTTATGGACACCACAGCATTATGGGAAGAAGCCAAAGCGCTCCAGCCCGCATTACAGCAGATCCGCCGGGATCTGCACCGCCATCCGGAGACCGGATTTGATCTGGTCTATACCAAAGCACTGGTGAAAGAAAAACTGACAGAAATGGGCTATGAGCCCCAGGAGCTTGGAAAGGCGGGGCTGATCGCCATTGCCGGGGGAAAAAAGAGCGGAAAGACCATTTTGCTGCGGGCAGATATGGACGCGCTTCCCATCCGGGAAGAAGCAGACGTGGATTATGCCAGCGAAACAGAGGGGAAAATGCACGGATGCGGCCATGACATGCACACCGCCATGCTTCTTGGCGCCGCCCGCATTTTAAAAGAACATGAAGAGGAGATTCAGGGAACAGTCAAGCTGGAGTTTCAGCCTGCGGAGGAGACCTTTCAGGGTTCTCCCGATATGATCCGGGCAGGCCTGCTGGAAAATCCCCATGTAGACGCGGCCATGATGCTGCATGTGCTTGCCGGTATGCCCATGCCTTCCGGTATGGTACTGATTCCCGGCGGCGGCATTACCGCCACCTCCTGCGAACAGTATCATATTACCGTAAAGGGAAAAGGCGGACACGGCTCCACGCCCCACAACGCCATTGATCCCATTACCGCTGCCGCCCATATTCATCTGGCGCTGCAGGAGATCAACAGCCGGGAGCTGGACGGCAACGATTTCGGCGTGTTCACCACCTGCCGCTTTGAAGCAGGCAAAACCTCCAATGTGATCCCGGACACAGCTGAAATGTGGGGCACGATCCGCACTACAGATCCGGACAACCGGGTGGGCAGTTTTATCAAAGAACGGATCCTGCAGATCTCAGAATCTGTGGGAGCTGCTTTCCGCTGTAAAACAGAAGTGGAATTTTATGACTTTTGCCCCTGCATGATCATTGATCCGTCTCTTTCCGCTGCCGCCATGAAGCATCTGGGCCGGCTTCTTGGAAAAGGCGCTTTGGATCTGTCTGCCATTTCCGACGGAAAAGCAGGAGGCGGCAGTGAGGACTTCGCCTTTGTAAGCCATGAGGTTCCTACCGTCAGCATGTTCCTTACAACTGGAAACTCAAAAGAAGGCTATGAATACGGCCAACACCATCCCAAGGTAAAATATGATGATTCCGTCCTCTATGTAGGCAGCGCCGTTTACGCCTATATGGCCATCAGCTGGCTGGCAGACTGATTTTTCAGATCAAACATCAGCTCCTATTTTTCTGTCATAGCGCCAGTACACAAAGAGAGACAGCGCCACCGTCAGCAGATCCGCCGCCGACTGAGCCCAGACGATGCCGTTTCTGCCCAGGAGCCGATTCAGCAGAAACAGCATGGGAATATTGAATACAAGCCATCGCATAACGCCAAGAAACAGGGCGTATCCCCCTTTTCCAAATCCGTTGAACAGGTACACATGAAAAAAGCTGAGAAACATCAGCGGCGTGGCAAGGACCCGGATCCGCAGAAACCCGGTTCCAAGAGCTACGGTCTGCCCGTCGTTGATAAAGAAATTCATGATCTGTCCCGCAAAAAGTTCATACAGCACAATGCTCACTGCCGCGCAAAACAGTCCCAGCTTCAGGGAATACTTCTTTGTATCATTCATCCTGCCATAGTTTTTCGCAGAATAATTATAGGCAATGATGGGCATCATGCCCTGACAGATCCCAATTCCGATATTTAAAGGCAGCCTCTCCGCTTTCAGCACAATTCCGATGGCAGCCAGGGCAATATCGTTGTAGCCGGACATGAGCCGGTCTATGACCACATAATCCAGATCAAAAAGCAGCGTGGCAATGGCGGATGGCACTCCCACGCTGAAGATTCCCGCCAGACTTCTCTTTGCGGGAAGCATCCGGGGCGGCCGAAGGCGCAGCACCGGATCGCTGCCTTTTTTCAGGAAAAGAACCGTAATAAAATAACCGCAGGCAATGCAGTTGGACAGACAGGTGGCCGCCCCCGCGCCTGTGATCTCCATGCCCTTTGGCATCAGCACAAACATCAGCAGCGGATCCAGGGCAATGTTGATGATACCGCCCATGGTAATGCCAAATCCCGCCTGCTTTGACATGCCTACGCTCCGCAAAAGGGCAGCCAGGGTGTTGGAAAGCACCGTTGGAATCCCGCCGCAGACAATGACAAAAAAGGCATAGCTGGCCGCATAGCCGCCGGTATCCTTTCCGGCGCCAAGAAACCTCATGAGAGGATTCATAAACGCAAACACGCCGCAGGAAAACAGCGCCGCCGTTATTACGCCCAGATATATGCTGAAGCTGAATACTTTCGCCGCTTCCTCTTCCTTTTTCTCCCCAAGAAGACGGGAGATCAGCGCGCCGCCGCCTACGCCGGCAAGTCCCGACAGAGAAAGGGTAATGTTGAAAATAGGCAAAATCAGGGACGCGCCCGCTACCATGTAGGGATTGTTGGTCCGCCCGATAAAAAACGTATCCGCCATATTGTAGATCAGTACAATCAGCTGGCTGATCACCGTGGGGACCGCCATGGTCCGCACTGCTCTTGCAACAGGCATTTTTTCAAAAATTTCCGTACTGTTATTCTGATCTGCTGTCATATCCGTTTGTCTCAAAATTCATACACCCTTTTTTCATTTTCGCATAAAAATAAAAAAAAAGGTTTTTATGCTCTCCTATCTTAATCCTGATTCCATTTTAAACCAGCTGATACAAAGGCAGCCCCGGGCCGTTGCATGGGTCAGCGGCAATGAGGCGTTTCCGGAACTGAAAGGAACGGTAAGATTCTACCCCTGTTTACAGGGAGGAATGCTGGTGGAAGCAGAATTTTTCCACCTGCCTGCCGCCGCGGACGGCAGCGCCAACGCTTTTTTTGGATTCCACATCCATGAAAACGGAGACTGCTCCGATTCTTTTGAAAATACCGGCAGCCATTATAATCCCTCCGGCGCCGCGCATCCCTTTCACGAAGGAGATCTGCCTCCGCTGATGTCCAACAGCGGCTACGCCTGGGCCGTTTTTTATGACGGCCGCACCACGCTGCCGGAGGTTCTGGGCCGGTCCGCAGTGGTCCACCGGATGCCTGACGACTTTACTTCACAGCCTGCCGGAAACGCGGGAGAAAAGATTGGCTGCGGGGTGATCCTGCCAATTTAGCGTCGCAGCCTGTTTTTTATTTCAGAAAATTGACCGCAAGGATCGCCGCGCCCAGCACCACAAGGACAATGCCCACCGCCCGGTTCAGCGTCAGCGCGCTTGCCCTGTTTGCAAACTTCGCGGCGATCCTTGCCCACAGCAGCGTAAAAGCAACGCACAACACCAGGCTCCACAGATCCGGCATCCCGCCGATCACAAAATGGCTGACCGCGCCGGTAAGAGCGGTAAACGTCATAATGAACACGCTTGTTCCAACGGCTGTCTTAAGCTCATATCCCAAAAGCGAGGTAAGCAGCAGAAGCATCATCATACCGCCGCCCGCTCCGATAAAACCGCAGATAAAACCGACTGCCGTACCGCTTATGAGAGACTGGACAATGCGCTTTTTGGCGCTGACCTGTCCCATAGACTCTTTTGTGGTCATCACCGGCCTGACAATAAACCGGACGCCAAGAAGAAACGTCATAAAAACGGAAAAGCTTCCCATCGTCCTGTTTGGCAGCAGATTGGCCACCCAGCTTCCAACCAGGGTAAACGCCAGCACCGCGCCCATCATGACCAGGCCGTTCTTGATATCCAGATTTTTGTTTTTCCCATAAGTATAGGCGCTGACGCCGCTTGCCAGCACATCGCTGGCAAGGGCAATGCCCACGGCTTCGTATGCTGGCATTCCCAAAAAGGTGATCAGCATGGGACTGATGACCGCAGCGGCGCTCATACCGGCAAATCCTGTTCCCAGGCCCGCTCCGATCCCTGCCAGAAAACAAACAATCAATTTTTCCATGTTCAGCATCCCTCTGCATGTTAAGCGGTATCTGCCGCGTCATTTCTATTGTATCAATGGTCATTTTCAATTTCAATGAAAACTTTCGGCCGGTTTCCCGCAGAAACTCCTCTTTTATGTGAGCTGATCTGTCAGACAATAACCGTTGCCATATATTCCATGTTTTCACCGGCAGCCATATCCGGTTCTTCCAAAACCATCCTGCCGTCTGTACAGGTCATAAAATGGCACAAAGCAATGCCCATATCGATCTTTTGTATGTCCCAGGGCCTGTTGGCATACCCCTTACTGTGTTTCAGATAAAAATGATACGCGCTGCCGATCCGCAGGATACGCCAGGGCTGCATATTTACCGCCAACGGCGCAAGCCGCACCATATCCAGCGCGTCAGCGATTTTTTTATCGTCTGTTCTTAGCGGCGCGGAAAAATCACCGTCAAAAAAGAGTTGATCCGCGGATAACCTCTTGTCAGCCTTGACGCCTTTTCGCATGACCGTCTCTTTGACAGACATTTTCCCGGCAGGATAGCCCAGCGGGCTGACACAGTACATCGCCTCTCCCTGGCGGACGCCGGCTGCCGCTTCAAACCGTTTCCGGTCCATCGTCCCGCCTATCCATGTTGTTCCAACGCCTAACGACCACGCGTAAAGAACAAATTGCTCAAAGGAATAACCGTATGCCTCCTCGCTGTGCGGCTGTGTCTGCACCTTTGCCGCGACATAGCAGGTTTCGCCTTTGATCACGGGGCTTGAGAGTTTGTGCTCATCCGCGTCTAAAAGAGTAAATTCTATGGGAATCTTATAGGGGTTGGGGATATTCTCCATGTATTCCAGAAGTTTTTTCTTATCCTGGTCGTTTAGCGGATTCCCGTCAAAGGTTCGAACGCTTCTTCTCGTTTTAATCAGTTCCATCCTGTCCATGTTAACCTCCTGGTGGTAAATTTTTTCACTGCCTATTTTTCAAACACAACTCCAAAGAAACTCTTCTCCGAAGTTGTATTTGAGCATCCTCATCACGGGTTATTTTATCATGCCGCCTTTGTATTTTCAACATTGGCTTTTCCGGCTTTTGCCTGTCCCAGCTGTTTGCAGACACAAAGACAGCGGAAGAGCTCTATCTTCCGTCCTGATGGGCAGCATCCGCAAGACCGGGATGTTTCGCCGGATTTTAAAAAGTTTCTCTACATAAAAATGAGGGGAATAAAATTGCCATTTCGGCAATGCAAAAAAGAGGGGGAAAGTTTCGGTTTGGGAAAGGTGTATTTTGCGGCGGGATTGACAGAAAAATATCTTGTCAGGACTTTTGTAAAAATACGCCGCTGATGGAATTATCGGTGAAAAAAGTATTTGCATTATATAAAAAACAGGATCTCCGTGATCTCTTCGTTTTCTATTTCGGTAAAGATGTCTTCATAATAATATCTGGGATCCACAACTACGATTTCCTTGTAATAGGGAATTAAAAAGGGCAGGAAGCAGTTTGCATAGGAATCCTTTACCAGCAGCAGACGTCCGCCGTCTTCGTTGGTCGTTTTGATTCTCAGGAGCGGAGAATTTCCTCCAAGGAAAAAAGTATATTTGTCATGTGTCTTCAGTTGTGCCGACTGGTATGCTGACGCGCTCTTTTTCTGCTCCTCCACATATTCGATCACATACTGAACCGATGAAGTTTCCGGCACATAGACCTCAATGGTATCCGGTTTGCAGGCATAACCGCTGGCGGAAGCCATGGTGCCCTTAAAGTCATTGCTGACTTTGTAAATATTATATGAGATCTGCTCAGCATCCAGCCCCAGAGAGGCTGCCGCCTCTGTAAAAGCATAATATGCGCCCGTTGTCGTCCAGTGATGATCTGTCCGGTAATAAATATCTTCATCCCTGTGAGCGGAGAGGACTTTTTCTATATTGATATCATGAACATTGACCGACAGCCTGCTTCGAAAAGAAGCAAGATCCTGTTCCTGTGAACGCACAGGCGCAAAGGCCGGTAATTTGTCTGACAGGATGGAAACCGCGTTGGGCACGATCATGGTATACACGGCTGCGTCGCCGCTGTTAGCCAGCGCGTTGATGGCGGCGATATTGTCCTGAAGCTGTTCCTCCAAAGGCGCCGCCGCGTCCTCTATGAGATAGCCGTCTTTTCCTTTATATACGCCGTTGGCATAGTTTTTTCCAGTCAGGGAATCCAGGAATGTTTTCGCGGATACCCAAAGATCCCTGCACACAAACTGGTCGGACAGATACATTTCAAAGTCTTCCATAAACTGTCCGCTGACAATCTTATCGGAAGACACCTCCGGAACCGCCGCAAGATTTCTGTTTTCCTTTTCTGACATTTTCCTGTCTTCAGCAAGCACATTTGCCGCGGTCAGCAATGCGATTATACACAGCATGACCAGCGCCGTACACTGATGCAGCCTTGCCGCCAGCCTTCGTACTGTGGATGTCATTCCTTTTTTGTCTGGTGTATTTCTACTCATGTGAGCCTCATCTTCTTTGCGCGCTGATTTGTGGGAAAATATGGAAAAGTTTCCGCTCTAAAACCTGAAATATAAAAACGGATTATACGTCGCGCTGACAAGATAAGAAACTGAAATCAGAAAAATAACCGCGTAGACGGCCACCGCGCTATAAATATGCTTCTTTTTCGGATTTAACATCAGCGCGTAAAATATCTGGTGCACATATGGCGTCGAACCGACGGCACATATCAGCAGCAGCACGGCGTTTGTAAGCAGGTAATACACCGCGTCCCGCCCTGCGATGCCTGCGCTGCCAACCCCAAACATATGGCCGATATAGCTGACAGCATAGCTAAGATCCGGACTGAAGAAAAATACCCAGCCAATCATTACAATTACCATGGTTATCACATGCTGCAAAACATCCGGCAGCTGTTTGATCCACCTGCCGGTAATGTATTTTTCGATCAACAGGAGCGTCCCGTAATACAGACCCCATACAACAAAGTTCCAGCTTGCGCCATGCCAGAGGCCGGTGAGAAGCCAGACCACCATAATGTTGAAGATGTGTCTCTCCACACGGACCCGGTTCCCGCCAAGGGGGATATACAGATAATCTCTGAACCAGGTGCTGAGGGAAATATGCCAGCGTCTCCAAAATTCCGTAATGCTTTTGGATCTGTAGGGATAGTCAAAGTTTTTGAAAAAGTGAAAACCCAGCATTTTCCCCAGGCCCACGGCCATATCTGAATATCCGCTGAAGTCAAAATAGATCTGGAATGTGTAGGCGGCGGCGCCCAGCCAGGCCGTCAGGACGGAAATCCCGGAAAGCTCCATACCGGCCACCGCGTCATAGAGAAGTCCTATATTGTTTGCCAGCAGGACCTTCTTTCCCAGGCCCCTGACAAAATACACCATGCCGGAACCAAACTTATTCAGATTCATAGAGCGTTGTTCGATCTGGTCGGCCACATCCACATATTTTACGATGGGCCCGGCGATCAGCTGCGGGAACAGACAAACGTAAAGACCAAAATGCAGAATGTTTTTTTGTACGTTCACCCTGTCTCGGTAAACATCTATGATATAGGACAGCGTCTGAAAGGTATAAAAAGAAATACCGATGGGCAGCGCCAGCTCCCGGCAGGGGATATGCAGATGCAGTATGCCGTTGACCGTATTGATGAAAAAGCCATAGTATTTAAAAAACCCTAAAATAACCAGGTTTACTGCCACTGCCAGCACCAGGCTCGCCCGTTTTTTGTTTTTATCTTCCCTGTTGAAGTCAATATCACGACCCATAAAATAATTAAACAGAATACTGAGCATCATCAAAATGACGTAAACCGGTTCGCCCCAGGCATAGAAAATCAGGCTGGCCAGTAAAAGAATCAGATTTTTTATCCGGCCCGGCGCCAGATAATACACCGCCAGCGTAACCGGCAGAAACGCAAACAAAAAAACAAGACTGCTAAATACCATATCCTGAGGCTCCTTTAAGGGGTGGCAATGCCTGATTACAAATGCTCTGAAAATATTTTCGCAAGCCGGGATGCCTTTTGTGAAACGGCGTAAAAACAATAGTTGCCTACAATTTTTATTTCAGAGGAGTTTAACAGGTCAATCTGATCGGTGCCGTAATTGGTGAAGTTTTGTATCTGTCCGTCCAGCCTGTCCCGGATGGCCTGTTCAACGTCATCGGCCTGATCGTTGTCTTTCAGCTTCACAACCAGAAGCTCGCAGACGTCCATAATGCCGCTGCCTTTATAAAAGAGGATTCCATCATATTCTGCCGCGTTTAATCCAAAGATCTTCTTTACGGTAAGATTGTCTGATTTCTGCATTTCGTCCAGATCGCCGCTGTCCATAAGCGCGGCTTCCATTTGAGAAATGCCGGTTTTGCTGTCGGATTGTCCTGCCAGAAACATCGAGATCATAAATCCTGCAATGCACACAAGCAAAAAGGGCTTTATCCATATCAGGTTTCTTTCCATACAAATCTCCATTCCGGAGCGTTTACGCGACGGGCGGCGAGAAATTCGCAAATGCCACTTCCCGTCTGCCGTCAGGGCTATTTGGAACGCCCGGCACAAATAGCCGTCTGAAAGATCAGCACATAGTGTGATTTTTCAAACCAGGTTTCTCTAAATCCCCGCGCGGTCTGCCAGCAGGCGGAGCCACATTTCATAGAATTCTGGTTCAAAATGCTGTCCATCCGGGCGGTAATACTGTTCTTCCACAATGGCAGTGCAGTCAATATAGGTTATTCCCATCTCCATGGCCATATTTTGCAGAGCCTCATTAAAATCCCAATACTTCCCCAGAAAAGGCTCTTTTTCAATTGCCGCTTCCGATGGTGGAAAAATAGAAGTTACAAAGACTTTTGTATCCGGAAGACCTGCCCTGAGTGTGTTTATTTTTTCAGCGTAAACGCCGGCAAACGATGTTCCATTTTCATAACGCTCCAGATCGTTTAGCCCGTATGTAAAAAAGACAGTAGAAGGATTCATTTCAACAGCAGTTGCGATGTGTATGTCTGAATCTTCAATGCTGCATCCCACTGTGGCCGCAATCTGAGAGGCGGGCAGCAGCCCATAGTCCGGCAGCCCTGCAGCCTGTGAATCCCCAAGGATCATCGCATCTGAAAAGCGTTCCTTTAGCGGCAGTCTGGCATTGGTTTCGCGCCGGGATTCTTCTTCTGAAGCGGCGATGGCAGCCTCCGCGTCAGCCACTTTCACATTTTCAAGCTTTTGCGCCGCTTCAAGTCCCATTGCAACCTCTGCCTGCAGAACCTCTTTCTCTTTTTGTACAGGAGCCATTCCACATCTGGTAAGAATACAACAGATTGCTATGACCATTATCACGGACAACATAACACCGGGAAACATTGTCCTTTTATCATATCGTGTTTTCAAAATAATCCCCATTCCGGAGCGTTTACGCGACGGGGCGACGCGAACCTCCAGTTCGCGTCTGCCATCAGAGCTATTTGCGACGCTCCAGCACAAATAGCCAAACGAAGGGACTTCGTTTTGTGAAACAATCAGCACATCCGTATGGTTTTTCACACTAGATTCATTCACTGATTGCGGTGTCTCAATGGCACCGCAATGTATTTGTAAAAATTTCATATATGAATACATTATAAATACAACTATATCATACTACTAAATATGTGTCAATGATATAATATCTATGATTATGTATTCGTTTTGTGTTTTCGGAGGTGCTACATATGGTAGACGGCGATCGGCTCAAAATTAAAAAGCGTGGGGAAGACGGCAACCATGTTTTCAGCGTCCGGGCTCCCCGTGACCTTATGGCCCGCATTGACAAGCTGGCGGCAGATTCCGGCCGCTCCCGGAATGAGATCATCTGTTTACTGCTCGAATACGCCGTAAATAATTGTGACATCGTGTAAATAAAGGTTTGAGACGGAGGCGAAAACAGTTGCGTGAAGAGCAATCCGGAGGATCGGCCGGATGCTGCGGAAGCCCTCGAAAAGGCGCTGAAGGGGCTTCACCCCGGCGCAATCTATCTGTTCAACGGGGTATCACAGACCAGTGCGCAGATCATGCCGGACTTCATCACTGCCGCGGGAAATCAGGGCTATACGTTCAGGCTGTTTACCGCTGATCCGTCTTTTCCGGACACATGAGGCTGCCGCACCGGCCCGTCCATCCCCATTGGCAGGATCGGTGAACCAGATAAATTTCAAAAATACAGATCATTCAATTGAAACTGTAAAGGTAAGTGTATCAGTATAGTTTCCCGCATATAGAAGATGGTCTTTTTGCAGGTCTGTAACAAAATTGAGAATTACCCAGCCTGATGGTTCTCCTGCTGAAACAGACAGTATCGTATACTGATCATCCTCTTGTACATCATGAGAATTGATTTTAAGGTGGTACTCCATATATCCTTCACCATTCATCATCTTAAAATTGTTGCGGCTTGCCAGATTTACATGAAGGACGCTTCCCTCATTGAGCACCACGTTGGTTACCTGAAGCGATCTTTCAGCCACATTCTCCGTATCTGAAAAGGTTACACTGGCCGGAATTGTTACGGCATAGGTTACTCCTGCATTATAGCCCACAGTAATACTGCCTCTTTTTTCCCCAGACTCATGGGTTATGGTTTCCCCTGCCGCCATCGAAATAACCGCACTGCTCAAAGTCAAAAGTATTATGATCATTGCTGCTATCCATTTTTTCACTTTTATTCCACCTTTCAAACAAACAATATTGATGTTTTTCCTCCTTTAATTGACGATCAACTTTATTTTTATATCGGCATTATTGGTAAGTGTCTTTGCAGCATCCATACGATAAGGCTGCACATGAACCACCGCGTTATACACCCCCTTTTCAAGCGTCCGGGAAAGCGTGATATGACGGATGCTTTTTCCCGGCTCAACAAGATTTGATGTGTACAAGACCTCGTAACCCTGCTTGTCAGCCTGATACAGCCTGAGCTCAAAGGTCAGATAATATAAATGGGCGTTTGCCTCCGGATTAAAAAAATCAACGGACTCTTCTTTTGTGTTTGAAGAAAAAGTCATTGATTCCCACCCTGTTATTACCACGCCCTGCTCAAAACTGCCGGTATCTTCGTATGGCAATCTGTGCTCTGCATTGGGGTCTATGATCAGCTCTACTCCGTCACCGGCTTTTTCGGTCAAATCAGAAGCATTTCTTTTTCCAAATATTTGACCGTCTTTCAAACCAATGCCTGTTATAAATTCAAACAGCAGCAGACCAATGAAAACCAACATAACAATCCATTTTACCTTACTGCTTTTTTTACCTTCTTTTTCATCCATTTCATCCATGACTTTTCTCCTTTTGCCAAGCAACACTGCTTCATTCCATTCTTTGCTATCGCTATGATGATTCTGCTTTTATATGTTATGACGAATTTTTACAATTCGTTCCCGGAAACTACAAATTTCGCCAAAACGAATCTGCCGCCCAGCTTTTAAATATTGCGGCAATGTAACATTTTCTCTTTTTCAGGTTGTGCTTCTTTGATACTTTTTTCTACGCTGCAAATTTCCTAATAAACTTTTACTTTAACCATAAGCGTGTTTCTCTGACCTATGCTCGATAAACACCTGGTTTTTGTGTTCTCTCTAAACTCAAAATATCCTACAAAGCAAAAAAATAAGCCCAAAATAACTTAAACAAAAGATTCTTTATCATAGTTTCAAAATAGAAGTGTCAAAGACCCGTTGTATTTACAGTTTTATATCTCTGTGATATAATATTTGAAATATAGTTTGAATCAATTTTGTGTATTTTGTACTACCGGCTTGAAAGTTTTGTTGCAGCCAATATTTGTTTGAATTTTTAAAGGGAGAATCTCGGCTATGAAAAAAGCAAAAAAAATTGCAAGTGCAGTTTTATCCGCAATTCTCGTTTTAAGTACGAGCATTACGGGTTTTCCGGACAATGCTTTTGAAGAAGTGGCAGCAAAGGACAATATTATAAATACAATGAGCATATCACCTGCCGCACAGGGCAACGGTTGGAAGCTCGACATAAATGCGGATGGTACATACACCATAACATTCAACGGTACATCTATACCCAAAAGCTTTATTGAAAGCGATGAAATGGCTCCGTATAAAAACAGCATCACAAAGGTTATCGTCAACTCAAATGTAAGTACGATAGGAGATTTGGCATTTAAGGACTGTACATCTATTAGAAGTGTGTATTTTGAAGAAAACAACGTTCTTAAGGAAACGGGCAATTTTGTATTCGAAGGTTGTACAAATTTAAAGGAAGCCAATCTTGAAAATCTCAATTCTCTTGAATATATAGGCAGAGAAAACGAAAACGAAAGCAGGCTTTTTTATAATTCGGGTCTTGAGTCAGTCATAATACCATCTACCGTGAAAGAAATCGGTGATGCGGCTTTTTCAAATTCAAAACTGAAAAAAGCAGAATTTGAGGAAAATTCTGTCCTCACAAAATTGGGAAAGAATGACGGGGAAATTTTCGCAAACTGTACGGAACTGACGGATATAGACCTTACCAAAATAACATCCGACAGTTTTTCGTTCGGAACGGGCACGGTTGGATATTATCCGGGCTTTTATGGCTGTACATCTCTTGTGTCCGTAACTGTTCCCGGCAATATTTCGGGCGATCTGTCAAAAATGTTTTACGGCTGTACATCTCTTGAAAATGTAACTTTTATGCCGAACACAAACAATATAACAGGCATTACCGAGATCATACAAAATACAAAAGTGGAGGATCTGGATCTTACTCCCCTTAACATTACCGATATAAACGGTACGATAATGAGGGACTGCAAAAGTGTGCGTACTCTTAAGCTGCCAGGCACCATTGAAAATGTAAACGCAGCGGATACGGCTGTAAACTGTCCCAACCTCAAAGAAATCATATGGATGGAAAATCCATACGGTCCCAATTTTAGTGGAAACGGACATTTTTCGGGCGATTCCTCTCTTAGAAATTTCAGCTTTGAATCCTTGCCAAACATTACGCAAATAACACCCCGTATGTTCAAGGGCGATGTATCCTTAAAGCAGGCTGTTATAGGCGGCAAGGTAACAGATGTGGGCGATGAGGCTTTTTCCGGCTGTACGGGCCTTGAGGAAGTTATCTATAAAGCAGATTCTCTTAATCGTATATCCGCAGACGTTTTTAAAAACGCAGGCAGTTTTTCTTTAAGGATAACAAAAGATGACGGAAGTTTTCCACCGTATGTAAATACCGATTTTCTTACTGCTGCCCAGGGTCACATTACCGATATTATCATTGACGGCAATGTCAGTTTTCTTGTCGGTGAGGAAGGAATCGCCAACAATCTGCCTGCACCGTTTACCAAGGGTGGTCTTTACTGTACAGACGACAACGGCAGTATTTACAAGGTGAACGGCGATACGGCAGAACTTGTTTACGGTGCAAGAAATGCAGACAACCTGACCATACCTGTAAACGTGACCTGTGACGGAGTTCCTCTTACCGTCACCTCTGTGGGCAAAGATGCTTTTAAAGGCAGTTCCATACAATCGCTCACATTTGCAGATGCGGCACAAATAACAAAGATAGATGACTATGCCTTTGCCAATGCGGAAAATCTTACAAGTATAAACGGCGAAAATACGACAGAGAATATCAAAAACTTGTTTGGCAGCATTGCCGACCTTGGCGCTAACCTGTTTGTAAACACTCAAATAGTCGGCGATATTGCAGAAAAGCTATTTAAAAATGCAGAAGCAAAAAATGATAATACAATAGGCAATTCGGACACTGTAGGCATTAGTATGTTATTGGAAAGCACAAATCAGATCGAGGATAAGATTGCAGAGTATTATACGGGGCAAACCGCTGTAATTGATGCTGCTATCTCCGATAATGTCGACGGAATATACAGGATATATATAAGAAAAGAAAGCGATGGTGTTGCGGAATTATCAGGTTATAAGCTGAACCCTACGGATAATCCCAATATTTGGTATTTTGAGATAGAAAACAGAGCGTCAGGTGATACAATTAATCCAAAACTTTCTCTAAGCTATCCCAATTATACCGAGCCGGGAAGAAAAATGCAGGTGTGGGGTGTCAAGCTTTCAGATGCTGTCAAAGATAACTATAATGGGAAAGTCATAGAACCGGGTATTTATTCACCGGAAGAAGGTATAACTGTCACTGAAAATTATATAGAACCCACATGGGTCACTCGTGAACAGATATTCAAGGTAACAAAAAGCATCGACGAAGCTGATAAAAATGCCATAGGCTTTAATGCTGTTGATGGTGATAAAATTGCATTAAAGAATCTGCGCTATAAAATCAATTACGCATCGGACGGAATTACCGTATCGGAAGCATACGGAAACGATTTCGTAAAATATGTTGATTTTTCGGATGAACTTACCTTACCGGCCAAGCTTAAATGGCGCAATGATATAGATGTAAATAATACCGTTTTTGTATCGGAAGGAAACTCAAGCTCTCTTTATGCGGTTATAGACGGCAAAAGGTATCTTATCTGTACTATATCCCGCTTTAGCCAAAATAATGGCACAGTTACCGATATGAGTCTTGAAGAAAACGAAGGTCAATATATAATTCATTTCAGAGTTGCAAACACAAAAAGCGATGAGGAAATATCTGATATAAGCGGAGATCTTCTTTTTGGCAACGAGGTTATCCTTGCAGAAAACCTTATCGAAAATGAACAGTTGGATATAACAAACAAGATAAAAAGCGAAACCAACTATAACTTTGCCGCAAAACAGGAGTCCAGTGACACGGAAGATATCTCTTTTAACTTGGGCAGCGCAAAAGTGACATTTAATAAGGTAATGACAGAGGAAACAAAGCCTCTGTACATGGGTGAGGATGTAGAGTTTAAGCTGACTGTGGAAAACCCATCCCCTTTTAAATATGAAAACCTTGATAACCTGGAAGATACTCTTTCAAAAAAAGATAACCAACTGTTGTATATAAAGCCCGAAAATATGGAGGCACTTTTTAACGGGCTTGACGGAGAATATCTTAAAATAGAAATAACCGATGCTGTAATAACTTCGCCTGCAACGGGTAACGTTACGGGTCTTGACGGAACTACACAAGGCAATATCTCGGCAGCCGACACAAAGGCAGATCATAAAAAATATGACGGACTTGCCGAAAACGAGGATGTAAATAACAAATCAATAACCATATACAAGAGCGGAGAAAATATTGTTGTCTACTCCGGCGAAAAAACTGTCACGGTAGGCGAAAGCAGCGATTATAAAACGATTGCCGATGCCCTTGACTCCCTTGCGTATATCGTCACAATGAATGATAAATACAAGCTCATATGGGATTATCCTGATGAATATGAGCTTTCGGCAGGTAAAAAACTAGAATACAACGTTAAGGCTACTACAAAAAATTCTCTTATGTATTTACCTGACGGAGATCATCTGTATTATTATGACTATCTGCCGGGAAGTCCCGTGTATTATCATAATGAAGCATCATTGCAGCATAAAGATACCTCAAAAGATGAAAAAAGTACCGGCCAGAACTCTGTATCCTACGACCTCAGCATAAGCAAAGACGGAAAGGTAAACGGAGTTACAATAAACGGAAATGAAAGCGGAAAGTCACACAAGCTGCAAATAGGCGACGTCATAGATTACCGGGTAGACCTTACCCACAGAGGGAAAAGCTGCTATGATGTGCTGCCTGTAACAGATAAAATGGCAGGGCTTCAGTGCCTGCTTGTACCTGTTTCGGAGAACCTCGGATTGTCGAACAAAGAACTCCCCGAGCGGATAGTAGACGGCATCAAATATTATGTACTCAATAAGCCCGGAATATATGAGAACATATTTATAGGCGGCATTTGTGCAGATACCGTAACGGTAAGCGAACAACCCAAAACAGGTATAGAAACCCTTATAAAATACTATATAGTAAACGATCCCGGAACGGCGCCTGACGACAAAGAAGGCAGAACGGTAAGTTTCTGCTATAAGGCTGTATGCGATGATGAATATTTTAAGGATGTAAGCACCGATTCATTTACCGTAAATAATGAAGCGTGGGCAAACGACTATCCCGGACACAGGATCTATACGCCCATCTTTACAGGCGGCGCTGCGCTTGCCTATTACAAGGATATCGTTGCAGACAGAGGATCCGAGCCAAGATATGACGAGATAGACAGCGATGATTTTTCAACAATAAGCAAGGAAAATAATACTGTTACATATCGGCTTAAATTTGAAAATCCTTTCCCGCCAAGCGCAGAGGACCCTAATATGCCGAAAACATATCTTTCCGGCAAAGATTTTTATGACGCGCTTCCGGACACAGGTAATACATTTCATTGGGAAAATGGCGTAAACATCAAAGTCGAATATATATTTGAAAACACCAAGCTGGTAGATAGCAGCAATATCGAAATAACCGATACCGAAACAGTTTTAAATGGTTCGGAATGGGAACTTACAGATAAGAATCCCAATTCAAAAGTATCGGCTGAAAAAGATGTCACCGATCAGAGATATATGGTGTGGGATGAGAATTTAAAGATCGAATTCCCTCCGCAGTCAAAGTTCTATATCTATGTTACCCTTACATTTGCAGGCGGTAACGGAGAATGGGAAAACTATATCAATGCAAAAGGCGGCAATGTACTTACAAATACCCTTTATGTATATAAATTCCCCGACAGAGTGACACACAGCCTTTCCGAACCGGGCAAGGTGCTTTTGCAAAAAGGTGTCTACGAAACGGGATATTACACAAGGGGTGCTAATTATATTACAGAATACTACAGAGGTATTGACAGGTATCATTATACTCCCAATGATCCTATTTTCTTTAAACCCGAGATGACAAGCGAACAAAAAGGCGCAAAGAATACCGTAACATATTACCTTATCATAAAAAACAGCGGCAGCACAAATCTGTATCTTTCCGATGTTTACGATATATTGCCGCAGGGATTTGAATTTTATGCCCTCAGAAACAGCGCAACAGACAAAGACGGGAATATCAATTTTGATTCTGCGGGAAACTGGGTCGATACTGCTTTTACGGTGGGTTCAAGGAGAGACAGAGGTATAAACAGCGTTGATATAAATCAAAGGTATATCCCTACAGCGCCAAGTTATAGTAACAATGACGGCATGAGGAAGAAAATGAACACACTTGTCGTTACACCAAGCGGATACCGAACGGCTGTAGAAAATAATCCGGATGACTGGGAAAAAGAGGCTTATGTAAACGGAGAAAAAATGAAGTTTGTTCTTACACATATCGGTTACGCCGGAGAAGAAACATTATCGGATGGAAGAAAAAGGATAAAATTTCATTTTGTTAAAAATGGCGACGAAGGATTCATTGATCGGGAAGGTGGCTATTACGATTCCGAAAATAAAGAAGATAATATCGGAACAATCCAAATAGATGGCAGTTCCGAGCCTGTTCCCTATCTTGCCCCGGGAGAATTTACACAATTTGCCTATACTGTTTATACGGCAGGTGATAATGTTGCAGAGGAAAAAGCCGTAAACTATGCCGCTATGGAATATATAGATACAAGCGGCAACACCGAAGTCGATCTTGATACCGAAACAGGTGTTGATGTTGCAAAATACAACAGTATGGAAAACAATGACGGCAGCCGTGAACTTTGGGATAATACCCAGGCGCAAAACGCAGGCTTTAGCGAAACATCACCGTTTAACAAAGCGGAAGAAAGGCAATGGCTTGTTTCCGGTGTTACCGTTGAAAAAGGCGATATTATACCAGGTATAACAAAGAAAGTGACAGGTGATAACGACCTTATTGAGAAAGAATCAACAGAAAAGGAAGTAAACTGGACAGTAACATCACGCAACAACGGCACCGATGCCATGACGGATTATGTTATATCGGATACCCTTGAACCGGGCTTCAGATTTGAGGGTGACGTTCAATATGAAATATATGGCAATTCAGGTCCTGTAAGTAATGAGGCAAAAAAAGATAACAGTACCCTACTGAAATGCGGAATAAATGTAGAAGCGCCAAATCCCAATAGCAGTTGGGCAAAAGATAATGGGCGAGGTTCGGATGTGATGTTCCATATTGCTCGAGATACAGGCGATATGAACAAATTGCTCATTTCTGCCAACACAGTGCATGATGATATAGGTAGTCCTGTTACGGTAAATGCAAATTACGATGAATGGACATACATACCCAATATATATTTCTATGATATAAAAAATACAGGTCACGAGAACGGAAATATTCTTGCGGGAGCATTTGTGAAGTTTGAACGAAAAGCGAATGCTCAAGGGAAAGAATGCGAAACACTTAAGATACGTTTTGCATATAGGGTAAATGATACGACAGAAAACAAAGCGGCATATGCGATCCCTGCAGGCGGTTACAGCGTGCTTAAAGTGAATACTGTTGCAGGGACAGAGGTAAAGTCCGGTATGTATCTCAACAATGCCTATATTATACCTTCTCAGAAATTTGATGAAAGTGATGTTTCACAGGGACATCCTATCAAACTTGGTGATAATGAAGCCGCGGTACAAAGTACGGCGCCGGTTACCTTTTATCAGGGTACGCCCACAAGCTCATATAAGGAGATAGAGGAGATTGGCGCTATTCCGGAAAATAAAGCTGCAAGTAACGATGAAAATAATAACTGTATACTTGTATCGGATAAAAGCAGCAAGATTAGATATACTTTAAATATTAAAAACTCAAACGAAAAAGATATAAATCAGCTTGTTGTAATAGATAATTTACCGCAGAAAGATAATCCCGTAATGGCTGCCAATGGTGCTGATGGCAATACATTAAGAGATGAGCTTAAGCGATACAGTGAATTTAAGGTGAGTCTTGCCTCCGACCCTGATTTTAAAATTGAGATCATCTCTGAAGCTGGTACAAAAAAGAATTGAATAATACAGAATATGAAGTCCAGTACAGTACAAAAACTTCGGGCTTTATCGGAAGCGACTGGGAAGCAGATAAGAGTACCGAAGACCAAGCTACATGGAAAGACAATATCGGGAATCTGGAAAGTGAAGCACGTTCCATCAGATTTGTTATAGGCGATGGTAAAGTAACTCAAGGCGATGCGGTCAAAATCAGCTTTAATGCTGTTATTGATGATGCGGCGCAGCCGTCACAAGTAGCATGGAACAGCTTCGGTTACAGTTATCTTGTGGGCGGGCTGCGGGCGCAGGCTGCACCCCTTAACGTAGGCGTAAGGATACCAAGCTCACCACAGATAAAAAAGGCTATCGTTACAAACAGAGGCGGACTTTCTCCTATAGACAAGGATATGACGTTTAAGTTTTTGATCTATAAAGCGAGTGATGATACCAGGGAAGCTATAGATTTTGGCAATTTTGCTAAATATAGCAGTATGACAGGTGGAGAAAACTATACTGAATATGGAGTATACACCGAGGATGGGTTAGCAGATTGGTTTGGTAGAATTTCTTGGCAAGTTCATGTATCTGAATATGCAATATTTGATCTAAAAGTAGATGCCAATAATAGCGAATCACTTCCATTGGATAATAGTATCCTATATCAATATGGAATAGCTGGAGGACCTCCAGATACACCGAAAAGATCTTTTTACAAAACATCTACACAATGGAAATGGGAAGATGGTGCTACCTATTACATTTTAGAGATCGATGACACAGACCCGGCAAACGAAGGTCTTAGTTTCTTCGGCATCAACGGCAAAAATCAGCGCCAGTACAGGTTTGTATACAATCCGTCAAAAAACGAAGAAATAACCATATCAAACTCTAAACCGGACTGGAATGTGCGTATACTCAAGCAGGATGAAAATGCCAATCCTCTTGAGGGAGCGTTATTCGGCATATACAAATGTCGGACGAAGACTTTGCCGCATTGGGTATTGATAAAAAATACCAAACAAGGACAATTCCCGATGGCGGCGGCTCATCCCAACCATACTATCTTATGGCCGTGGAAACAAGTAATGAGAATGGTGTTCTGAAATGGAGCGGATTAGGTGAAAATACATATGTTGTTCACGAGATAACACCTCCGTCCGGTTACTACAACAACAATGAAGACATTGTCTTTGCCCGGTCAGCTGCTGAAAAGTATACCGACAAAACCTTGTCGGAGATCGTTGTAAACAAAGCCATCGCGCCATTGCCCGAAACAGGCGGCAAAGGCGTACTGCCTATAATGATTTTGGGTATGGTTATCTCTTTGACTGCATTGATACTGTTGTATCTTCGCAAACTGAAACCATTGTAAAAACAATCTTTAAAATGATACGGGCTGTAGCGGGATTATCTGCCGTTACAGCCCGTTCATCAGTTTTTGAATCAGAAAAACTCTTTTTTTGTCTGGGACATCCTATCAGCTCCTATCATGATGAGCGCAGGTTTTGTTGTGACAATGCTTTTTGCCGTTCCATATACTATAATACCAAAAACTTATATTTTTCCACGCTGTACAGCGGCACGAACGGCAGGATAATGGGAACCCTCCTGACATATTCCTGATATGCGGGATCCGACCCATAATTTTTGTTCTGCCGTACCTCCAGACGTCTGGCGCCGCTGAACATCACAAACACAATGCCTGTGTATCCCAGCAGGGCAACGATCCACTGTCCCACTGATTGCAGAGAAGTGATCCCCACCACCAGCACACCGGTCCACAGGATCAATTCCCCCAGATAATTGGGACAGCGCACCAGCCGAAACAGTCCCTTATCACAAAAGCGCCCGGGATTATCCTTTTTCTGGCGGCTTTTACTGAGATCCGCCATGGATTCCAGCAAGATCCCGACCGCCATCAGCACCGTGCCGATGACAAAAGAGACCGAACAGTGGGTATTGCCGTTATAATAGCGGAAAAACACCGGCGCTATCATAAACAGATACAAAATACCGCAGAAAATCCACAGTATAACTTTCAGCCAGAGCTTCATGCCGGAACCGTCCTTGATCTCCGTGGTCATGTGCCTGCGGTAACTGCTGCTTTTCACCTCCCGGTACAGCAGAAAACCGCTGAGCCGGAAGCCATACAATATTAAAATCAGACAGCTAAGCACCACCGGCACGCTGATCCTGTCACGCAGCAGGAACAGCATGGCGATCCCCTGTCCGGAAATTGCCAGGCCATAACCGATAGAAATAAAATACACATATTTGTAAAACCCCACCACGCAGCACAAAAGCGCCACCGCAAATAAAATCCCAAATTCCGCAGAAAATGTCATGTAATCAGTCCTTTCAAAATTGAGCCCTTGCTCTTTTCCAATGAATCCGTCAGCGTCTTGCTGAGCCTCCCCCCTAGTTACAAAGCTACTTGATCCCCAATATTTCGTAATTTTATATCAACATAAATTAATTGCAATACCTACACCACTAAATAGCCATTCTTAATTGCAAATAATCCAATCTATCATTTCAATGTTTCGTACCTAATTTATCAGCCTTTTTCTCCCAAAAAAACATAGTCCTATAGATTGTCATTCCGCCCCATTAGCAAAATTACTAAAGCTTTTTATCCTCCATCCCGCCAAGTTCAGCTTTTATTTGAACAGCAAACATACCGTCTCCACATGTTCATCATTATCCAAACCCAGCTCCATATCTTCTTCGATAATGGGAAGCTTGAATTTTATGGATTTCAGCCATTGACCGTTGGGCTGCCTGTCCTCAAAAATCTGTATCTCTGAAATCAGTGATTCC
>CANQUC010000008.1 GCA_947626945.1 uncultured Lachnospiraceae bacterium | reverse complement strand
TTTATCTGACCTTTGCTCGATGAACACCTGATTTTTGTGTTCTCTCTAAACTCGGAATTTCCTATAAAGAAATAAAATCCCCGGTGCAAAGCAGCCAGCCGGGGACTTTTTGTATCTGATATCAGCGGTGTTTCACATGTGCCGCGGCCGTTATTCACCCAGTCCGGTCTCCACTGTTTCTACCAGCGTCCTCAATGCCTCTTCCTCATCTTCACCCTCACAGATAAACTCAATCTCATCGCCGCATTTCACACAGGCGCCCAGTACGCTCAGCACGCTTTTGGCATTGGCAGTGGCGTCGCGGAAAGTAAATGTGGTGAGAGAGCGAAAACGCATTGCTGCCTTACATAAAATACCTGCGGGACGCAGATGCAGTCCCGTGGGGTTTTTCACTGTTACCTTTTGCTTTACCATAATGCTTTTCCTCCAATACATTTCCTTTTTGGGAACCCTCTCCCGGAAATTCCCAAAAACCCCTTCTATAGCAGAAGTATATCATTTTTACGTTCATTTAACAACCTTTTTTATTGTCTCGGGCGGCCCAAAGGGTCATGCCCCAAAAGAGCTCAGAGCCGGCCTGGAAAACCTCAGGGCTCCATGACCTCCGGAGGCAGTGTGGACTCCAGCGTCACGTCCACCCAGGTGTCCTGGGACACGCTGATATTTTCCGGCGTCACAACAGTCACATAGACCCGGTGGGTTCCCTCAGAAAGACCGGCCAGATCCACCGACACGCTGAAATCATCGCCTGTTACCTGCTGCAGATCCTCCGGCTTTCCTGTGAGGACAATGATGATATTTTCCAGATCTCCAAAATTGGCCCTTGTGTTTTCCGGCGTGTTCATCAGATTGATGGCGGAGGTGGGCACGATAAACTGCTGCTCCTCCAGCTGCTGAATTCTGGCGGTAAGCTTTACGGAAGTATTGCCTCCCTGAGGAATCTTCACATTCTGCGGCAGATACTGACTGATGTCGATCTCCTTTACCACGTCTTCCGTGGCGTTCTGGATGTTCAGTACCTCCCCGGGGATCTGAATGGTGCTGATCTCATTTAAAACCGCTTCCGCGCCGGCAATGGTCACGGTGGTGGGATCGCTCTCTATATCCGCCAGATGATATCCCGAGGCGCAGGTTCCTGTTGTGGACAGCCGAAGATCTACGCTTTTTGTCTGCAGGAAGCTGACGCTGGTCATGACCTGCTTTTGGCTCAGGGTAAGCCGGTCATCCCTGATCTCTGCGCCGTCCGCCCCCTCCGGCTTCAGATCCACGCTGGTACGGGTAGTCATTTTTCTGTTTTCCACGGACACCCTCGCGGTCAGCTTTTGAATCCGGTCTACCACCCCCGCCGGCCCTGTTACCGTAACCAGGTTGGGGGTCGCGGAAATGTCTCCTACCGTATAGCCCTCCGCAGGAGTCCCCTGGATCTCCAGACTGACAGGAAATTCTCTGGTCTTGGCTTCCTCCAGGTCCACTTTCAGATTGTAGTGGCTGATCACCATCCGGTCAATGCGGTTGGCGTACCGATTGGCAGTAACCTCCAGCGGGATGGTGTTCATTGGGGTAATATTGTCGAAGTCCGCGGTCACAGTCAGATCGGAGGCCTCCATATCCGTCACCACCGAGCGGGGCGCCCGGACGGTAACGGTTACCGAATCCGTATCGTCAAGGATCTCATAGACCATCCCCGCGTCTGTAACCGTATCCGCGTTTTTCAGTGTGACCGGGACACGGAACTGTTCGGTTCTGGAAGGGTTATCCACATTTACCACGATCAGCCAGAAGAGAATCGCAAGGAGGACTGCCGTCAGCTTAATGCCCAGGTTTTCAGTCAGCATCTTTTTCATTGTCTGCCCTTCCCTTCCGCTTTTTCCGTTTTTTCCTGGTCTCCACGACCTTGTCCTGAACCTTGTGCAGCTGCTCCAGCAGATAATCCGAAGTGATATTGTGGGACAGCTTTCCCTCCAGCGCCACGGAGACGGCGCCGGTTTCCTCGGATACGATAATGGCCAGGCAATCTGCCGCCTCGCTGACCCCAAGCCCCGCCCGGTGCCGGGTGCCCAGGGATTTGTTCAGGCTGGTGCTGTCCGACAGCGGCAGATAGCAGGTTGCCGCTGTGACCCGGTTGCCCTTGACGATCACGGCGCCGTCGTGAAGAGGCGTATTATGCTCAAAGATATTGATCAGAAGCGGCGCGGACACAACCGCGTCAATGGCGATGCCCGTCTCCTCATATTCCTTGAGAGGAGTATTCCGCTCCACAATGATCAGGGCGCCGGTCTTGTATTTGCCCATTTCATAACAGGCGCGCACGATCTCGTTTACCGTCCGGTCGCTGAAGCGCTCATGGGCGTTTTTGGAAATGTCAAAGGCAAAGGGCAGCAGCGAATTGAACAGGCCTTTCTGCCCCAGCCGGTCCAAAGCTCTGCGAAGCTCCGGCTGAAAAAGCACTACCAGAGCAATGAACGCCACGCTGATGATGCTCTTTACCAGCCACAGGATCGTATTCATCTGCAGGATATAGGCCACAAGGATCAGCACCGCCAGTGTGACGATCCCTTTTAACAGGCTCCAGGCCCTGGTCTCCTTAAACCACAGGATGATATGATAGACAAAGAAAGCAAGAATAATGATCTCCAGCACGTCGCTGTATGTCACTCTGGGCATGGATACCCAGTACAGATTCTGTTCTACAAATGCTCTCAGTGCGTCCAGCATTTCTGTTCTCCCTTCCTTAGGATGTCTTACGCCTGATCTTTATCCGCTTTTTCTGCCTTTTCAGGAGTTTCCTCTGTCTTTTTGCGTTCCTTTTCCTCCGCGGTCTCTCTCTTGCGGTTCACGGTGATCTTCTTTACGGATTTTTCCTTTGTGGCAATAAATACCTTGGGAACCGCTTTCACATAGTAGTAGTATTCATCGTCCTCAAACTGCACCCGTTCTGTGCGGGTATAGTCCACATTGAACACAAAGAACTGAATCAGAAACGCAAGCAGCACCGATACCGTCACGCCGATCACCAGCCCGGCAATCTCCACCGGCACTTCCATAATGTAGTTGCCGCAGAGCATGATCAGCACGGAGGCAATGCCGCCGGCGAAAATGGCGATCACCCAGGCATGATCCACGGACAGCCTGCGGATGCTGTACACAAGCACGATCACCGCGATCAGGGCAATGACCATCAGAAACATTTCCCGCTGATTTAAAGCATGGGCAATGATGTACTGATATTTCTGGAACATATTGTCAATATCGGAACCGCTCATGGAAGCGGCGTAGGTTTTGGCGTACTGGATCAGATAGGAAAGCACGGTGCCGCATGCAATGGGCACCGCCACCACCGGCGTAGCCACCAGCCCCATGATGATAGGCACCGCAAAGGGAATGCGCAGCACGCAGGCCACCGGCATCAGCAGCATCACATATCCGTATGCCGGGGCAAACCGGAAATACAGCAAAAACAGAATGATGAAAATCACCAGCATCACCAGGGCAAATTCCAGAGAGGCCGCGTACAGGTTCGCCACCACAAGCGCCGCCGCCGCAAGCACCGTTACGTTAATGGGCAGAAACGCGCAGATCAGCGCCAGCAAAAGAAGGATGGCCGGATTCTGCAGCCTGGTCATGAAGCCGATCTCGCCGCTGATCATAAAAAACACCACAAGCGCCGTTACAAAATGCAGCAGCGGCTTCAGGTAAATCTCATAATTTCCGTAAAAGCTTTTCAGCCGTTCCTTAAACTCCAGTAAAATCGTCATACTTTAATTTACCTCCTACAGGCGCCGTAAAGCCGGCCTTCGCCCGTTCCTCTTCCTCATAAAGCTTTTCCAGTTCTTTCAGGCCGTTCACATATTCCGCCACGCTGGCCTTGGCCCGGCGGTATTTATAGCTGTACACAAAATACCCGATCACCAGAAACAGGGCAAGCATCAGCACATAGATTATAAGCACCCGCACGCCCAGCATGATCAGATTGATCTTGTGAATATTCTGCATCAGATACTCAAACTCATAAAGCATCCACATGGCAAACAGCAGCAGAAACGCCACCGTAGTCGTGATCGCTACCGTAATCATATTCATGAGGACATAATCTTTTTTAAAATATTTTGTGACGGACAACGCTTTTTTGCCGGCCTGCTCCTCATAGGAGGTCAGTTTTGTCATCTGCCTGATCCGGTCCACATTCAGCATTTCCTCACCGTCCTTTACTTCTTTTTTGCCATAAGATGGCAGAAATAATCTATTTTATTATAACAACATTCCAATCCGCGCGCAACCCTTTCTTTCCCAACTTTTCCGATTCTTTGGGAATCCTATAAGGCTCCGGGAACGGTTTTTTCCAAAGCCGGAGCGCCTCCCGCCACAGTCAGACCGTAGACATGGCGGACCCCTGCTTTTTTCAGGGCGGCCGCCGCTTCGTCAAGGGTACTTCCGGTGGTAAAGATGTCGTCCACCAAAAGCAGCCTTTCAAAGGCGCCGGCTTTCTCTGAAGCCGAAAACGCGTCCGCAAGATTTTTCCGCCTCTGCTCCGCTCCCAGATTTTTCTGAGGTTCGGTGTTCTTTGTCCGTCTGAGAAGATCCTGACAGAGAGGCAGAGACAGCCCCTTTGCCACCACTTTTCCAAAGACGGCCGCCTGATTGTAGCCCCGCCTGTTCAGACGTCTTTTGTGAAGGGGAACCGGAACCACTCCCTGAAGCTGCCACATTTCCAGCAGCCATCCGTACCGGCGCAGGGCTTCTCTTCCGTAAAACTGTGCGTATTCCCGCCTGTTTTTATACTTAAAACCATAAAGGGAATGTTTGATGGGATCTGAATATTCCCAGACAGAGACGGTTCTGTCAAACAGATGGATCCGTTCAAGACAGGAGTCGCAGAAAGGAGTTTCCTGATCGAGAGGTCTTCCGCATTTCATACAGTAAGGCGGATCAATATAGGAAAGCAAATCCCGGCATTCTCTGCAGGCCAGATCCTGTTCCTCCCGCAGCAGCTTCCCGCAAACAGCGCATCTGCGGGGATACAGCAGGGACAGCAGCGCCTGCCCCGCTTCCTCTTTTGTGCTTGTCCAGAGGCTCAAAAGTCCTCCGTCAGCCTGCTTTTCAGGCCGGAATACCGTTTCTGTTCATGCTGATTTTCGATCATCCGGCCAAGGGTATTTTGATCCCCCACAATGGTCACGCAGCGTTTTGCCCGGGTCACCGCCGTATAAAGCAGGTTGCGGGTCAAAAGCATCCTGGGGCCGGAAAGCAGCGGCATTACCACCGCCGGATACTCGCTTCCCTGAGATTTGTGAATGGTAACGGCATAGGCAAGCTCCAGCTCGTCCAGAGCAGAAAAGGGATAGACCGCCTCTCTGCCGTCGTCAAAGATCACCGTCAGGGACTCGTCCACGGGATCAATGGAAGACACCAGTCCCATATCCCCGTTAAAGACTCCTACGCCGCTGTCCGCCAGGATTCCAAAGCTGTTTCTGATCTCCCACTCCAGCTGATAATTATTGCGGATCTGCATCACCTTATCCCCTACCCGGAACAGCGTATCCCGATACTCTTTTTCCTGCTTGCGGGGATCCGGAGGATTCAGATGGGCCTGCAGCACCCTGTTGAGATGCTCCACACCAAGGGTTCCCTTGCGCATGGGAGACAGCACCTGAATATCAAAGGGCTTTGCGTCCACATAGGGGGGCAGCTTCTTTTCCACAAGGTAGATCAGGGACTGAATGATCACATCCGTATCTGTCCGCTGGAGAAAGAAGAAGTCTCTGCTTTTGTTGTCCAGGGAAATCTGCTCTCCCCGGTTGATGGCATGGGCATTGGTGACAATGTCGCTTTCCGCCGCCTGACGGAAGATCCGGGTCAGCTCCACCACGGAAAACCGTTCCGACTGAATGATGTCCTTCAGCACGGAGCCGGGCCCCACGCTTGGCAGCTGATTTACGTCTCCCACCAGAACCAGCCTGGTACCGGCGGCCACTGCCTTCAAAAGAGCCTCCATCAGAAAGATATCCACCATGGACATTTCATCAATGATGATCACGTCCGCGTCCAGGGGATTGTCGCTGTCATGGTCAAAAACCAGGGCCCCTTCTTCACTTCCGAAATTCTCTCCGGACAGCTCCAGCATCCTGTGAATGGTCCTGGCCTCATAGCCGGTGGCCTCTGTCATCCGCTTTGCCGCCCTGCCGGTAGGCGCGGCCAGGAGAAACCCCATGTTCTTTTTCAGAAAATACCGGATCATCATATTGATGGTGGTGGTCTTTCCGGTGCCCGGCCCTCCTGTAAGGACGGTCACGCCGTTTGCCACTGCCGCGGTCACTGCCTGTATCTGCAGGGGATCCAGTTCCATGCCGGACGCTGCCTCTTCTTCCAGAAAGCTTCTGATCTCGGCGGTGCCCGCGGGAAACGGCCGGTTCAGATCCAGCAGCATCCGTGCCACGGAAAGCTCCGTATAGTATGTGGAGGCATGATAGACATGCACCTGATCTTTCTGAGCCCTGCACACCACTTTCCGCCGGATCATCAGGTTGGTCAGGGGGATCTCAAAAAGGGCCTCCTCAACCTGCAGCAGCTGCTGTCCCCTGGCAAACAAAACGTCCTTGGGCAAATATGTATGGCCTTCCGAGGAGGCCTGCAGAAGCAGGTAGGTCAGGCCGCAGCCGATGCGAAACTCCGAATCCGCCAGAATGCCTGCCCGCTTGGCGATCTCATCAGCGATCTTAAATCCTACGCCGGAAATATCCTCCGCCATTCGATAGGGATTTTCCCGAACGATCTCATACAGTTCTTTGCCATAGCGCTGATAAATTTTGACTGCCAGATTGACGGAAATGCCGAACTGCTGCAAAAACAGCATGGCCTTTCGCATTTCCCTCTGGGACTCCAGCTGATCGGCGATCTCCTGTGCTTTCCGGAGACTGATGCCGTGAACCTCCGCCAGCCGCTCCGGCTCCTCCTCCAGAATCCGGTAGGTGTCGTCCTCAAAACGTCCTACGATCCTGGCAGCCAGCGCCACGCCGATGCCCTTGATGGCTCCCGAAGACAGATACCGCTCCAGAGCGGCCCGGTCTCTTGGCGCCTGGGGCTCCAGGGAATCGATCTTCAGCTGCCGTCCATACACCGGATGGGTCACATACTGGCCGGTGATCTGTACATATTCTCCCTGATGGATGGAAAGCACCGTGCCAAAGCAGGTGATCTCCTCCTGCTCCGCCACAACCTCCAGCACCGTATATCCGTTTTCTTCGTTTTGAAACAAAATCCGCTCCACATAGCCTTCGATCTGTTCCATGCCATTCCTCCCAAAGGACCTGATGGTACAAAAAGAGGAATCCAAAAAGCTGTTCCCGCAGGGATTTTGTTCTTTTCAGATACCTCTTTTTCTTTTGTTCATTATGTTTCTGCCTGATATCCATTGGACTGCTCCATATACAGTCCGGTTCCGATGGCTACCGCGGTCAGCGGTTCCTCCGCGGTCAGGGTATTGATGCCCGTGCGCTCCTCAATAAGCTCTTCCAGCCCCCGCAGCAGCGCGCCGCCGCCGGTAAGCACAATGCCCCGGTCCGCAATATCCGCTGTCAGCTCAGGGGGCGTCATTTCCAGCACATTGTGGACAGCCTCCACGATCTGGCCGGTGGCTTCTTTCAGCGCTTCCTCCGTCTCCTGGCTGGTGACGGTGACAGTCTTTGGCAGACCTGTTACCAGGTTTCTGCCTTTCACATCCATGGTCAGAACTTCCGCTCCGCAATGCGCGCAGCCGATCCGGATCTTAATGTCCTCCGCCGTCCGTTCTCCGATCAGCAGATTGTGTTTCTTCCGCATATAGCGGACAATGGCTTCGTCAAAATCATCGCCGGCAATTTTCAGGGAGGTACTGCATACCGTACCGCCTACGGAAATCACCGCGATATCCGAGGTGCCGCCGCCAATGTCCACGATCATATTGCCGTATGGCTGGAAAATGTTCAGCCCGGCGCCAATGGCCGCGGCAATGGGCTCTTCAATGATGAACACCTCTCTTGCCCCCGCCTGATAGGTGGCTTCCTCCACAGCGCTGCGCTCCACCTCCGTCACCTGGCTTGGCACGCAGACACTGATCCGGGGCTTCCGGAAATTTCTTCTGCCCATGGCTTTTTTTACAAAGTATTTCAGCATTTTTTCCGTTACGGAGTAATCGGAAATAACGCCCTGGCGCAGGGGACGCACCGCAACAATATTGCCCGGCGTGCGGCCCAGCATCTGTCTGGCCTCCTCGCCGATGGCCTTGATCTTATTTGTATCTCTGTCAAAAGCAACCACGCTGGGTTCTTTTAAGACAACGCCTTTGCCCTTTACATATACAAGCACGCTGGCAGTTCCAAGATCAATCCCTATATCCGTTGATACCATTTGGTTTCCCCTTTCCTGATTTATCGGGCATTTTTATTCTTTACCAATCTTTTCATTCCTATCCTGCCAATTACAGTCATTTCTTCAGAGCAACCGCTTCCACTTCCAAAAGCACGTCCTTTGGCAGCCTGGCTACCTCCACGCAGGAGCGGGCGGGATAGGGCTCTTTGAAAAAGCCGGCATAGATCTCATTGATGGCGGAAAACTGATCCATTTCCTGAATGAAAACCGTGGTCTTCACTACCTGATCCATGCCGCTGCCTGCGGCTTCCAGCAGGTTTTGCATATTGGCAAAGGCCTGATGGGCCTGAGCCTTGATCCCCTCCGGGATCTGACCGGTGGCGGGTACCACCGGGATCACTCCTGACGTATAGATCATTCCGTTTACTTCGATGGCCTGTGAATAAGGGCCGATGGCCGCCGGCGCCTGGTCTGTATGGATTACTGTCTTCATATTGTTTCCTCTTTTCTCATGATTTTTTCTTTTTTGAGGGAGTGGGCTCCTCCCTGCGGATGCAATCGTCCGATATGGAGATCCTCCCCTGTTTCAGCAGACGGCCTGCCGCCCGCTTAAACGCCGCTTTGCTGATACCAAATGTCCGGTCTATTACCTCCGGAGACACCTTTTCCCCAAAAGGCAAAACCCCGTCGTACTCATCCAGCACTTTCAGGATCAGGGCCCCGTCCGCGTCCATCTGCACATATGCCTTTTCCCTGACGCTGATATTCAGTCTGCCGTCCGGCAGCCGCTTTGTCACCCTGCCGGTGATCCGCTGCCCCGGCGCAAGCGCTCCGTGAACCTCTTTTCTGGGGATCAGCCCTGAGTATTTGCCGTCCACGGCTACAAACAGGCCAAACTGAGGGCTGCTGTCGTAAATGATCCCTTCTATGCGGCTGTCTTTGTCATAGGGGGCGTCTGCCTGCAGATAGGGATATACCTTCATGGTAGCGCAAAGCCTGCCGCTTTTGTCCACATACAGCGCCGCAAGGCACTGCTCCCCCTCCCTTACCGGATAGGTCTGCTGGGCAAAGGGCAGCAGCAGGTCTTTTTCCAGGCCCCAGTCCAGAAACGCGCCGATCCTGGTCACCTGCTTTACCGTCAGCATTCCAATGCCGCCCAGGGTAATGGCCGGCGTGTTGGTAGTGGCAATGATCCGATCCTGTGAGTCTCTGTACAGAAACACTTCGATCTGATCTCCTTCCGACGCCTCCGGGGGTACCTGCTTTTTCGGCAGCAGCACCCGCTCCTGTTCCCGGCCGGGCTCTGCCAGATACGCGCCAAACCGTGTAAAGGAAACAATCACAAGAGGCTGCCTGATTCCGATCTGTAACATAGCTTCTCCATTCCGGGATGCGGCAGGCCCCAGACCGCGTTCGCAGCCGCAGGCCACATCCCTGCTTACTGGCGGTAGATGAGCTCCACCACCGCGTAGGGAGTCCGATCCCCGCTTCCAAGTTCCACCTGCAGACGGTCATCTCTGGCCGCCACTGAGGGAAAGATCCGGTCTCCCAGCACCGCCGCCCGCCGGTATACCACCCGAATCCGGGCAATCTCTTTTTCCTCTTTCAGATACTCCATGGCCATCTGCACATACTGTCCGTTGTTTACATGGTGATTGGTATCCAGATGGTGACGCTGCACCAGAAACGGCGCCTGCTCCTCCACAGGATCTCCCTCCTGGAAAACGATCTTTTTGGGCGGCAGATCCATAGGAAGGGGCGGATCCATGGGAATATAGGGATCTGTCACCTCAGGGAAAAGACGGGTAGGCCTGCCCGTATCTAAATTGACAAATCCCCACAGGCTGTTTGCCTGCACAAGACAGGTTCCCTCTTTATCGCAGATCCGGAAATTCCGGTATCCGTAAAAGCCCTTGAAATCGTAAGGCCAGGTCTGTACGTCAATCTCATCCATAAACCGGGGCATCCGGAAGATCTCGATCTGCCATCCCAGGATCACCCAGGCGCTGTGATGTTTTTTCAAAAAATCCACGCCCACAGACAGATCCTCCGACTGAAACGTACAGCTGTCCTGCAGATAATTGATCAGGCTTGTCACAGTTAGCCCCGCATGTTCATTTACTTCGCTGTAGCGCACCTTTGTATGCCAGTGATACATCTTTGTTTCCTTTCCGCCAGAGGCCAAATGAGAAAAAAAGCTACCAACAACTTTTGGTAGCTTAAAGCTGGCCCACAAGGATTCGAACCTTGAAATGACGGAGTCAGAGTCCGTTGCCTTACCATTTGGCGATGGGCCATCACAGGAACAGACTGTATTATATAATAACTCTTTTTAAAATTCAAGTCTTTTCCAAGATTTTTTCCAGATTTTTTCCGCAGGGTCCTTTGCCTCTCGGCCTCAGGCCAGATACCGGCCTATGCCCGGGATCTTCTGAAGCACCCAGGAAATGCCCATGGCGCATAGGAAAATCACCGCCGCCAAAACCGGTACAGACAGCGCCGAGGGAAACAGCAGGCTGTTGATTCCCATCCGCCACAGAAAAAACAGCACAAGCATATGGCAGCCGTAAATCCCAAGAGAATACCTGCCGATCTGCTGCGCCGGCTTTCTGATTCCCTGCCAGCTTTCCGCTTTTTCCTTTACAAACAAATACACGGCAGCGCTCCAGAAGACGATCCCCGGAAACGAATAGCCAAAAAACGCCTCCTGACAGTTTCCCTGACGAACGCTGAGCCAGACGGTCAGTCCCACGGAGGCGGCCATTCCCGCCAGTCCCAGAAGGTACGCGCCATGCTGTCCTTTTTTGGACAGGCCATATCTGTGGAGATAATGACCCAAAAGGAAATATCCCAGGTTGCTGCCTGCCCCGGCCAGCTCCAGCTTTACCCCGTTTACCGCATAGGGCGCCAGCGCCGGTACCTGCGACAGGGCGCTGTAGACCGGGCAGAATACAAACCAGATGAGCAGCGCGTACTGCAGCTGCCTTTTTGTGCAGTGATCGGTAAACACCTTGATTACCGGCGACACCAGATAGATCCCGATCATGGTATAGAGAAACCACAGATGTACCTGGGTATCGCCTCTCGCCATATTGGACACCGCCGAGGAGAGCACCCAAAGAACCGATTTGGGCGTTTCCTCCACAGTCAGATGATAACACTGATAGACAAAACTCCACACCAGCAAAAACACAGCCAGCCGCAGGATATTGCGGCAGAACAGACGCCTGATCCCAAGCTTTCTCCGGCTGTCCAGAAACAGGGCTCCGGAGATCATAAAAAACACCGGCACGCAGAATTTCGCCAGCCCAAGCCAGACCGTCCGCACGATCCAGTCCCCGGTGCCGATATTGTCGTACCAGTCGTTGCCCGCCACATGAATGATCACCACGCCGATGGCGGCCATTGCCCGCAGTACTTCTATATAATAGATCCTTGTGGGTTTTTTCTCTTCTTTTTCCAACCTGCCGCCTCCGAAATTGATGAATCCATTATAACAGGAACTTCCCTTTTTCGCAACAGCGTAAAGACACGGAAAGAGGATGACGCGCAGCGAAGCAGTATCTTCATCCTGCGTGCATCCTCTTTCCGCTGATACAGATGGAAAAATCAGGAAACAAAAGGGATTACCGTATTTCTGTCATCAGAAGTGATCGTCATCTTCACCTTTCAGCTGGAGCGCCTCTACGCCCTCTTCTCCGGTACGAACCTTGATCACGTTCTCCACATCGGAGACAAAGATCTTGCCGTCGCCGATCTGACCGGTGTACAGCGCTTTTTTCGCCGCGTCAATCACTGTGCGCACAGGCACCTTGCTGACTACCACATCTACCTGTACTTTGGGAAGCAGAACCATATCCAGGGCAACGCCGCGGTAGAGCTTCGCATTGCCTTTCTGCTGTCCGCAGCCAAGCACCTGGGTTACTGTCAGGCCGGTAACGCCCACAGCTCCCAGAGCGTCTTTCAGATCTTCAAATTTGGACTGCCTGCACACAATGGTCACCTTGGTCAGCTTGCCGTTTTCCGTTCCGGAGAGAACCTCACCGTTTCCGGCAACCTGCACAGGAACGGCCGCGTCTACCGGTACTGCCGGAGCCGCTGTGGGTGCGCTGGGCACTGCCGTATACATTCCGTTCACCGTAGGCACTACCTGCATGAAATCAGAATATGCGCTGGAAAGTCCGTGCTCTGTGCTGTCAAGACCCTGGGTCTCTTCTTCTCTGGATACCCGAAGTCCAACTGTATGCTTAATGATCTGGAATACGATGATCATAGTCACAGTTACCCAGGCAATGACGCTTACCACGCCAAGAGCCTGCACACCAAGTCCTTTCAGGCCGCCGCCAAGGAACAGGCCTTTCCATCCGGTGCCTGCCCCGTCGGAGAACAGCGCCACCAAAAGCGTGCCCACACATCCGCACATTCCGTGAACACCTACGGCGCCTACCGGATCATCTACTTTCAGCACCTTATCAATAAACTCAATGCCAAACACAACTACAAATCCTGCCACAAGGCCAATGATTGCCGCTGACAGAGGAGAAACTGTATCGCAGCCTGCAGTGATGGCTACCAGACCTGCCAGAGTACCGTTCAGGGTCATGGAAACATCCGGTTTTTTGTAGCGGATCCAGGTAATGATCATCACGGCGCAGGTAGCCACTGCCGCCGCCAGGTTGGTTGTCACAAAAATCTTTCCGGCGGAAACGATTGCGTCTCCCTCCATGGAAACAGTGGAACAGCCGTTGAATCCAAACCAGCAGAACCAGAGAATGAACACGCCCAGAGCGCCCAGCGTCAGGCTGTGGCCGGGAATGGCTTTTGGCTTGCCGCTCTTGGAATACTTGCCGATACGGGGGCCCAGGATCTTCGCGCCGATAAACGCTGCCACGCCGCCCACCATATGTACCGCGGTGGAGCCTGCGAAATCATGAAAGCCCATTTGCGCCAGCCAGCCGCCGCCCCAGATCCAGTGGCCGGATACCGGGTAGACTACCAGGCTGATGATCAGGCTGTAAAGACAATAGGCGGAAAATTTTGTACGCTCTGCCATGGCGCCAGAAACAATGGTCGCTGCCGTGGCGCAGAACACAGTCTGGAAGATCAGAAACGCAAAGAACGGAACGCCGTCCGGCAGCATGCCGGTTCCGTAGTTGGCCTCGGAGGCGATTCCCCCCACAGAGCCGATCACGGCGTTGCTCCCGCCAAACATCAGGCCGAATCCTACCAGCCAGAATACCGGCGTGCCAATGCAGAAGTCCATCAGGTTTTTCATAATGATGTTGCCTGCGTTCTTTGCTCTGGTAAAACCGGTCTCAACCATGGCAAAGCCGGCCTGCATGAAAAATACCAATGCGGCGCCCAGAAGCACCCATATCGTATTAACTGCAGAAAATTCCATAACAACTACCTCCATTCATTTTGTTTTGGCAGGCGTTCAGGCCTTTTCTGTCTGTTCTCCCTGCCGGATTCAAACAAAAAAAGACGCCACGGGTAAACCCATGACGTCTTCGTCGCTTGATTTATGACCATTATAGTCCTTTTTTGTCCTTTGTCAATACAGTTTTGTTTACTTTGTTGCTTCTGTCCTTTTTGCGGGACGTCTGCTGGATTTTTTTGTAAAAAATCACAATACCGTTACCAGATATTCCGGTAGATCTCCATGATGTCCGCCTTATTTGCCTTACGGGGATTGGTGGCGGTACAGGCGTCGGCCAGCGCTCCGTCGGCCATGGTGCTGATGGCCGCCTTGTAATCCTCCTCTGTGACCTTTCCCCACTGGGAAATGGAAATGGGAATGTCCATTTCTTTCATCATGAACTGGATCCAGTTCACAAGAGCCCGGACGGTGGTAATGGTGTTAAAATTCTGCAGGCCCAGGATACGGGCAATGTTTACATACTTCCGCACCGCCGGCAGATATTCTTTCCGGCTGCGGCTGTGAATGTTGATATCGCTGTTAAACTCAATCACATGGGGCAGCAGCATGGCGTTGGCCCGTCCATGGGGAATGTGAAAGGCGCCTCCAAGCTGATGGGCCATTCCATGATTCAGCCCCAGAGAAGAGCTGTTGAAAGCCAGCCCCGCCAGACAGGAAGCAACGTGCATTTTCTGCCTTGCATGAGTGTCGTTGCCGTCCAGATAAGCCCGCAGCAAAAAGGTGCCGCAGATTTCAATGGCTTTTTCCGCCAGCGCGGCGGAGAACTCGTTGTTGCTTGTGCTCACATAGGCTTCAATGGCATGTGTCAGCACGTCCATTCCCGTATCTGCCGTCACATTGGGAGGAACGCTCTTTACAAGCTCCGCGTCCAGGATGGCCTCCGCGGGGATCAGGCTGTCCGATACAAGAGGATACTTTGCGTGGGCCTTTGGATCGGAGATTACGGAAAAAGCCGTAACCTCGCTGCCGGTGCCGCTTGTGGTGGGAATGGCGATCAGAGGAATCTGTCCCAGCCTGCCGATCTGCACCGCGAAATCCTTAATGGCTTTGGCGGAGTCAATGGCGGAGCCGCCGCCTACGGCAATGACTGCCTCCGGCTTGTAATCCAGCAGCTTCTGAATGCCGGGGACTACTTTTTCCACAGGGGGATCCGGCACCACGTCCTGAAAGATGTCAAACGCGATATCCGTCTCATCCAGTTTATAGGTGATCATCCGCAGCATGCCGCTCTGCGCCACAAAAGGATCCGTAATGATCAGAACCTTTTTGTAGGGCAGCTCTTTGAGCCGATCCAGAGCGTTGTCGCCGAAATATATCTTTGTCTTGATCTCAAAGCTTTTCATCTGTCCCGTTCCTTATGTCTGCCGTCTGCCGGTCAAAGCAGATGAACCGGCAGCGCGCTGTAAATATGAGATACGCTTGTGTAATGCTGCTTCCTTGCCCCTCTGGTCTGCCTGGCCGGCGTTTTCGCAGCCGCTTTTTCGGCGGCAGGCTTTCTTCCTCTCCTGGCCGGCGTTTTCGTGGCTGTCTTTGCCGCTGTTGCTTTGGCTCCGGCTTTTGCCGCCGTCTTTGCCGCCGCCGTCTTTGCTCCGGCTTTTGCCGCCGCTGCTTTGGCTCCGGCTTTTGCCGCTGTCTTTGCCGCCGCTGCTTTGGCTCCGGTCTTTGCAGCCGTCTTTGCCGCTGTCTTGGTTCCGGCTTTCGTGGCCGTCTTTGCTGCCGCTGTCTTGGCCGCTGTTTTGTTATCGGCCTCCGCTGCCGCCTTTGCCGCTGTCTTTTCAGCGGCAGGCTTTCTTCCTCTTCTGGCCGGCGTCTTCTGCGCGGACGTTGTCTCTTCTTTGCCCTCGGGCTGCTTTTTCGCTTCTGCCTCCGGGACCGGCGCTTCCTCTTTCTTTTCCGTAAACGCTGCCAGTTCTGTGTTTTCTTCCTTTAATGTTCTGGTTGCTCTTTCAATGCTTCCCTTTCCTACCGGCATTTCTGTTCTACCTCCTTTACCAGTTCCATATATTCTTTGGCGCTTCTGCTGCTCTTTTTGTAAGCGATCACAGGCTGACTGTTGTCCTGGGCCCATTCAATACTGCTGTCTACCCGGATGTAATGATCAAACACCGGCACCTCTTTCATCTGATGCAGGGTTTCCAAAGTCTGCCTGAAATAATTTTTTCTGGTGTCCACCTTGGTAATGACCACCCCCAGCAGAGAAAGCTGCGGCGTCATCTCCTTTACCTCCTCCAGAAACTCAAACATGTTGGCAAGTCCAAACAGTCCCCAGGGGCTGGCCTCCACCGGAATGATCAGCTCATGGCTGGCGCAGAGGATATTGATGACCCAACCTCCCAGAGTAGGCGGCGCGTCAATAAGGATATAGTCGTATATCCCGGACTCTGTTACCGGCTTCAGCGCTTTTTTCAGAATATACTCCCTCTGCCACTTGGTGAACAGTTCATATTCAATGCCGCTCATCAATGTGGAGGAGGGGATCAGATCCAGATTTTCATAGGGCGTATGTACGATGTAATCTGTCAGCGCCTCCTGTTTTTTCATGGCCATATACAGGTTCCGATCCTGTCCGGCCATGGCAAGAACCTGATCCTCCGGAAACAGGGACAGAGAAAGATTCAGCTGCATATCCCCGTCGATCATCAAAACCCGTTTTCCCAAACTGGCAAGCCCGTAGCCGATGTTGGAACAGGTTGTGGTCTTGCCGCTGCCGCCCTTATTGTTGGCAAAGCAGAGCACCTTTGTATCTTTCATGTCCTCTTTCCTTTCTGGCCTGCATATTCTATTACCAATTATAAAAGAAGAGATTGCCAAAAGCAACCTCTTCTCCCGATTTTTTTATTTTTGTGCCCCTATACCAGATTCACCACGATCTTTAAAATATAGACGGCGTCGGACACGCCGATGGCGCCGCTTCCGTCGGCGTCGCTGCGCTGTCTCTCCTCCGGCGTCAGATCAAAAATTCCCACAATCGCCTTTAACAGATGGATGCTGTCGTTTACGCTGACAGATCCGTCGCCGTCCACGTCCCCGGTCTTTGCGCTCTGCTGAAAAGTAGCGGGAGAGAATGTGGTGCTGCCTGCGCTGTTCCAGAAATATTTGGAGGTTCTTGTATCCACATGAACCCATGTGCTGTAGAGCCCTATCCCTTTTACGCCAATGGTCTCCGCGTAGGCGGCCACCTCTTTTGGCGTATGGCCGGACACCTTAATATCCGCCGCCATCCCGTAAAGATGATAGGATTTGCTTGCGCCGCCCACCTTTTTGTTATGGGAAACCGTCCGGTATCCGGAGGTGATCGTAAGGGCCGCGCCAAAATGATCCCGGATCTTTTGCAGGATCTCCACCAGCTTTGAATCGATCAGAATCTGGTCTGATCCGTCCTTGCAGGCAAATTCCTTTACCTGGAAATTAGGGGCAAGGTAGGTATTGCCGTCTTCTTTCAGGGAATAGGTCTTCACCGTGTCGCTCTGGGCAAAATACTGCCGCTCTTCGTTGATCTGCCCCCCATCTTCCCGGATGTCAGAGGGAAATTCTTCTGTTTCAGCGGGAAATTCCTCTGCTCCCTCTTCGATTTCCTGCCAGGTAAAATCTGTATTTTCATATTCCGGCAGCACATCGGCCATAACCGGCACCTGACAAAATACAAGTGCCAGAACCGTTAAGAAGGCCGCCGCTTTTGTCTTTCTGTACACTTTTTTTCACTCCTTAACGAATTCCCGTTTACATAAGTTTCCACCATTCTACTACAAAAAATCCCCATTTGTCAAACGTTTCCGTATTTTTTGACAAAGATTCCGTCAAAAAATTTTTCTCTTTACGCCGAGACTTTTTTCCGCTACAATAGGAACTACAATATATAGAAAGGAAGACTTACTATGGCACAAAATCCTGTTGTCACCATTACAATGGAAAACAATGATGTGATCAAGGCGGAATTGTATCCCCAGATCGCTCCCAACACGGTAAATAATTTCATTTCTCTGATCCGCCGTGGCTTTTACAACGGACTGACTTTTCACCGGGTCATCAAAGGCTTTATGATCCAGGGCGGCTGTCCGGACGGAACCGGCATGGGTGGCCCCGGATATTCCATCGTGGGAGAATTTGCCCAGAACGGACGGCCAAATGACCTGCGGCACCAGGCGGGAGTGCTGTCTATGGCGCGGGCCATGCACCCCAACAGCGCCGGCAGCCAGTTCTTCATCATGCACAAAGACGCGCCTCATTTGGACGGCGCCTATGCCGCTTTCGGCAAAGTGACAGAGGGAATGGACGCGGTAAACCGGATCGCGGAAACTCCCACCAATTTTCAGGACGCGCCTTTAACCAGACAGGTGATCCGGACTATGGAAGTGGAAACCTTTGGCGTGGATTATCCCCAGCCGGAAACCTGTCTTTGATTTCCACAGGCACGGGCACAAAAGATTGGATGTATAACATCCCTACCGGATCCGCAGTTCCTCAAATGTTCTGTACAGATCCAGGCTGCCATACCCGCATTCTCTGTTTGGATAGGTACGTCCGGCTTCCCTTGTTGTGCCGCCGATCAGAAATCCCTTCAGATCCGCGTTGGTAATGCTGTCTATATCTCTTGCCCAGAACCATTCCAGAAGAAGCGCCGCTGCTCCCGCGGTGATTCCCGCCGCCATGCTTGTGCCGCTTCTTCTTCCAAAACGGTCCCCGGGAAGACCGGTAAGCACATTTATCCCCGGGGCGCACAGCTCCGGTTTGATGGCGCCGGTTCTGCTGTATCCTCTCCCGGAGTTGATGTCGATGCTGTTGTTAAAGGAATCGTAGGCTCCCACGGTGATCACCCGCTGCGCGCCGGAGGGTTCTGTCAGCGTCACATCCGGGGAGGACCGGAGAAAATAAGTCTCCGAAGAGAGAAAATCGGTGATGGGCAGCCATATATGGTAGTCTCCGGTGTTTCTGCGGACCGGATAGACCCGTATGGTCCAGATCCCGGCCGTGGGATTTTCAAACCGCAGAAGCACCAGATAATCCCCCGAGGTGCTTTCCGGGATCTGGTATTTGACCTGCAGAAGCGTGTTTTCAAACAGAAACCGGTATTCCTCCACGCGGCTCAGGCCTACGGGCACCCGCGGCAGCCGTTCTCCCGACGGGGACAGAATCGATACCGCGTACAGCTCCGGAGTGGCGCTCCACAGCTCCATGAGAAATCCCCGTTCCCCCGGTCCTACCCGGATCTCCACATCCTGATATTCCTCCATGCTGTCTACCACCCCATGAAAATGATGGCCGGCGTTGGCTTCATTTCCCGCCGCCACAACCACAGAGCGGGAGCGCAGGCGGCTGATCTGGTTTAACAGAACTCCTAGAGGAGAATTTCCTCCATGATCCCCCAGGTTGGTGCCAAGGGCCAGACAGATCACAAGGGGCTTTTGCAGCCGGTAGGACAGCCGCTGAAGATATAAAACGCCCAGCATGATATCGTTTTCCTGATAGGCCGGCGCGTCTTCCCGGATCAGATAAAAATCCCGCAGATTCTTTTTTGCCTGTTTCAGCTTTACCACCGCAATGTCCGCCTCTGGCGCGGCTCCGGAAAAATTTTCTTCCGGCACGGGGCTTCCCGCCGCAATGGCCGCCACCGAGGTGCCGTGTCCTATGGCGTCCACAGACGGCACCACAGACAATGGATCTTCCTTTGTAAGGGCCAGATCGATCTGTTCCCTGGAATATTCGCTTCCATAAAAAAAACCAGGGGGAACAGTCCCCGACTGATCCTCCTGATCCCAAATTCCCGCGATTCTTGTTGTCCCGTCTTTTTTGCGAAACACCCGGTTCTCATAGGAAATCCCGGTGTCCACAAAACCAAGCAGCACGTCCCTGCCTGTCAGCTCCAGCCCCGGATACTGCTGAATACGGTCAATCCCGGCAGCGTTCAGGCTTTCCGTATCCGCCAGCCCATAACACTTGGGCACTACCCCGTAGGGCGATTCAAACAGCAGCGTCTGCCCGTTGTCGCTTTGATAATAGAGCACCACATACTGCTCGCTGATCCGCTGCACACAATACTCCTCCTCCAGTATCTGATTGAACACAGACTGCTCCTGAAGGTCGCCGATAAAATCATAATACGCGTCAGAAAGAGCCTGGCGGCGGCATTCTTCCGGATCCATGGCCATAAAAGCCTCCACAAAACATTTTTATCATTTTATGCGGCTTTTTCCAAAACAGAACGGTTACATGCCGCCTCTCGTGATGATCCTGGGCCCGCCCTTTCCTCTTATGTATTCTTCTGTGATGATCACCTGTCCGATGTTGTCGTCCTTGGGGATCTCATACATGATGTCCAGCATGATCTCCTCAATGATCGCCCGCAGCGCTCTCGCGCCGGTATCCTGCTCCATGGCTTTTTCCGCGATGGCGTCCAGAGCGCCGTCCTCAAATTCCAGCTTCACCTCATCCAGCGCCAGGAGCTTCTGGTACTGTTTTAAGATGGCATTCTTGGGCTCTTTTAAAATCTTCACCAGCATCTCTTTTGTAAGGGCGTCCAGGGAAAAGATCACCGGAAGTCTTCCCAGAAACTCCGGGATCATGCCAAAATTGCGGAGATCCTCTACAGTCACTTTCTGAAGCAGATCCCTGTCATGATCGTATTTGTCTTTCAGATCTGCCCGGAAGCCAATGGACGCCTGCTTGTTCAGCCGCTCCTTGATCACTTCCTCCAGATCCGGGAACGCGCCGCCGCAGATAAACAGAATGTTTTTCGTGTTGACAGTGGTCAGGGGCACCATGGCGTTCTTGCTGTTGGCCCCCACAGGCACTTCCACCTCGCTGCCTTCCAGAAGCTTCAGCATACCCTGCTGCACGCTTTCCCCGCTTACATCCCGCTGGTTGGCATTGCGCTTTTTGGCAATCTTGTCAATTTCGTCAATAAAAATGATTCCCCGCTCCGCCTTTTCCACGTCGTTATCCGCCGCGGCCAGAAGCTTTGTGACCACGCTTTCAATATCGTCGCCGATATAACCGGCTTCCGTCAGGGAAGTGGCGTCCGCAATGGCAAGCGGCACCTCCAGCAGCCTGGCCAGCGTTTTCACCAGATAGGTCTTCCCGCTGCCGGTAGGCCCCACCATGAGCATGTTGGATTTTTCGATCTCAATGTCGTCCATGGTGCCGGACTCCACGCGCTTGTAGTGATTGTAAACGGCGACGGACATGATCTTCTTTGCCCGCTCCTGTCCTACCACATATTCGTCCAGCTGCGCCTTGATCTGATGGGGCGCCGGGATTCTGCGAAGACGCTCCTCCAAAGGCAGCTTGGGCTCCTCCTTGGGCTTTTTCTTTTTGATCCGCTGTCTTTGAGGCACTTCTCCCACAGGAGGGCCTGTAAATTGGATCATACTTACATTGGCCGGCATATTTTCAAAGAGACGGGACAGATCCAGCTCGCCTGTCATGAAAGGCTCCATCGTCTTTTGAGCGCACTCGGAGCAGATGTACAGATGATCGGGCATTTCGATCATGTGCTTTACCTTGCTTTCCGGACGCCGGCATACCATGCAGACCTTTTCATACTCGTCCTGGTCCTCATCTTTTTCTGTTTCTGCCATCTCTTCCTCTTTTTTTTCGGGAAGCTCCTCGTCCTCCGTGGAGCTGTCAAAATAGCGTTTATCTTCCATTCCCAATCCTCGTTTCTCTTTTCTTTTATTGCTTCTGGGCAGTCAGCTGCTCCTTTACTACAGAAAGCGCTTTCTGCAGCTGGTTATCCTCTTCCTCCGTGATCACGGATTTGGTCAGCAGAGCCTCGTCCAGCTGTTCCTCCACATCGGGAGTAATGCCCTTTTCATGGATGTTATTGCCGTTGGGCGTATAGTATTTGCTGACAGTCAGCTTCAGGACGGTGCCGTCTCCCAGATCAGTCAGCTGCTGCACCACGCCCTTTCCATAGGTGGTGGTCCCTACCACAGCGCCCGTTTTCGTATCCTGCACGGCGCCCGCGAAAATCTCCGACGCGCTGGCGCTGTTGCCGTTTACAAGCACCGCCAGCGGTTTGGAAAAGGTATCCTTTCCATCCGCGCCGTACTCCTGCCGGTTTCCATATTTATCCTCCGTATAGACAACCAGTCCCTTGGGCAGGAAATACTGGGCGATATCGCATACGGAATTGATGGTGCCGCCCGGATTGTTGCGCAGGTCAATGACCAGTCCCTGCATTCCCTGATCCTCCAGCTGTCTGTAAACCGTGTCAAACTGTATGGGCGTTCCGTTGTCAAAGCTGGCGATCTGAATGTAGCCGATCTGCCCGTCCATCATTTTTCCGTCCACAGTGGGAACATCTATCTTTTTTCTGATCAGATCAACAGAACGGCTGTGCTGTTCTCCTTCTCTGACGATCTCCAGGGATACCTGGGTGCCTTCCGGCCCTTTGATCATGGCCACCGCCGCTTCGATCTCCAGATCCCGGATATCCTTGCCGTCTACTTTGGTGATCACGTCGCCGGGAAGCAGGCCCGCGTCCATGGCCGGCGTGTCGTCAAAACACCTGATCAGCGTCAGGGCATGTGTCTCCATGTTCTGGGACAGGAGGGCGCCGATGCCGAAGTAACTGCCGGTGACCGATTCCTCAAGGGCAACGGTCTCTTCCCGGTCAAAATATTCGGAATAGGGATCTTCCAGTCCCTCCAGGATCCCCTTGTAGATTCCTTCCGTCAGCTGATCCCGGTCGGCTTTCTCCAGATAAGACTGGTCAATGATGGCCATAATGGCATCCGCTTTGGCGCGAACCTCTTCGCTGATCAGAGACTCCGCCGTGCTGCCGCCGTTTTCCGCCGTCTGGTTCTTTGAGGGGCTGCCTATAAGCCGTCCTCCGTAAAAAACACCGCATCCGATGATGCAGGTTCCGATCACGCCGATCAGAATCCCCGCAAGCAGAGATTTCTTTGATTTGTCCATGCAGTGGTTAACTCCTTTATTTGCTCACATAATTCCAGGGGCTCACATAGTTTCCGTTGACCCTGGTGGTAAAGTGCAGGTGAGGCCCTGTGGCGGCGCCGGTAGACCCTACAAGGGCAATCAGCTGTCCGGTCTCCACTTCCTCTCCCTCTGATACGCAAAGGTAGGACGCGTGCATGTAGATCGTCACCAGTCCCTGTCCGTGATCAATCATCACATAATTGCCCATGGACGTATTATAACCCGCGCCGATCACAGTGCCCTTATAGGCGGCAATGATGGCGGATCCTGTCTCCGCGCCGATGTCAATGCCGTTGTGCAGCCGGTAATCTCCATAGATGGGATGCACCCGGTAACCGTAATTGCTTGTGATCCTGGTGCTGCTGGGGCACGGCCAGACAAACAGGCTGTTGGGATCTACGATCATGTCATAACTGCCAAGCTTTGCCTGTTCCTCTTCCGCCATTTTCTCCAGGATCGCCCTGGCGGCGGCTTCCTCTGCCTGAGCCTGAAGTGCCGCGTTGGCGTTGTTCAGCGCCGCAAGGGAAGCGATGGCCTCATTCTGCTGGGCGGAAGCGTCCTGCGCCGCCTGCTCCAGCTGCCGGATCACAGATTCCCTGTAATCGATCTGTTCCTGATACTGCTGGGCAAGATTCTCCGTAGCGGAAAGGGTCTGCACTGACTGCTGCAGCTCCTGGTTTTTCCGGGCCACAAGCTGCTCCACGGAGGCCTTTTTTTCCTCTGCGGATGCCCGCAGCTGCTCCAGATCCTGATATTCCTTTGCCAGCACTCCCTGCTGGGTCTCCACGGCTTCCTTTGCTTTTTCATACTGATCCAGCATCTTTCTGTCATACCGGTAAATGCTGGAAATATATTCTGCCCTGCTCAGCAGATCAGACGCGTCCGCCGACGTAAGCAGAACCGTAAGGTAATTCGCGGATCCCTGCTCATACATATAACGTATGCGCAGCTTCATGTTCTCATACTGGATCCGTTCCGTTTGCTGAGCCTTGGCCAGTTGTTCGTTTGTGGCCTGGATCTCCTGCTGCTTGGCTTCCTCCTGGCCGCTCAGATCCGTCAGCTCCTGCACAGCCTGTCCCAGCTGCGCGTCCAGTTCCTGTATGTTTTTCTCAATCTCCTGTTTTTGCTGCTGCAGCTGGCTGACTTTCTGCTCCGTGCTGTTCAGCTGATCCTCCAGGGAAGTCTGCTCGTTCTGCATACTGTCCATCTTTTCCCGGAGTTCTTCCTGAGTCTTCTGCAGATTGTCAATGTCCTGCTGCAGGGAATCGGCAGAAGAAGCGTCTGCCGCAACCAGAAGATTTGCGGAAAGCGCTGCCGTCAGAAGCAGGCAAAGCAGCGCTCTGTATTTTCTGTTCATGTCTCTCACTTCTTTCCCGGCTGCCGCCGGCAAACCGTCTTTGGCCGCCCAAATACAAAATCTGTCACACTTTCAGATGCTTGCGGATGGTGATCATACTGCCCAGAAAACCGATGCCCACGCCGATCAGCAGAGAAATGGGCACCAGATACCGGAAGATCTCTCCCGATGACACAAGGGTGACCACGCCGGAAAGCATTCCGAATTTGGTTCTTAACAGATCGTCCAGCTTTCCGTAGATCAGCGCCAGAATCAGCAGCGGGATCCCGGAGCCTACCAGGCCCAGTATCACGCCTTCAAATATAAACGGCGCCCTGATGAACAAATCCGTCGCGCCAATCAGCTTCATGATGCCGATCTCTTCTTTCCGGACGGCAATTCCTACCGCCACCGTATTGCTGATCAAAAACACGGCTACGGCAAACAGCAGAATGACCACTCCCACTGACAGATATCCCAAGAGGGAATTGAAATGGGTCAGTACGTCCGCCACAGAATCGTTGCTGTCCACCCGGCGGACTCCCTCCAGCCCGGAGATGGCTTTCACAAGCTGATCCTGTTTGGACACGTCTTTCAGATGAATCTGATAATTGGCGCTGTTGATCAGAGGGTTGTCCTCCGCGAAGCCTTCCATCAGCTCTTTCGCAAGCTCCGGATCCTCATCGCCAAAGTATACCGGCGCGAACTGCGCCCAGGCCTCCTCCGGAGAGACATAGGTGGCGTCCGCCACTTCCTCTCTGCCCCGGATAAAGTCTCCAATGGCCGTGATCTGTTGGTCGCTGATCCCCTCGTCAAAATAGACCACCACCGCGACGCCCTGTTCCACTTCCCGCACCACATGATTCACATTGATCACAATGGCGGAAAATACGCCAAACATAAAAATACAGACGATCATGGTGGCTACGGATGCCAGCGAATAAAACCGGTTCCGCAGGATATTTTTCATACCCTGCCTCAGAGAATACACAAATGAACTAATCTTCATGGCTGTATCCTCCTTCTTTTTCATCGCTGATGATCTTTCCGTCCTCCAGGGTGATCACGCGCTTTTTCATGGCGTCCACGATCTCCCGATTATGGGTGACCACCAGCACCGTTGTTCCCTTTTCGTTGATCTCTTCCAAAAGTTTCATGATCTCCCAGGCATTCTGAGCGTCCAGATTGCCGGTAGGCTCGTCCGCCATGATCAGCTGGGGATCGTTGACCAGCGCCCTGGCAATGGCAATCCGCTGCTGCTCGCCGCCGGACAGTTCGTTGGGAAGAGCCTTGTAGCGTTCCGCCAGCCCCACGCTGGACAAAGCCTGAGGCACATCCCTCCGGATCTTTCTGGAAGAGGTCTCCACCACTCTTTGGGCAAAGGCAATGTTTTCATAGAGATTTCGGTCCTTTAACAGCCGAAAATCCTGAAACACCACTCCGATATTGCGCCGGAATTTTGGAATCTGACGGCGCTTCATGGAGTTCAGCTCCTGGCCCGCTACGGTAATGGTGCCGGAAGTGGGCTCCAGTTCTTTCAGCAGCAGCTTGAACAGCGTGGTCTTTCCGGCGCCGCTTGGCCCGATAATAAACACAAATTCGCCTTTTTCAATATGCAGATTGATATCATTGACCGCCGGATTCCCGGTGGAGTAAGCCTTGCTTACATTGTCCATATGAATCATCGCAAAAAACGCCTCCTAGTTGAAGTCCTGGGACTCCATGTACTTCATATATTTTGCCACCATCAGGGCAATCTTAAATGTAATGGCATCCTCAAAGGAATGCAGATCCAGCCCCGTCAGCTTCTTTAATTTATCCAGTCTGTAGACCAGGGTGTTTCTGTGAATGAACAGCTGTCTTGCCGTTTCCGATACGTTCAGATTGTTCTCAAAGAACTTATAGATGGTCATCAGCGTCTCTTCATCAAAATCGTCCGGGGACCGGTCCTGAAAGATCTCACTGATGAACATTTTGCACAGAGGCAGCGGCAGCTGATAGATCAGCCGGCCGATCCCCAGGGTATTGTAGGCCACAACCACCTTATCGTCAAAAAAGATCCTGCCCACGTCCAGAGCCATCCGGGCTTCCTTGTAGGAGCGGGACACGTCCCGCAGATCCTTTACAATGGTTCCGTAGGCGATATGCACGTTGGTCTTGCCGCCTCCAAGGCCCACGTTCAGTTTTTTCGCCGTCTTTTTCAGGCTTTCGTAGTCTTCTTTGTCCTCCAGGCGCTTTACCACTACAATGTTCTTTTCGTCTATGGTAGTGATAAAGTCTCTGGATTTGTCGGGAAACAGCAGCTTCACCTTGTCCATGGCGGCGGTGTCATGCTCTTTTTCCGTCTCGATCACATAGACCACCCGTTTTGCCTCCACCTCAATGTGCAGCTTCTTGGCCTTGGAAAACACGTCCATAAAAAGCAGGTTGTCCATCAGCAGGTTCTTGATGAAATTGTCCTTGTCAAACCGTTCCTTGTAGGCCACAAGCATGCTCTGCAGCTGGAAAGCCGCCAGCCGGCCTACGGTATATGTACTCTCGTCGTCCCCCAGAACGATCAGAACATAATGCACCTGCTGGTCATTGTAGATCTTAAAAAACTGATTGCCCATGATTGTCTGGCTGTCCGCCGGGGATTCGATGAACGCAAGCGCTTCCTCTCTGTAATCGGATTTTCCGGTAAATGTGGATACCAGTACGTTACCGTTTACATCCAGCACATAAAACTCCGCTTTCGCGATTTCTTTTAAACCGTCTACTGTATTTTGCAATACCGCGTTTGATATCATAAAGGTACTCCTCCCTGATCATAATTCCCCCAAAGTGAATTCAGACACTAGTCCATGCTCTATTCTATAGCATAACCTTAAAAAATAAAAGTGTAAATTTTGTGAAATCTGTCTAAATCCGCCATTTATCCCCCGCAAAATTGCTTTTCGGAAAGATTTCCATCATTTTTCAGAACTCTCCTGTAAGAAATCCCTCTCCAAGTACTTCCCTTGCGTCGCTGACTACCAGGAAAGCCTTTTTGTCCACCTGCCCCACGATTTCCTTTAGGGTCAGGATCTCTTTTTTGTTGACCACGCAGTATAGCATCATTTTGTCAGATTGGGAATACATCCCCACTGCCCGCAGTCCCGTCATGCCCCGCTCCAGTTTTTCCATGACCTCCTCCGCCATTTCCTTTGCCCGGTCGGTAACGATCAGCGCCTGTTTTGCGAACTTGACCCCTTCCAGCAGTCCGTCGGAGACACGGGCCGCCACATAAACCGCGATCACCGCGTACAGCGTCTGGCGGATTCCAAACGCGAACACGCCCAGCGCCACAATGCAGCCGTCCATTGCCTGCAGCACCTGGATCAGGGAGTACTGCCGGAAATAGGGCCACACCAGAGTGGCCGCCGTATCCGTTCCTCCCGTGGACGCCTTTGCGCGAAACACCAGTCCCACACCCGCGCCGGAAAGCAGCGCCCCAAACACCGCCGCCAGAAGCAGATCTCCCTTTACGGCGGCCTGTTTTGGCAGCACCGCCAGCCAGAGGGTGTAGATGGCCGTCGCAAGGGCCACTCTGTATATAAAGCCAAATCCCCGCAGGTGCCAGGCGGCCAGCATCAGAGGCAGGTTAAAGGCAAACGTAGTGAGCCAGAGGGGAATCTGAATCCCCCACCATCTGCCGCCAAACCATTTGATCAGAATGGCCAGGCCGGACACTCCGCCGATCACCAGCTGATTGGGATCATAGATACATTTGGACGCAAAGGCGGTAAGAGCGCTTCCCAAAACGATAAAAAACAGATCTTTCCCGTTTATCTTCCATGCCGTTTTCTTTTGATTCATCTTATTCTTTCCTTTCCATACTGAAAAAAACAGGGCAGAAACAGATACGATTTGTATATGCTTCTGCCCCGTGTTTTCTGGGACATTTTCTATTATTTTTTCTGAAACGGCGGATTTTATTCCTCTGTTTTATTGGCATTTACCGCCCGGCGAAGCAGGGTCTTGTCAATCATAGCCTTGATCTTGCTGCTTGCGGGAAGCGTCTGGTTGGAAAGGAGAGTCTTGTCCGACAGGCCCAGCCAGACCTGTCCGTTGACCTTTAACCGCTGTCTTGCCACAAACTGTTCCTGATATGGGGAGGGCAGCTTGGAAAGGATCACGTCGGGAGACACCCGGTTGATATCGTTGACGATCTCTTCCTCCATCTCCGGATCTTCCCCGCTGCCTGTGGCAAACCCGCCCACTACCTGAAGCTGGGCAAACTGTTTGTCCACATAGGCCCGAAATGTCTCATAGGCGCTTTCGGATTCTCCGATCCAGTATATGGTTTTTCCGTTTGCGGCGCAGTATTCCAGAATACGGTTTGCCGCCTGCTGCTGATCCAGCTGAGCGTCTGTAAGGGCGCAGGGCTCTTCCAGCACTTCCGCCACAGCCTTTTCCCCGATCAGGATCAGGTCGGCATTTTCAATGACGGTTTCCCGCAGCTGCTCGTCCTGTACCAGAAGCTTCAGAAACTCCGCGTAAATATAGGAAATCACATATAACCGGCCCTTGCTGAAGTAATCTTCCACACTGCTCAGGATCTCGTCCACTGTCAGGTTGTCCAGCTGCATGCCGCAGATCTGAATTCTTCGATCCATGGGTCCTCCTTCTTTACAGCTTTTTTCCATCTAAACAGTATAGTAAAAAATAATTACAACTCTAAGTCCGATTCTCTTTTATTTCTATCTTTTTCATTAAATTTTTGTTACAGCATCTCCCGCAGCATTTGATTGATCATGGCCGGATTCGCCTTTCCCCGGGTAGCCTTCATGGTCTGTCCCACCAGAAAGCCAAGGGCTTTTTCCTTGCCGTTTCTGTAGTCCGTTACCGACTGGGGATGATCGGCGATCACCTGTTCCAGAATCTTTTTTAAGGCGTCTGCGTCCGTATCCGCTTTCAGGCCTTTTTCCTCCACATAGCTTACCGGATCCACATCCTCCCGGAACACGGCCTCAAACACCTCTTTGGCAACGGTTCCGCTGATGGCGCCCTCCTCTGTCAGATTGATCAGGGCCGCCAGATGGGCCGGGGAAAAGGAAAGATCCTCCGGCTCCAGATTCTCCTCCTTTAAAAGCCGCATAGCCTCCACCATCAGCCAGTTGGATACCTTTTTGGGCTTCTTGCAGATGGCTGCCGTCTCCTCAAACAGATCCGCCATTTTCTTGGAGGAAGTGAGGATCCTGGCGTCATAATCGGGGATCTGGTATTCCGTTTTGTAGCGCCGCAGCTTTTCATCCCGCAGCTCCGGCTGACGGCTTTTGATCTCCTGCAGCCACTGGTCGCTGATCACAACAGGCACCAGATCCGGCTCCGGGAAATACCGGTAATCCTGAGCGTCCTCCTTAGAGCGCATGGCATAAGAATATTCCTGATTGTCATCCCACCGCCTGGTCTCCTGCACCACCGGCCTGCCCTCCTCCAGCAGGTCGATCTGCCGCTGGCGCTCATTGGCAATGGCCCTTGCGATGGCCTTAAAGGAATTGAGGTTTTTCATCTCCGTCCGGGTGCCAAGTTTCGCGGATCCCGCCTCTCTTACAGACAGGTTCACATCCGCCCGCATGGAGCCCTCCTGAAGCTTGCAGTCCGAAGCCCCCAGATACTGGATGATCAGCCGCAGCTTGTCCAGATAGGCGATCACCTCGTCGGCGCTTCTCATGTCCGGCTCCGACACGATTTCGATCAGGGGCACGCCGGAACGGTTGTAATCCACATAAGAGCAGTCCTGCCAGTCGTCATGGATCAGTTTGCCCGCGTCCTCTTCCATGTGGATCTCATGAATGCCCACCTTCTTGCTGCCTGCCTCCGTCTCGATTTCCACATATCCGTTTTGGCAGATAGGCTCATAGAGCTGGGAGATCTGGTAATTCTGAGGATTATCCGGATAAAAATAATTTTTCCGGTCAAATTTGCAGTTCTGGTTGATGGTACAATGAGTGGCCAGCCCTACGGCGGCGGCGTATTCCACTACTTTTTTATTCAGCACCGGAAGGGCGCCGGGCATTCCGCTGCACACTGGACATACATGAGTATTGGGCGCGCCGCCAAAGGCAGTGGAGCATCCGCAGAAGATCTTGGTTTTTGTAGCCAGTTCCACATGAACCTCCAGACCGATCACCGTCTCATAGTCTTTACTCATGGCTGCCTCCCTCCTTTGCCGCGCATTCATAGGTGTAGGCTGTGCGGATCAGTTTCTTTTCCTCAAAGCAGTCGCCGATGATCTGCATGCCGATGGGCAGTCCCCGGTGATCCTTTCCGCATGGGACGCAGATACCGGGCAGCCCCGCCAGATTTACGGAAACCGTATAGATATCTCCAAGATACATCTGAATGGGATCTTCCAGACTTTCTCCCAGCTTAGGCGCCGTTGTAGGCGCAGCCGGCCCGATGATCACATCGTACTTCGCGAAGGCTCTGTCAAAAGCCTGCCGGATCAGGGCTTTTGTCCGCAGGGCTTTCAGGTAGTAGGCGTCATAATAACCGCTGCTCAGCACAAAGGATCCCAGCATGATCCTGCGTCTGACCTCCCGGCCAAAGCCCTCCGAACGGGTCCGCTTGTACATCTGGTGAAGATCTTCTGCCCCTTTGGCCCGATAGCCGTATTTCACGCCGTCAAACCGTTCCAGATTGGAGCTTGCCTCCGCGCAGGCAATTACATAGTAGGCAGGAATGGCGTATTGTACCAGACTCAGTTCAAACTCCTCCACAACCGCGCCTCTTTTTGCCAGCAGCTCCACTGCCTGCAGAACCGACGCTTTCACCAGAGGATCCAGGCCCTCCCCAAAATAATCTTTGGGAATGCCGATCCTCAGGCCTCTGACGTCGTCTGTGAGAGCTGAGGTATAATCGGTTTCCGTCAGCGCCACCGAGGTGGAATCCTTTTTGTCGTGGGAGACAATGGCCTCCAGAATCATGGCGCAGTCTGTCACATCCTTTGACAGCGGACCGATCTGATCCAGGCTGGAGCCGTAAGCGATCAGGCCATACCTGGAGACGGCGCCGTAAGTAGGCTTCATGCCCACCACACCGCAAAAGGAAGCGGGCTGGCGGATGGAACCGCCGGTGTCGGATCCCAGGGCGTAAAAGCACTCTCCCGCCGCCACCGCCGCCGCGCTGCCGCCGGAGGATCCTCCCGGCACATGGGCTGTGTTCCATGGATTTTTCACAGGGCCGAAATAAGATGTTTCCGTGGTGCTGCCCATGGCAAATTCATCCATGTTGGTCTTTCCGATGATGACCGCTCCCGCTTTTTCAAGATTCCCCACCGCTTCCGCTGTAAAGGAGGGTACAAACCCTTTCAGGATCCGGGAGGCGCATGTGGTCTCCATCCCCTTTGTGTTCATATTGTCTTTTATGGCAACAGGCACTCCCGCCAGAGGCCCTGTCAGCCTGCCGGCCTCCAGCTGTCTCTGCACTTCCTCTGCCCGGGCAAGAGCGCCCTCTTCGTCTACGGTAATATAGCAGTTCAGCTCCTGATCCCGCTGCCGGATCCTTTCCAGCACCGCTTCACAGGCTTCCACCGCCGTAACTTCCCCGGCTTTGATCCTTTTTCCAAGAGCCGCAGCCGTATCCTGTAAAATATCCATGATCTTCCTCCATTACTCTACCGTTCTGGGAACCACAAAGCTGCCGTCTCTGGCTTCCGGCGCGTTGGAAAGAATCGCGTCCCGGTCATCCCCGTTTGTGACCTGATCTTCGCGAAATACATTATGCAGGGGAGAGATATGGGACATGGGCTCAACGCCGGATGTGTCCAGCTCATTCAGCTGATCGATATACTCCAGCATCCGTTCCATATCCTTTCTGGCCTGCTCCTTTTCTTCTCCGGACAACTCCAGCTTGGCAAGTATGCCCACATATTCCATGGTTTCCTCTGAAATGCTGTTTGCCATTTTTCTCATCCTTTCCCTGCAAATGAGTTTTTTGCTGCTTTTTAATCTCTGATCTTAATATGCGTTTCCCGCAGCTGCTGCTCCGTCACCTGGCAGGGCGCGCCGCACATAAGATCCTGGGCGTTGCCGTTCATGGGAAAGGCAATGACTTCCCGGATATTTTCCTCGCCCCTGAGGAGCATCAGCATCCGGTCAATGCCCGGCGCCATGCCCGCGTGGGGCGGCGCCCCAAACTGAAAGGCGTTGTACAGGGCGCCGAATTTTGTCTGCAGATCTTCTCTGCTGTAGCCGGCAATCTCAAAAGCCTTTTCCATGATCCGCAGATCATGGTTCCGCACCGCGCCGGAAGACAGCTCCACGCCGTTGCACACAATATCATACTGGTAAGCCAGTATTTCCAGAGGATCCTTTGTCTCCAGAGCCTCCAGGCCTCCCTGGGGCATGGAGAACGGGTTGTGGGTAAAGCACAGCTGCTTTGTATCCGGATCCTTTTCATACATGGGAAAATCGTTCACATAACAGAAGCAAAACGCATTCTTTTCCAGCAGATCCAGCTTTTCTCCAAGCTCCTGCCGGATCATGCCCGCGTAATATGCCGCCCGCTCTTCCCGGTCCGCCATAAAGAAAATGGTATCTCCCACAGACAGCGCCGCCAGGCTGCGGAATTCCTCCTTGCGGTCCTGGGGAATGAATTTGTCAATGGGCCCCTTAAAGCTTCCGTCCTCCATCACTTCCAGATAGCCCAGGCCGCCCATGCCCAGATCCGTGGCAAATTTCAGCAGCTTTTCATGAAATCCCTTGGACATTTCCGCGTGGACCTTAACCGCCCGCACCGTTTTGCCGATAAAAGGCCGGAAAGTACATTTCTGGAAAAAGTCTGTCAGATCTATGATCCGCAGGGGATTGCGCAGATCCGGCTTGTCGGTGCCAAAGGAAAGCATGGCTTCCCGGTAGCTGATTACCGGGAACGGTCCTTCGGTGATCACGCTGCCCTCCGGCGCGAATTTTTTGAAAACCGCCGTCAGAATTTCTTCACCTGCCGCAAATACATCCTCCTGGGTGGCAAAGCTCATTTCAAAATCCAGCTGATAAAACTCACCGGGAGACCGGTCCGCCCTGGCGTCCTCGTCCCGAAAGCAGGGAGCGATCTGAAAATATCTGTCAAAACCGGATACCATCAGAAGCTGCTTGTACTGCTGAGGCGCCTGGGGCAGCGCGTAAAATTTCCCCTTGAATTTTCGGGAGGGCACAATGTAATCTCTGGCGCCTTCCGGGGAAGAAGCGCACAAAATAGGCGTCTGGATCTCCAGAAAACCCATCTCCGTCATTTTTTCACGCAGAAAAGCAATGACCCGGGAGCGAAAGATCAGATTGTCCCGCACTTTTTGATTCCGCAGATCCAGATAACGGTACTTTAGCCGCACATCCTCCCGCACTTCCCTGCTGGATATGATCTCAAAGGGCAGCTGACCGTATACCTGGCCCAGCACCTCCACCGATTCTGCCTCCAGCTCGATGGTTCCCGTGGGGATCCTGGGATTGTAGGTATCCTGATCTCTCTTTTCAATGACCCCTTCCACAGACACTGCCTGTTCTTTCCGCAGGCCCGCCAGAAGTCCCTCCTTGCGGATCACCACCTGCATGACCGCGTACATATCCCGCAGATCCACAAAGGATACCCCGCCGTGATCTCTGATATTTTCGATCCATCCGGCGATCCGCATACGTTTTCCGATATCTGCCTCGTTCACATGTTCCAGTGTATGATCTCTGTAAATGTTTCCCATGATCACATCTCCTTTTTGATCTTCCGGCGGACCGGCTGCCGCAAAAAGCCCCGGAACGCCGAATACTTTTGTATTCTGCATTCCGGGGCGAATAAACCTATCCGCGGTGCCACCCGCATTGCATACTCCTTTGTATGCCGCTTTCATACTTAACGCGTATCACGTTCCGCCCTACTTTTCGTTCAGACGGACGGCTCCGGAGTGTTCCCTGTTGTAAGCTTCCCTCCATCGGCGCTCTCAGTCGGTGACGCCGAATTCCTGTCAAGTTCCCCTTACAGAGTCTCCTTCTCAGCCTTTCTTTTCGGTAGATCATTTGATTTGCTCTTTATCATAGCACAGTGAAAAAGAATTGACAAGCCATAATTTTATTTTTTCTCTGACTTCTCCGCCGGATTTGCGAAAACAGCAGCAAAAAAGCTGCCGCAAAAAGCGACAGCTTTTGTCTGATTTCAGGATTCCCGCAGCCTTGTTCCGCAGGCTGTGCAGAAAGAGTTGCCGGGCTTCATCTGTGCGCCGCATCCGGGGCATACAACATATTCCGGTGCTTCTGCGGGTTCCGGCTGTGACTCTTCAGCGGCAGGTTCCGGTTGTACTGGCGCTTGCGCCTGCGTTTCCGCCCATGTTTCCTCCTGGGCTTCCGCCGCGGCAGGCTCCGGCTGTACCGGCGCTTGCGCCCATGTTTCCGCCTGTGCTTCCTCTGCGGCAGGCTCCGGTTGTACTGGCGTTTCCGCCCACGTTTCCTCCTGGGCTTCCACTGTGACAGGCTCCGGCTGCACTGGCGCTTGCGCCTGCGTTTCCGCCCATGTTTCCTCCTGGGCTTCCGCCGCCGGTTCTATCCGCTGGCCGCAGTATGTGCAAAACAGGCTTCCCGGTTCCAACACATTGCCGCAGTTGGAACAGACCGGACCTTCCGGTTTCGGCTCCTCATGGGGGATCGGTTGGCCGCAGCTGCTGCAGAATGTGGATTTTGTGGAGATCTCCGCTCCGCAGTGGGGGCAGAGGCTGTTTCCTTTCAGCTTCATCTGCTGCAGTTTGTATTCTTCCAATTTTTTCCTTGTCTCATTGATCTCCCGGATATAAGAGACAAACTCTTCTTCGGCATCTTCCCGGTGTTTCTCATAGTAAGCCGCGCCAAGCCGGGCGTACAGCTCCTGGATCTTTTTTTCCTCGTCTCCGATCAGACCGTTGAGCTTTACGGAATCCGCCATCTTCTGGGTCTTTTTCACCGCGCCCTGGCCTGCTTCTGATATCTTTTTCCCGATGTCGTCAAAAAAAGCCATCTTTTCCTCCAATCCTTAATAATCGATCTCTTCCACCGTGTACCACTGTTTCTGGGCGCCTACATTATCCCTGTATACATTATCCCAGACACTGCTGGCGCCGTCTGTGATAAAACCGTCTGTTACCACAACATCCACGGTGCCGTCGGCCCTCAGGATCACCGGACCAAACTGAACCATAATATAAATGGGCGTAGGCGTGGTCACCACGTCATCGCTCAGGGTTACCTCGTAGGTAAGCATAACCGCGTTTTCAGTCGTGTCATAGCCTGCATTCTGAATATCCTTATTTAAAAGGAAAAAGGCTTTTGTGCACCGCATCCCGCCGTTTACCACGCTGTTGAACCCGTTCCAGTCCCAGGGATAATCCGCGTCCACCGCGTCTTCCATCAGTTCCTGATAATCATACTCGTCGCTGAGCATGGTAGTCAGCAGATCTTCTGCCTGGGCTTTCATTTTTTCCAGAGCCTCGTCGGTGATCTGCGCGTATTCCGTCACATAGGCGTCGGCTTCTTCCACCGTGTATTCCTTTTCTTCCTCCAGAACCGTATAGCCGGCTTCCTCCGCTTCCGACTCATAGTAGCTTACTGTGACCGTAATCGTCTCGCCGATCTCCAGCCCGTCGTACTGAGAAAGGGAATAGCTTGCGTTCTCCAGGAAGTCCACGTTGGAATGATTGACGACCTCCGCGCTCAGATCGGGAGAAACGCCGGAGTAAACGATTTCAATGTCTTTAAAAGCGTCCACGGCCTCCAGCTTTTTCAGGCCGGATACCTTTTCCTTTTTCTCGCTGCCCTCCAGCACCAGATTGTAATCCTCTGCCAGATCCTCATCCCATTCCACCACAGCCACTACCGTATCTCCGTTGGACAGGCCCTCTGACTGATCCAGTTCCCATTTCACAGAATCCATCAGTTCCTGGCGTTTTCTTCTGGTCATGTCCTTGGCGCCGGAATCCTTGATGGCATCCTCCAGCTTTTCCGTATCCACGGTCAGATAAGCCTCTCCTTTGCCGTCCACTCCCTCAAAGCTAATCTCAATGGCGTCAGACACGTTCACCTTTGATGTGCCGCAGCCCGCAAACAGAAACGCGCATGCCGCGCATACAGCTGTCAGTAATACTCTTTTCTTCATATGCTCTTCCTCTTTTGAACCTGTGTTCTCGTTATCTCTGTCACATTGCGTCAACGATATACCATTTGCGTCCGATCTTTACAACCGTGAGGGTATCTTCCGATTCTTCCTTATCCTTGCCGGATTTGAGCTTGATCTCCACGTCTACCTCTTTGGCCGCCTTGATATCCTTGGCGTCAATATCGTAATAAGAATCCAGATCGTCTCTCAGATCCTCCAGTTCATCCCTGTCGTATTTGGCAGTGTCAGTGATCTTATAGGAAATTTTTAATTTGTCGCCCTTATCCAGATCAAGCATGGATCTGAAAGTGTCGATCAGCTCATTTCCCAGCTCTCTTTTGGTAGCGTTCTGCATATCCGTGATCTCATCAATCATTTCCTCGGGAAACGCGTCCATAACCTTTTCCGGATCTTCTTTCTGAATCCCTGCCATAAGCCGCTTGATAGGCTTTTTGTAGCTGCCTCCGCCAAACAAAAGGGAAACCAGGAGAATGACTACGGCAAGTACCGCCACGCAGCCAACGATCAGAATCAGATTGTTGTTCTTTGACGCGCCCTGAGCGCCTCCCCCGGGATTTCCTCCTGCAGCGGGCGCTTTCTGCTGTACGGCAGCGCTCTGCTGGGCGCCGCACTTGTCACAGAAGCGCGCTCCTTCTTTTAGTTCCGCCCCACAATTTTTACAAAACATACTCTTTTCCTCCTGTCGTAAAAATCTGTTTTTACTGCTACTATTATACTGATTTTCCCATCGGATTGTCAATCCCGCAGGATATAAAAGGCAGGAAATTTACCCTTTCAGCGCCTTGATCCGCTCAATGGCTTTTACGGTGTTTTCACTGTTGCCAAAGGCAGTCAGTCTGAAATAGCCTTCTCCGCTGGGTCCAAAGCCGGATCCGGGCGTTCCCACCACGCCGGCGTTTTCCAAAAGATAATCGAAAAATCCCCAGGATGTGATGCCCTCCGGCACTTTCAGCCAGATATAGGGGGCGTTGATGCCGCCGTATACTTCATACCCCGCCTGCGCAAGGCCTTCCTTGATCACTTTCGCGTTGTTCATATAATAGGCGACCTGTTTTTTCAGCTGCGCCTTTCCCTCAGGGGAATAAACCGCCTCGCCGGCCCTCTGGATAATATAGGGCGCGCCGTTGTATTTTGTGCCGTGACGTCTTGCCCAAAGGCTGTGAAGCGCCACATCGCCGCATTTCAGTTCCTTGGGAATCACGGTGTAACCCAGCCGCACTCCGGTAAATCCGGCGTTTTTGGAAAAGCTCTTAAACTCAATGGCGCAGGTTCTGGCGCCCTTGCATTCGTAAATGGTATGGGGCACGTTTTCCTCGGAGATGTACGCCTCATAGGCGGCGTCAAAGAGAATCACAGACCCCTTTTCATTGGCATAATCCACCCACACCTGCAGCTGCTCTTTTGTCAGCGCCGTACCTACCGGATTGTTGGGAGAGCAGATGTAGATCAGATCCGGCGTTTCTTCGGGAAGCGCCGGCACAAAACCGTTTTCCCTGGTGCAGGGCATATAGATGATGTCGCTCCACACTTCCGTTTCCGGATCGTAAGTGCCCGTGCGGCCCGCCATAACGTTGGAATCCACATACACCGGATAAACGGGATCACAGACGGCGATCCTGTTTTTCAGCCCAAAGATCTCCTGAATGTTGCTGCAGTCACATTTGGCGCCGTCGCTTACAAAGATCTCATCGGCGGCAACCTCCACGCCTCTGGAACGGTAGTCTCCCTCTACAATGGCCTCCCGCAGAAATCCGTAGCCCAGATCCGGCGCGTAGCCGTGGAAGGTTTCCGCCCTGCCCATTTCATCTACCGCTTTGTGCAGAGCCTCAATAATGGCAGGCGCAAGGGGCTGGGTCACATCTCCGATGCCCAGACGGATGATCTCCTTATCGGGATGGGCCTCCTGATAGGCGCTTACCTTCTTTGCGATGGTACTGAACAGATAACTGCCGGGCAGCTTCAGATAGTTTTCATTGACTTGAAACATTTGTCGTCCTCCTCATTTTGTATGATTTTATGCAAGCCGGCCTTCAAACACGGTGGCTGCCGGCCCTGTCATGTAAACACAGTTGTCCGCGGGATCCCAGAAGATCTCCAGATCTCCGCCCAGAAGATGCACGGTCACCTTTCTTTCACAGTGTCCGTTCAGCATGGCCGCCACTGCCGCCGCGCAGGCGCCGGTTCCGCAGGCAAGCGTCTCTCCGCTGCCCCGTTCCCACACGCGCATTTCCAGATTGGACCGGTCCAGCACTTTTATAAATTCTGTATTGATCCGGCTGGGAAACGCCGGATGATTTTCAAACTTCGGCCCCAGTTTTTCCAGATCCAGATCCTTCACCTGATCCAAAAAAACCACCGCATGGGGATTTCCCATGTTCACGCAGGTGATCCGGTAGGTTTCCTGCTCCACCGTCAGGGGACAGTCCACCACCCGGTCTCCCGGAAAATCCGCCGGGATCTGATCCGGCGCAAAGGCAGGCTCTCCCATATTTACTTTTACCCTGGACACCCTGCCGTCCGCAACGGTCAGATCCAGATATTTTATGCCTCCCAGCGTTTCTACGCTGATCCGGGTCTTGTCTGTGAGGCCGTGATCATAAACATATTTTGCCACGCATCGGATCCCGTTTCCGCACATTTCGCCTCTGGATCCGTCCGCGTTGTACATATCCATTTTAAAATCCGCTTTTTCGGAAGGCCTGATCAGGATCAGCCCGTCGCTTCCGATGCCGAAATGCCGGTCGCTGACCTGTACCGCCAGGGCGGCGGGATCCTCCACCGTTTCCTGAAAACAGTTCACATACACATAGTCATTGCCGATGCCGTGCATCTTTGTAAAATTCATTTTCTTCCCCCGTTCCACGCGCTTCCCTTACCGGGAATTTTCTGAGATCACATCCTGCATGTCATAATAGCCGGGGCCCTTGCCTGCCAGGAATTTCGCCGCGGAAATGGCGCCCTTGCCAAAGATGGCTTTGGAGTAAGCCGTATGCTTCAATGTAATGACCTCGTCAGTGCCCGCGAAGATCACTTCATGCTCTCCCACAATGGTGCCTCCCCGAACGGCCTGGATGCCGATCTCGTTCCTGGCCCGTTTCGTCCGCTCCCTGCTCCGGTCATATTTATAGGAATAGTGTTCCTTCAGCCCCTCATTGACACAGTCCGCCAGGGCAAGGGCTGTGCCGCTGGGCGCGTCCAGCTTCTGATTGTGATGCTTTTCCACGATCTCAATGTCAAATCCGGCCTCTGCCAGCAAAGGCGACACCGTCTTTAAAATGTCCATCAGGGTGTTGACGCCAAGGGACATATTTGCCGATCTCAGCACCGCCACCTGATGGGAAGCCTCCGCGATCCGGTTCAGCTGTTCTTCGCTCATGCCCGTGGTGCAGAGCACTACCGGTATCTGCCTGGTCACGCTGTAGTCCAAAAGCGCGTCCACCGCCGAAGCCGAAGCAAAATCAATAATCACGTCCGCCTCAACCGTGCAGGCTTCCAGAGAGGGAAACACCTGATAGTCGTTTTGGATCTCGTCCCGGGGATCCACCCCCGCCACGATCCGGATCTCCGTTTCTTCTTTCATCAGATTCGTGATGGTCTGCCCCATTTTTCCGTTGCAGCCGTGCATGATCACTCTGATCATCCTGATCCCTCCTTTTTAACAGACTGTCTGCAGGCCGTAATCCTGCATGGCCTTCCGCAGCGTCTCCACATGAAGCGGTTCCAGATCCGTAAGAGGCTCACGCAGGGAACCCACCTCAAAGCCCATCAGGTTCAGCGCGGCTTTTACGGGAATGGGATTCACCTCACAGAAAAGCTGCTCAATCAGCGGCAGCGCCTCCAGCTGAAGCCTGCGGCTCTTTTCCACGTCTCCCGCCAGGTAACTTGCCACAATTTCATGGGTCTTTCCGGGAGCCACGTTAGACAGCACCGAGATTACCCCCTTGCCGCCAAGAGAAAGCACCGGCACGATCTGGTCGTCGTTTCCGGAATAAATGTCCACCTTTCCCTCAGTAAGCCGGGCTAGCTTTGCCACCTGAGAAATGTTGCCGCTTGCTTCTTTCACCCCTTTGATGTTGTCATGGCTGCGGACCATCTCTGCCACAGTCTCCGGCAGAATGTTGCAGCCGGTGCGGCTTGGCACGTTGTACAGCACAACAGGAAGCTTCACCTCGTCCGCCACTGCCCCGAAGTGCCTGCAAAGTCCGCCCTGGGTAGCCTTGTTGTAATAAGGGGTCACCAGAAGCAGGCCGTCCGCGCCGTATTTTTCCGCTTCTTTTGAGAGATAGATCGCGGTCTGGGTGCAGTTTGACCCTGTACCGGCAATCACCGGGATTCGCCTGTTTACATAGCTGACCGTATGCCGGATGCAGTTCAGATGCTCCTCATGGGTCAGCGTGGAAGATTCCCCCGTAGTCCCGCAGATGATAATGGCGTCCGTGCCGTTTTCTATCTGAAAATCCAGAAGCTGCTCCAGCTTCTCATAATTCACGGAAAGATCTTCTTTCATAGGAGTCACAATCGCAACGCCAGCGCCTTCAAATATAGCCATAAAATCCTCCTTTTCCGCCGCGTTCGCGGCATCCTGTCCTTTGTCGCATAAAAAAAGCAGCTTATGAGCTGCTCTAAAGGATCCAACCTGTTGCTTTCCTCTTTAGATAGCTCCCCATCCGGCAGCAGACAATTATGATCAAATCTTTTCTATCCGGATGACAGTCATACGGCTGTTTGCCGCATGCCCAAAAGAATGTTCTCAGGAAACATCCCTTTTCGGCGTCATTTCCTTTCTGCTGCTTTCTTTTGCGCCTGACACATCCGGCAGCATACTCTTAAATGACGCAACCTCTATCAACTTGCTAAATCCAATATATCATTTCTGTATTTTTTTGTCAATGTACATCGCAAAGCAATTTCCCAATAAAAACTTTCGGATCCGGGCGGCGGGCCAGGATCCGAAAGCGGTTTCCCTTTGCTATTCCTCCGCCAGATACTCCAGCTTGCTGACGGAGATCTCGTAGGCGACTCTTTTTTCTGTCTCCTCCTCAGATAACTTTTTGATGTACTCCCTGCTCTGAATGCGTCCCCAGATCTGCGTATGGCCTCCCACCTGGAAGCCGGAAGCAAATCTGGCGTTTCTTCCCCAGCAGATGCAGGGTATATAATCGGACTTGCCGTAAGGACGGTTCACCGCCACAAGAAGATCGGCGATCTCTCTGCCAAGAGGCGTCTTCCTGTACACAGGCTGTTTGCACACATAGCCGTCCAGGAAAATCTGATTGGTCTTTACCGGCTCTTCCCCTTCTTCCAAAAATTCGATCTCTCTGGCAAATACAGACAGCACAAGCCGGTTGTGCTTTTCTTCATGCCGGTTGTAGGAGCGAAACTGACCTGTTACCCGGATCTGCTGCCCTGTATAATCCACGCCCACATCCACAAGACGGTCCGACACCATCAGCGGAATACAGTCTGAGGATTCGCTGAGTCTCTGCACTCTCACATCCGCCATGTAAAACCCTTCCCCAAATATTTCATGGCTGAATGTAAAGCTGCTTTCAATGGTTCCCACAATAGAAACCTGATTGTTTTCAATTACCTTATCCAACATCATGTGATTCTCCCTTTCTCATTCCAGGCGGCGCAGGCAGCCCCCGCCGCCAGTATCTCTTTTTTATATTTATCTACATGAAAATATATGTTGGGATTTTAAAAAAAAGACTAAAAACACGGACAAAATCCCAAAAACATTTCGCCTCCTTTCGATGGTTTCCGCCTGCAGCCGCGGACATTTTGCGAAATGCGATCTCTTTCGTGTTTCTTCGTCTTTTGTATGATGTGGATTGATTCTCTTTTGTATTGTGTGTTGTATCTTTTTATTAATATAGCATATTCATATTCAAAATGCAACCCCTTTTCTTCGGAATTTGAAAAAAATCTTGTTTTCTTTGCAGATTGTGCTATATTGTAGTAAGTTGCTTTTCCGCAGTATGATAAATGGAGGAATCACATGAGACGAGAAGATATCAGAAACATTGCCATCATTGCCCACGTTGACCACGGAAAGACTACCCTGGTGGACGAGCTGTTGAAACAAAGCGGCGTATTCCGCGCCAATCAGGAAGTGGCGGAGCGGGTCATGGATTCCAATGATCTGGAGCGGGAACGGGGTATTACCATTCTGTCAAAAAATACCGCCGTTTATTATAAGAATATTAAGATCAATATCGTTGACACCCCCGGCCACGCGGACTTCGGGGGAGAAGTAGAACGGGTTCTGAAAATGGTCAACGGCGTGATTCTGGTGGTGGACGCTTTTGAAGGCTCCATGCCCCAGACCCGGTTTGTGCTGAAAAAAGCGCTGGAACTGGATCTGCCGGTGATCGTGTGCATCAATAAGATTGACCGGCCCGAGGCAAGGCCAAATGAAGTGATTGATGAAGTGCTGGAGCTGTTTCTGGATCTGGACGCTTCCGATGAGCAGCTGGACTGTCCCTTTGTGTATGCTTCCGCAAAATACGGCTACGCGGCCCTGGATCTGCCGGCCAACTCCAATTCCATGAAACCGCTGTTTGAAACGATCATCAATTATATCCCCGCGCCGGAGGGAGATCCCGACGCGGATACCCAGGTGCTGATCAGCACCATCGACTACAACGAGTATGTAGGCCGCATCGGCGTGGGAAAGGTAGACAACGGCACGCTTCATGTCAATGACGAGGTGGTCATCGTCAACGCCCACGATCCGGAAAAACAGCACAAGGTAAAGATCAGCAAGCTGTATGAGTTTGACGGGCTGAACAAAACCGACGTGGCCAGCGCGACTGTAGGCTCCATTGTAGCCATTTCCGGCATTGCGGACATTCACATCGGGGACACCATCTGTTCCCCTGAAAATCCGGTGCCCATTCCTTTTCAGAAGATCTCCGAGCCTACCATCGCCATGCAGTTTATGGTAAACGACAGTCCTTTGGCGGGCCTGGAGGGAAAATACGTTACCTCCCGGCATTTGCGGGACCGGCTGTTTCGGGAACTCAATACGGACGTAAGCCTGCGGGTGGAAGAAACCGATTCTCCCGACAGCTTTAAGGTTTCCGGAAGAGGGGAGCTGCACCTTTCGGTGCTCATTGAGAATATGCGCCGGGAAGGCTATGAATTTGCCGTCAGCAAGGCAGAAGTATTGTACAAAACCGACAGCAGGGGCAGGAAGCTGGAGCCTATGGAGCTTGCCTATGTGGATATTCCGGAGGAATACTCCGGAACGGTTATCGACAAGCTGAGCCAGCGGAAAGGAGAACTGCAGAATATGACCGTAGCCGGCAGCGGTTCTACCCGTCTGGAATTTCTCATTCCTTCCAGAGGCCTGATCGGCTACCGGGGAGAATTCCTGACGGATACAAAGGGCACCGGCGTTCTCAATACCATCTTTGACGGCTACGCCCCCTACAAGGGAGATATTCAGTATCGAAGCCAGGGCTCCCTCATTGCCTTTGAGTCCGGCGAATCCATCACCTACGGCCTCTTTAACGCCCAGGAGCGCGGCGCGCTGTTCATCGGCCCCGGCGAGCAGGTTTACGCCGGCATGATCGTAGGCCAGAACGCCAAGACGGATGATATCGAGGTCAACGTCTGCAAACGGAAGCAGCTGACCAATACCCGCGCCTCCGGTTCCGACGAAGCCCTTCGCCTGACGCCGCCCAGACTTCTCAGTCTGGAACAGTATCTGGAATTTATTGACACCGACGAGCTTCTGGAGGTAACTCCCCAGCATTTGCGGCTTAGAAAAAAACAGCTGGACCCTACCCTGCGGAAACGGGAAGCTTTCCGGAAAAAATAACCTGTTTTTCCGGAGCTTTCGCCTCCGGTCACTCCAGAGGCGCCTGGATCCGATCCATGATCAGCTGAGCCCTGTCGCCCTCCGCGGGCGTAGGACAGTAATCATTGTACCCCTCCGCCGAGGTAACGGTACAGGGAATCAGATTGATCTGATCGTCCTGGGCCACCTGATCTCCCTCTACGGTAAAGGTCTGCTGAAACAGAAACGTATCTGTATCACTGGGGGAAGAATTGCCTCCAAAGCAGAAATTGGCCATGCTGTAGGCAATATACCTGCCCTTGTACTTTTCAATGGGCTGGATCACATGGGGATGATGTCCCACTACCACATGGGCCCCCTCGTCAATGGCCAGATGCCCCAGGGTCACCTGATTTTCATCGGGGGTCGTCTCTCTTTCATTTCCCCAGTGAAAGATCACGATGATCAGCTGGGCTCCCTGAGCCTTTACACTGGCAATATTGTCTTTCAGCTGCTGGGTCCGCTCCAGATGGTCTTTCAGCTCGTAAATGCCCACCAGCCCTACCTTAACGCCTTTCACATCCACAACCGCCGTCTCATCGTAACCAAAGGTGGTGATGCCGGCTTCCTGCAAATAGGTTTTCGTGTCTGTATAGCTTTGTTCCCCGTAATCGTGGCTGTGATTGTTTGCCAGGTTGGCAGCCTCCACAGAACTTCCGGAAAGGATCTGCGCATAGGCGGGATCCCCCTTAAAGCTGAATTGCTTGTCCGCCCGCTCCTGAGACTGGGTCAGGGTTCCCTCAAAATTCACCACCGTCAGGTCGTCCGCCTCAAAAATGGAACGCACATTCTGCAGAAAATAGTCGGGGCCTTTTGTATCGTAATAGGCGTTGAAGCTTACGTCATAGTCCAAGCTGTCGTTTTTTCCAAAGGTACAGTCTCCGGTAAAGGTTACCGTAAGGGATACCGGTTCCTGGGCGGTGGCGGTTTCTTCCGGATCTGGGGATGTTTCCGGTTCCTTTACCTCCGCCGTCTGTACAGGGGGCTCTTTCAGGGCCTGAGGCGCCTTTGTTTTCGTGCCGGTCTGATTTCGGATAATCAGCACCAGAATAACCGTTACCACCAGCGCCGCCGCCACAGCAGCTGTCACCGCTATCCTGCGGAAGCGCTTTACCTGTCTGAGCCGCTGTTCATATCCCGGCAGATGCCATTGCTCGTCATAGCTGTTCTTTTGTTCTTCCATCTTTTTTCTCCGTCTTTGTTCTTTTGTATTTTTTTACGCCTCCCGGGCAAGCCATGCTTTCAGCCGGCTCATGCTCTCCTCGGCGTCCTTTCTGCCTCTGTCGTACACTTCCTGGATCTTGTCCCGGTTTCTTTCCATTCTGCCGATGGAAAGAGGGCTTTGGGGCTGTATCACAAACACGCTGCCCGCCTCTTCCATGTCCCTGATCTGCTTTAAGGTCCGGTTGTAGACCAGATGCCGGGTAGTCAGCGCCCTGCAGAAAGCCGGATACTTTCTGTAAAACAGCTTTGCCATCCAGATCTTTTCCGGTTTTTTCACATAGCCCTTCTCCCGGGTGAGCACTACCACGTTCCGGCCATATCCCATCTTCTGAAAAGCCTTTACGGGCACGCTGTCGCTGCAGCCTCCGTCCAGGTACTGTTTTCCCTCCCAGGCCACTGTCCTGGAAAAATAAGGCAGTGAAGCCGACCCCCGCAGAAGATCAATCTCCTTTTTCATATCGTGAACCTGCAGGTACTCCGCCCTGCCGCTTTCCACGTTGGTGCAGGTCACATAGAATTTTACATCCGACCGGTCAAAAGCCTGATAATCATAAGGATCCAGCTTTTCCGGCAGTTCATGATAGCAAAACTCCGTCTCCACCGCGTTGCCGGTTTTAAGCCAGCTCTGTATGCTCATAAAACGCTTATGGGTACAGTATTTTTTGTAGTAGCGGATGCTTCTGCCCTTTTGACCTGAGATAAAGGAGCAGCCGTGAATGGCTCCCGCGGATACGCCGATGACCCCGTCAAATTCCAGCCCCTGTTCCAGAAACACGTCCAGCACTCCCGCGGTGTAGATTCCGCGAAAACCTCCGCCCTCCAGCACCAGTCCTGTTTTTTCTCCGTTATTTTTCACATTGACGCCTCCCCGGCCGCTTTTTTTCCCGCAGCCATACCAGATTGCTGGTAAGAAAACAGCTGTGTCTTCTCACATACTCCAGATATTCCTCTTTGTTGATGTAATACCTTTTTCCCCAGGAAGAAACCTCCAGCCAGAGATCCTCCGCGCCGGTTACGGTTACATAATGGGCCTTTGTCTCCAGCGCTTTTTGGCAGGCGCCTCCGGAATCCTTTGTATACAGCGCAAGCTTGCGGCGTCCCCAAAGGAACGGAAAATTGGGCCCGATGGCCAGGATCACCGGCAGATCCCCGGAAAGCATCTGTTCGATCCGCTTCCAGAGCTTCTTTGACGGCACGCCCCAGCCTGCCCAAAGGGGGATCCGGTTTTTTCTGAAATACCGGTTCAGGCCAAACACCAGCATAAATCCGTTCAGTCCCAAAAAAGGCAATACCGGAAAATAGCGGGCCGCCAGATATCCGGCCCAGCTGTTATAGGCCTCCGGCTCTGCAGAGACAGGCCGATTTGCGGGCCGCGCCTGCGTATTTCCGGCGTCCTGCCGTCTGGTCCGCTCTCCGCCAAAGAGAAAGCTGCCGCAGTCCTGCCGGTATAGGTGCAGGTAATACAGCAGATCGGTGGCGCTGATTACGCCGCAGCCGTATTTTTGCAGGCGTTTTGCCGGAAGCTGTCCCTGATCGCCTCCGTAGGAAGTCCGTTCCATCCGGCGAACGCCGGGAAAGGGATGGGAAAGCGCCGCCCCTTTCTCATGGGTCTGCCCGGCAGATCCGTTTTTGCTTACTGTTCTTTCAGCCATTTCATATGATCCTTTATGTTCTTTTCATAACCGTTTTCCGTAGGTTCGTAAAACACCCGGTCCGTAAGGCCGTCCGGCAAATACTGCTGCTTCACATAGTGCTTCGGGAAATCGTGGGCATACTGATACCCCACGCCGTGGCCCAGTTTTCCGGCGCCTTTGTAATGACTGTCCTGCAGGTGAACCGGCACGGGGGCCGTCTCAAAATTCTTTACCGCCTCCGTTGCCTGATCAATGGCCAGCGTGCAGGCGTTGCTTTTTGGCGCGGTGGCAACATAGATCACCGCCTGGGCAAGAATCAGCTGAGATTCCGGCATGCCCACCCGCTCCACTGCCTGAGCGGCCGCCACCGCTACCTGCAGGGCCTGGGGATCCGCGTTTCCCACATCTTCGGAAGCACAGATCATGATCCGCCTGGCAATGAACGTCACGCTTTCCCCGGCGTAAAGCATCCTGGCCAGGTAATATACCGCCGCGTCCGGATCTGAGCCCCGCATGCTTTTGATAAACGCGGAAACCGTGTCATAATGACTGTCTCCGCTTTTGTCGTAGCGCACCGCCCGTTTCTGAATACATTCCTGGGCCACCTGCAGCGTCAGGTGGATCAGGCCGTCCTCACCGCGGGGCGTGGTCAGCACGCCAAGCTCCACCGCGTTCAGGGCGGCTCTGGCGTCTCCGTTGGCAATGTCCGCCAGAAACACCCTGGCGTCCTCATCGATCTGCGCCTTGTAGGCGCCCATGCCCCGCTCCTGGTCGTACACCGCCCGCAGGATCAGCTTTTCAATATCCGCCTGCTCCAGGGCCTTCAGTTCAAACACGATTGAGCGGGAGATCAGCGCATTGTTTACTTCAAAATAGGGATTTTCCGTGGTGGCCCCAATGAGCACCAGGGTTCCCTCCTCCACAAAGGGAAGCAGATAATCCTGCTGGCCTTTGTTGAACCGGTGAATTTCGTCCACAAACAGGATGGTCTTTTTCCCGTACATTGCCAGATCGCTTTTTGCCCGGGCCACCACTTCCTCCATATCCTTTTTGCCTGCCACCGTGGCGTTGATCTGGGTAAATACAGCGCTGGTAGTGTTGGCAATCACCTTTGCGATGGTGGTCTTGCCCGTTCCGGGAGGCCCGTAAAGGATGATCGAGTGCAGCTTGTCCGCCTGGATGGCCCGGTACAGCAGCTTGTCCTTTCCAAGAATGTGCTGCTGGCCCACGATCTCATCCAGCGTCACCGGCCGCATCCGGGAGGCCAGGGGAGATTCTTTTTTTAAGTTCTGGTCTTTCATATAATCAAACAAATCCATTTCGGTCTTCCTTTCGGATGGGGCCTGATCCGCGGACAGCCCTTTTTTGGCATCCGCCGGCCCTATTCAAAATACATGCTGTCCATATAATAATTCTGAAAGTCCTCATCGGTAGACAGGTCGATCTCTTCTGCCTTTCCGATCATTTCCATACAGATCCGCTCCGCCTCCGGCTCCTGCCCGTAAAGGGCCGCTCCTTTCAGAGAAGTATTGCCTGCCGCCCGGATCTTTTTCAGCAGTTCTTCCGGAAAAAGCCCGATGGCAACCGCCTTTTCCATGTTCAGATGCACGCCGAACCCGCCTGCCACATACACATGCTCCAGATCCTCATAGCCAATGCCGTACCTGAGCAGAAGCGTCTCCAGCCCTGCCCGCACCGCCGCCTTTGCCAGCTGAAGCTCCCGGATGTCTTTCTGGGTATAGGTGATCCGCTGTCCGTCCGGCGTTTCCCCCAGGGGAAACCCCTCCTCAAAATATTCCTCGTCCAGAAGACCGGTCTCGTCCAGCAGTTCTTCTTTTAACAGTTCCGCCGTGGCCTCGATGACGCCTGTTCCGCAAATGCCAACAGGGGGCAGCTGCCCAACCGTTTCCGTAAAAGCCTTTCCCTGCCGGATCTGCACTCCGTAAATGGCGCCGCCGACGCTGCCGGTGCCCCAGGAGATATTGCCTCCCTCAAAGGCCGGGCCCGCGGCGGTAGACGTAACCAGCAGCCGGTCCCGGTTGCCCACGGCCATTTCCCCGTTGGTGCCAAGATCGATAAACAGCGACGGCCTCCCGGCCTGATAAAACCCGCAGCAAAACAGCCCGGAAACAATGTCCCCGCCTACAAATGTGGAAAATCCGGGGAGTACCGTCACCTCCGCCTCCGTAAGGTCACTGTGAAAAACATGGGAAAACGGCAGACGCACCGGATTCAGATTTACCGGATGGAACGGCACCTGCCCAAGTCCGTGGCAGTCATAGCCCAGCAGCAGGTGCCCCATGGTGGTATTTCCCGCGATGAGGACTTTTGTGATCCGGCTGCCGTCTATTCCGTGTTTTTTCATCAGCTGCTCCATGCCTGCCAGCAGATCCCTGCGGACAGAATCCGTCATGGCCTCCCCTTTTCCCTCGTCAAAGGCGTGAATGCGGGAGATCACGTCGGCGCCGTAAGCGCGCTGATGATTGACTCCCGTATAAGTGTCCGCCATAGAAATCCTGCCCCGCTGTCCCCCGGCGTCTTCCGCCACAAGGCTTATCGCCAGAGTGGTAGTTCCGATGTCTATGGCAAACTGATATCTGCCGGCGTTTTCCGGCCGGGCGTCTTTTTCGGCGCCCTCCCCGTCCGCGCCCAGCACGTCAAATTTCTCCTCATCCGGCCCAAACACCCGCACAGTACAGTCCTCTCCGGGACGGGCCGTGCAGGCAAGCCGGAACCCCTGTTCCAGTTCTTCCTCCGTAAAAAACGCTCTGTCCTCCGGGGAGGGGCTGACAGTTCCCTCCGTCAGCTGTATTTTGCACTTGCCGCAGCGCCCGCTGCCGCCGCAGAAGGCGCTGATGAAAATGCCGTTTTCCGTCAGGGCCTCCAGAACGGACTGCCCCTGCCTGCAGCTTACGGTTTTTGTTTCTTTCCCTGTGACGGTAATCTTCATGTATGGAATCCTCCGGATGCTGTAATCCATGTCTGTCCGCCGGAATCTGTCCGGGGACCGTTATTCTTATTGTAGCATAACGGCTGTTTTTGCTCAACTGATTTTCTTTTTTCATTTTCCTCTTTACAAACAAACGTTCTTGTGCTATTCTATATTCAAACACCTGTTCGATTACAACAGAGAAAGGATTTTTCTCATGCTGATCCGGGAAAGCCTGACTATACAGCAAAAACTGGAAATCTTATCCGACGCCGCCAAGTATGACGTGGCCTGCACCTCCAGCGGCACAGACCGGCAGGGCCGGCCCGGCACCATAGGCAATACCGCCGCCGGGGGCATCTGCCACAGCTTTGCCGCCGACGGCAGATGTATCTCCCTGCTGAAAGTGCTCCTGACCAACGCCTGTATTTACGACTGCAAATACTGTGTCAACCGGGCGTCCAACGATACCGTCCGCACTTATTTTACACCGGAGGAGCTCTGCTCCATGACCATCCAGTTTTACCGGCGCAATTACATTGAGGGACTGTTTTTAAGCTCCGGCATCCTCCAGTCCCCCGACCATACAATGGAGCTGCTTTACCAAACCTTGTATCTGCTTCGGGAAAAATACCGTTTCTGGGGATATATTCATGTAAAGGCCATTCCCGGCGCCGATCCCGCTCTGATCCGGCTGACGGGCCGTCTTGCGGACCGCATGAGCGTCAACCTGGAGCTGCCCACCGCTCAGGGGCTGAAAATGCTGGCTCCCGCCAAGACCAGGACACGGCTTCTGACCCCTATGCGCCAGATTCAGCAGGGCATTGCCGCAAGCCGCCTGCCTACAGGCGGCGGCTCTTCACGGCAGGGAACCCTTTTCCCCCTGTCCGGGGAGAAACCCGCTCCCATTTCCGCCGATCCCGCCGCGGACTTTCCCGCTTCCCCGGATGCCGCTTCTTTTTCGGACCTGCCGGCCCGCTTTCCGCCGGCGGACTACGCGAAGCATTCCCGGTTTGTGCCTGCCGGCCAGAGCACGCAGATGATCGTGGGCGCAACCCCGGAGACCGATCATCAGATCCTGTCCGTAGCCCAGGCTCTTTACCGGCAGTTCGACCTGAAACGGGTATTTTATTCCGCCTACTCGGCCCTTAACGAAGACAGCAGCCTGCCGGCCCCCGGCACGCCTCCTCCTCTTTTGCGGGAGCACCGGCTGTATCAGGCCGACTGGCTTCTGCGCTTTTACGGGTTTACGGCGGATGAGCTTCTCTCGGAGGAACAGCCTTATTTTAATCTGCTGCTGGATCCCAAATGTCACTGGGCCATCGCCCATCTGGAACAGTTTCCCGTAGAGGTATCTCAGGCCAGCTACGCCATGCTTTTGCGGGTGCCCGGCATCGGGGTAAAATCCGCCCGGCGGATCGTGGCCGCCCGGCGGTACAGCCGGCTGGACTTTCCCGCTCTGAAAAAGATGGGGGTGGTTCTGAAGCGGGCGGGACATTTTCTTACCTGCGGCGGAAAAATGTACCATCCCATCCGTCTGGATCAGACCTATCTGGCCAATACCCTTGCGGCGGCGGATCAGAATCAGCGTCTTCGGATCGAGGGATCCTTTCAGAGCTTCCGCCAGCTGTCTCTGTTTGACGACTTTCATCTTGCGCCGCCCTCCGGGGAAGATGCCCCAAAAGCGCTCTTCGGACAGTTCTGACCGGACCGCGGCAGCCCCATACAAAGGAGCGAATATCATGGAAATGACTGTATTTTTGTGCGAAGACACCATAGAGGGGATCCTGACCGGCGTTTACGACGGGTGGGCGTCCCGGAAAGGTCATGGCAACCTGCGGCTGCAGCTGGCCGGCGAATCCAATCTGGAGCTGTTCTGCCAGTACCAGACTGTCCGGCCGGATATGGTCAAGGCTGAAAAGGTCCGCTGCGCCATCCGGCAGAAAATCTCCGCTGAGGCCTGGGAGATGGTCTATACCGCCGCCATGTCTCTGGATCCGGGAAAGGCCGACGCCATCTACCGGTTTCTCACAGGCGGCTTCCACTACGGGGCCCAGGTGACCCGGATGCTGGCGGAGCCCGCCGTTCAGAAGCTGTTTTTCTTAAGCCGCCAGGTCATCAACGAAAGCCATCATTATCAGGAATTTCTTCGGTTTGAGCTGACAGAAAACCATATTCTGGCCGCCAGGATCCGGCCGAAAAACAACATTACAGCCATGATCGCTCCCCACTTTGCGGACCGCATTTCCGGAGAAGACTTTCTGATCCTGGATGTGGGCCGCAGTCTGGCCGCCATTCACCCGGCTAACCGGCTGTGGTATCTGACCCGCCTTTCCAAAGAGCAGACAGACCGTCTGTCATCCGGGCAGCCTGATATTTACCGGGATCTGTGGAAAACCTTCCATGATTCCATCGCGATCCCCGACAGGATCAATCCAAAGCTTCAGCAGAGCCTGATGCCCTTTCGCTTTCGGGAATTTATGCCGGAATAAAGAAAACCGGCAGATATGCCTGTTACACATATCTGCCGGCCATCTTTCTTTTTTTCTGATCAGGCGATGCCTTTTTTCTCCAGCACAGCCTTTTTTGCAACCTCAGCAGCCGTCGCGGCATCAGCGGTATAGTAATCTGCCCCGATCTGCTTGGCAAAGCTTTCATTGACGGGAGCGCCGCCCACCATGACAATGTATTTATCCCGGAGCCCCTGCTTTTTCAGCATATCGATCACCGTCTGCATATTGGGCATGGTAGTGGTCAGCAGCGCAGACATGCCGATCACGTCCGCATTGACCTCTTCCGCTTTCTGGATAAAGGTTTCCGCTTCCACATTGATTCCCACGTCATAGATCTCAAAGCCCGCGCCCTTAAACATCATGGTCACCAGGTTCTTGCCGATGTCATGCAGGTCGCCCTTTACCGTACCGATCACAGCCCGTCCGATGGGCTCGTTGCCAACCTTTACAAGCTCCGGCTCCAAAATGGTGATGCCCGCGTTCATAGCTCTTGCAGCTACCAGCACCTCCGGCACGAACACCTCATTGTTTTTGAACTTTTCGCCAATGATCATCATGCCGGAAAGCAGTCCGTCGTTTAAGATGGTCTTAGGATCGATCCCCTCATCCAATGCCTGCTGCACCAGTGTTTTTACATTTTTTGCTCTGCCTTTCTGCAGAAATTCAGAAATTTCCTCAATCAGTCCCATAATTTTACGCCTCCTCAATGTCTTTCTCTGTATCATTATACTGAAAGTTCTTTTGCATTTTTTGTATTTTTTTTGGAAAATAGGTGTTTTTTTTATAGCCGTATGGTATAATTTTTATATGTTTCAAAGACTTTGCACTTTTTTTGCGGAAAAATCAGAAAGGGAGGGCCATGAGATGAAAGAAACGCTTCTATACTCCATTGTGGAAGAAAAACAGCTGGATGAAATGCTGGAGGCCTTTGAAGCCTGCGTAGGGCTGCAGATCCAGATCATTGACCAGCACGGAGCCATTCTGAAATCCTACGGCACTTCTTCTCATTACTGCGCACTGTTCCGCAAGTTTCTGCCTCCCGGAGAGTCCTGTGAACAGCTGCATACCAATGCCAGCATGCGGGCGCTGGACATGGGGGAATCCTATATTTTTTCCTGCCATTCCAATCTGAACCACATTGTGTTTCCCATCAGCAATCATGGCCGGTTTCTCGGTTCTATCCTGGCGGGTCCTTTTCTGATGGAGCCCCCCGATACGCTGATGATCACCGATGTGGGCAAACGGTATTCTCTTCCCCCGGACATTCTTCTGGAGCTTTACGCGGAGGCCTCCCATATTAAGGTGGTTCCTCCCCCGACGGTGACCCAGATCAGCAAGCTTTTATATTTTATGTTTTCCAATCTGATCACCGACACCAGACAGCAGTTTATCATCAACCAGCGGAAGCTCCACCAGCAGTCCAAGATCAGCGAGTCCATTCAGCGGTACAAGCTGCAGTCGCCTTCCGGAAACAGCTATCCCCTGGAGATGGAAAAAGCGCTGATCACCAAGGTAAAGACCGGCAACGTAAACGACGCCAAGGGCATTTTAAACGATCTTTTGGGATATGTGCTTTTTTCCGAGGGCAGCAGCCTGGATATTTTAAAATCCAGGGCCATTGAGCTTTGCGCACTTTTGTCCAGGGCCGCCATTGAGGGCGGCGGCGCCACTGATTCCATTCTGAAGCTGAACAACCAGTTTCTGCAGAATCTCCAGGAGATCACGTCTCTGGACGCCCTGTGCCTGAAGCTGCAGGAGACGGTGGAGGTGTTTACGGAAAGCATGTTCAACTACACGCCTCACAAAAACAACGAAGTGATCCGGCGGGCCATCAGCTACATATCCAAAAACTATGCCAACAACGTCACGCTGGACGACGTGGCCCGGCATGTACACCTGAACCCCGCCTATTTTTCCTCGATCTTCAAGCAATGCTGCGGCTCCTCTTTCAAGGAATACCTGAACATGGTCCGGGTGGAAGAAAGCAAACGGCTTCTGGCCAATACGGATTACTCGATCATTGATATTGCCATTGCCACCGGTTTTGAAGATCAGAGCTATTTTTCAAAGGTCTTTAAAAAATATACCGGTTTAACGCCAAAGCAGTATCGCTGAGCCGATCTGATATACAAGCACCGCCATCACATACGCCACGCCCAGCTGGAACAGGATGGAAAAGGCCGTCCATTTCCAGGAGTTGGTCTCTTTTCTGATCGCGCCGATGGTAGCCGCGCAGGGAATATAAAGCAGGCAGAACACCATCATGGCATAGGCGTTCAATCCGGTAAAACCCGCGGCGCCCAAAGCCGCCACCATGGCTTCCATTCCTTTTGGCGAGTTGATGTTATTGATTCCGTACAGGATCCCCATGCTGGAAACCACCACTTCCTTGGCGGCAATTCCGGCAATGAGAGACACCACTACCTGCCAGTAGCCAAGTCCCGCAGGACGCAGGATAGGCGTCAGCACCTGACCGATCATCGCGCCAAAACTGCGCTGGTCTCCCATTTCCACCATGCCTCCCGGCCCGAAATTCAGCAGCGCCCAGACAATGATGGACGCGATAAAAATCGTCGTGCCTGCTTTTGACAGGTAATCCTTGATCTTTTCCCACACATAAATAAAAATCGTATAAGCGCTGGGGCGTTTGAACTCCGGAAGCTCGATCAGCAGCGTATGCTCTGCGCGGCGGTGATCAAAAAGCCGCATCACAAGCGCCGACAAAATGGCCACGCCCAGACCGATCACATACATGGAATAGGCGGCGATCATGGCGTGTTTTCCGAAGAACATGGAAGAAAACAGCACATAAATGGGCAGCCTGGCGCTGCAGGACATAAAAGGCGTGATCAAAATGGTCTTCAGCCTGTCTTTCGGATCCTCCAGAGCCCGGGACGCCATAATGGCCGGCACCGTACATCCGAATCCCAGAAGCATGGGAATAAAGGCTCTGCCGGACAGTCCCAGCTTGCCCATAATGCCGTCCATCACATAAGCCACCCTGGACATATAGCCGCTGTCCTCCAGCAGGGCAAGCGCCAGAAACAAAATGAAAATATTGGGCAGAAAGGTCAGGATCCCGCCTACACCGGCAATGACCCCGTCCAGGATCAGCGACTGCAGTCCCGGGTTCACATGAATGGACGCAAGAAGCCCGGCCACGGCGCCGGAAAACCATTCAAGGGCCATCTCAAAGCCGCCTTTGATGAAGTCTCCTATGGTAAACGTAAAGAAAAACACCAGGGCCATAATGGCCAGAAACACCGGCAGGCCTGCCACAGGATGGGTCAGGATCTTGTCGATCCGGTCTGTTTTCTCGCTTTTGGCGTCTTTATGGAAGAGGCATTCCTCCACCACTTCCTCAATAAAATCATATTTCTGGTTGATAATATCCGTTTCGTAGCTTCTCTGGATCACATCCGCAGTCTCGATGGGATGGTTTTTCATAACCTCCTCGTCCTGTTCCAGCAGCTTAATGGCATGCCACCTGGGATTGACCATATCCGGCCATTTTTCCAGGAGCCGTTCCTGCAGGATATCGATCTTGTCCTCGATCTCATCGCTGTAGACCACTACATATTCTTTATGATGATTGTGTTTGTGCGCGGTCTGCTTATCTCCGTGATGATGCTCCAGGGGAATGTCTCCATGGCCGTCTGCATGGTGGGCCACTGTGTGCATCAGCACGTCCAGCCCCGTCTTTTTCCGGGCGGATACAGGGATCGCCGGCACTCCAAGCATTTCCGGCAGACGGTGCGTATCGATCTCCATGCCCCGCTGCCGCACAATGTCCATCATATTCAGCGCCAGCACCACCGGTTTTCCAAGTTCGATCAGCTGCAGCGCCAGATACAGGTTGCGCTCCAGGCAGGAGGCGTCAATCACATCCAGGATCACATCCACCTCGTCCTCCAGGATATACTGTCTGGACAGTTTTTCCTCCATAGTATAGGACGTCAGGCTGTATATACCCGGCAGGTCTACCAGCCTGAACTGCTGATTGTGATAGCGGAAAGCCCCTTCCTTTTTTTCCACCGTAACGCCGGGCCAGTTGGCAACTTTAAGCTTGGCGCCGGTATAAGCGTTGAACAGGGTGGTTTTTCCGCAGTTGGGATTGCCGATAAACGCAACATGAATCTCCCCGCTCATGCCTCTCCACCTCCCAGCAGAATGCCCTGGGCGATGTGTTTCCCAATGGCGTAACGGATGCCTCTTACCTTAAAGATCACGCCGCCGCTTCTCTTTTTATTCAGGACCTCGATACTGGTCCCGGAAAGCAGCCCCAGCATCTGCAGGCGCCTGGCAACTGCCTCTTCCAGCCTGATTTCTTTTACCTGATAGGTTTTCCCTACGGTGCCCTGTAATAATGTCATCAACCTTCCTCCCTCCGGTTCCTTGCAGGCGTTTTTTCTGTCAGTTTCTTTTATTTTATCTCGATTTGTCCTGTTTGTATAGAGAAAATCCAAAGGAATTACAAATATTCATAAGGATTTACAAGCGGCGCCGCCGCGCCCCTGCTATACTGAGCATAACATGTTTGAATCAGGAAAAGGGGGATTTTTATGCAAATGAATATGAAACAATGGGTGCAGGATATGATTTCCGCGCCGAAAAAAAAGGCCATGCCGGTTCTTTCTTTCCCGGCAATTCAGCTGATGGGCATCAGCGTGCGGGAACTGATCTCCAGCAGCGACGCCCAGGCCAAAGGCATGAAGCTGATCGCTGACCGGGTAGATTCCGCCGCAAGCGTCAGCCTGATGGATCTTTCCATTGAGGCGGAATGCTTTGGCTCGGAAATCCATGTGGCCGATGACGAAGTACCTACCGTAGTCGGCAGCATTGTCTCCTCCGAGGAAGAGGCAGGCGCTCTGCAGGTTCCCCAGGTAGGCGCCGGACGGACAGGCATTTATATTGAAGCCATTGAAAAAGCGGTGCAGATGATCACGGACCGTCCCGTGCTGGCAGGCATTATCGGGCCTTTCTCCCTGGCAGGCCGCCTGATGGACGTAACGGAAGCCATGATCTACTGCTATGAGGAACCGGATATGGTGGAAACGGTTCTGGACAAGGTAACGGAATTTCTCATTGCCTACAGCAAGGCCTATAAAGCGGCAGGCGCCAACGGCATTGTAATGGCGGAGCCCCTTGCGGGTCTTTTAAGCCCTTCCCTTGCCGCCGAATTCTCCGCGCCCTATGTGAAAAAAATCGTGGACGCCGTGCAGGATGACAACTTCATTGTAGTTTACCACAACTGCGGAAACTCCACCATTCCCATGATCGATTCCATTCTGGAGACCGGCGCGCCGGTGCTGCACTTTGGAAACGCCATCGACATGAAGGAGATGATGGAGAAGATCCCTGAAACAATTGTGGCAATGGGGAATGTGGATCCGGCCGGCCAGCTTCGCAACGGCACGCCGGAATCGGTTCGCCAGGCCACCCTGGACGTTATGGAAAACTGCTGCAAATATCCAAACTATGTCATCTCCTCCGGCTGCGACATTCCGCCTATGTCAAGCTGGGACAACATCGACGCGTTCTTTGACGCGGTAAAAGAATTTTACGGAGAATAATCCAAAGCAAACAAAAGAGAGGCCCGGACAAACCACGCACGTTTTGTCTGAGACTCTCTTTTTTGTTGTCATTTTGATTCTGCCTCCCTATGAAGCAGTTCTTCAATGGCGGACTGCATGTCTCTGATCCTGTCTCTTTTTTGATCAAAAAGGTCATTTGCCCGCCTGATCAGCTCTGTGATCTGATCTCGCGCTTCTTTTTCCAATATGGGAATGACAAACTCATTCAGCCGTTTTGCCAGAGTAGGAATCGTTGACTGCACCACTGTGCACTTTTCACTTTGGTATGTATTGATTTCCCTGATCATCAGCATGGCATACAGATATTCCGGCGTAATCTCGTCAGATTCCAGGCGCATGATCTGAATATGGCTTTGGGCGACGATGGGATCCCGGCGGGAAACCATGGCGATCATCCCGATTTTGCCGTCGTTGGAAAACAAAATATCGCCCGGCTGAATATCCTGATTCAGCTCCTGAAACACACTCTGATCCACAAAAAAGTCCGGGCAGATGTCATACTGATAGTTGTAAATATCCGAAGTCCGTATGAAAGGAACATCCGTGCGCTTCCTGTCCAGGTAACTGTTGTACGCATCACTGCCCACTTCGTCTCCGGACCGAAAGGACACCAGCTGAGAAAGACGCCTGCATGGAAAATGTTCCAAGAAATACTCCACCGCGGAAACGTATCTGGGATAATAATATCTGGGCGTCCAAAGGGTATGTTTCATCAGACGGCAGTTTACTTCATAGGCAGAACTTTCGTTGGCCTGAAATTCATCCAGCCGCAGCTGCTGCCGGATCAGCCGCTGCGCTTCCTCAATGTTTTCCAGCCCGGCGTTTCCATATTCGATGGCCTCTAAATACCATTTTCTGATCCTTTTTTGAAATTCCTCTGCTGCTTTTATAATTTTTATTTTTTTAATCTTGGGATAGGTAAGGATTCTTTGAATATTTCCTGTAAACAAACAGTCGATCTGTCTTCTGACAAACGAGGAATTCAAAAAAGCCGCCAGGTAATAAGGATCTATCAGGTTTTCATTGACTTTGATCCTCACCAGGTTCTGATTGATGTTCGCTTCCCCAAACCCTTTTGGAACAACGGCCGCGGACCCCAGGTGACCGATGGTGGTAAATAATATGTCGCCGCGTTTCACGGCGGAACGGCCCAGCAGGGAATGCTTCTGCCTGGAAATGAAAAAGCCGTCCGTCACGCTGATATCAAAATCTTTCACGCTGGAATTTTTGATAAACCGGATCCCCTGTTCCAGAAAGGTCTGGCCCGCGTGCTCCCCGTCCGTGATTTCCAGAATCAGGTCTTTTTCGCCCAGTTCCATCAGCTGTATTTTTTGATCTTCAGAAAACTGTTCTATCATTTCCTGCAGGAAAAAATACCTTGCGTCAAATCTGCCCGCCCCGCTCAGATCATGAAACCGGACGCTTTTAATACTCAATGCCATTTTGTGTTCTCCATTGGTTATATTTTTCAGCCACCAGAGAAATATCGTCGTCTCCGCAGATATTTCCTCTCCGGTCATGTCCGCAGGTGTCGCAGACGGCCATAAAAATCGGATAATCTTCCCGGGGCTTTTCGTCTTCCCGAAGCTTCCTCACCAGTATGATGGTGGTCTTGGTGCTTGTATGAGGCATAAAGGTTTCCTTTGGCACATCCACGATGGCTAATATTCTGGAATGATCCGCTATATAGTTCCTGAGATATCCCAGTTTGTCGTTTCCGAAGATCCCGTCGGGAAGAACAAGCGCCATTCTGCCTCCGGGACACAAAAGCTGCATACATCTCTCCACAAACAGATACTGCGGCGCGTCGCTTTCTTTCAGCTTTCCCTTTTTCCACTCTTTTTTCTTGCTGTCAAAGCTCCACTTGTGGGCCAGCTGATACTGAGCCAGGATGCTGTTTCCCACCACCTTGATTTTACTTCCATAAGGCGGATTGGTCATGATCACGTCAAAGGTTCCCAGCCGCACTTTTTCCTGGGTTTTCGCCTGCCATGAGCCGGGATTTTCCAGGCTGTTTTCACAGAAAATGCCTGCCCGGCCGTCGCCCTGAATGGCCATTTGCGCTTTGCAGACTTTGCTGAGGAAATAATCCTTGTCGATCCCCCTGAACTGTTCTATTGCCACTTTTTGCTTTTCAATCTCAATCTCGCTTTCCGGCCAGTTCAGCGCCGCATATTCCTGATCCATTTTTCTCCATACGTTTCTCAGGCCCTCTATTAAAAAGCCTCCGCTTCCGCAGCAGGGATCCATGATCTTATCCGTGGCTTTGATATCCAGCATATCCACGATCATTTTTACCACGTTCCGGGGCGTAAAAAACTGCCCCTGGCCGCCTTTCAGGGCATTGTCAATAAATACCTCAAAGGCGTCTCCCACGGCGTCCCTGTCCGCATCCTTCAGACAATATTTTTGAAGAGAACCCACAATGTATACAATGGAATTTGCGTCCAGCTCCCGGGCGATCTCGTCAGACGCGTCCAGAACGTCCTGATATTTCTTTTTCACCTTGCCAAACAGCGTTACAATCCGGTTTTTTACGGTCTCCTTTTCCTCATCGATCCCGGCTCTGAAGGTAACCATGTCTTCCGGCCTGGTAAACCGCTCGTCATAGATTTTGCAAAAAATAATATTGATCAGCTGCTGCGCAAGCACCTCATCCCTGGTTGCCCCCACAACATTGCCCGCCAGATAATTGCGCATCGTCTTAAAAATGGATTTTAAATTGGTGGGTTTGATCAGATCTTTCCTCTTATATAATCCAATGTCCTCTATTCTCTGGCCGTATCGGGGAATATCCGGGATCTCGTCAAAAAACACAAGCCCGTCTTTTTCATATTTTTTTAGGTTCAGCCGCTCGTTGCCGTTAAACCAGACTCCCAGCTCCGCCCTGGAAAACCTCATATAATCTTCCAGCTGGGACCTGCCGTCTTTTCGGTTCTTTTTTTTGCATTCCACAATAATGTAGATATCCTCGTCGGTCTTTTCTTTCCTTTTGAACACGGCAATGTCAACGGGATATTCTTTTCTGACATCGGAAGGTCTTGCTTTTACACAATACTGAGGCCTTGTGGTGATCAGCTCTTTCGGGAATCCGTAATCCTCCACAAGAATCCTGGAAAAAACCTGAGTGGCTTCTCTTTCCTCCGGCCCGTCAGGAATTTCCGCCCCTGAAATATAATCTGTTATGTATCCCTCTTTCATTTTCTTCGCTTCCTCTGTATTGTAGATTACAATAAATTATCCACAAAAATAATCGATATCATCGCACCAATGTGACATAATACCAATAACCATAGCGATTGTGTATATTGTTGATATTATGGCGTTCTTTTTCATTCAATGAGGTTTTCATTTACTTTTTCTTCATAATTATTCATTTTTTCTTTTGATCCATATTTCTTGTTCCTTTTAACAACAATTATATAACTCCTATAAAATAATAAACAGGACATAAAGCGAGAGTTGGAAAAATTCCTGTTTGTCGAACAGTCACCCACTCGACAATGAACATTATACCACCCAAATGTGAAGAAATCTATCGCAAACAGTGATTTTCTCGGCAGAATCATGCCAATGCGGACGGCCTTTGCACAGGTGGTCTCGACGCTTAGGAATCCCGCGGCCAGCTGTAATTTTTACAACTCGCTTACATTTTCCCCTTATAAACAGTGGTATAATATACGCGAAAGTATTGAGTCGTGGGAATAAGGCCCATAAGAGAATGCGCCTCACCTGCACATAAGCAGATTCTTATCTGATTTTTTCACAAGGCAATGGCCCACTGACGGGAAAACCGCAGGTTTTCCGAGGGGCACGGCACAAAAGATTGTCAAAAAAGGAGGGAGGCAGGGACATGAAACGGATCTTAATCGTGGAGGACGACCCGGCGATCCGCGAGCTGTTGGAAATGAATCTCACCGTGGCGGGATATGCCTGCGACAGCGCGGCGGACGGCGGCGAGGCGCTCCAAAGCATCGCCTCCCAAACTTATGATCTGGCTCTGCTTGATATCATGCTTCCAAAAACCGACGGCTTTGAACTGATGCCCCACATGCTGCAGGCGGATATCCCGGTGATCTTTCTTTCAGCAAAGAGTGGCGAGGCAGACCGGGTACGGGGCCTGCGGCTGGGCGCGGAGGATTATCTTGTGAAGCCCTTCAGCGTTTTGGAGCTTCTGGTACGGATCGAAAAGATATTAAACCGCAGGGATCCCGGAGAAACGGTCATCGAACGCTGCGGCGTGCGGGTTCTTAAAAAGGAACACAGCGTATTTGTGGACGGGGAAAAGGTGGAATTAAAGCCCATGGAATACGCGCTGATGCTGATGTTTCTGGAGCACCCAAACTTTGTCTTCTCCCGGGAACAGCTTTTGCGTGAAGTATGGGGAGACGCCTATTTCGGAGAAACCCGCACGGTGGACAGCCATGTGAGCGCGCTGCGCAGAAAGCTGCACTGGGAAGACCGGATCGTGACGCTGCACCGGATCGGATATAAACTGGAGGTGAAAGAATGAAGCTTTGGCAGAAAATCGCGGTTTCTTCCATTGCCGTAACCTGGCTGGCGCTGGGCGCCGTGGTGGCGGTGACAGTGGGCACGCAGACCTCCGATCTGCAAAAGGCAGAAGAAGAGAGCCTGACGGACGCCATGAAGCTGTGCAGGGGATACCTCGATTCCTCCGTGCTGGGACAGCATCAGGAATATAAGGACAAAACGTTAAGCAGCGTCGCCCATTTTTTCTTCTCCAATTATGTAAAAACCGTGGGAGACGAGGCAACCTCCTATGCGCTCTCTGCAGACGGAGAGTATCTGTTCTGCCGCACGACCTACGATCCGGCGCAGGACGCTCCAAAAGAATTTTCGGATCAGGCAGCAGCCTGGAAGATAAAAACGGACGCCGGCGAGGTTCTGGTGGCCGGAGGCCCGTCCGTTTTCCTGTCGAATTTTAAGATCTACGCGAGCCGCAGCCTCTCGCCGCTGAAAAAAAGGATCGCACGGGCCTGGGGAATCGGACTGCTGCTGCTATTGGCCGGCGCGCTTTTTGACGGAGTTTTCATTTTCCTCATCGTCCGAAAAACCATGCGTCCCGTCACGAAGCTTACGCTTGTCAGCGCCGCCATCGCGGAAGGGGATTACCGCCTGCGGACATCCATCCGCACAAAAGACGAGATCGGGAACCTCTCCCGCGCCTTTGACGCCATGACCGATTCCGTAGAAGAAAAGATCCGCTCTCAGGAGGAAGAGCTGAAAAAAAGACAGCTTCTTTTGGGCGCGCTCTCCCACGAATTAAAAACGCCGGTCACGGCGATCCTCGGCTACGCCGATTCCCTTTTGCATATGCCCTTAAATGAGGAACAGAAAATCGAATGTGCCAGAAAGATCGAAGAAGCGGGAAAACGGACGGCTTCCCTTTCCGAGCAGATGACAGAGCTGATGGGGCTTTCCCCGGAAAACCGGCTGAAAAAGCGGCAGATCCGGACGGAAGATCTGATCCGATCCCTGAAGGACACCTTTCCCTCCGGCGTCAATTTTCACGGGGAGGCACAGACCCTTTTCGGCGAGGAATCCCTTCTTTACAACCTCTGCTGCAATCTGATCCAGAACGCCCTGCGCGCCTGCGGGCAAAAAGAACCGGTTGAGGTTCGCTTTAAAAAGGCGGACGGCGCGGTGCTGCTCAGCGTAGAGGATCAGGGCTGCGGAATCGCCCCGGAACACCTTCCTTTGGTGACGGAACCCTTTTACCGGGTAGATAAGGCCCGCTCAAGAGCCCACGGCGGCGCGGGGCTTGGTCTTGCCATCTGCGATAAGATCGCCCGGTGGCACGGCGGCGCCCTTCTTTTGGAGAGCGAGCCGGGTAAAGGAACAAAAGTGACGGTCTCCCTGCCGGAATTTACAACTTGATGACAATTTGTGAAAATGCCGCGGAGGATTTTTTTGGCGCGGCGCGGTATGATCATAAAAAGAGCTTCCCTGCCGGATGATACGCCGCGGAAGTTCTCCATTCTTTTAAAAGGGGGTGCGTTTCATGAAACAGTTTTTCATGCTGCTTCTGACAGTCAGCCTTTTGCTTGCCTCGGGCTGCAGCGCGCCGGATGATACGCCGCATGATGGCAAAACACCGTCCGGCGTGGAAACGGCGTCCGGTTCCCTTAAGGAACAGCTTGGGGCGCCCGCTCACGCGGAGGGTGAATTTTCCTCAGAGTCGGGAATCAGCACCGTGAAGGTGGACGCGGAGGTTTTCGTGCCGGAAGCCGCCGGCGCGGATCTGATCGAGGTGTCTCCCCGCGTTTTTACCCAGGAGGAGATCGATACCATCGTAAAACGTCATGAAGGCGGCCTTTCCTGGAGGTATACCACAGATTATCAGGGAGATAAAAAGCCGGACCAGCCATATAAAGGAGGCGGGCCGGAAAAGGATCCCCGCAGCAGGGACGATGATTCGTACGCAGGGACAGATTCCTACCAGCTCCTGATCGGCGCCGGAGAATCCACAAGTGACCCGGATGTTCCGGAGGAGGAAGAGTACCGGGATCTGTTTCTTTATTATAATTTGAACAGCTCCACAGGGGCGCTTGCCAGCTGTCCGCATATGCTGTTCGGTCAGGGATTTTACGGGAACGCGCTCCAAGATGTGTATGAAATTGAACCGCTCACGGACGGAAAGGCGGAGGGGTGTACGATCTCCCCTGATGAGGCCATTGCTTTTGCCAGGGATGAGGTTGAGGCCATCGCGCCGGACTACCGCCTGCTGGAATGCGGCCAGCTTCCAGTCTATGATACGCTGCAGAATCCCCGGTATTACGCCCTGCGCTTTACCCGACAGATCGGCGGGATCCCGGTAAACAGCGGTCCCACGGAGGCCGGAAACGCATACGAATTTGTCAGCGCCGCCAGCGAGATCTCCGTGATCGTCCGGGACAGCGGCGTCTGCGCGCTGAAGTATTCTAACCCGGAGGATCCGGGAGCGGTAATGGAAGAAAGCGTGGAGCTTCTGCCCTTTTCAGATATCTGGGATATTTTTTCCAAGGTGGGGCTTCTCTCCATCCAGTCTGTGGAGGTGGAAAAGGATGTTCAGGTCAACCGGATCACCGTCACGGAGATACGGTTCGGTTATATGAAAGTCTGGCAGCCGGACGGAAGCTATCTCTATACGCCTGTCTGGGATTTTTACGGAACCAGATTTCTGGCCGGCACCGGCGCTTACGCCGGCGGCTGGGATACCGGCGAATATGCCAAAAGCAGCCTGCTGACCTTAAACGCCTTGGACGGAACGGTCATTGACCGGGAATTGGGGTATTGACATGACAGCATGTTTTGCAGAAATTCGTCGGATTCTGCGATCCAAAACATTTTGGGCGGCCGCGCTTCTTACAGTCCTTACCCTCTGGGCGGAGCTGGGTTCGGAAATCTACCGGCTGCTCCACGGCGATCCGTTAAGCTTTGCGGAGTTGGCAGAGAAAGCACTTACAGGGGAGGGAAACCTTCTCTCCCTGCCGCTTCTGGCAGCCCTGCCCTCGGCGGCCGCAGCCCGTCAGGAACTTGGCGGCGGCGCCCTTCCCACCATTCTTTTCCGGTGCGGGAGAAAAGATTATCTGATCAGCCGGTTCTTTTCCGTGCTGTTTGGCGCCATTTTTTCCCAGACGGCGGGCGTCCTTCTTTTCGCGGCGGTGCTGGCCGCCTTTCTTTCGCCGGAGACTCTTTCGGCGGCAATGCTCTTTGCGCGGCTGCTTTCCTCAGCGGTTTTCGCCCTGACGGGAAGCATCGCGGCCCTCACGGCAAAGGACGCCGTCTGTGCCTACGCGGTTCCGGCCGCCCTGTGCTTTTCTCTTTTCATGCTCCGGGCGCGTTTCTTTACGGAGTCGGTCTTTCTGGACCCGCTTAACTGGCTTGAAGGGGAATCGTTTCTGTTTTCGGCAGTGCTGCTGCTTTTCCTATCCGCCCTCTTTTTTGTCTGCTTGTCCCGGGAGGTGAGACGTCATGTTTAGCACCCACAACGCGATCTCCTGCGCCCTTTGGAATTTCCGGATGCTGTTAAAAAACGTCCGGTTTTACATGGGGCTTCTTTTGGGCTTTCTGATCTGTTTTTTTCTCACGGAAAAGACCATCTCCCTTTCCCGCGTCTTTGGCACTGATCTGCAGATCTTTGAGCCTTTTGTCTGGAGCTTTGCCGACGGAGACAGCATCCTTTTTTCTTCTCTGGCGCTGCTTTTGCCCCTCTCCCAGATCCCGCGGCTGGACGCGCCGGCCTCTTACCTGATCTTTCGGGCCGGGAGAAAAAACTGGCTTCTGGGGCAGGTGATCACGGTCTTTGCGGTGAGCCTTTTCTATGCGGTCTTTCTGCTTGGCAGCACCTGCCTGCTTACAGCAGGCAGCGCTTTTTTTGCGGACCGCTGGAGCAATACGGCGATGATCTTAAGCTTCGCGCCGGCACAGTTCGACGTCGCCCTGGAGGTGGCGCGCCGTACCGTCAAGCAGACGACACCGGATATCTGCGCCCTTTCTATTTTTGCGCTGCTCACCCAGTATATCCTTCTCCTTTCCCTGATCAATCTGTTTTTCTCCCTGAAAAAAGGGAAAAAGGCTGGAATGACCGCGGTAATCCTGTTTAGCCTGTTTTGTTATCTTCTGACGCCGGACCGCCTGGTCGTCTGGCTTGGTCTGGAGGATTTTAGGCAGCTGCGCTATATTGCCAACCGCCTTGCCGTATGGATCTCGCCGCTGCAGCACGCCGCCTACACCATGCACAGCTTCGGCGGCTATGAGAAGCTGCCCACCCTTTTGCAGACCTGCCTGCTTTTCGGGGCATTCAACCTGTCACTGCTGATACTGTCATTTTTCGCCTCTCAAAAAACAGGCTTTTTGTTCCGGGAAGGAGAATAAATATGAATGAGATCGTCTGTGTGGAAAATATCTGGAAAAGCTTCGGAAAGGAAACAGTCTTAAAAGACGTCTGCCTGCGGATACACGCAGGAGAGATCTGCGGTATCGTGGGCCGCAACGGCTCCGGAAAGACCGTACTGATGAAATGCGTCCTTGGCTTTTTAAAGCCGGAAAAAGGTTCTGTGACCGTATTTGGAAAACGGATCGGGACGGACTGCGATTTCGCGCCAAACACCGGCATGATGATCGAAACGCCGGGCTTTATCGATACCGAAAGCGGCGGGAGCAACCTGCGCTATCTGCTCCGCGTACGAAAAAACCAGCCCCACATTCCCATCGAAACCCTGATGAAAATGGTGGGGCTGGATGCAGGCAGCCGAAAAAGCGTGGGAAAATATTCCCTTGGCATGCGCCAGCGGCTGGGGATCGCCCAGGCGATCATGGAAAAGCCGAAGCTGCTGATTCTGGATGAACCCATGAACGGGCTGGATAACCACGGCGTGGAAGAGATCCGCTCCCTGCTGCTTGCCCTTCGCCGGGAAGGGACCGGAATCCTTCTGGCCTCCCACAATCCGCTGGATATCGCCTCCCTGTGCGATAACGTTTATGAGATGGACGCAGGCTTATGCAAGCTCTGCCGTTAACCCTTCGTCCGCCACATCGATGACGATCTTGCTGCCCATCTCGATCTCCTGTCCTAAAAGCAGTCTTGCCGCCAGGGTCTCCACATGCTTCTGGAGGAAACGCTTCAGAGGACGGGCCCCGTAAGTAGGGTCATAGCCGTGCTCAACCACATAGTCCTCGGCCCTGTCTGTAAGGACTACGGTCACTTCCTTTTCTTTCAGTCGGCCATTCAGCTCTTTCATCTGCAGATCCACAATAGAGCGGATGTCTTCTTTTGTCAGAGGCTTGAACAAAATGGTCTCGTCCAGCCGGTTCAAAAATTCCGGACGGAAATGCACCCGCAGCTCGTTCATAACTGCCTCCTGGCATTCCGGCCTGATCTCCCCGTTGTCTCCAATGCCGTCCAGCAGATACATGGAACCAATGTTGGAGGTCATAATCAGAATGGTATTTTTAAAATCCACCGTCCTGCCCTTGGAATCGGTGATCCGCCCGTCGTCCAGCACCTGCAGCAGCACGTTGAACACATCGGGGTGAGCCTTTTCCACCTCATCAAACAGCACCACGCTGTAGGGCTTTCTGCGAACGGCTTCCGTCAGCTGTCCACCCTCTTCATAGCCCACATATCCCGGAGGCGCGCCAATGAGCCGTGCCACGGAATGTTTCTCCATATATTCGCTCATGTCAATGCGGATCATATTCTGCTCATCGTCAAAGAGACTCTGGGCAAGAGCCTTGGCAAGCTCTGTCTTGCCTACGCCGGTAGGGCCCAGAAACAGGAAAGAACCAATGGGCTTGGTTGGATCCTTTATGCCAGCCTTGGAACGGAGAATGGCGTCCGTTACCCGCTGCACGCCTTCCTCCTGGCCGATCACACGCTGATGGAGCTGCTGATCCAGATGAAGGATCTTGCTGCGCTCTCCCTCTGTCAGTTTTGCCACAGGGATTCCCGTCCACCGGGAAACGATCTTGGCGATCTCTTCCTCGGTGACGCTTTCGTGTACAAGGGTCATCTGCTTCTTGCTGGTTTTCTCTTCCTCTTCCCGCAGCTGGGCGGTAAGCCGGGGCAGTTCTCCGTACTGCAGCTGGGCCAGCTTTTCATAATCGCTTTCCCGGTTTGCCATCTGGATCTGCTTATTCAGCTCTTCCATTTCTTCCCGCAGCTTCTGCAGCCGCTCCACGGATGCCTTTTCATTGTCCCACTGCGCCTTTTTCCCGGCAAACTCCTCATTGAGCTGTGACAGTTCTTTCTGCAGTGTTTCCAGACGCTCCTGGCTCATCCGGTCCGTTTCTTTCTTCAGGGCCGTTTCCTCAATCTTTAGCTGCATGATCTTCCGCTGCAGCTCATCCAGCTCCGCCGGCAGAGAATTCAGCTCCGTTTTAATCAGCGCGCAGGCCTCGTCCACCAGGTCAATGGCCTTATCCGGCAAAAACCGGTCGCTGATATACCTGTGTGACAAAGTGGCCGCCGACACCAGCGCCCCGTCGGTGATCTTTACGCCATGATAGACTTCATACCGTTCTTTCAGCCCTCTTAAAATGGAAATGCTGTCCTCTACCGTAGGCTCATCTACAAGCACCGGCTGGAAACGCCGCTCCAAAGCAGCGTCCTTTTCAATATACTGACGGAATTCGTCCAGGGTGGTGGCGCCGATACAGTGGAGCTCGCCTCTGGCCAGCATGGGCTTCAGCATATTTCCGGCGTCCATGGCGCCCTCGGTCTTTCCGGCTCCCACGATGGTGTGCAGCTCATCAATAAACAAAATGATCTGCCCGTCGCTTTTTTTCACTTCCTCCAGCACCGCTTTCAGCCGTTCTTCAAATTCGCCCCGGTATTTGGCTCCCGCCACAAGCGATCCCATATCCAGGGAAAACAGCCGCTTATCTTTCAGCCCTTCCGGCACATCGCCTCTGACGATCCGCTGGGCCAGGCCCTCCACCACGGCGGTTTTTCCTACGCCGGGCTCGCCGATCAGAATGGGGTTGTTTTTTGTTTTTCTGGACAGGATGCGGATCACATTCCGGATCTCGCCGTCTCTGCCGATAACCGGATCCAGCTTTTCCTCCCGGGCCCGCTCCACAAGATCGTAGCCGTACTTGGCAAGAGTATCATAGGTAGCCTCCGGGTTATCGCTTGTGACCCGCTGATTTCCCCGGACCGTGGAAAGCGCCTGCAGAAACGTCTCCCGGTTGATGCCGTACTGCCGGTAGAGCTCCCTGCATTCTTTATTGGCATTTTTTAAAAGCGCCAGGAACAGATGCTCCACGGAAACATATTCGTCCCCCATCTGCTTTGCCTCATCCTCCGCGGAGATCAGCGCCTTGTTTAAGGACTGGCTCATATAAAGCTGTCCTCCGGATACCTTGGGACGTCTGGCCAGAAGAGCCTCCACGGAATTTTCAAACTGCTCCGGGGATATTCCCATCTTCTCAATCAGCTTTTTCAGCAGGCTGTCCTCTCCGGTAAGCAGCCCCTGCAGAAGATGCTCCTGATCAATCTCCTGATGACCGTACTCATAAGCGATCTTTTCACAGTCATTGATGGCCTGTATGGATTTCTGCGTAAATTTGTTGATGTTCATAGTCATCCCTCCATTCCCTGCGCCCCGGCTTTTCACGGCCAGAGCACGGAAATTCAAACCTGATTTCGGGTTGTTCTACGAACAATATAACACCGATTGTTAGCACTGTCAAGCATTGAGTGCTAATTTTTTCATTTTTTTAAAAATTTAATGCCTGCTCGCAGGCAAATTGATCTGACCGTCTGGAAAAATACAGGCTGCCTTTGCTGACTTTAAGAAAGAAGCGTTACAGAGAAAAAAGGCTGTAAAAACAGGAACAGTCAGCCCGAAGGAATTTACAGACTAGTTGTATCAGCAGAGTAATGTAATTGTGGCGCTGCTGACAGAATATTGACTAAAAACAAGTTATTTAGACAAAGCAAAAGACGCCTTGCTAAGCAAGACGTCTTTAGGAACTCCTTCTACGCATGGCAGATGAGCTACTATTAGTATATGCAATTTTCTGTGATTTGTCAATGAGTTTGGGTTGCAAATATCTGTTAATTATTTCCTACCGCTCACGCTTGAGCCTTATATTGTTCATAATGCTGAAGTTTTTTTCTTAATGAGTGATCCTGCTCGAAGTAAAAAGCCGTAACTAATAAGCAATATGAATCTCGGCGCTCTACAACAACCATATAGCGTTCTTCTTCAAGCAGCATATGTACTCTAGTTGTATTGCGATACGGTTCACTCCAAACTTTTACTCCCTCACATTCTTCACATTGCGTTATATCACAATTATAATTCTCAATAAACGCACGAACCCATCTGATTCTCTCGCATCTTCTAAAATCCGGCACACGTTCTCCACTTTTTAGATAATCTTGGCAGGTTACATGAAAAAATGCCTCTTCCTTTCCATATTCAATCGGATGCCTGCGAATATTTACCTGCTTTCCTTCAAATGTAGGACGTGATTTTATAAAGTCATTCTGAAAAATCTCATATAACGCCGCTTGATATTGAGGATAGTCATTATCATAGTCATCCCACAAACATTATTTAACTTAACATTGTTGTTAAGTCAGGAAACTGGAATCTGCCTTTATTCCCAATACGGCATAACCAGTTGATACACAAATGCAATCACAACGGATAATCCAATCGGGATAGCATACTCTTTCTTTCACTTCACTTGAATTCTGCCCTGGATAGACGAATAGGCGGAAAGGTTTCCACCCAGATTTTCCTGAATATAGTTTGACAGCATCTGATAATCCGTCATACCCTCGTCAATCAGCAGGGTATTGTCAGCAAACATATTGTACCCGTCCCCATAGTCCTTGATGAGGTAATCTGTGGAGGCTACTGTGTAGGTTTTCTCCAGATTCAGGGGAGAATAACTGCCGTCCGCATTCAGCACTTCCACATTTGACACACGGTAGGCGCCTGTCACTCCGGCGAACATCTCATTTTCATCTGTTTTCACTGTGGATTGTACCGCAGTGTCTATACAAAACCGAAGCCCCGATACCTGTAGAAATCCTCCGATTTCTCCCAAAGCATCCTGCCCGGAAGCGTATTCGCTTTCAACATATCTGCTTCCAAACTCCAAAGCATCCAGTATTTCCTTGCCACTGGCCTCTGCCATACACAAAGAATTTCCCCAGGGATGTACCGCAAGCAAATCCGCATAAGTGATATCTCCTTTGGGCAAATCCGCTCGAATTCCTCCGCCCTGAACCAAAGCAATGTCCGCCCCGGAGACGGCACGGTAAGCATCGGCACAGAAATCTCCTATCGTTGTCTCACGATTTCTTACCATTCTTACTCCATTTTCGTCACCACATGACAGCGATGTATCACTCACTGCCACTACCTCCTTTATTTCCTCCTCGTAGGTTGCTTTGATGTTGGAAACAAATTCCTTCGTCTGGTCATCTTTATTCTCATAGGATGAAATTAGCCCTGTAGATATCATTCCATTTTGTGTAATAACAAGCTGACCTATATTTTCCAGTCCGGTTCCTGTGGAGGACAGCAATACATCCTTACCCTCCTGATTTTTCACGATGTCAGAGCTGATGGTGCTGTGGGCGTGTCCATCTAAAACGACATCCACGTTTTTTGTATTCGCAATCAGCTGGACGGAACTATATGGAGAATATTCTTCACCATCGCCCAAATGGCTCAGCAATATAACATAATCCGCACCAGCCTTGACGCTCTCGTCCACATATTTTTGCACACATGTATAAAAGTCTTTCGCAGATGAATTGTAAAAATCATAAACCAGATTTCCGCTTTCATCCATAAAATACTTTGGGGTAGAGGTGGTAATACTATATGGCGTAGATACACCGACAAACGCTACCGTAGTCTCGCCGTATTTTTCTAACGAATACGGTTTGAGCGCGTCTATGGGATTTTCACCGCTTCCTGTATAATTTATATTACAGCCAAGATAAGAAAAATCCGCGCTGTCCATGAGATATCCCAGCTGTTCCATGCCATAGTCAAACTCGTGATTTCCCAAAACAGCATAATCATATCCCGTTACGTTCATCAGATCAATGATGTATTCTCCTTCGGATACTGTACCCAGCAATTCGCCTTGTACGGCATCCCCGCAGTCTACCAGCGTCACATAGGGGGTTTTTTGCTCACACCGCTGCTTATATGCCGCAAGTCCGGCGTAACCAATATCACCATCCACGGCACAATGTACATCATTGGTATATAAAATGATGATGTCATTCGCTTTTGCATCTTCCTTTAAAACCCTGCACCCGCTTAAGAGCAGCACAGCCGCAAGGATAACAGCCAGAAAGCATTGCCGCTTTTTCTGAAAGTTCCTAAAATCCATTTTTTTCCTCCTCGGAACAGTTTGTGATCACATCGTCAGCCCGTCCCAACAGTCTGACGATGCTGTTTCGTGACAGTTTTTAATGCGTCACAAAGAACATGACGGTAAAGAGCGCCGCGACGATCCATGTTCCCGCTTTTACGTTCCCTGCCTTTCCGGTAAACACGCTGATAAGCACATAAGAAATCACGCCGAAGGCAATGCCGTAAGAAATATTGTAGGTCATAGGCATCAT